>DATGGV010000064.1:0-11529 GCA_035308305.1 Candidatus Cybelea sp. | reverse complement strand
GTGATCCGCGTGGACGTGGGGTTGGACGAAGCGCGGCATCGTAAGCGCCGCGTCGTGCAGCCTCGCAAGCTGTGTCAGTCCCGAGGGCCCAAAGCTCGAAGGGCCACCGCTGCCGCACCCGGCAAGCAAAGCGCCCGCAAGACACGCGCCGGCACCGTAGCTACCGAACCGAATGAGAAAAGGCATTGGCGGTCCTCCTTGATCCCAAGTCTAACGCGCCGATCGGCCGGCCGGGCATCCGTATTTGTACGGAGTCCTCCGGCGCGTACTACTTACCTTGCGGATTCGACGCTTGCGAAGAACTCGGCGGCACCCTGGGATTCTTGGCCGCGTGCACGAGTGCGGCCAGGTGCGCGCGGGTCACCGCATCGTGGCTTCCGCTCATCGCGGCTGCGGCGTCGCGAGCGATCCGCGACAGTTCGGCGGCAGCGAGCGCCTGTGCGTCCGGCGGCGTGCCTTTGGGCGGCGCCGTCACCAGAATCGCCAGCCGTCCGACGTACTCGCTCTGCAGATTGCGCGAAACGAGCGGAATCGTCGCGGCGTGCAAATCGCTGAAGATCCCGGCGTGCAGCCACTCGAAAAGGTCGGCGATCGTCATCGTCGGCTGCGCCGATTGCGCGGGGTTCTCGTCGATCCGCTGCAGCACTAACGGCTGGAACAAATAATCGACCGCGCTAAGCTGCGCGTCGTTGATCTCTTCGACGAACGGATAATCGTGGCGCTTCGGCGGATCGTACGCCCACGTGGGGAGGTTTCCATAACCCTCCCAACTGGTATAACCATAGCCCGCCCACTCCGAGTACCGCAGCCGGCTCAACACCGAGGCCGGAACCGGCAGCGCGTTCGGATTAAAGAGTGCCGCATCCAGCACGTCCATCGCGCGACGTTCCGTTTGCAGGCTAACCGGCACGATCGGCGGTTGCGCATCGGGATCTCCCGCGTGCGCCCAAGAGAGGTACTGCCCGCCAAGATAATGGGCGGCCACGATCGCGCAACGGTCGTAACGGTGCACGAGGATGTCAAAAACGTCGCGCTCCTCCTCGTAAGCCTCTCCGCTCGCGGGCCAGTACTTGTTGATCGATGCAAGCTGGTCGCGATCCATCTTCCTCTGAACGTCGCACCACGCGAGCGGGTCGTTGGTCAACATCCCCTGCTCCACCCGCGGGTCGGCGGCGTGCCCCGTTGCGTAGTCGACGTCTTCATCCGACGCATACCGCGTCCACGGGTTCGACCACGCCGAAGCCCAGCGCCGCAACGTCGGCACCTCTTGTTCGGGAGTCTGCGCGCCGGGAATGTTTGCGTAGCCGAACTTGATCGCGTAGTAGTCGTACGGGCCGATGGTGGTTTGGAAGAACTCGCCCTGTTTGTACGGCTGAGGCCAGAGGTTCATCGGCGCGTACTCCATGACGCTCGACGCAATGCCGTGCTCGCGAGTGAACGCGGTGCTTTGCAGCTCGGCCGCGCTGTAGGCTTCGTGGCCGATGAAGTTGTGCTGCATCCCCAAATTGTGCCCCATCTCGTGCACGATCGTGGCAAAGATCGAGTCGTGCAGAAACTCGGCGGGAACCGGGTCGGTCGTCCGCCCGTACCGCACCGGATCGACGAAGTAATGCCACCCCAGACGCGGCCCCATGCCGACGACCGACGAGACCAGCACGCCGGTCCGAATCTCTTCGCCGGTGAGCGGGTTGAACAGGGTCTGCGAGTCCGCACCGAAGCTCGGCTCGGTTTCGTTGAGCCACCGTATCACGCTGTAGCGCACGTCGTCGGGATCCCAGTTCGGATCGTTCGGCTGGTCACGCACGACGATCGCGTCCAGGATCCCGATCTTTTCGAACGCCTTATTCCAATCCAGACACGCGTCGCGGATCGCCCCGCGGTAGGCCGGTGGAATCGTGTTGCTCAAATAGATGACCATCGGATGGCGCGCCGCCGAGGGCCGGCCGGGATCGGCGGGGTCGAAGTTCCACCGCACGATGTACGGCAGTTGGCGTCGCGCCCGGGTATCGTTGGAGAAGTCGACGTAGATGTCGTCGTACAAGCCGACGCGGTCGTCCATCAAACGCGGGCGGTAATCGTCGTGCGGCATCAGCACGAAGTTGTACACCACGCGAATCAGAATACGGCGCGCGTCGGGCGCGGTGTCGATCACGTGCGACGCATCGGTTGCCCAGGTCTGAGCCACCGTGATCACGTCGTTCTCGGGAAACGCCTTGACGGCATCGAAATACGAGAGGTCGGAATCGAGCCGGTAGGCCTTATCCTGCGGAACGGCGCCGTTGATCACGTTGCGCAGATCGATATTGTCGCCAAGCAGCGAGGAAAGATCGAAGACCACGTTTCCGTTCGCCGGATTCTCGGCGACGATTTTCCCGATCCCGACCACCGAGTCCGGGAAGCCGGATTCGTTGGCGAGCCGTGCCGACGCGCTCGACCCGGCCAGCGCGTACCAGTTGCGCCACACCATCACGATGGCGTCCCCGCGTCGCTCGAAGCGAACGATCTGCGTCGGAAGATAATCGGTATCGCCCCACCAGACCGGATCCCGGCCGACCCCGTTCCCAGGCACGATCGTCTCCAGGAAATCCGTGTCGAGTTGGTTCGGCGCCAGCTCGAGATACGTTCCGCCGTCGCTCTGCCAGATCGTGAACAAGCCGCGCGAGGCGTGCGCCCCCGCGGTGAAGGCGGCATATGGCTGCGCCGCCCGCGCGCCCGCTTGCATCAGGAAGAAGAGCGAGGCGCCAACGAGCGCGGCGGTCAGTAGCGTCCGTTTCATCGAGCAAATCTTCACCCGAACCGTTTTTCGGCCTGCGGCGTATACTGCGCCGTTCCGGCTTCGGCAGCCGTTCCGGCGGTGACCCTCGTCAACGATGCTTTCTCGCCCCCGGTGCTGACGATACAGGCCGGTCAAACCGTTACTTTTCACGAACCGCGACGACGATGCGCACACGGTTACCGCGGCGGCGTTTGGAGCTACCGGTTCGACAAACCCGGGACCTACGCGTATTTTTGCGACCTGCATCCGTTCGCCACGCTCGGCGCCGGCGGCTTGCCGACCGGCCGCGCCGTTTCCGCCACGGCGACGGAGCCGCTCGAGTTCGTTCAGACCAGCGACAGCCACATCGGATTCCACCAACCGGCCAACCCCGACGTAACCGGAACGCTGCAATTGGCGGTCGACGCAATCAACGCGTTGCCGAAACAGCCGCGGTTCGTTGGATAACTGCGGTGGGGGCTGTCGTTGAATACGCGCATGGGGGCATCTATCCGATGATCTCGCAAAATGGAGACCTCGCCGTCGCGAATACCGCTCCGAGTAGTGGTAGCGGAGCGAGGGACGTGTAGATCTGGCGCCACGCCTCAGGGTCGCCGTCGTCGCACCACAGCAGTGCGTGCCCGATGCCAGCTCCACCAGCTTACGACGACAAAGGTAATCTCTACTTCGAAAGCCAGGTGTACTCTAGCGGTCCGAAGCCGGTCTGTCTTTTAGCGAACGGTGCGAAGCGAGTTCGGCAGGTTTCATTCAGCCGAGCAATTGACGCTGTGGGCAGCGCCCAATGGGACGGCAAGTACGTCGTGCTTACCGACTCTAACTACAAGGGGAATCACACGACCGCTAACTATAGAGTTAAGGAATTAAGTTCGGGCGATCTTAAGATGATCGGAAAGACGATTCTCTATGACTCGTGCGAAAGCAGATATGCAAATGAGGAGTATTGGCTTTTTATTGTCGGCAGCAAAAATACCCCCGTCAATCACGAGCAAGGCCATGTAGCCGTCGGCGGTAATATGCTGTGCAACAATCGCGTCAGCTACTGGGCATACACGGCTGGTGGGAATCCGACCAAATCCCTCAGTTCGCAATGGGCGCCGACACATCCACAGGGCGAGTCGGTAAGCATCGCCCCGTAGCCCGGTCGAGGCGCCCCGGCGGATTATCTGTCTGCTGCCACCGTGCCGAGCGGCACGTCAAAAGAGCCGGAAAAGACCGCAATCGGTGAACCGCCGGCCGGGTACTTGAAAACCTCGGCGCCGTAGTTGCCCGCGTCCGCGCAATAGACGACGCCCGTTGCGATCCAGGTCTGCGCGCAGTCGCCGGCACCCGTAAGCGATACCGTGCCCTCCAACGTCGCCTTCGTCCCGCGGATGGTGTATTGATAGATCGCATCCGCCCTCTGATCGGTGACTGTCAGGTACTTACCGTCCCACTGCACGGAGCCGGGGAAGTCCACGTTGTTGGTCGTTGTGATCTGTCGGGCTTTACTGCTGCCCTTCGGAAGCTGGTCAAGCTCGAAGTTCGAGGCGCCGTCATAGCCGTCGAAGTAGAGATTTCCGTGGGGATCGTAGCCGTCGAAGTACTCGCTGACCAACGGCGTGGTGTAAACAGTACCCGAGCCGCTCGCGTTCTTGAAGATCACGAGATCGCCGCCGCCCAATCCATATAATATCCCAACCGCGAGGTCGCCGCTGGTATTCATGGCGCAGCTGGATGGCATGCCGACCGAGACGGAGAGCGTCTTGCGCGCCTTCGTGAGGAGCCTATACTCCGTGATCTGGTCGGCACCCGCGACGATCCAGATGGTCTTCTTCCCATAGCCGTACAAGACGTTCGTGCACCCTTGGCCGCCGACGTTGGCGATCGATCCAATCTGTTTATCGCTCTTCGGATAGTCGAAAATGCTGGCATAAGTACCGTAGTCGCTAATGATGTACTCAATGGTCTTCGACTTCGCCTCTCGGTCGGGAACGATCGTCGCGTAACGGGGTCGCTCGCCCAGATTGGCGCGCGCCGCCGTTACCAGCCTTCCGTTCACCGGCAATACCCCGTCGGTGTAACCCGCATTAAGCGCACCGTTCGACGGCCCGACCGCCCCGCCGGCGCACGCCGAGCAAATCGCGACCGCAACCAGGGCACCGGCGTACCTCACTAAACCAGTCGTATTCATTACGTTACGCCTTTCCGAGTCGTCAAAGCCGCTCCTATAAGGCGGGATGGTGCGTCTTCGGGAGGTTGCCCTTCGCTCGGCGTTCGGCGATGCCTGCACCTCTAAAGCGGGGAAAATCCCTCGTGAAAGGGGGACAGCGGTCGCTCGCTCTTGCAGGCGACGAAAGAGGCACTACGAAGCCCGTTTCGTTACCACTGCGTTAGGAGTGAGGTTTAGGATGCCAACTTTAAACAATCGCGTGCTTATGCTGACCGCGGGAATACTTTTTGCAACGTCGGCGTGCGGAGGAAACGCTACGGTCCCAAACTCCTTCGCGCCTCCCGTTGTTGTAAACGACGACTCGACCTCGATTCTGAAAAAACTTACGAAGGACGTCGAAATCGGCTCGACGGTCGATCCGAAAAACGGCGACATGGGCCCGCGCGCCATCTCGCTGGTCCGGTCGACCTTCGTGCTCAAGAAGGGGCAGTTGCTCGTTTGCAACTTCGAAGACTCCGCGGGCGCTGCTGGGAAAGGGAGCACGATCGAAGTTCTTAATCCCGACCCGCACTCCAAACCGAGGACCTTCACGCAAAGCTCTAAAATAGCGGGTTGCGACGGCGACGCCGTCACTGCCACAAACAGTGTCTACGGCGCGGGGCTGACCAGCGGTCTCGTTTCGCGCTTCAATGAAAGCGGCAAGCTCGAGAAGAGTCACGGTCCTCCCATCCACGCTCCGTTCGTCGACGCCGATGCATTCTGCGGTGAGCCTTACGCGCCCGAAGACATCTACACTGCGGATTCCAAGACCGGCTCGATTATCAAGTTGGCGTTCGTCCCGGTTAGCTCCGGCAACGTGAAGTTGATCCAAGTGATGACCGGTTTCGGGGTCAATAAGGGTACCGGATGGAGCATCTTAGGCCCATCGGGAATACAATACAATAGCCAAAGAACCGGTAGTCTCTGCAACGATACGTTGTATATCGTGGACGGGGTCGATAACACGATCGTCGCCGTTTCGAATGCCAGCCAGCTGCTCGAGAAGAACGAGATCGTCGTGCAGCCCGGTGGAAAGACGTTCAAATGCGCTCACCCGAAAAACACCTGCGCGACGCTCGTCTATAGCGGCGCTCCGCTCGATGCGCCCGTCGCCTCCGCTCTGCTGCCCAACGGAAACCTCATCGTTGCGAACACCCAAGGTGGAAACAAGCTCGTGGAGCTGACGCCGGCGGGGAAGGTGCTCGACACCAAAACAATCGACACCTCCTCGACTGCTCACATCTTCGGACTGCTTGCGAGCGGCACCAGCGATAGCGATACGGTGTTGTTCTATACCGATACCAAAACGAACACGCTCCAAGAACTCGAGCAATAGAGAATAGCCCCATGAACCCCGCGGCGTGGCGCGCGGCGATCCTGACGCTTTGCGCGATCGCTGCGCTGTCCGCGGTAACCAGCGTTTTTGCCATCGTCGGCCTGGGCGGCGCTCCACCGTGGAGCGGCCGCAGAGGATTGCAGCCGGCTCTCGCCTCGGAACCGTTTAGCGTACGAGTAGGTTCCGTCGATCCGGCCGGCCCGGCCGACCGCGCCGGTCTTCGCGCCGGTGATACCATCGATCTGCGAACGAATTCGCTGCAGGAGCGCTATTGGATTGCCGGTCGGCCGTTGACCGGACGAACGTTACCGCTTTTGGTACGCAGAGGGGCGCTGCAAGAGAAGGTCGTCCTCGTACCAGCTTCCTTACAGAGCATATATGCTGGAAAGAGCTGGAATTGGACCGCATTTTTGGTCTACGGGTCCGCCTTTTTTGTCCAACCGTTCTTGACACTTTGGCTCGCGTTCTTCGCAGCCCTGATCGGATGGCGGCGTTCCCATGTGCCCGAGATGCGATTGTTGGCGCTAGCGCTCGTCGTGTTAGCCATTTCGAATGAGTCCAATAATATCGAATGGGCGCTTCCGTGGGTATGGGTTTACGTCGTCGCCGACTTCGTTTCGGATGTAGCCTTTCCGCTGGCAGTAGTGCTATCCGTTGCATTCGCCGGAGGTTTCGCTCGGCCGCTGTCGGCCTCGCGGCGTATCGCGCAATGGCTCTGTTATACGATCGCTGCGATCTCCGTCGCGCAAAATGTGGCTGCCAGCATAGGATTCATCACGCTGTGGTTCGATCCGAACGCCCCCGTGCTCCGGCCACAAATTACGCTCTCTGCTTTAGCGATATCCGGTCTTGCATGCAGCATTCTAGCAATAAGTGCATCGCGTGGAGTCGAACGCAAGCGCCTCTCCTGGACGCTTATTCCGCTTGCGATACTCTTATATCTTCCTACTCTCAGCAGCTACATCTACTTGATCCCGATGTCGTACTTCTTAGCCAACCTGACGAGCGAAGTCTTTTCGTTCATATCATTTGCGGCTCCCGTTGCGCTCACGTATGCAGCACTCAGCCGGCGTGCGATCGATATCGGCTTCGTGCTGAGCCGAGCCGTTGTCTTCACTCTCGTTTCAGCCATCGTAATCGGTCTGTTCGTTCTCGTCGAATGGGCTGCCAATGCATGGCTCACCAGCACCACACACACGGCCAACACCATCATCGGCATGGTCGTGGCCCTCGGCCTGGGTATCTCGCTGAGCTACATTCACAAGTACGTCGACCGATTCGTCGACCGAGTGATTTTCCGCAAGCGCTACGAAGACGAGGCCGCGTTACGAGGCTTCGCGCACGAAGCCTCGTACATCACCGATCGCTCCACGCTGCTCGAACGGGCCGTGCGGACGGTCAAGGAACACACGGATGCCGAGAACGCGGCGCTCCTGGTTCGAGATGGAGCCGCAAAATACGTGTCGGCCGGTGACGGCGGCCGCCTAGAGGTCGGCGAGAACGACCCGGGCATCGTGGCGCTGCGCGCGTGGCATAAGGCGTTGGATTTGCACGCGCTTCCGGATTCCGAGTTACGCGGCGAACTCGCGTTCCCCATGATCTCACGCGGCGATCTTGTCGGCGCCCTCATCTGCGGGCCGAAACGCAATGGCGAAGCGTACGCCCCCGACGAATCCAACGCACTGCTAACGCTTGCCCACGGCGTGGGAACGGCGCTCGACACCTTGTCGAGCCGAAACGATACCGCTATCGAGTCGCTGCGAGAGACTCTAGCGCTGCTGTTCGAGCAGCAGCGAATCGCGCTGGCGCAGATCGTCGATCGGCAACCGCCGCCGTCCGCCGCGCAGTAGCCCCTAACGGGTAACGCTGAAGATCGTGCCGCAACCCAGTGGGGATTTGGACGAGAGCTGGCAAGAGCCCGAACCGCCGAAGAACGTTGGTCCTAGCAACTTGGCCTTACCGTCAATTACGACACCTCCGTACGGGGACACGCCGTCCGTGCCGCCTTGGAACGCGTAGAGCACGCTCTCGGTAAAACTCGATCCCGAGGGGGTCAGCTTGAAGATCGTGCCGCAGCCCCCGGAACATGCCGAAGCGCCGCCGCCGTCCGTGGTCGTGCCGTAGATCGCGCCACTCGTATCGGCGGTGAGCCCCGGATTATCGTCAGGATCCGAGCCATCGCTGCCGCCCTGGAACGAGTAGATCACCTTTTCAGTGTAAGACGATCCCTTTGGCGTCAGCTCGAAGGACGTGCCGTTGCCGGTACCTTTCTTCGCGCCGCCCTGTTCGGTCAAACCGTAAAGTACGCCCTTAGCGCCGGGAAGCAGACTCGCGCGCGGGTATCTTCCATCGATTCCGCCCTTGAAGCGGTAGAGCACGGACTCCGTATAGGTCGAACCTGACGGTGTCAGCTTGAAGACCGTGCCGCAGCCTGGGATGCCGGACGGGCTTTTCTTGCAATCGCCGGTGGCGAGGCCGCCATAAAAAGTCGTACCGTAAAGGTTTCCCTTGCTGTCGGCAACGAGGGCGTCGAACGGAGCCAAGCCGTCGGGTGGGCCCGACTTAAATGCGTGAACCACCTTTTCCGTGTACGTCGTTCCCGACGGTGTCAGCTCGAAGACGACGCCGCATCCGTTGCTGCCTCCGCAGAACGTGGAACCGCCGCCGCGAGCCGTGGTACCTAAAATTGCGCCGCTCTTGTTCATCACCAGACCGCCGTAGGGCCAAGCTCCGTCGTTGGCACCCCCTTGGAACGCGTAAAGTACGCTCTCGGACCAGCCGCTCTTTCCCGGCGAGAGTTTGAAGACGGTCCCACAACCGGAGTTGCACGCGGAAGATCCGCCTCCGAAGATCGTCACGCCGTAGAGCGCGCCGCTCTTGTCCGCGATGAGCGGTGAATCCGATTCTGCTCCGTCGTTGCCGTATTGGAAGCTGTACAGCACCTTCTCTTTGCCGGCGGCCGTGATTTCATAGACTGTGCCGTCGCCGTCGCTGGGGCCGCTACCGCCGCCCAAAGTGGTGCCGTAGTACTCGCCCTTCTTTCCGGCGAGCAACCCCGCATACGGGTACTGGGCATCGGGCAGCGCCCCGAAGTTATAGAGGATGTCGGTCAGCCGGCGCACGTCCGTTACGGGAACGCGTGGCGCAAAAGCGACGTTCGAAGCGCCGCCGCACGCGCTCAACGGAAAAAATCCGACAGCTAGAACGGCCATTACGTGGCAACGCTTCATCTATGACGCTCCTCGCAAGCAAAATGGCGAATCCGCCGACAGCCTGCTTCTTTATAAGACGAGGATGCGCTATGCAGCCCGGGTCCGCCTGCCGAGCCGTCGTAGGCTTCCGCGGCTCCGATGAGGAATTCGTGTTCCCGATGGCCTCGACCGACTTCAGCATCAATCGCCAGAACGACGCGGAAGCCTTGCGTTATCGCGCGGCCGCCGACCGGCACTATGCCAAAGTGGCGATCGCGCGCCGGCTCGAAGGCCTCATCGTCGTCGGTTCGATCGCGCTCGGCCTGTACTGCGCGAACAGCCCCGCGCTCCAAACGGGCGCCGCACTCTGGGCGCTTGCGTTCGCGGTCATTGAGTCCTCGCTGGTCTACCATGTCATGCTGACGAATCGTCACGCCGCGGCGCAACTGGCCGATTGTTTCGACCGCTACTTGTTCTCTGAGAGCCCCCACGTGCATCTGCCCTTCCCGGCTTCCATCGATTCGGTTACTGCCGATTCCGGGCGCCAAATGGGGTTGGGCGATCTGGTCGACCGGCTCTCGAATTGGTACGACCGGCGCCTGGGCGCGTTTCCAAGGGAGATCGCTCATCTTGCGGCACTGCGCATCAACGCTTTCTGGGACGCGTCTCTCCGGGGGTCGTACATCACTGGAATGTGCGCCCTGGCCGGCGTCATCGCAATCGGCGCGCTGGTTCTTTTTTCGCGCAACGGCATCACGACCGAGCGCCTCATCATCAACCTGCTCATTCCCTTTTCGCCGGCGATCCTATGGTTTGTTCGAGAACTCGTCGAGCAGGTCGACGCGCGCGGAAGAAAACGCGATTTAGAGCAGTGCATCGACGTGCTGTGGGACGCCGCCAACGGCATTGGCGTGAATCGCTCGATCGCCGCCGAAGTGGATTATCTCCAAGCGCTGCTCTTCGCCTATCGCCGAACCGACGGTTCGCTCCCGAGCTGGCTCTATCGGGCCGCTCGAACCCGCTTGCACCGCGACATCACCCTGTTGATGGCGCGTTTAGTGCAGCAGCGCCGGCTCCATTCATGATGCGCCGCTCTCTTGCCGTCGCCGTCGTCCTTGCCTGCAGCGCAGGACTGATTGCGGGCCCGGCTCGTTCGCAGACGTCCGACGCCGCACTGATCGGATGGGCCGCCGGACCCGACGTCGCCGCCGAGCTGGATGCCGAGAAGACGATGATGCGCGTGCCCAGCAGCGCCAACGCGATGGATATTGAACGGCATCTCTCATCGGTTCCGCACCGCGCGGGATCGGCTGCCGATTACGCCACGGCCATGTACGTCAAGGAGCGCTTGGAACGCGACGGTTTCATAACGCGCGTTCAAGAGTATGAAGTCGAGTTCACCGGCCCGCTCGAGCAGAGCTTGAGGCTGCTCTCGCCGCGCCGGATAAACTTCGACTTACTCGAAGGCACGCCGGGACACCATACCAAGTGGGAGCTGATGGCGGGCCAGCCGTTTCTCGAGGAATCGGGCGACGGGACCGTCACCGGTCCGGTCGTCTACGTCAACACGGCGTCGAAGGACGATCTCGCCGAGATCGACGCGCGGCACGTGAGCCTGCAAGGCGCGGTCGCTATCGTACGTCTGAGCGCCCCGGGCGGCGGCGGCATTGCCGCTCTCGATCCGAAGTACGTCGCGTATAACGAACTGCGCAAACGCGGCGTCGCCGCGATTCTCGAGTTCATGGAACCCGGAACGACCGGATACGGCGGCGGCGCGATGTGGCCCAACGGCAACTTCAAGAACACCAACATGGCCGAGCGCATGGGCGGAATGTCGCCGCGCGGCTTCATGATGTTTCCTCCCGGCGATCCCACCATGGCCGGCAAGGCGCCGGTCGTCGGCGTACCGCACAAGAACTGGAACGACATTCCGCACGCGACGATTCCCGAGCTGAGCATTACGCAGAGCACCGCGCGAACGCTGCTGGCCGGCTTGACCGGTCAAGTCGTGCCGCAAACGTGGCATCCGATGTTCGAG
>DATGGV010000063.1:0-125834 GCA_035308305.1 Candidatus Cybelea sp. | reverse complement strand
ACACCGATGGGCGATCCCGCTGAATCGAGGGCGATCGAAAAAACTTTCGGCGAGCACGCGCACAAAATCGGAGTCAGTTCGACCAAGTCGATGCACGGGCACGCGCTCGGCGCGGCCGGCGGCATCGAAGGCGTCGCGACGGCGCTGGCCGTGTACCACGATATCATGCCCCCGACGATCAACTACGAGTTCCCCGATCCCGAGTGCCGGCTCGATTACGTGCCCAACGTCGCGCGTCATGCGCCAATCCGCGTTGCGCTCTCGAACTCGTTCGGCTTCGGCGGCCACAACAGCGTCATCGTCCTCGGCAAGGTTCGCCCTACGGGCTCCTAGCGTGAGCGGCGAAGCGTACCGGCGCCGGCTGCGCGCCCTGCTCCGCCTTGCAGGCATTCGCAAGCGTGACGAATTAAGCGTATTTGAAATGGCCTTCGTTCATCAGAGCTATGCAAGAGAGCGGGGCGGCCGGTCGAACGACCGGATGGAGTTTCTCGGCGACTCCGTTTTGGGCGCCGTCACGGCGGGCTGGCTCTTCGAGCAGTTCGCCGACGATTCCGAGGGATTGCTGACGTTGCGCAAAGCCGCGATCGTCAACGACGCGCAGCTCGCCCGAACGGCACGCCGGCTGGGGTTTTCAGAGCTCACGCTGCTCGGCGCGGGAATGCGGGCAGGCGGCGGGAGCGATAATACGTCGGTGCTGGCCGACGCCTTCGAAGCCTTTGTCGGTGCGCTCTACCTTAGCTACGGGCTGGAGAAGGCGCGAGCGTTCGTGATCAAACACCACGTCGACCAGTTGGATCACTGCACGGACGCGCTGCTCGACGCCAAGACGCGCTTGCAGCACTACGCGCAGGAACACTTGGCGGCGACACCCGTCTACCGGGAGAGCAGTCGCGGCACTCCGCAGCGCCCCGCATTCTATTCCAGAGTCAGCGTCAAGGGCAAGGTCTTGGGCAAGGGGACCGGGCCCTCGAAAAAGGCCGCGCAACAAGCGGCGGCCGAGACCGCGCTGCTTTCGCTCGTTCCGGCAAGCGACGAAGACTTGCACCGCGCGGTTGGATCGTGAAACTCAAGAAAATTCGATCGTTCGGGTTCAAAACGTTTGCCGAACCGACGGCGTTGGAGTTCGGCGACGGCGTCACGGCGATCGTCGGCCCCAACGGCTCGGGGAAGTCGAACCTCGTGGACGCCTTTCGTTGGGTGCTTGGGGAAACGTCGACCAAGAGCATCCGCTCGGGACGTCTGGAAGACGTGATCTTCGCCGGCAACGAAGTCCGCAAGCCGCTCGGCCTCGCCGAAGTCTCGATTCTGTTCGATAACTCCGACGCTTCGTTGCCGATCGACTTCAACGAGGTCGAAATAACCCGGCGCGCCTATCGCGTGGGTGAGAGCGAATACTTCATCAACCGCAGCCAGGTCCGTTTGCGCGACGTTCTCGATTTGGTAATGGGCACCGGCCTGGGCCCCGGCTCCTACGCCATCGTTTCGCAAGGACAGATCGACGCAATCCTCGTCAGTAAACCCGCCGAGCGGCGTTCGCTTTTCGAAGAGACCGCGGGCATCGGCAAGTTTCTGGCGCGCAAACACGAGTCGATGCGCCGTTTGGAACGCACCGAGCAGAACGCCATTCGCATCAGCGATCTGATCGCGGAGCTGGAGCGTCACATTCCGGAGTTGGAGAGCCAGCTTCGCCGGGCGAAGCGTTACCGCCGCATCAGCGCGCGGTTGCGCGACTTGGAGATCCTCGCCTACCTCCGAGCCGGCGCGTCGCGCCGCGCCGAGCGAGTCTGCTTGCGTGACGAGCTCGAACGCGGAGAGGAGCAGCGCGCGGCGGCCGCCGCAAAGGCGGCAACACTCGGCGCGGAAGTCGCCCGGCTGCGAACGCAGCTCTACCGGTGCGAGCTGCAGCTCGAAGAGCTGCGCTCGCAGTCACAAACCGAGCGCAACAACGTCGCCCGCGTCGAAGCGGAATACGCCGCCGCGCTCGCGCGGCGTGAGGCGCTCGAACGGCAATCGACGCAAACTTCGCAGGACGCCGCGCGCGTGCTGGGAGAGCGCGCGTTGCTGGTTACGGCGATGGACCAGCTGGAGGCGCGCCTCGCGCCGCTCTCGCAAGCGTTGGAAGAAGCGCGGGAGCGCGACGTCGAGGCGCAAGCGGCGCTCTCGCAAGCTCGGGCAAAACTCGAAAACGTCTTTACGGACCTGCGCGAAGTCGAAGCCGAAGCGACCGAGCTGGCAACTCGCAAGGCGGAGCGGCGCGTCCAAGCGCAAACGCTTCGCAGCGAAGCGGAGCGACTCGAGCGCGAAGAGCAGACCGCCCGCGAGCGCGCGGAGCAGCTCGAGATCGCCGCCGGCGGCGCGTTACACCGTCAAGGCGAGTGCCGCCGCCAAATCGCAGCGTTCGAAGAGGAGCTGCTCGAGGCGCGCGGGCGTGCCGAGAACGCGGCGCTCCAGGCCTCTGCCGCCCAAGAGGCCGTCGCCGCGGCGCTCGGCGCACATCGCGATCAAACGGGCGACGTCGCCGCAGCCCAGTCGCGCCTGCACACGATCGAAGAGCTGGAAAACTCGCTCGAGGGACACGTTCCCGGAACGCGCGCCGTCGTGGAAGCTCGACAACGCGGCGAGCTGCGCGGGATCGAGGACATCGTTTCGAATCTCATCACCACTAAAGAACGCTACGCTCGCGCGATGGACGTGGCCTTCGGCACCCGCCTCTCCAACGTCGTCACGACGACCTCGGAAGATGCGGAGCGGTGCGTCGAGTTTCTCAATCGTAAAGAAGCCGGCCGCGCTACGTTTCTGCCGCTCGACACGCTCTCCGACCGGCAAGGCCGCAATTTGGATCCGGCGCTAGCCGCGGTGCCCGGAGTTCTCGGGTACGCACACACGCTGGTGGAGACGGCACCGCGCTACGCGGGGATCGTGAACTTCTTGGTTGGAAACGTCTTGATCGTCGATGGCCTCGAGACCGGTATCGAGCTGGTGCGCGGGCGCGGCGTGCGGGACACGATCGTGTCGCTGAGCGGCGAGCAGATCACCGGAGGCGGTGCGATTACCGGCGGCCGGTTTGCGCGCGAACGCTCGATTCTCTCGCGCCGGTTTTTGGCTGCAAGCCTCCGCGAAGCGCTGGCCGGCATGCGGCTGCGGCTCGACGAGGCCGAGCAGGCGCTGCGAGTCGCCCAAGCCCGCGCGCATGCCGGCGTCGGAGAGCGTGACGCGGCGCGCGAGCGGCAGGCGCGCGCGGAATCGCAGCTCGTCGGTCTGCGCGCGCAAACTGCGGCGCTCAACGAAGAGGTCGAGCGTACCCAGGCCGACCTCGCAGCGGCGCGCGCCGCAACGGCTTTGCTCCGCGAGGCGGTCGTGCGGTCTCGGGAGCTGGAGCGCGGGTTCGAGCGGAGCGATCCGGAAGCCCAGAAGAGCGACGACGAACGGCTGCGCTTGGAAAACGAGCTGGTGCGCGTCCGCGAAGAGATTGCGGCCGCGCAGACGGCGCAGACCGCGGCGAGCGCACATGCCGCGGATCTGCGCGAGCGAACGGGCGCGCTGGGGGCCGAGCGCGATGCCGCCAACGCGAGGCTCGGCATGCTCGATCAGGATCGCGCTCGCGCCGGGTCGGCGCGCGAGCGCATGCTGGCCGAGATCGCGTCGCTGATGGAAGAGACTCGCGGTGCGCACGCCCATCTCGAAGGTTTGCGCCGCGGCGTGGGTTCGCTCGACGCGCGCCTCGAGCAGGCGCGTAAAGAACGCGAAGAGTTAGTGACGGGACAGGCTCGGGTCGAGTCGGAGCTGCGGCTGGCCGAACAGGAAGAGCGCGACGCCGCCGCCGGCGGCGAGCGTCACCGCACGCGCCTGGCGCAGATCGAGGCCGAGCTGGGCATGCTGGTCTCTCATTTCGCGCAGCACCCCGCCACCAACGAAGAGTGTGCCGACGTGGAAGGCCGGTATCGGGACGAGCCCGATTCGGTCGTCGACGACCTTCCGCGCCTGCGCGACGACCTCGCGCGATTGGAGGCCAACGTCAACCTCAACGCGGAGGCCGAGCGTGACGACGTCGCGCAGCGCGAGCAGTTCCTGCGCGTGCAGCTCGAGGACCTCGCAAAGGCTAGAACGACGCTGCTCGAGTCGATCGCCGAGATCGAACGGGAGAGCCAAGCGCAGTTCAATGCAACGTTCGAGCGCGTTGCCGTGGCGTTCTCTACCATGTACGGCCGGCTCTTCGCCGGCGGTCAGGCGAAGATGTGGCAGACCGAGCCCGCCAACCTCGCGGAAACCGGCATCGAGATCGCGGTGCAGCCTCCGGGCAAGAAGCAGATGCCGCTGGCCGCGCTCTCGGGCGGGGAACGCGCAATGACCGCGGCGGCCTTGATCTTTGCGCTTATCGAGATCAAGCCCGCGCCGTTCTACCTCCTCGACGAGGTAGACGCCGCTCTCGACGACGCGAACATCGAGCGTTTCTGCCAGATGGTGCGCGAGTTCGCGGCAAAGTCGCAAATGCTCATCGTCACGCACAATAAGAAAACGATGGAGAGTGCGGACCGTCTGTACGGCGTTACGACCAAAGAGGCCGGAGTAAGCGCGGTCGTCTCGGCGGAGCTCGCGGCCGAGGTGGAGATGTCGGTTGCCTGACGCCCCGGCGGCAACGCGACGCGCGGCGCTCTTCTCGCTTTTCGACAAAACTGGTTCGGCGGAGCTGGCCCGCGCGCTCGAGGAGCGCGGCATCGAAATCTACGCCACCGGCGGAACCCGAGCATTCCTCCAAGATCGGGGCGTGCATGCCAGAGACGTGGAAGACGTCACCGGTTTTCCCGCGCTCTTTGGCGGCCGCGTCAAGACCCTGCATCCCAAGGTTTTTGGTGCGATTCTCTTCGATCGCACCGACCGCGAGCATCGCGCGCAGGCGGAGAAGTACGCCATTGCGGAGATTTGCGCGGTCGTCGTGAATCTCTACCCTTTCGAAGCAACGGTCGCGCGTCCGGGGACGACCGAGGAAGAAGCGATCGAGCAGATCGACATTGGCGGCGTTGCGTTGCTGAGAGCGGCGGCGAAGAACTTCGAGCACGTCGCCGTCCTGACGCACCCTTCGCAGTATCCGGAATACCGAGCCGCGATCGAGTCGGGCGACGCGTCGCCGGCGCTGCATCGCAAATTCGCCATCGCGGCGTACGAACGAACCGCGGAGTACGACGTTGCAATTTCACACTATCTCGCTGCGGCGGGCGAGGTGTTGCCGAGCGAGCTTCCCGGCGCCTTGGCACTGACGTTGCCGCTTGCCAAACGGCTGCGGTACGGCACCAATCCCCAGGAGCGGGCGGCATTCTATCTCGACCGGCGCGAACGTCTGCCCGAGCAGCTGCACGGAAAGGCGCTCTCTTATAATAATTTGCTCGATCTCGATGCCACGCTGCGGCTGCTCTCTCGCGCCCCGCTCGGGGCGGAGTTCGGGAGCGATCGCGAGCGCTTCGTTCGCGCCGCCGTGGTAAAGCACACGGTCCCCTGCGGCGTCGCACAACGTTCGCACGTCGGTTTGGCGGTTCGGGAAGCGCTCGAGGCCGATCCGGTCTCGGCATTCGGCGGAATCGTCGCGACCGATGCTCCGATCGACGCCGATGCCGCGCAGGCGCTGGGCCGGCACTTTCTCGAGATCGTCGCGGCGCCGGCCTTCGATCCGGACGCGCTCGACCTACTAACGAAAAAAAAGAACCTTCGAATCATGCGCTTTATGCGCTCGCTCCCCGACGAGCTGGCCCACGAGTTGCGTTTGCGAAGCGCGCTCGGCGGCGTTCTCGCTGAAAACGACGACCCGACGGCGCCGGCGGAAGAGTGGCGCGTCGTCAGCCGCCGCCAGCCGAGCCCGCAGCAGTGGCACGACCTCGCCTTCGCGTGGGACGTGGTGCGGCACGTGAAGAGCAACGGTATCGTTATCGTCAACGGCGGAACGACGCGTGGAATTTGCGCGGGTCAGACCAACCGGGTCAGCGCGGTACAGATCGCGTCGCAGCGCGCCGGTGGCCATGCCAAAGGTGCTGCCTGCGCGAGCGATGGCTTCTTTCCTTTTGCCGATGGTTTGGAAGCCGCCGTCGCGGGCGGATGCGCGGCGATTATCGCGCCGGGCGGATCGGTCCGGGATGGTGAAGTCATCGCCGCAGCCGACCGCGCCGGCGTGGCGCTGGTCTTCTCGAGCTACCGCTACTTCTTGCACTAGATCACCAGGAGCCTCACATGCCGCGTTTTCTTCACACGTCGATCTTCGTCAACGACATGAAAGAGTCGATCGATTTTTACACCGAGAAGCTCGGGTTGCGCCTGCTCGACGGCCCGTTTCACTATCCCGGCAATGCCGATATGGCGTTCGTGGGAAACGATTGGAACTCGTACATCGAGCTGGTCTACGACTTGGAAGAGCATCCGCCGTATGCGCTGGGCAACCGCTACGAACACCTGGCTCTCGAAGCCGACGGCGACCTCCGCCAGTACGTCGACGCACTGCGATCCAAGGGCGTAACGATTCTCAAAGACGTCTACAAGTCTCCCGGCGGTACCCGCGCGATTGCCTTCGTCGAAGATCCAAATGGAATTCCGGTTGAGCTGCTCGAGCCTCGTCAGCGATAGATGAACGGATCCGCCGGGGGCGCGACGCGTCGCGTGCTTCCCGCAACCAGGCGAAGATTGCCGCCGATACTCTCGATGCGCCCGTCGACGCGCAGCCAGCTGCCCATCCCGTAGCGCGGTGCGCGATCGAGGCGGACGACAACCGGCGCCGCATCGGCGCGGCAACACGTTATCGCGTAGCGAACCAAGGCGCTTTCCGTCCCGTTTCGCGTAAGCGTTCCGGTAAACGTCAATCGCTCGCCGGCGAAGAGATCGGTTAACGTCGTTTCGGTCGCGTGATACTGTGGGGGCGGGGCGCCGGCCACCGCAGCGATCAACATCAAGAGCGGCGCGCATCGCCGCGCCGCGCTCTGCTCGCGTCGATACGCGATCGCGCAGATCAGCGCCGCAGCGGCGCATACCGCTAGAAGCGGCGCGATTGCGGGATTGACGAGCGCGTCTCCCCGCCGGAGCGCGACGATTGCAAATGCTGCGACCAGGAGCAAATAGGCCAGCGCATCGTGGCCGTTTTCGGAGTGCGCGCGCCGCGCGAACGCGCGCAGATCGATGATTCCGGCGACGCAGAGGAAGGCCGCGGCGGCGACCGGAGCCTGGACGCGCAAAGCCCCGGCCACCGCGATCGCGCCCAGCCCGCACGGCGCCGCCGCAAAACCGAGCAACGCGCCGGCCGCGGCGCCGAGTAGCGGCGACAGCTTTGCCGGATCGATTGCTGCGGCGGCCTGCGCCGCAGCGCCGGCGAGCAGTGCCGAGGGAAGCAGAGCGGCAAGATCACCGAGCAAATCCCAGGTATGCGGGCAGCCGAGCCGGCTTTCGTGGCGGAACACGCGCGCAACCACGAGCGCGGCGGCGAAGCGCGCGACGGCGACGACCGGCCCGAAGAGCAGCCACGTCGCGGCGGCGGCGGGAAGCGAACGCGCCGACGGGCCGGCCGCGCAGCCGCAACCGAGGTACGCGACCGCGTGATGATGGCGTAAGAAGCGCCCCGCAGCGATGCCGGCGAGTAAGAATGGTGCGGCTTCAAAAAGAGCGCTCGCCGACGTCGCCAGCGCGCTGCGCAGGGTCTCCGGTGAGAAGAGCGTTGCCAGGGCCAGTAGCGCCGCTGCGTAGAGCGCGATACGCACCGGCGGCCATCACGCGCGCGGGCGCAATGGCTAGTCAGTCGACCCGGCGAACCGGTCGGCCGAGCATGCCAGAGAACTTTGGCGCCCCGCGCGGCACCCAGGACTTCGTTCCTCCCGAGTCGGGGCGGTGGAACGCGCTCGAAGCGCGGATACATCTTCTCGCGGAGCGTTTTGGCTACGGCGAGATTCGCACGCCGGTCTTCGAGTCGACCGAGCTCTTCGTCCGAGGTGTCGGCGCGCAGACCGACATCGTGGAAAAAGAGATGTACACCTTCAACGACCGCTCCGGCCGTAGTCTGACGCTTCGCCCGGAATGGACGGCGCCGGTGGTCCGGGCCGCCCTGGAACGCGGCCTTTTTGCGCTCGGGCCGCTGCGGCTGTATTACATCGGACCGATCTTTCGCTACGAGCGCCCGCAAAAAGGGCGCTACCGGCAATCGCACCAGTTCGGCGTCGAGTGTTTCGGGTTTGCGGGTCCCGAAGCAGACTTGGAGGTGATCTCGCTCGCGTGGGAGCTTGTGCGCGGGTATGGGATCGGCGATGCGGTGCTCAACGTCAACTCGATCGGCGACGACCAATGCCGGCCGGCGTATCGCGATGCGCTGGTCGCGCACTTTCGGCCGCATCTAGCGGAGCTGAGCGAAGAGTCGCGTGTGCGAATCGAACGGAATCCGCTGCGTCTGCTCGACAGTAAAGATCCCGCCGACGCTCCATTCGTGGCGAGCGCGCCGGCCTTCGAATCCGTGCTCTGCGCCCCGTGCCGCGAGCACTTTGACGCGCTCAAATCGTATCTCGATTTGGCAGGCATTCCGTTTACGGTCAATCCGCGTATCGTTCGAGGACTCGATTACTACGGAAGAACCGTTTTCGAGATTACCTCGAGCGTCCTCGGCGCACAAAGCAGCGTTTGCGGCGGCGGCCGCTACGACGGTCTGGTAGCGTCGCTTGGCGGCCCCGACGTACCCGCGGTCGGTTTTGCTCTGGGGATGGAACGATTTCTCATGATGCTCGAGGCCCGCGGTTCGCAAGCGCAAGCGCCGCGGAGGGGACTCCAGGCCGTCGCACTGGGAGCGCAAGCGCGCACCGTCCTGGCGCCGGTCGTCGCGGAGCTGCGCCGCAGCCTCGACGCGCCGACCTACATGGACTACCTGGAACGCAAGCTGCTCGCTCAGTTGAGAATTGCCGACCGCAATCGAGCGCGCTTTGCGCTGATCCTCGGTAGCGACGAGCTAGCCGCCGGCGAGGCGGTGCTGAGGGACCTCGAGGAGCGAAGCGATCGCAGAGTGCCGTTCGGTTCGATAAGAGTCCTTGTCGAGCTTCTCGTAGAAGCGGGCCTGTGATGGACGAGCACTACGCGCAGGAGACGCAAACGCTACGCGAACTGCTTGCGCTGATGCACGAGCACGACCTCGATACGATAAAAGTAAGACTCGGCGACGCAATCTACGAGCTCTCGCGCGCAGGCTCCGAGCCGGCGCTGCAGGCCGCGAACTTCTCCTCGAGCGCGGCCGGCGAAAGCGCCCCGGTGGCGGGCGCAAACGTCACCAAAGTGCTCGCGCCGTTGACCGGCGTCTTCTATCGCGCGTCGTCACCCGACGCCGGCTCGTACGTCGAAGTGGGCGATCGCGTCGAAATCGGCGACATCTTGTGCGTGCTCGAAGCCATGAAGCTCTTCAACGAGATTCAGAGCGACTACGCCGGTACGATCGTGCGCGTCGTCCCCGGTAACGGCGAGCTGGTCTCGCAGGGTGAAGAGCTTTTCTGGATCGAGCCGCACTAGTGGGCCGCAAGCCATGAGCGACGCGATGGCGCGATACCACGGACGGCGCGACTTTGACGAACTCCTCGCCGACCGGCGCGGGTTTCTCGATCCGCCGCAGTATCGCGAGCAAGTCGAAGCAATCGTCGACGCGGTCGTCGCCGCGCTTCGAGCGGGCAACAAGGTCCTGTGGTGCGGCAACGGCGGCAGCGCGGCCGAAGCGCAGCACATGGCGGCGGAACTCTCCGGGCGCTACTTGCGCGAGCGGCCGGGTCTGGCCAGCGAAGCGCTCTCGGTGAACTCCTCGACGCTGACGTGCGTCGGCAACGATTACGGATACGACTACGTCTTCTCTCGCCAGGTGGAGGCTTTCGCGCGGCCGGGCGACGTCGTGATCGGCATGACGACGAGCGGCACCTCGCGCAACGTCGTGCTTGCGCTGCAGGCGGCGAAGCGTCGCGGCGCCGTGACGGTTGCGTTTACCGGTAACGGAGGGGGCACGGTCCTCGAATATGCCGATCTTGCGCTGATCGGTCCCGATGGGTACGCTGCGATCGTCCAAGAAGTCCACCAGGTCATGGCCCACATCGTCTGCGACTTGGTCGAGCAGCGGTTGATCTTCGAGGGCGGCATACCGTGACGGCACTGATGGCGCCCGACGCGCGAACGCTCTTTGAGCGCGCGAGGGGCCGCCGGATCCTCGTCATCGGCGATCTGATGATCGACGAATGGATTTGGGGCACGGTGACGCGCATTTCGCCCGAAGCCCCGGTTCCGGTCGTCGCCGTCGGGGACCATTCGTTCACGCTCGGGGGAGCCGGTAACGTTGCGAGCAATCTGCGAGCCTTGCTCGCCGGCGTCGTTTTTGCGGGAACGATTGGCGACGACGCGTTCGGCGTGCAAGTTCGCAGCCTGCTGCAAGACCAGCAAGTGGACGACTCGGGAATCTTCACGCTGACCGATCGGCCGACGACGCGCAAGACGCGGATCGTGGCGCACAATCAGCAAGTCGTGCGGGCCGACTGGGAGTCCACCGCGCCGTTAACCGAGGACGACCGCGGCCGGATTGCGGCCTTCGTTCGGCGGAAAGCGGCGGATTGCGACGCCGTGATTTTGAGCGACTATGCCAAAGGGTTACTCTGTCGGGAAATCGTCGAGGCGACGTCGATCTGTCCCGTCGTACTAGCGGATCCTAAACCGCAGAACCTCGGGCTCCTTCGCGGCGTGACGTGCGTCGCGCCGAACGCGGTGGAAGCCTCCACGATGACAGGCGTTCATATCGTTGACGACGCGAGCCTCGAACGGGCGGGCGTGCGCCTCGTCGAGATGCTCGACTGCCGCTACGCAGTCATTACCCGCGGCGAGCACGGAATGGCGCTCTTCGGACGCGATGGCGAGCGTTTGAATATCCCGTCCGTCGCACGGACCGTTTACGATGTGAGCGGTGCGGGCGATACCGTGATTGCCGTCCTGGCACTCGCGCTGGCAGCCGGCGCGGCTATCGAACAGGCGATGCAACTGGCAAACTTTGCCGCCGGAGTCGTCGTCGAGAAGCTCGGAACTGCGACCGCGTCGCCCGAGGAGATCGTAGCGCTCGTCGAGCCCGCGACCTAGATGAACGCGCAGTTCTTCGGCCGTCTGCTGCGCGCGCAGGAGGCGGTCGAGTGGCGCGAAGAGCTGCGAGCCCAGGGCCGAACCGTCGTCTTTACCAACGGCTGCTTCGACGTGTTGCACGCCGGTCACGTGGAGTATCTCGCGTGGGCGCGCGCGCAAGGCGACGCCCTCATCGTAGGCTTGAATGAAGACGATTCGGTGCGCCAAATCAAAGGCCGCGCGCGCCCGATCGTGCCCTTTCGCGACCGAGCCGAGCTGCTGCTGGCGCTGCGCAGCGTCGACGCCGTCGTTGGATTTTCGGAACGCACGCCGGAGATTTTGCTCGACCGCATTCGACCCGACATTCACGTCAAGAGCGACCAATACCGTGAAGACGAGCTTCCCGAGCGAAGCGTCGTGCTGGCGTATGGCGGCCGAATCGCGCTCGCGCCGCACGCGCCCGGAAAGAGTACGACGGAGACAATCGCCCGCATCCTCGATGCGTATAGCCGTCACGGCTAACGGGCCCGGTGAGGTCGCCGGGTGGCTGCGGCCGCTGCTGCGCGCGCTCTACCGGCGGCAGCCCGATCTGGAGGCACTGGTCTTTCTCGTGCCCGACGACTATGCAACCGGTTTCGAAGCGAAGATGGTGCGCGATGCGTTCCCGTCAGCCCGCGTCTTCACCCCGAAAGAGTATCTGAGGTTCGCGTTTGGCGCGCGGCTGGAGAACCTGCCGTCGCACGCGGATCTCGTGCAGTATATCGGCGGCGACCTCTTGCACGCGGCGCGCGTTCACGCGCGCTTGAAGGGCCGGGCCGCAACCTATAAGTTCTCGCGCCGATCGTACCGTTCGCTTTTCGACCGCGCCTTCGCGGTGGATGCGCGTAACGTCGAACAGCTTGTCGCGTGGGGAACTCCGCCGCAGCGAATCGAGCGAGTCGGAAACCTGGCAATCGACGGCGCCCTTTTCGAGGCCGGTCTCGCGCAAGAGCCCGGGACTCCGGCCGACGGGATCCTCATCATGCCCGGCTCGCGATCCTACGAAATCGAAAATCTCGTACCGTTTTATTTTGCGGCGGCTTTGCGAATGCTGCGGGAACGCCCCCAGCTGAAGATTGCCTTTGCGCTTTCGCCCTTTACGCCGCGCGCGCAGGTTGCAGCGGCGATCGCGAGCGGCGGCCATCCCCGAATGTTCGGCCGAAGCGGCCGGCTGGTAACCGAGGCGGGACGCGACTTCCTAGCGACGGAGTCGGACGACGTGCGCATCCCGCTTCTGAGCAACGCGCTGGCGGCGGCGCGCAGCGCGCGTCTGGTCTTGACCATTCCTGGGACCAAAACGATCGAGCTGGCCGTCCTCGGTAAGCCGGCCATCGCGATTACGCCGCTCAATGCGCCGGAGCTCGTAACCATCAACGGCCCGCTGACCTATCTCAGTCGCGTGCCGCTGATCGGAGTTCCGCTCAAACGCGCCGCGGCAGTCGCCGTCTCTCGCCGCTTTCCCTATCACACGCAGCCGAACATGGATGCCGGCGGCGAGTTGATTCGCGAAATGCACGGCACCGTCACTCCGGGACGAATCGCTCGTATCGCGCTCGACTCGTACGACGATCGTGCCTGGATTTCGTCAGCGGGCACGGCATTGGCGGCGCTCTATCGCGACCACGTCGGCGCGGCCGATCGGATGGCGGACTCCCTGCTCGGCTTGGCGGCATAGCACGAGATGGACTATTCGGTCGTGATCGCGACGAAAGACCGGCAAGAGTATCTCAGGCGAACGCTGGAGTCGCTGGAGGTGCAGACCGGCGCGCCGCCGTTCGAGGTGATCGTCGTCGACAACGGGTCGGCCGACGACACGCGGAGCGTCGTCGAAGCGCGCGCGGAAGGCGTTGTACCGGTGCGATACCTTGCCGAGCCGCAGCCCAATCGCGGAAAGGCACGCAATCGCGGCGTCGAGCTCGCGGCAGGCCGCTACGTTCTCTTCTGCGACGACGACGTATCGCCGCCGCCGAGCTGGCTTGCCGCTCATGCGGCGGCGCAGAGCGGCGACGACTGCGTGGTAAACGGGCCGATTATCAACGTGCCGTCCTACGATACGACGCCGAAGCCGGCGCTGGCCAACTATTCGCGCGCATTTCTCTGTACGTGCAACGCATCGCTCTCGAAGGAAACCTTTTTCCGCGCCGGTGGCTTCGACGAAGCCTTCGATCTCTACGGCTGGGAGGACACCGAGTTGGGCGTGCGCCTGCGCGAAGCGGGATGCCGCTGGAAGTTTGCTTGGGATGCTTTTCTTTGGCACGTCAAGCCGCCGGCGGAGAACACGCTCGAAATCGAAAGCCGGAAGGCCATCGAAAAGGCGCGCATGGCGGGCCGTTTTCTCGGCAAACACCCCTCGCGCCGAGCGCGCTTGGCAACCGGTGCCCACGCACTCAACCTTCTTCGCGCTCGCTACCTCTTACCGGATCCGCTTCTCGCGTTCTATGCGGGTCTCTCGAGCAGTGACGCGCCTCAATGGTTGCGGCGCCTAAGTCGCGGACAACTCTTGGACGCGCTTTACGCGCGCGAGCTCGTTCGCACGCTCGATGCCGGCGATGTGCGCTGAGCGAGCCTTGCTCTATTGCGCCGGCGGCGGCATCGGTGACTCGCTGGTTGCCTCGGTGGTCGCGCGCGCGCTGCGACGGAAATTCGCGACGGTCGACGCACTCACTCTTCCGTCGCACCGCGAGCTGCTCGAGCGGGTGCCCGACGTCGACGGCGTCTTGGTCGATGAGGGTCCCGATGGAGCCGTTGCGGAACGGCTCGAGCGCTGTGGGTACGAAGCCTGCGTCGTTACCTGGGCGACCTCTCGAACCGCTCGAATTCCGCAACGCGCCGGCATTCCCGTTCGAGTCGGTCAAGCGCGCCGCTTCTACTCGTTTCGCTTTACCAACCGGGTCGTCGTCCGAAGCGAACGCGGCGACGTCACCTCTCACTGGGGCGATGTCCTGCTGGACTTCGCGCGCGCCATCGGCTGCGACACGGAGGAACGCCGCTATCGCTTCGTGCCCACGGCGCAGGACGAGCGCGACGCGGCCGCGCTGCTCGGCGGCTGCGAGGGATTCATCATTCTCAATCCGTGCAACGCGATCGCGTCGCGGCGCAGCTGGCCGCTGGCCGGCTGGGCGGAACTCGCACGCGAGGTTCGCGATCGTTACGGCGCGCGCGTTCTGGTGAGCGGTTCGCCGGCGGACGCGCGCTCGACGGAGGGTATCGTGCGTCTCCTCGATGGGCAAGAGGGAGTCGTTTCGATCGCCGGGCGCACGAGCGTCGGCGCCTTTGGCGCGGTCGCGCGCCGCGCGCGCGCGTTCGTGGGAATCACGACCGGCTCGATGCACGTTGCGGCCGCCGTCGGTTGCCCGACGGTGGGCATCTTTCCCTTTCAATCGGATTTCCCCGAACGCTGGGCGCCGCTGGGCAAACGGACGGCCGTGGTGCGGGCCTCATTTCCTTGCCATCCCGGCGATACGAAGGAACGCTGTCGCGACTACGCGTGCATCGAGAACCTCGATCGCACGAGAATCCTCGCCGCGCTCGACTCGTTGATCTCGTGATTGCCGCGACGATTCAGCTCTGCACCTATAATCGGTCGGCGCTGCTCGAGCGCGTGCTCGAAGCCTGCTTCGACCAGACCCTCCCCGACGACTCGTACGAAGTCGTTCTGGTCGATGACGGCTCGAGCGATGCAACGCCGGCGGTCATCGAGCGCGCGCGTCTGCACGCATCGTGCGCGTTTACCGCGGTAAGCCAAGAAAACCGCGGGCTGGCCGCCGCGCGCAATGCCGGAATCGCGCGCGCGACCGGCGAGCGCATCATCTTCATAGACGACGACGTGCTGGTGCTGCCGAACTTCGTCTCGGAGCATCTGCGCAGCCATGCGACCAGGCCGCAAGCCATCGTGCGTGGCGGCGCCATCGAAGTCGAGTCGCTCGACGAGCTGCCGCCGCCCGTCTGGAGCATCAAGAACTACAGCGGCAACTATTTTTGGACGACGAACGTCTCCGCCCCGCTGGCGACGATTCGCGCGATCGGCGGATTCGACGAGTCGTTCTCGGAGTACGGCTGGGAAGATATAGATGTCGGCTTGCGCCTTCGCGCTCGCGGGGTGAAAGCCGTCTTCAACCCGCGCGCTCTCGTGTATCATTTCAAGCCGCGGCTGCGCGCGAGCGGCATCGATGGCCTGGTGGCGCAGGCTCGAGCCAGGGCGCGCACGGCCGTAGCGCTTGCGCGGCTTCATCCGCACTGGCGCGCCTTTCTCGCGACGGGAATCAATCCGGCCCAACGCCGGTTCGCGGCGTGGCGACGGCGGCTGGGATTCGCCGGGCGCCTACGCGACCGGCTCGCCGAACTCGGGGAGCGAGAACTCACGCCTCGCGAGGCTCGGCTCGCGCGCGCGCTCGCAAACGAAGCCTACTTTGAAGAACTGGAACGTGCGCTGCACGCTTGAGCGTCCGTGAGGATTCTGCTCTCACGCACGGATCGAATCGGGGATTTAGTCCTTTCGACGCCGGCGATCGCGACGGTTCGAGCCTCGTTTCCGCAGGCGCACGTCGCCATCGTGACGAGCGACTATAATCGCGTCGTCGTGGAACGTAACGGCGACGTCGACGAGCTCATCGTGCTCCCAAGCGGCGCCAAGCCGCGGGCTTTTGGTGCGAGCTTGAGCGGATACGACGTCGCGATTGCGCTTGCGCCGCGCTTCGTAGACCTTCAGATCGTGGGTGGAACGCGCGCGCCGCTTAGAATCGGCTATACCTACGAGCGGCGCTGGTTTGCGCGGCTCACGGCGGGCCTCTTTCTCAATCGCGTCATGATCTCCGAGGCGGATCCCGAGCTCTGCGACATCGAACCGCAGCGTACCGTCCGCCACGAGGTCATGCAATTGCTCGATCTCGTGGCGCTCGCCGGCGCGGACGTACGCGTGACGGCCCTGCGACTCGACCTCGTCGATGCGGATCGAGCGATCGCGCGAACGCTTCCCGAGAACCCCATCGTACTGCACCTGGCGCCGAGGTGGTTCACCGGCGGGAGCACGCTAGCGGGAACGCTCGCGATGGTGAAGGAACTCGCCTCGCTTGCTCCGGTCGTTATCACCTGTGCACGCGAATGCGAACCGCAGGCCGCGGCTTTCGAAGCCAGCGGCAATATCACCCATTGTTTGCGCGGCCTGCCCTTCCATCGGTGGGCGGCCGTGCTGGAGCGCGCCCGAGTGGTCGTAACCGTGGATACCGGTGCCACGCACGTCGCGAGCGCCGTGCATCGGCCAACCCTGGTCGCCTTCGAACACGCGTACTTTCGGCTGAACTCACAAGAGTGGTCACCCTACGGCGTGCCTCACGTCTTGGTTCGTAAGCCGGCGCGTGAAGAGCCCGAACTGCTCGCGCGCTTTCGCGATGAAATCGCGGCCGGCGTGGCCCGCTTGATGCATGCCTGAGATCTCGGTCGTGATTCCGACCTACAATCGCCTGGAGACGCTCTCGCGCGTCTTGCCGACGCTTCTCGCCCAGGACCTCGAGCCTTCGCAGTGCGAGCTGCTCGTCTGCGACTCGAACTCCACCGACGGCACGGCCGAGTATCTTGCCGGCCTGGCGCCGGCGCACCGTAATCTCCGTCATTTGGCGGGGCCGTATAGCGGCCGGGCATCGGCTCGTAACGCGGGCATCGCGCAGGCGCGCGCGGGCATCGTCCTTTTCAACGACGCCGACATCTTCGCGTCGCCCGATCTCCTCTCGACGCATCTGCGACGCCACCGGGAACGAAGCGGGATTGCCGTCGTCGGGTTGGAGGTTCAAGTCCGGGACTTTGAAGAGTACGAGTACAAGCGCGACCATCCCGAAGCGCGCGGGCATCTGCATCCGCCGTCGCGAAGAAAACTGTCGTGGCTTTATTTTCTTACCGGCAACGCATCCGTGCGCCGCGAGGATCTGCTCCGTGCCGGCTGCTTCGACGAGAGTTTCACCGGCTACGGTCACGAGGACTTGGAGCTCGGCTACCGCTTGCAACGGCTCGGCGTCGAGATTCTTTACGAGCCGCTGGCCGTGAACTATCACTGCCAAGACGTTGCATACGGCGATCAAAAGGAAAAGATGCGGCTGGCCGGGCGTTCCACGGCTCGCTTCTATCGCAAGCACCCGCACGTCGAGGTGATGCTCAATCTCGGAATGACGCCGCTCTCGCTCTGGGCGCACGCGGCTCTGTCGCGGCTTCCGCTTTTGCTCGGCGCGATCGACCGCAGCGCAGAGCGCTCGCGGCTCGCGCGCGAGCTGTTACTGCAATACCATTACGTCTCGGGGATAAAGGAAGCGCGTGACCGGAGATAGACTCTCGTGCGGCGCCTTGCGCGCCGGCGATGCGGGCAAGCTCGTCGACCTCTGCGGCTGGGTCAACCGCCGCCGGGATCACGGGGGTTTGATCTTTGTCGATCTCCGCGACCACGAAGGCGTGACGCAGATCGTTTTTAATCCCGAGCACGCGAGCTTTGGCGAGGCGGAGCATCTGCGCAACGAAGACGTCTTGCGCATCCGCGGCATAGTCCGCGCGCGGCCGCCCGGTACCGAGAATCCGCGTCTTGCAACGGGTGACGTCGAAGTCGCGATCGACGAGCTCGAAATCCTCAATCGCTCGCTGGTTCCGCCGTTCCAGGTCAACGCCGACGAGGCCGTCGACGAGAACTTGCGTCTCGTGTACCGTTACCTCGACCTGCGCCGTCCGCGGATGCAGGAGAACATCCGCTTGCGCCACCGGATCATCAAGGCGATGCGCGACTTCTGCGACGAGCGCGGCTTCGTCGAAATCGAGACGCCGATGCTGATCAAGTCGACGCCCGAAGGTGCGCGCGACTATCTCGTTCCCAGCCGTCTCTACCCCGGCGCGTTCTACGCGTTGCCGCAATCGCCGCAGATGCTCAAGCAGATCTCGATGATCGCGGGCTTCGGCCGCTACGTGCAGATTGCGCGCTGCATGCGCGACGAGGACCAGCGCGCCGACCGTCAGCCCGAGTTCACGCAGCTCGACCTCGAGATGTCGTTCTGCACGCAAGAGGACGTTCTCGAGACGATGGAGTCGTGCATGCGTTACGTTTGGCAGACGGTGCTCGGCATCGAGCTGCCGCCGTTCGCGCGGCTGACGCACCAAGAGGCGATCGCAAAATACGGGCTCGATAAGCCGGACCTGCGCTTCGGTCTGGAGCTGGCCAACGTCGGTGCAGCCTTTGCCGGAACGGAGTTCGTCGTCTTTAAATCGGCGCTCGAGAGCGGCGGCTCGATCGTGGCGTTGCGCTATCCCAAGGGCGCGGCGCTCTCGCGCCGCGACTTCGACGCCTTGACCGAAACGGCCAAACAGTTCGGCGGAAAAGGGATGGTCTGGATTTCGCTGGCGCCCGATGGAATGAAATCCTCAGCCGCAAAGTTTCTCTCCGAGGCGGACGTTGCCGCCGTAACCGCGGCCGTCGCGGCCGAACCTGGCGACGCGATTCTGCTCTTCGCCGACACGACCGCGCTCGCGCATGCCGTTGCCGGGAAGATGCGCAACGAGATCGGCGAGCGGGCCGGTTTGCGCGACCCCCAGACCTACGCCTTCGGTTGGGTGACCGGTTTTCCGTATCTGGAGATCGACGAGGAGACGGGAAAGCCGGCGCCCGCGCATCATGCGTTCACGGCGCCCGCGCCGGGCGACTGGGAGTTGATCGAAAGCGCTCCCATGGAGATGCGTGCCCAGCACTACGACCTGGTTCTCAACGGGTGGGAGCTCGGCTCCGGCTCGATCCGAATTCACAAGCCCGACGAGCAGCGAAAGATCTTCGAGATGCTGGGCTTGAGCGCGGACCAGATCGAGGAGCGCTTCGGATTCTTCGTGCGCGCGCTCGAGTACGGGGCGCCGCCCCACGGCGGCATGGCGCTCGGCATCGATCGCATCGTCATGATCGCGTGCGGCGAAGAGAACATCCGCGAGGTCATCGCCTTTCCGAAGAACCAAGGGGCTCGGGATCTGATGATGGACGCACCGAGCCAAGTGCCGGATCAGCTGATTACCGACCTGCACCTCCGTCGCGCGCCAGAATCTCCTTCGCGCGCGTAAAGATCGCGTCGAACATCGGAACGGTCAGCTTACCGGTGTTCGTGTTCTGCCGGCTCGGATGATACGTGCCCAGCAAGGTGACGGCGCGGCCGTCGCGTGTCGCGTCGAACTCGGCGCCGTGGGCGAAAACCGGCTTTACCCCAAAGGTAAAGCCCTGCCGTGCGAGCGCGCGGACGATTGCGTTAAAGCCGATCGCTCCTAAGCCGACCGCCACGCGAAGCCGTTCGAGCGCTTCGACCTCCTCGACGAGAAACGAAAAGCAGTTGCGCAGCTCCTTCGGCGTCGGCTTGTTCTGCGGCGGCGCGCAGCGCGCGGCAGCGGTGATAAAGCAGTCGCGCAGCTCCAACCCGTCGAAGCGATCGCGTGCCAGTGGCGCCGATGCAAATCCGGCCCGATAAAGAGCGGGAAAGAGAAAGTCGCCCGAAGCGTCGCCGGTGAACGGGCGCCCCGTGCGATTGCTGCCGTGCGCTCCCGGAGCGAGCCCGACCAAAACCACCCGGGCCTGCGCGTCCCCGAAGGACGGAACGGGCTTACCCCAATAGCTGCAGTCGCGATGCGCACGCTTTTTATCGCGCGCGACTTGCGCGGCATACTCGCGCAGTTCGGGACAACGCCGGCAGCGCACGACGGCAGCCTGAATCGCCGTTATGTCGCGCATGCTTTACCTACCGCCGGTCAGAACGTCGGCGTACTCGATGCCGCCCGGCGCCACGACGTACGCGATGCCGTCGTTGCGCTGCCAAATCCGCTCGATTGCCGCGCGAGGATAGACGACGCGCACGTTTGGCGCGGCGGGATCGTTGATCGCGCAGTCGCCGTCGCGCGTGAATCCGCAGAGCACCGCGAGATGACCGTCGGAGTGAGGCAGGGGCGCGCCGGGCAACTCCCCGTGCCCCCACGAGTATGAAATCGCCAACGGGAGGTTACGCTCGATTAGACGCTGCGCGTGATCGAGATTGCGCAAGTGCGCGACGACGCCGCGAAAACCGAGCCGGCCGCTGTAGGCTACGTTGAAGACCCAGTTTCCCGTCCCGTTATAGGCGCGATCGAAAACGGCGCGGGCGGTTTGCTCCACCGGGATATCGATACCGTGGTACGCGTGAATCATTGAAAGGCTCGCCGGACTGCACCAACCGCGCGCGCCGTTGCGGTCCGAATACTGTGAGCGCGCTGGAACGGCGAGAATGCGCGCGTCTCGCGTGTAGGGCAGCGACGGCCGCGGACGCACGGGCGAGGAGAATGCGAGCAGTTCGAAACGAACGCCGGGCGCGCGCACCTCGATTCCGTCGAACGGCTGCGTCGCGGAGATAACGTCGACCTCGACCGCGGTGCCGTCGTGCGTGGGGCTCATCGAAGTCGCGCCGTCGCTTTGCCACTCCGAGTGATCGATCCAATCGCCGTCGGGCTGGTGTGCCCGCAGCAAACGAAATGCAATCCGGCCGCTTGGCGCGTGCGTGTTCCAGCTCAGCACGCCGGTGCGCGTCGCCTCAAAAAGCAGCTTCGAGCCGTCTTGGAACCCGAGCGTTTGCGCGAACGCTGCGCCGCTCAAATCTTCCACTGCCACGCGTTCCAGGTGTCCCCGATAAAGGCCGCGGGAACGTAGTTCCTTAGGTCGTCGTTGAGTGCGGTGTAATCTGTCTCCCAGCTAAAAAAGACCGCCGGCACCAGCTCTCGGATGCGCTCCTCTTCGCGCTGGTAGAGCCGTTTGCGCGCCGCGAGGTCGAACGTGCTCGCCGCCGCCATGCTGGTTGCGTTCACGACGGGATCGTCGAGCCACGACGTGTTCGCGCCATGTGGAGGTATGAAGTTACCGGCCCAACTCCCGGAGTTATCCGGGTCGGGTCCGTTGGTTTCGACGGACCATTCCAGGTCGTACTTGCCGGTGTACAACGGACCGTCCATGGCAAAGAGATAGCTTCCGGGATAGTTGCGAACGGCGACGTCGATGCCGACGGTGCGCAGCATCGACTGAATCAGTACTTGCGACTCGGTGTTCTCCTGGTGGCCGGTCGTTGCGTAGATGCTCAGCTGCATCGCGAGCGCGCCTTTGTGCAGAACGCCGGCGGCATCCGGCCTCCACCCGGCCGCCGCGAGAAGACGCTTGGCATCGGCCGGGTCGTAGCGGTAGGGCGGCAGCTTTGGGGCGGCCCAAAGTTCGGGAAAGATATCCGAGACTGCCGCTGCGTCCAGCCCGTGATAAACGGTCGCCTCGATGCGCCTCCAATCGATTGCCTCGGCGATCGCACGGCGCACTCGGGCGTCGGCGAGTTGCGGGCGGCTCAGGTTCAGCCCGAGGTGTCGCCAGTTCGCGATCAAGCGTCGCTTAACCGTAATGCCCGAGATGCTTTGCAGACGCGCGACGTCGTTCACGTTAACGGTCGGGTAGACGTCCACTTCGTGCGTTACCAGCTCGTTGAAGAGCGTGTTGACGTCGGGGACGATCTTCCAAACGACTTCTTTGAGGTGCGGCGCCCCGCGAAAATAGCGGGGGTTCGGGACGAAGGTCAACGAGCTCCCGTGGTTCCACCGCTCGAGCACGAAAGGTCCGCTGGCGAGCGGGCTTTGGTTGAAGCTCGCGCGGCGCAGGTCGGCGCTCTTCGCCAGCAGATGCGCGGGCATCGGCGGATATGCGGCGCCGCCGGTCGCGAGAATTCCCAAGACCGCTACGTTTGGTCGTCTCAGCCGGATTACGATTGTGTAGGGGTCGGGTGCGCTCGCGGAAGCGATGTCATCCCAACCATACGTCGTCTTGACGGCGTTGAGCGGATTTTGGACGGCGTGATAGGTGAAGAGCCAATCGGCCGCCGTCAACGGCGCGCCGTCGGCCCACACGATGCCTTTACGCAGGTGCACGACGATCGTCTTGCCATCACGGCTGATCCCGCCGTTGCCCACCGCCGGGACTTGCGTCGCCAGATCCGGGATGTAGTTTCCCTCCGCGTCGTAACGAAGGATGAACGAAAAGAGCAATCCGGCGATCGCGTCGCTCGCGGCGGTGTGCGCGTACATCAGGTTGAGGCTATCGGGCTCTTCGTCTTCGCCGATGCGCACGACGCCGGGAATCGTCCAGGAGTTACGGTCGCCCTTCGACGGCGCCGCCGGTCGCGAACAGCCGCAGATACCCACGAGCAGCGCTAGCGCACCAGCCGCGATGCGGCCGAACGTCACGGTTCGCGAGGCGCGCCGAGCGGCGGCCGTTTGACGATGCGCGCGGCGATCTGCGAGTAGAAGTCCGCGGCGCCGAAGCGCACGACGTCCTCGGCAGGCAACCGCGTTTCATCGCGCGCGCGCTCGATTTCGGCGCGGGCTTGCGTTTCGCTCAAACCGTGCGTGTTCAGCGCGATTCCGACGACGGGTGCGGGCTTGACCGTTGTCAGAAGCGCCTCGTGAACGGCGATCAGTGCTTCGTAGCCCAGAATCGGCGTTGCGTAGGACTCGATTTGAGTGCGGCTAGGATCGCAAACCAGAAGCAGCGCATCGGGCGCGCAGCCCGTCATCAATGCGAGAGTCACCGGTGCATAGGCTGGGTGATTGATCGCGCCCTGCCCCTCGACCACGATGAGGTCGGCCCCTTCGTGCGCCGCATAGAGCACGAGTTGCTCGGCGGCTCCGGGCGCGAAATCCGCGATCACGCGGTCCACCGAGATGCCCCAGCCCGCGATCATGATCCCGGTCTGGCCGGTTGGCACGAATCGAGCACTCTTTCCCGACGCGCACGCGGCGGCGACCAGCTCGAGCGCGACCGTCATCTTACCGACCGCGCAATCGTTGCCGACGGTAAGAAGAACCGGCGACTCGACTTGATAGACCTCGCCGGAGAAGAGCGGCACCTCGGGCGGCTCTCGAACGTCCCAGATTGCGGTGCCTGCAGCGCGCGCGGCACGTCGAAACTCGCGATCGTCTCCGAGTATCTGGTGCAGTCCGCTGACGATCTCGAGCCTCGCGGCGATCGCATCGGTTACGGCCGCGCGCCAATCGGAAGGGAGGCCGCCGCCTTTCGGGGCCGTTCCGACGAGCAGCGACGTCGGAGCGTATTCCAGTGCCTGCGCAACGCTGCCGACGATGGGAGCGTCGCAGTCGAGGTACGGAAGCACGTCGCGTACGCGGCGCCCGGCATGCGACGGGTCGATCACCGCGACTACGTCGTCGCTGCCGTAGGCAATGACGCCGTGCGCGGTCTTGGCGTCGCTCTCGAAGCGATCCGGAGCCAGAATTGCATAGCGCCGTTTCACGCGAACGCCGCTTCCTTGACGCCCAACCCAGGTGCGTCGGGAAGCAGTAACTTGCCTCCGTCATAGCGCACTCCGGTGAACGGGTCGCGCGAGATCAAGAGCGGTCCGTCGAGATCCGCCCAATCTGCCAGAGGCGAAACGTGCGCGGCTGCCGTCGCGGCGATCGCGCTCTCGACCATGCACCCGATCATGACCTTCAAGCCCATCGCGCGAGCAGTGTGGATGACCGCGAGCGCGCCGCGAACGCCCCCCGCTTTGGCGAGCTTGACGTTGACGCCATCAACGCAGCCGTACAACGGCGGAAGATCGCTTGCAACCAGGCAATCTTCGTCGGCGACGATCGGTATGGAAACGCGGTCGCGAATCGCCCGCAGGCCTTGGGGATTTCCAGCGGTTATGGGCTGCTCGCAAAACTCGATCTCGTAGCGCGCGAGTTCCCGCAAAATAGTAATCGCCTCGTCCACACTCCAGCCTTCGTTGGCATCGATGCGAAGCGCGCCGGCGTAGCGCGCGCGGATCGCTGCGACGATCTCGACCTGTTCGGCGAGCGTGCCCGTTCCGAGCTTGACCTTGAGGATCGGATAGTGCGCGGCCTCGTCGACCTTGCGAAGCGTCATCGCCGGGTCGGCGATCCCGATCGTGAACGAGGTCAGGGGCGCGCGCGACGGATCGAGACCAAGCAGCGCATAGAGCGGTTTGCCGAGCTCTTTGCCGATCAGATCGTGGAGCGCTAAGTCCAGCCCGGCGCGTGCCGCCGCTGGAATCTCCGCGTGCAGCAGCGATTCGAGCCGGAACGGATCGTCGCCGGCGAGCGGATTGCGCGCAAAATACTCGACGACGCTCTCCACGGATTCCCCGTAGCGTTCGATCGGCGTGGCCTCGCCGATGCCCTCGAGATCGGACCCACGAACGCGAACGACCGCGGTGCGTGCAATCGCTTCTTCACCGCGGGCGATCTTGAACGGGTGGACGAGCGGCAGCTCCATGGCCGAGACCGAGATCGAAAACAAAGCCATCGGCCTCGCATTTCGGGGACGTGCAGGATTCTACCGGCTTGCCCTTTGAGCGAATCCAGGGGCCGGGGCACTTGACTGCCGGTGGTACTGTAGAGAGGCTCGACTGCGCTTAGCGCGCAGCGCACACAGGTCCCGAGCCGACTTATTTGACTAGGGAGCACCAGCTCCGGATACGACGGATTCCACTGGGCCGCAAGCCTGCCGAAACCGGCGCCCGGGCCGCACCCACCTGCGAGAATGCAGGTTCGAACCGAGTGCGCAAGACGCTATTTGTGGTTGAGTTCTTTGTATTGCGCGCAAAGCACGTCGCGCCAGAGGGCGAGCGCCGCCGCGAGCCTGTCCCTCGTCGCCGTGCCCGACGCCTCGTCGATCGCAACGTATCCGCGAAATTCTGCAAACACTTTCGCTGCGGCGGCGACCGTTTGCTCCGTTTGTCGCTGCAGCCCGCTCCACAATAAGACCGTGTTCGGCGCCAAGGCTCCCGCGTCGCTGGCGGCGTCGAGCTCCTGTGGATCGGGTCCGTACCGCAGCCAGGCCGAGTCGGTCTCTTTGACGACGCGCTTGCAATCCGCGGTGCCTGCCGCAAATGTTTGAGGGGCGTTTCGCAAAGCCAGCGTGACGTTCAGGCGCTTTGCCAGCGACGTGGCGTAGCTCAGCCGCTCCAGCTGTGCGCTCCAGGAGCATTCGGTCTGGAGTGCGAGCGGAGCCGCGACCAGCGGCGCGCCCAGGAAGGCCGCGTGAGTAAGAACCTGCGTCACGTGCTCATCGTCCGAGCGAAAGAAGCTCGAATCGCTCACCGCGGCAATCGAGAGGCCCCAGTCGGTCGCCATCTTCTTGACCTGCGCGAGGTAGTCGTCGTCCGTTCGCGGAAAATGCCGCACGTCTAAAACGATGCCGTCGCAAGCCAACTCGCGCGCACAAAGGTCCAAGAACTCGAGTTGCGTGAGCTCGCCGCTCTCGATCTCGCGGTGGAGGGCACCGCTCGCGCAGGCAAGCTTCATCGGTCTCGGACTTTCGACCGCTCGCCGTTGCTCACCCTCGTCGCTGGATGCCAACCGATATATATGAAAATTGCCATGGGCGCCGATCACGCCGGCTTCGAATACAAAGACCGGATCGCGGAGAAGCTCCGCGGTCTCGGTTACGAGATACTCGATTTTGGAACGCACGATGCGACGCCGGTCGACTATCCGCAATACGGCTACGCCGTCGGGGAGGCTGTGGCGACGGGAGAGGCCGACCGCGGCATCCTCGTCTGCGGATCGAGCCTCGGAATCGCGATGGCGGCGAACAAAGTGCCGGGAATCCGCTGTGCGCCGGTAATGGACCCGTACTCCGCGGAGTTGGCGCGCCGCCATAACGACGCGAACGTCATCGCTTTTTCCGAACGGTTGACGGGCTGGGAGATGATCGAACGGATGCTGCAGGTCTATCTCGAGACGGGCTTTGACGGTGGGCGGCACGCGTATCGCGTCGAGCAGCTCTTCGAGTTCGGCGACGCCCAGCGGACGCGAACCCTCAAAGATTTGGAGCGCGGCGAGGTCACCGAGGCGCAAACCCCCAAAGACCTTCTGTAGTGGACATTCTAACTCCAAGTCGCATCGAAGCGGAGGACCCGGAAGTCTTTGCCGCCATCGCCGGCGAGGAGCGGCGGCAAAAAGAGAATCTCGAGCTGATCGCTTCGGAGAACTACGCCAGCCGCGCGGTTCGCGAAGCCAACGCCTGCGTGATGACCAACAAGTATGCCGAAGGCTATCCGGGCAAGCGCTATTATGGCGGCTGCCAGTGGGTCGACGTTGCCGAAACGCTCGCGCTCGAGCGGCTCAAACGAATCTTCGGCGCGGACCACGCCAACGTTCAGCCGCACTCAGGCGCTCAAGCGAACATGGCGGTCTTCATGGCCCTCTTGCAGCCCGGCGACACGGTTCTGGGAATGTCGCTCGCGCACGGCGGCCATCTGACTCATGGAACCAAGGTAAGTTTCTCGGGAAAACTCTACAATGCGATCGCCTACGGCGTTCGCAAAGACACGGAGCTGATCGATTTCGACCAAGTCCGAGCCCTCGCTCGCGAGCATAGACCAAAACTGATCGTCGCCGGTGCGAGTGCGTATCCCCGCGTGATGGAGTACGAGCCCTTTCGCGAGATCGCGTCCGAGATCGGCGCCGCGCTTCTGGTGGATTTTGCCCACATCGCGGGGCTCGTTGCCGTGGGGCTCCATCCTTCGCCGGTTCCGCTGGCCGACTTCGTGTCGTCGACGACGCACAAGACGCTGCGTGGTCCGCGCGGCGGCTTCGTCCTCTGCACGGAGAACTGGGCCGTACCCTTGGACAAAAGCGTCTTCCCGGGAATTCAAGGCGGTCCCCTGATGCATACGATCGCCGCGAAAGCCGTCGCGTTCGGTGAGGCCCTCCAGCCGGAGTTCAAAACGTATCAGGAACGGGTCGTCGAGAATGCGCGGGTGATGGCCGATGAGTTTATGCGCGCCGGATTGCGTCTGGTCGGCGGCGGAACCGACACGCATCTCATGCTGGTGGACGTCTCGGTCAAGGGTCTAACCGGGAAGGCGGTCGAGGCCTACCTCGACGATATCAACGTCACGGTCAACAAGAACGCGATTCCCTTCGATACGCAAAAGCCCATGGTCGCCAGCGGCATTCGCATCGGCACGCCCGCGATCACGTCGCGCGGCTTTGGCGTGCCGGAGTGTCGCGAAGTGGCTCGCATTATTTGCGACGCCCTCGGCGATATCGAGGAGCGGCAGGAGATCGAGCGGCTTGGGGGACGGGTTCGCGAATTGACCTCGCGCTACGAAGTTCCTTAGCCGGTTCCTGAAAAAGTGCGCCCGGGTTGGGACGAGTATTTCATGCAGATCGCGCATACGGTAAGCACGCGCGCGACCTGCCCGCGGGCTTCCGTCGGTTGCGTTCTGATGCGCGCCCACCGCATCTTGACCACGGGCTACAACGGGGCGCCGCGCGGCGTCGCGCACTGCACCGAGGTCGGCTGCACGCTCGTCGGCGAGCATTGCCTTCGGGCGACGCACGCCGAAGCCAACGCGGTCGTCCAGGGCGCGCTGCACGGCGTGAGCTTGCACGACGCGACGGCCTACTGCACGCATCAACCGTGCGTGAACTGTTCGAAACTGCTCATCAGTGCGGGGGTATCGAGAATCGTTTACGATCAAGCGTACCCCGACGCGGTCGCGAGTCAGCTCCTGGCTGAAGCCGGAGTAGCGCTGGTCGCGTTCGGTACGCTCGAGGGAGTCCGCGGTTGAGCCCCCACCTGCTCGTCGCCGCGATCATTTACGCCGCGGCCTTTGCGATTGCGGCCGTGGTTAGCTCGCTGGCAACACCGCTGGTCGTGCGGCTCGCCAGTCGACTGGGAATCGTCGACCGGGACGGCGCCGAGCGGCGAATGCACGACACGCCGAAGCCTCGCGTGGGGGGAATTGCGGTCTTCTTCGGCTTCTCGTTTGCACTCTTCGCCGTTCTGGGCGTGTCGATGACGTCGCCCGTGCGGTTGCTGCCGGCGATCGATCAGTTCGACGCAGTCCACCGGCTCGTGGGGCTGCTCTTCGGAAGTTTGTTGATCGTCGGCGTCGGCGTTTGGGACGACGTGATGCAGATGCGTCCTCGGAACAAGCTCGTCGCTCAGATCGTCGTGGCGTTGATCTCGATGCTCTACGGCTTCATCATTCCGGGCATCACCAATCCGTTCGACCGCAATCCCGGCACCAACTGGATCGATTTTCCGTGGTGGGTGGGGGTTCCGGTTACGCTGATCTGGTACGTCGGCATGATGAACGCGATCAACTTTCTCGACGGCCTCGACGGCCTGCTCGCGGGCGTCGCCGCGATCTCGAGCGTCTTTCTCTTCGTGATCGCGGTGCTGCACGCAAATCCCGTCGTCGCTCTGGTCGTGATCGCGCTGGCGGGGGCGGCGCTTGGCTTTCTCCCGTATAACTTTAATCCCGCGCGAATCATACTCGGCGACGCGGGATCGCTCTTCATCGGCTATGTATTCGGTACCGTTTCGATCATCGGCGCGAGCAAGACCGCAATTGCGATCAGCGTGGTCGTGCCGCTGCTGGTGCTGGCGCTGCCGGTACTCGATACCGCAGCCGCGATCGTGCGCCGAGCCAGGAGCGGCAAACGCATCACGGAGGCGGACCGCGGCCACTTCCACCATCAGCTGATATTTCGGTTCGGCCTCAACGTGCGCCAAGCGGTGCTGGTGCTCTATGCCGTCTGCTTCGCATTGGGCGCGGTGGCGCTTTTCTTCTCCGGCGAGTTCACCCACGTCTTTCGGCACGTCACGTAGCGGATGCGCGAACGTCTGTCGGTGATGAGCGTCTTCGGGACCCGCCCGGATACGATCAAGATGGCCCCCGTCGTTCGCGCGCTGCAAGCGCATCCGGATATCGACGCTCGCGTCTGCGTTACGGCTCAGCACCGCCAAATGCTCGACGATCTGCTCGGGTTCTTCGCGATCGCGCCCGACTACGATCTCAACATCATGACCGAGGATCAAAGCCTCACGGAGATCACGACGCGCGTCCTGATCGGCATGGAGCCCGCCTTGCGCGATGCCCGCCCCGACGTCGTGTTGGTTCACGGCGACACGACCACGAGCTCGGCCGCGGCGCTGGCCGCCTTCTACCAACGAACTCCGGTCGGGCACGTCGAGGCTGGGTTGCGCACGAGCAATCCCTGGGTGCCGTATCCCGAAGAGATGAACCGCCGGCTGACCGCGACGCTTGCGACCTACCATTTCGCCCCGACGCTTCTGGCTCGAGAGCACCTGCTGGCCGAGAACGTCCCGGCCGGCGACGTCTTCGTGACCGGAAACACGGTTATCGATGCGTTTCTCGAAACGGCCGCGCGCAACGACCTGCCGGTCCCGCCGCGTTGGACCCAGCTCGATAAACAAAGACCGGCGATCGTCGTAACCGCGCACCGGCGCGAGAACCACGACCATATGCGGGAGATCTGCGAGGCGCTGCGCGCGATCGCCGAACTCCCCTCGAAGCCTCAGCTCTATTGGCCGGTGCATCCCTCGCCGCGAGTCGCTCCGATCGCGCACGAAATCCTTGGCCGCATGCCCGGCGTCGTGTTGGTCGATCCGATCGACTACGCCGAGATGGTTGCCGCCGTGCGAGGCGCGGCGTTCGTGCTCACCGATTCAGGCGGTCTGCAAGAGGAGGCGCCGTGCATCGGCAAACCGGTGCTGGTTATGCGCGAGGAGACCGAACGCCCCGAGGGTCTGGCCGCAGGAACGATCGCGCTCGTCGGTCACGACGGGGAGCGAATCGTCCGCACCGCACGCCTGCTCCTCGAGGATCAGGCTGCCTACGCTGCGATGGCTCACGCGCGCAATCCCTACGGCGACGGCCACGCGGCTTCGCGTATCGCCCGCTGGCTGGTCGCGCGGCTGCGAGGCGGGGAGTATCCGGAGTCCTTCGAAGCGCAAACCGTCGCTGCTGCGCCCTCGTGAAGGCCTTTCTGCCGGTGCTCTTCGCCGGCGGGAGCTTCGCCGGTGCCGCGATCCTCGGGCTGCTCGTGGGAGTCGCGGCGGCCGATCGACTGGGCGAGCCCCTCCTTACTCCGGCCGGCTTGTTGCTCGGGCTGATCGCCGGAGGTTACGCTGGGCTTCGCCTGCTGGCGAAGTCCATGGAATGATGCCGGCGACCGGCCGCGGGGAGGATATGGCTCTTGCGGCTTACTACCGTCTCAAATGGGGCGTGGCCGCCGGATCGCTCGCGGTCGCGGCGGTCGGTGCGCTGTTGCTGGTTCCGTTCGGCTGGTATGCCGGTCTCGCGCTTTTTATCGGAGCCGCATGCGGGATAGCCAATATGCTCGCCATCATGCGGGGGAGCGAGCGGCTGGTGGAAACGCGCAGCGCGGTCTTCTTTGGGTTAAGTAGTTTACTGAGGTTTGCGAGCTTTAGTATAGTAGCCGCGGCACTCGCGGTCCGCGGACCCTGGTGGTCGCTCGGGCCATTTCTAGCCGGTTTCTTTATTCCACTCGCCGCTTACGCCTGGGGCGCGTTGCGAGTCCTTCGGCGGAAGCCTTAACGGATCAAACATCGGTGCACGAACACATCGGCGAACACATTCTTTGGCACCTGCCGGTTTTAGGGGCGGTGCATGCCGACACGATCGTGACGACCTGGCTCGTCATGATTATTGCTTTGGTGTTCCTGGGCTGGATCGGCGCCAGCTATCGCTCGCCCTACGTCACGAAGCGCCAAGCCGTGATCGAAGCCGTCTTCAACTATATCGCCGACCTGGCCACCAGCGTCCTGGGCGAGGACGGCGAGCCGTTCGTGCCGTTCTTCGTGGCGCTCTTTCTCTTCATCTTCCTGCTCAACCAGTTCGGCATCGTACCGTTCAAAGCGTTCGATCTTCCCTTCGGCGGTTCGCCGACCGCCGATCTCAACACCGTCGTTCCGCTGGCGCTGCTCGTCTTCTGCATGATCCAGGTCGTAGCGTTCCGCAAGAAGGGCTTTCCCTACCTCGGGCACGTCTTCAAGCCGTTTGCGGCGCTGTTTCCGATCAATGTCCTCGACGAGATTCTTCGTCCGATTACGCTGGCGGCGCGGCTTTTCTTCAACATCTTCGTCGGCGAGCTGCTCTTTATCATCGTTACGTCGATCATCCTCGCGCGGATCAAAATCGGAACGTTCAATCTCTCGTTCGGCGTGGCGATCGTACCTTTTCTGATCCAGTTTTTCAACTTCTTTGTTGGAACGATCCAAGCTTTCGTTTTTACGCTGCTGGCAATCGTCTATCTCTCGCTGGCGCTTGCCGACGAACATTAGAAAGGAACGTCCTTGAATCCAGAAGCATTAATCGCAGCCGCGGCGCTGATCAGTTTCGGCATCATCATCTCCGGCGTCGCATTCGGCTCGGCCGTCGGTGACGGTACCGTTGCCGCCAAGGCGGTGGAATCGATCTCTCGCCAGCCCGAGGCGCGGCCCAACATATTCCTGTTCATGTTCTTGGGCGTCGGCGTCCTGGAGGCCGTGCCGTTCATCGGCATCGCGCTGGCGTTTTACATCCTGCTCGTGGTCGCGAAGGTTCCGGCGATCATTACCACGCTGGTGAAATAAACGACGCATGTCGTTCTTGGCGATCGATTGGCAGGACGTGCTCGTGCAGTTGATCAATTTCGCGATCTTTTTCGCGGTTTTGAACGTCATCTTCTTGCGACCCGTCTCGGCGGCTATTCGGCGCCGGCGCGAGTATATCAATAGCCTCGTCTCGGATTACGACGAATACCAAGCGCAAGCCAAGAGTCTGCGCGAACAGGCTGAGGGAGTTCGAGCATCGGCGCGGCTGGACGCGGAGCAGCGCCTCGCCGCGGCGCGGGCTGCGGGCTCGAACGAAACCGCCGAGTTGGCAACGCGCTACTCGCAACGGGCTGCGAGCATCGTTGGGGAGGCGCAGCGGACCGTGCGAGGCGAGCTCGATGAAGCTCGAGCGGGCGAATCGGCGGCGGCGCGCAGCATAGCCGACTTCATGCTCGACCGAGTGATTCCGGAGGCAACCCGATGAGCGAGGAAAGACTCTATCTCGAGATCGCGATCTGGAGTCAGGTCGCTTCGGCGATTTTCTTTATCGGCGCGCTCGTCTTTATCTGGAATAAGTGGATCCTGCCGGTCGTTTTGGCCGCGCAAGTGCGCAGCAACGCGCAGATCGCGGAATCGGAGCGCCACCGCGACGAGGCTAAAGGTGCCCTCGGCGCTTTGCGCGAGGAGATCGACAGCGCGCGCCGCGACGCCGAGCTGATCGGGAAACGAGCGGAGGTTCACGCGCTGCGCGAGCGCGAGGCCATGCTCGCGGAGGCAACCGAAGCCGGCGAACGCGCGTTGCGCGATGCCGGTGGGGAGCTGGAGCGCGCGCGCGCGGCCGCGCGCCTACGGCTTCGCGACGAACTATTGGAACGCGCGCTGCAGATAGCGCGGCACGACGCCGTGGAGCGCGTCGGTCCCGCGCTCGATTCGCGCTTGGTGGAGCGGTTCGTCGGTTCGCTGGAGGAGAGCGCCGGTGGTTAACCAGACGCTCGCGCGCCGTTACGCAATCGCGGCGATTGCCGTCGCTGGGGAGCGCGGCGCCGTCAAGCGCGTCGGCGCCGATCTGGCTGCCGTTGCCCACTCGATCGGCCGGCAGGGGCTAGTCCACGATTTTTTCGTCGCACCGGTCATCGAGCGTCGCGAGAAAGAGCGCGTCCTCACGCAGGTATTTGAAAACCGAATCGATCCGGTCGCACTCAACACACTCTTGCTCCTGGTGCGCAAGCGCCGCGAGGCTTTGCTCGGCGCAATCGTCGAGGAGTATCTTGCGTTGGAGCGAGCCGCTCGCGGCGCGGAGGCCTTGGCCATAGAGTCCGCAAGAGCGCTCGACGATTCCGAATACCGGGCTTTGATCGAAAAGCTCGAGCGCCTCTACGGTAAGAAGTTCGAAGTTACGCAACGAGTCGACGCCGATCTCATCGGCGGCCTGCGTCTCCTGCTGGGGGACCGCCGAATCGACGCGACCGTTGCCGGCCGCCTCGACGCCCTCGCCCGCCAACTCCACACCACGGCCTAAGAAAGTTGAGCAATGATAAACGCTGACGAAATCGCCAGTATTCTCAAACAGCAGATCGAGCAGTTCAAAACCGAGATCCAAGAAGACGAGATCGGCACGGTCATCTCGGTCGGCGCGAACCTCGCTCGCGTCTACGGATTGCGCGGGGTGCGATCCTCCGAGTTGGTGGAGTTTGCCAACGGGCTGCAAGGAGTTGCGCTGAACCTCGAAGAGGACAACGTCGGCGTCGTGATCATGGGCTCCGATTCGGAGATCAAAGAGGGCGACAGCGTGCGGCGAACGGGGCGCATCGCATCCGTGCCGGTCGGCGACGCGATGCTCGGCCGGTGCGTCAATCCACTGGGCCAACCCATCGACGGCAAAGGTGAGATCGCAACGACGCGATTCCGCACGATCGAGAACGTGGCACCCACGGTCGTGCAGCGCCAGCCCGTAAAGCAGCCGCTGCAGACGGGAATCCGCGTGATCGACGCGCTCATTCCGATTGGAAAGGGACAGCGCGAGCTGATCATCGGCGATCGTTCGACCGGAAAGACCGCCATGGCCATCGACGCGATCATCAATCAGAAGGGACGCAACGTCTGCTGCGTTTACGTCGCGATCGGCCAAAAGAACTCGACGGTCGCCGCGCTGGCTCAGATTCTGGAGCAAAAGGGCGCGATGGCTTACACGACCATCGTTGCCGTGAGTCCGTCCGAGGCGGCGGCGCTTCGCTGGCTGGCGCCGTTTGCCGGTTGCGCGATGGCCGAAGAGTTCATGTATGCGGGCAAAGACGTTCTCATCGTGTACGACGATCTCACGAAGCACGCGCAATCGTACCGCGAGATGTCGTTGCTGCTGCGCCGCCCGCCGGGGCGTGAGGCGTACCCGGGCGACGTCTTTTATCTGCATTCGCGGCTGCTCGAGCGCGCAGCGAAGCTCTCCGAGGAAATGGGAGGCGGCTCGATGACGGCGCTCCCGGTAATCGAGACGCAGGCCGGCGACTTTTCCGCGTACATCCCGACCAACGTCATCTCGATCACCGACGGCCAAATCTACTTGACGCCGCAGCTCTTCTTCCAAGGAATCCGGCCGGCGGTCGACATCGGTCTCTCCGTTTCGCGTGTCGGCGGATCGGCGCAGACCAAGGCGATGAAATCGGTAGCAGGGCAGTTGAAGCTCGAGCTGGCGCAGTACCGCGATCTCGCCGCGTTTGCCAAGCTCTCGAGCGATCTCGACAAGGCAACGCAGAATCAACTGGCGCGCGGCGAGAAGCTCACCGAACTGCTCAAACAGCCGCAGTACCAACCTCAGGCAACCGAAGAGCAGGTCGTGATTATCTATGCCGCGACCAATGGATTCGCCGGCGACGTTCCAACCGCTCGGCTCGCCGGCTGGGCGTCGGGATTGATCGGCTTCTTGCGCGCCGAGCATCCGCAAATTCTTACGTCAATCGCAGAGAGCGCCGCGCTGTCGGACGAGACGCGCAAGCAGCTCGATGCGGCATTGGCGGAGTTCAACAAGAGCTTCTAGGAATGCCGTCGGTACGAGATCTGCGCGACCGCATTCGGTCGCTCAAGAACACTCAGCAGATCACCAAAGCGATGAAGCAGGTCGCTGCGGCTAAGATTCGACGCGCCGAAGAGGCCCGCAAGCGCGCCCGTCCCTATGCGGACGCGCTCGCCGAGATGCTAGCGGATTTGATGGCGGCCGTTTCAACCGTCGATCACCCCTTCATGAAGCCGGGGAACGAGAGCGCCCCGGCCGGCATCGTCCTCATGAGCGCGGATAAGGGGCTCGCCGGTGCCTTCAACTCCAACGTCATCCACGCAGCCGAGATCTTCGCCCGCGGCCGCAGCAGCGTGCTTTATTACACTGTCGGTATCAAAGCGCGCAACGCCGTGCGACGCTTGGGCATATCGGAGCATCCAACCTGGCCGCTCGGCGCGGCCTCAAAAGTCGCTACGGCGCGCGAGGTCGCCGATCGCGTCGCCGACGACTTCGTGCACGGCACGATCTCCGAGGTCGTGGTCGTCTCGCAGAAGCTCGTATCGATGATGTCGCAGCGCCCCGAAACCCGCAAACTTGTGCCCGTCCTCTCCGAAGATCTCAAAGCGTTCGCCGAGGCTAAGGGCGAGAGCCGCGCCGCTCGCGGCGCGGTCGAGTTTTCCCCGTCGCCGGAGTTCGTTCTCTCCCGCTTGCTCCCCAAGTATCTCGAGTTCACCCTCTACTCGACGATGCTCGAAACCGACGCCGCGTTCTTTGCCGCACAGCTCGTCGCGATGACCAACGCCACCGACAACGCATCCAAACTCATCGACGAGCTGACGATCGCCATGAACAACGCCCGCCAAGCCGCAATTACAAAGGAACTTCTAGAAATCGTCGGCGGCGCCGAAGCCCTTGGTGTCGAGTAGCGATGGGGATTGTCGCCGTCGTCGCCTACCGTCCCAAGCCCGGCCATGAAGACGAGCTGCTTGCACTCACGCGCGAGCACCACCCGATCCTGCGCGAACAGGGTTTGGTTACGGGCCGGCCGCCGATGATCACGCGCGCGCACGACGGCACCATCGTCGAGATTTTCGAATGGGTTGCGGGCGGCATCGAACGCGCGCATTCGAACCCGGCCGTTGCGCAGCTGTGGCAGCGCTACGCCGCAGTCTGCGATTACGTACCGCTAGCGACGCTTGCCGAGAGTGCGTCGCTTTTCGCCGGTTTTGAGGCGCTCAACTAACACGAAAAAGGAAGAGATAAACTACTATCATGGCTGATACCGGAAAAATCTCGCAAGTGCTCGGCAACGTCGTCGACGTCGAGTTTACCGCCGAGACGCTGCCCAACATTCGCGATGCCCTCGTGGTCGTGGTGAACGACGACTCGCGCAACGCAAGCAACGGAGCAGCGGCGGGACGCGAGCTGACGCTCGAAGTGCAGGACGAACTCGGCGACAACCAGGTGCGCTGTCTGGCGCTGGGTTCGACCGACGGTCTCGTGCGGGGAGCGCCCGTGAGCAGCACGGGCGGACCGATTCTCGTCCCCGTCGGTAAAGGTACGCTCGGGCGCCTCTTCAACGTGCTCGGCAAAACGATCGACAGCGACGCTCCGATCGAAGCTGCGGCATATTGGCCGATCCACCGCCCCGCGCCGGAGCTAAAATACCAGGAGCCGACGGCCCGCATCTTCGAGACGGGCATCAAAGTCGTGGATTTGATGGCGCCCTACACCCGCGGCGGAAAAGTCGGACTCTTCGGCGGCGCGGGAGTCGGAAAGACGGTGCTCATCCAAGAGCTGATTCGGAATATCGCGTACGTTCACAAAGGTTTCTCGGTCTTTACCGGCGTCGGCGAGCGCACGCGCGAGGGCAACGACCTGTGGCTCGAGATGAAAGAGTCGGGAGTGCTCGAGCAGACCACGCTGGTCTTCGGACAGATGGACGAGCCGCCGGGCGTGCGTTTCCGCGTCGCGCAGACCGGCGTGACGATGGCGGAGTACTTTCGCGACGAGCTCGGCGCAGACGTACTGCTCTTCATCGACAATATCTTTCGATACATGCAGGCGGGCTCGGAGGTCTCGGCACTTATGGGGCGCATGCCCTCCGCGGTCGGATATCAGCCGACCCTCGGCACCGACATGGGCATCCTCGAAGAACGAATCACGTCGACGCGCAAGGGTTCGATCACGTCGGTTCAGGCGGTCTACGTGCCCGCCGACGATTACACCGATCCGGCGGTCGCCACGACCTTTGCGCACCTCGATGCCACGACCGCGCTTTCGCGCCCGATCTCGGAGCTGGGCATCTACCCGGCAGTGGATCCGCTGGCCTCGACGTCGCGCATCTTGGATCCGCAGATCATCGGCGACGAGCACTACGAGGTCGCGCGCGGCGTACAGGAAGTTCTTCAGCGCTACAAAGACCTGCAGGACATCATTGCGATTCTCGGCGTCGAAGAGCTCTCGGAAGACGACAAGATCGCGGTAGCGCGGGCACGGCGCATTCAACGTTTCTTCTCGCAGCCGTTTTTCGTTGCCGAGCAGTTTACCGGCCGCTCGGGAAAATACGTCAAACTGCCCGAGACGATCGCGTCGTTCAAGGAGATTCTCGAGGGCAAGGTCGACGATCTGCCGGAAGGCGCGTTCTTCTATGCCGGCACCATCGACGAAGTAAAAGAGAACGCGCAGCGCATGGCCCATGGCTGACGGGATTGCGTTCAAGCTGGTCACGCCGGCGCAGGTCGTCTTCGACGGCAATGCGACGCTGGTCATTGCCGTGACGACCGAGGGCGAGGAAGGCATTCTTCCAAAGCACGCTCCGTTTCTCGCAGCGCTCAAACCGGGGATTTTGCGAGCCAACGTGCTCAAGGATGGGGCTGCTTCGCGGCTAGAATTGGCCACGAGTGAGGGCTTCATGCAGGCGCTGCCCGATCGCGTTACCGTATTGGTCGACGAGGCGCTCGCGTTCGACGACGTCGTCGTCGCGGAGGCGCGCGAGCGGTTGGCGGCGGCGACGGAGCGCCAAAAGCAGGCCACGGCCGGAAGCGAAGCTTATGCGCGCGAGCAGGCCGTCGTCGATTTTGCGAATGCTCAACTGCGGTTGACGGGTCACCGGTAGGCGAGCTAGCAGGCTACGCGAACGGTAGATCGCATATGCTCGAACGCCTCGAAACGACGCTCCGAGTGCGGGGCGGCGCGCGCCTCGAAGGCTCGGTCGCAACGCATGGCGCAAAGAACGCCGCGCTGCCGATTATGGCAGCCGCTCTGCTGGCGCGAGGCACGGTAACGCTCCATCGCGTGCCGCACATCACCGACGTCTCGGTGATGTGGTCGTTGTTGGAAGCCTTGGGCGCGCGCATTCGCTACGAAGACAAGAACACGGTGACGATCGACGCAAGCAATGTCGCCTCCTATCGTGCGCCCTACGCGCTCGTGCGCAAGCTGGCCGCTTCGTTCGACATCGTGGGCGCGCTCCTCGGACGCTTTGGCCACGCCGAGGTCCCGCTGCCCGGCGGTTGCGTGTTGGGCACCCGCGCGACGGACATGCACGAGCAAGCCTTCGTGGCTTTGGGATGCGACGTGCACAACGCGCATGGGTATCTCATCGCCGCGTCGCGGGGTCCCCGGTTAACGGGGGCCGCGATCGAGTTCCGCATGCCGAGCGTCGGCGCCACCAAGAACGCCATGCTTGCGGCGGTATTGGCCGATGGAACGACGACGTTGAAAAACGTCGCGATGGAACCCGAGGTCGTCGACCTGGCGAACTTTCTCGTCGCAATGGGAGCGCGGATTGCAGGCCAAGGCAGCGACACGGTCGTGATCGAGGGCGTCCGAGAGCTGCACGGCGTCGAGTACGAGATCATCGCGGATCGCATCGTGACGGGGACGCTTTTGCTCGCGGGCTCGGTGACCCGGGGCGACGTGACCGTCACCGGCTGCCGGCCCGAGCACTTGCGCGCCCTTACCGATAAGCTGGTGGAATGCGGAGTCGTCACCATTACCGGCGACGACTGGATCAGGGTCAAGGCCGACGGCATCACGGGGGGCACCGATATCCTTACCGCTCCCTACCCAGGGTTTCCGACCGACCTCCAGCCGCAGATGGTCGGCTTTCTCTGCACGTGTCCCGGCACGAGCGTCGTCGAGGAGTCCATCTTCAACGCTCGCTTTTCGTACGTCAACGAGCTCGCTCGCATGGGAGCCGAGGTCAAAGTGACGATGGAGAGCAATGCGGCCGTCATCAAAGGTCCCAAGCAGCTTTCCGGGGCACCGGTGGAAGCACCGGATATTCGCGCCGGCGCGGGCCTGGTAGTCGCAGCCCTCGCCGCCGCGGGCGAAACCGAAATCATCGGGCTGGAATATATCGATCGCGGATACGAACGCTTGGAAGAGATGCTCTCGGAGCTGGGCGGGCAGGTGCAGCGCAGCAGCGGCGTGACGCCGCTCGTCGAGCCGGCGGGATTCTTTGAAACGAGCGAATACCCGCGAGTTTCGGCCAGCTAGCTTTTTTGGAGTAGGAGTCAGTTTTTTGGAAATCGGCATCGACCTCGGTACGGCTAACGTTTTGGTTTACGTCAAAGGAAAAGGCATCGTCTTGCGCGAGCCGTCCGTCGTCGCCAAAGACATGAACACGGGCAGAGTGCTGGCCGTCGGCGAGGAGGCGCGGCAGATGCTCGGCAGAACGCCCGCGCATATCACGGCGATTCGCCCGTTGCGCGACGGCGTCATCGCAGATTTCGAAGTGACCGAAGCGATGCTCTCGTACTTCATCAAGAAGGTCATGAAGGGTCGCTCGTGGTGGTCGTCGATCGTCAAGCCCAAACCCCATGTGACGATCTGCGTGCCGGCGGAGATTACGAGCGTAGAGGAACGCGCGGTCAAGGATGCAGCGAAGCTGGCCGGCGCGCGCGATGTCGAGATCATCGAAGAGCCGATGGCGGCAGCCGTTGGCGCGGGTCTCCCAATAGATGGGCCTTCGGGCAGCATGGTCCTCGACATCGGCGGCGGAACGACCGACGTCGCCGTGATTGCCCTCGGCGGTATCGTCGTCTCGCAGTCGATTCGCGTGGCCGGCAATAAGATGGATGAAGCCATCGTTCGGTTCATCCGGCGCGTCTATAACCTCATGATTGGGGAACGGACTGCCGAGGAGATCAAAATCAAGATCGGCTCTTCCTACAAGCTCGAGCAGGAGCTCGCGATGGAGATTCGCGGCCGCGACTTGATCAACGGCTTACCGAAGACCGTAAAGATCACGAGCGAAGAGGTGCGCGACGCGCTCTCCGAGCCCGTCGGCGCGATCGTGGAAGCGGTCAAATCGGTGCTGGAGAAGACGCCGCCGGAGCTAGCCTCGGATATCATCGATCGCGGCATCATCTTGACCGGCGGCGGAGCGCTCCTCCGCGGGTTGGACAAGCTGCTCTCCGACGTTACGGGAGTGCCGGCAATCGTCGCCGACGATCCCCTCTCGTGCGTCGCCATCGGGACGGGCGCGCGGGTACGGGTTTAGGCGCCTGCGGACCCGTGGCACAGCGAAGACTCGGGTCGAAGAGGAATGATGGGGGGATGGCCCAGGACTGCGTGGGGCGTGTCGTGGATGCGAATGCCGCCCGGATTGAGGATGTTGCCGAAGAGGTCGCGCGCACGGTCTTTTCCGGCGGGACGGTCATCTTACCCAACGATACGAGTTACTTCATCGGCTGCGATCCCTACGATTCGACCGCGATCGATCGGATTTACGCGGCAAAAGGGCGACCGGACAGCCGGCCGCTCACGATGCACGTGGCCTCGGCCCAAGAGTTCCTCGAGTACGCATTTGAAAATCCGTTGGCTGCGACCGTCGCCAAACGGCTGCTCCCCGGCCCGGTGATCGTATTGATTCGCAAGCCGGCGTTTATCGGCGACGAACTGGCCGCAGGCCTCCACACGCTCGCTTTTCGCGTGCCGGACGAGCCCTTTGCGCGCGCGTTGCTCGAACGCTGCGGACCGATTGCCGGCACGACCGCAATCCGGCCGGGCGCGCCGCCCTATCTCGGGGACGAAGATGCCTCCATGCTTCCGCCCGCGGATCTGCTCGTCGCGCATGGACCGGTTCCCTATACCGTCGAATCTTCCATCATCGATATTTCAGGCGCGCGTCCACGACTGCTGCGAGAAGGCGCCGTTTCGGAGAGCCGGATCGCAGCGCTCCTCGGACCAATTGAGCGCCCTTCGGTAAAGGTACGTACGCAAATAGTATGACTCGCTCTCTCGCCGTGCTCCTCGGCGCCCTGGCGCTCGTTGCGCTTGCTAAGCCTTCTTCCCCGCCCTCGGCACAGCCGAGCACCTCGGCATCGCCACCGCCACCGCCGCCCCTGCGTTCCTCGAAGCTGCCGAATCCTAAGCCGTCGCCGGGCGCGGCTCCGGCGGCCTTCGATCTCGGCGTTTGGACGGTTCACGCCAGCTCGCTGGACGCAAACTTCAAAACCGGCGATTTTAGCACGCCGGCCAAGGTGGTCATGACGCGGACCGGCGGCGACGTTACCGCGGACCGCGCCAACGGCAACTACAAGAAACAGGTGCTGTACCTCAACGGCCACGTGGTCATGCACGACTCCCAAGGCAGTGCCGGAAGTTTGACGGGCGGCGACGCCGACACGCACCAATCGAGTCCTTCGACGCTTACGGCCGATAAAGCGCAGATCGACGGGCAGGCGAAACTCTATACGGCAACCGGAAACGTCCACTACGTGCAAGCCGACACCAACGTGACCGCGGATAGCGGCACGTTGGACGACCAAGCGCACACGTTGCTCCTGCAAGGCGCCGTGCATATTGTTTCGGGGACGCGAAAACTGAGCGCCGGCAAAGTGCTCTACAATACAACGACCGGTACCGCTCACGCCGAAAAGGACGTCACGATGCAGTTTCCCGGCGAGTTTCACCGGAAACTGGCGACGCCGAAGCCGCTCAAGGTGCCTGGCCCACCGTAATGGCGGCAACGTGCTCTTCGATTTTCCGGCAATAGCAATGCCGCTGGCCGCGCGAATGCGGCCGCGCACGCTCGACGAGTTCGTCGGACAACAGGAGTTGTTAGGGCCCGGACGCGCGTTGCGCGCCGCGATCGAGCGCGACGCGGTACCGTCGATGATTTTGTGGGGCCCGCCGGGGAGCGGCAAGACGACGCTGGCCGAAATCATCGCCGGCCAAACGGGCGCCCATTTCGAGCGAATGTCGGCCGTGAGCGCCGGCGTCGGCGATCTCCGGCGCGTCCTCAACGAAGCGCGAGTTCGGCGGCGCACCGGCAAACCTACGATCCTTTTTATCGACGAGATCCATCGCTTCAATAAAGCTCAACAGGACGTCGTCCTGCCTTTCGTTGAGGACGGCACCGTTACGCTCATCGGCGCCACTACGGAGAATCCGTCGTTTGAGGTGAACTCGGCGCTGCTCTCGCGAGCGCGAGTCTTTGTCCTCGATGCGCTCTCGGACGAAGAAGTGGGAACGATCGTCGATCGCGCGCTGCGCGATGCGGAACGCGGCCTGGGCGCGCAGGAGCTTCGCATCGACGAGGAGGCTCGAGCGCTGCTGGTCGGGCTTGCAAATGGCGACGCGCGCGCGGCTCTAAGCTCGCTCGAGCTAGCCGCGGCATCGGCACGCGGAGAGCCCCCGCTCGTCGACGTCGACGTCGTGCGCGAAGCGATGCAGCGCCGCAACGCGCGGTACGACAAGGGCGGCGAGATGCATTACGATACGATCAGCGCGCTGATCAAGTCGGTTCGCGCAAGCGATGCCGACGCGTCGCTCTACTGGCTCGCCCGCCTGATCGAAGGCGGCGAAGATCCGCTTTTCATCGCGCGAAGATTGGTGATCTTGGCGTCGGAAGACGTCGGCCTTGCGGATTCGACCGCTTTGCAAGTGGCCGTCGCGGCCCAGCAGGCGGTGCACTTCGTGGGTATGCCCGAAGGTTTCTTTCCGCTCGCGCACGCGACGCTCTATCTTGCCACGGCACCGAAGAGCAACAGCGTCGGTGCGAGCTACGGCGCCGCCATGGCCGACGTTTTGCAAACGCGCAACGATCCGGTACCGCTGCACTTGCGAAACGCGCCGACGCGCTTGATGCGTCAGCTCGGCTACGGCGAGGGTTACCACTACTCGCACGACGACTACGAAGTCGAGCAGCTCAACCTGCCCCCGGGTTTGGCCGACCGGCGCTATTACGTTGCGCGGAAGCAGGGAGCTGAACGGGTCATCGCAGAGCGCCAGGCGGATAAAAGAAGGCGGCCCGAGTGATACTCGGACCGCCAGTTTCCCGTTGCTACTTCTCGGAGTTGTGCGTTGGAGCTTCGCACAACCCAATAGTAGAACAGCATTCTTGGAGCATTCTGTGAATTTAAATCGAATTTACTTCGACTACGCCGCCACAACGCCGGTCCGCGCGGAGGTCGCGGATGCCATGCGCGATGCCGCCGGCCAATGTAATTTTAATCCGAGTTCGCTGCACTTTGAGGGAAGGCAAGCACGCGCCGCGCTGGACGCCGCGCGCGACCGCGCGGCCGCGGCGATTGGATCGCACCGCGACGAAATCGTCTTCACATCCGGCGGAACCGAAGCCGCCAATCTGGCACTGATCGGCGCAACGCGAGCCGTCGCTCGCCCGGCGCACGTCGTTGCTTCCGCGATCGAACATCGCGCGGTTCTCGCGAGCCTCGACCGGTTGCGCGAAGACGGATTCGAAACGAGCTTGGTACCGGTCGACCGCGAGGGACGCGTCGATCCAATGGAGTTCGAGCGCTCGCTCCGGCCGCACACCGTGCTGGCTTCGATAATGTATGCCAACAACGAGGTGGGAACCGTGCAGCCGATTGCCGAGCTGTCGGAAATCGCTCACCGTCGCGGGATTCTCTTTCACACCGATGCGGTAGCGGCGCCAACCTGGCTGCCGATCGACGTCGGAACGCTCGGCGTCGATCTGCTCTCGGTCTCGGCACATAAGTTTTATGGCCCCAAAGGCGTTGGGTTACTCTACGTCCGCCGAGGGGTGCCGGCCGCCCCGCTCATCGTCGGTGGGGGTCAAGAGTCGGGACGGCGCTCCGGCACGGAGAACCTGGCCGGCGTTGTCGGGATGGCTCGGGCGCTCGAACTGGCCGTGGCAGAACGCGCGCAAGTGGCGAAAGAGGTCGCGGCCCTGCGAGACCGCTTGGAGGCCGGCATCGGCTCCCGGGTGCCCGGCGCCACGGTTAACGCCGGCGGCGCCGTCAGGCTGGCCAACTGCGCCAACGTGAGCCTCGCAGGGGTTGATCCGGCGGCGCTGATGATCGCGCTCGACCTGGCGGGAATCTGCGCCTCCGCGGGGAGCGCTTGCGCATCGGGCGCGCTCGAGCCCAGCCACGTGCTGGCGGCCATGGCTCATGAAGGGGGCGGCCCAGCGAGCGGAGTTCGCTTCTCTCTAGGCAGGGCGACGACGCTCGCGGAGGTCGAGCGAGCCGTCGGCATCCTTCCCGCCGTGGTCGCGGACTTAAGGGCTTTGGGCTCCCCGGTCACAATCGCGGGGGGAATGGGTAGACTCGAAACGAACCGCGCGCGGCTGGAGGCAGGAGCTTGAACGGAACGGAGTATGGCCCACTCATCCTTGACGTCCTCGCGGGCGTGGGCATTCTGCTGGTTGGCATCGGCGTTTTTGTCGCGGCACTGGCGCTTGCTAAAACGCTTGGCAGATTACAGACCACGCTGGACGAGGTGGACAAGCAACTTGAAAACATCGGCACCCCGGTCAGCAATACGCTGGCGCACGTTGACGAAGTGACGAAATCTCTCGAACAAACGGCAGGCACGCTTTCGCGCACCGCCGACCTTACCAAGAGCGCGGTTACGCCCGCCATCATCAACGTCGGCGCTGCGATCGGCGGCGTTACCGCCGGTTTACGGCGCTTGGTTACGGGAAAGAGTCAATAACTAGGGAGTAATTCAATTATGGGCAAGGGCAATGGCGGGGGTCGATTCCTCGCCGGTTTTCTCATCGGCGCGGTTGCCGGTGTAGCCGCGGCTACGTTTTTAACGCAAGAAGAGACCCGCGATCGACTCGCCGGTAAGGCCCGTGAGGCGGGAAACTTTGCGATGGACGCGACCGGCGACCTCCGCGAGAAGGTCGGCGGCGTTACGTCCCAGTGGCAGTCGAGCGTATCGGACCTGTACGAGCGCGGCCGGCAAGTCGTCGAGAGCGCTCGTTCTAATCTCGATGCCGCCGTTGCCGAGGGGCAGACGACGGCCCAAGCGACTCGCGACGAACTTCAACGCCAGGCCGAGGGGTAGCAAATTGGACATCAAGGTGAACGTGCGGGAGGCTCCCGGCGATTGTTACGTGATTGACCTCAGCGGCGAAATCGACGTCTACACGTCACCAAAGGTGAAGGATGCGATCGGGGAGCTGATCGACCGAGGCGTCTACTTCCTCGTCATCAACTTGGAGAAGGTTCGCTATATCGATTCTACGGGTTTGGGCGTTTTGATCGGCGGACTCAAACGCGTGCGCGAGCACGGCGGGTCCGTCAATCTCGTTTGCACGAATCCGCAGATCAAGAAGATCTTCGACATAACCGGATTGGTCAAGATCTTCGGCATCTTCGAAAGCGAAGACGCCGCGATGAAAGCGTTGGTATGAATCCAGCCCTCGAGCCTTCCGAGAAGGAGCTCGTCGAGCTGCGCATTCCGTCTCGGCCCGAATGGGTCGCACTCGCCCGCCTCGCCGCCGCGACCGTGGCCAACCGCCTGCACTTTTCGATCGAAGAGATCGAGGACGTAAAGCTGGCCATCGCGGAGGCCTGCACGGCCGTGATTCAGCATGAAGGGCACGGCGAATTCATCGACTTGACCTGCGAAGCGCTCTCGGATTTGCTGCGCATTCGCGTACGCGACAGCGGACGTCACGGCCTCCAACGCTCCGAATCGCCGAACATGAACTTCGATGAAGCTCGCATCGCCGGCCTTGGCGTCTTCCTCATTCGGACGTTGATGGACGAGGTCAGCTACGACGTCAGTCCGCAGATGGGGACGGATTTGCTGATGGTCAAGAGGCTGACCGCCCCAGCGGGCCACTAGGCCGCTAGTGCAAGAACGGGACCAAGCGCGACGCGACCGCAAGCGGACCCGCGCCCTCTTCGAGCGCTTCATCGAGCGGCGCGAGCGGCACGCGCAACCCGACCAAACGCCGGACCCCGACTACGAGCGGCTGCGCGACGAGCTCGTCGTCGCTCATCTCAATCTCGTTCGGTTTCTGGCCGTGAGATTTGCCAATCGCGGGGAGCCGCTCGACGATTTGGTGCAAGTCGGCACCGTCGGGCTGCTCAAAGCGATCGACCGTTTCGACCTGGAGCGCGGCGTCGAGTTCACGACCTACGCGACGCCGACGATCGTCGGCGAGATCAAGCGATACTTTCGCGATAAAGGCTGGGCGGTGAAGGTTCCTCGCCGCCTGCAGGAGCTCAATCTCGCGGTCAACCGTGCCAGCGACAAGCTCGCCATATCGCTGGGGCGCAGCCCGACGGTAACGGAGTTGGCCACGCACCTCCAAGCCGGTGAAGACGAAATCTTGGAGGCGCAGGAGTTGGGCCAGGCTTACAACCTGCTCTCGCTCGATAGCGAAGTCTCCGGCGAGGCGGACAAAAAGTCGCAGACGCTCGCGGACACCGTCGGGGTCGCCGACGCCGGGCTCGAGTTGCTCGAAGACCGCGCGAATCTCGAGCAGGCCTTCGGGGTCCTTACCGGGCGCGAGCGCGTGATCATCTACCTTCGCTTTTACGAGTCGGTCTCGCAGACGGAGATCGCCAAGCGCCTCAACGTCTCGCAGATGCACGTCTCGCGCCTGCAGGCGAAGGCTCTGGACAAGCTCCGCGCGGTTCTAGCGGATTAGGCGCCGTCGCGGGGTCGAGGCGCCGATGCGTTTGGCGTGATCTCGGAGACGCTCGTCGCTCCGCCTCCGGCTCCGCTCCTGCTGCGCGGCCTCCTCGCTCCGCCATCCATGGCTGCGCTCGTCGGTCCGAGCCTCCGAGGTCACGCCAAACGCATCGACGCCTCGACCCGCGACGGTTTATAGTAGGCAGGATGAAGAGCCAAGAGCTTAGGCAGGCGTGGATTGATTTCTGGGTGGCGAAACAGCATAAGCTGTTGCCGCCGGCGACGCTGGTGCCGCATGAGATGTCGACTACGCTCTTTACGATTGCGGGGATGGAGCAGTTTGTGCCCGTCTTTTTGGGCGAGCAGCCGGCTCCGGCGCCGCGCGTCGTGACGGTGCAGCGGTGCCTGCGGGTCGCGGGTGCGAAGAGCGATATCGAGAGCGTTGGGAGGACTGGGCGGCACGGCACGTTCTTGGAGATGCTGGGCAACTTTAGCTTCGGCGACTATTACAAGCGTGAAGCAATTGCGTGGGCGTGGGAGTTTGTGACGCTCGTGCTTCGACTGGACCCGCAGCGGCTGTATGTCACCGTGCACACGGATGACGATGAAGCGGCGCGGATTTGGAGCGGGGACGTTGGCCTCGATCCGGCGCGCATCACGCGATTCGACGAAGATAACTTCTGGACGATGGGTGCGACCGGGCCGTGCGGGCCGTGTACCGAGATTTTTTACGATACGGGCGCGGAGCATTCCAGCGGGAGCGAAGACACCGGGCCAAATCTCGGAAACCGGTACGTCGAGATTTGGAACGTCGTTTTTCAACAGTACAACCGGACGGCTGATGGCAAGCTCGAAGACTTGCCTCGGAAGTCGATCGACACCGGCGCCGGTTTGGAGCGGATGCTGGCGGTCTGCAATGGCTTTGCCTCGATGTATCAGACCGACCTCTTCACCGATTTAGTCGCGGCTCAGCCGCCGATCGGTCACACGACGCTCGACCGCGCCGAGCAGCGGGCGCGGCAGAACATCATTGCGGATCATCTTCGCTCGGCGACCTTCTTGATCAACGACGGCGTCTATCCGTCGAATACCGACCGCGGCTTCGTGCTGCGCTTCTTGATTCGCCGCGCGATCCGCAACGGACGGCTTCTCGGCTATCCCGACGGATTTTTCTCCGAGCTGGTTCCCGCCGCGCTGAAATCGCTCGAGCCCGGTTATCCGGAACTTCGCGAAAGCGCGGCGCGGATAACGACGGCGCTGCGTCAAGAAGAGCAGACCTTCGACCGGACGTTGGAGCGTGGAATCGTGATGCTCGAGCGCGTCGTCGACGAGGCGATCGAAAAGCACGGTCGCATGGTCAGCGGCGAACAGGCCTTCCTCCTGCACGATACGTTCGGGTTTCCTCTCGAGCTCACACGTGAGATCGCCGGCGAGCGCGGCGCGGTCGTCGATACCGTCGCATTCGACCGCCTGATGGAAGAGCAGCGCGAACGCGCGCGCCGCGATGCTGCCGCGAAGCGCGACGTGGTGGTGTTGACCGACCTGCCGGCGATCCGCAGCGGTTTCACCGGTTACGATGAGGGGCTCGAAGCGGACGGCGAGGTCGTGGCGCTGCTCAAAGACGGAAAGCCGGTTGCATCGTTGTCGCTTGGAGACGAAGGCGTGTTGATTTTGGATCGCACACCCTTCTACGCCGAACGCGGCGGACAGATCGGCGATCGCGGCCGAATCGTTCACGCTTCGACAGGCTCGGTGCAGGCCGGCGCGCGGTTCGACGTACGCGATGCCCAGTACATGGGCGAAGCGATCGCGCACTACGGTCGCGTCGTCGAGGGAGGGTTCGTTGCTGGGGATCGAGTCCGCGCTGCGGTTTTTGAAACGTGGCGGCGCGAGATTCGCCGGCACCACACGTCCGCGCATCTTTTGCAGCGCGCGCTCAAAGACGTGCTCGGTGAGGAGGTCAATCAAGCCGGGTCGTGGGTCGGGATCGACCGTATGCGCTTCGACTTCCGCTGGCCTCAAGGTGCGCTGACGCCCGAACAACGTCGCGCCGTCGCGCATCGCGTCAACGAAATGATCCGAGACGACGCGCATCTGGTTACGCGCGTGCTCCCGCTCGAGGAGGCGAGAAAGACCGGAGCAGTTTGGATGGCCGGAGAGAAGTACGGCGATATGATCCGCGTCGTGCAGGCGGGCCCTTCGATCGAGTTTTGCGGCGGCACGCATTCGCATTCGACCGGCGAGCTGGGGATGTTTATCATTCTCTCCGAGTCGTCGATCGGCAGCGGCATTCGCCGAATCGAGTCGTGCGTTTCGGCTGCGGCCGAGGAGCACGTCAACAAGCAGGGCGATCTCATCGGGACGCTCTCGGCCTCGACGTCGGCGGCACCGGACGAACTGCTCGAGCGTTTCGAGCGGATGCAGCGCGAGGTGAAGGATTTGCAAACGGCGCTCGGCCAGTTGAAGGCCCGCATGGCTACGGCCGACGCAGCCTCATTCGTCGAAAATGCGCAGCGAAAGGGCGACCGTGCGTTTGTCGGCGCGGTCGTACGTGAGGCCAACGGCGAAGCGCTGCGCCATTTGAGCAGTGCAATTCGGCATCGGCTGCCCAGCGGTGTCGTCGCGCTGGCTGGGGTCGATAACGGCACGGTGAGTCTGGTCGTAAGCACGAGCGACGATTTGGTAAAGGCGGGCCTGCATTCCGGGAACCTCGTGAAGCTCGCCGCGCCGCTGGTCGGCGGCAAGGGCGGTGGCCAGGCAGCGATGGCTCAGGGCGGCGGAACGAGGACCGACGGCGCGCAAGCCGCGCTCGATGCAATTCGCGACGCCGTGCTGACGTGAGGCCTTTGCGAGCTCTCGCGATGCTGGCGTTGGTCGCGTCGCTAGGCGCGAGTAGCAGTCACCTTGACTCGCAATACGTCTTGGCGCAATATGCGTTGGCGATCAAAGCCGTCTCCGCCCCGAAAGTCGTCGTCTTCTCGTACACCGTCTCTCAAGTCGGACCGAGCAACATCGAGCAGCACCATCGAATTTATCGCAGCGGGCTCGACGTTCGAGACGATACGCTTTCAGTCGATGGAATAACGCTGCTTCGCAAGGTCGCGCGAATCTCGCGGTATGAGGATCGTTATGCGATCGCCCGCTTTTCGCCGAGTACCGCCTCGTACGAGCTGCTCTTTCTCGGAACCGTCAAAGACGGCCGGCACTTCGACTATGTCTACGAGGCGACGCCGTTGAACCGTTCTTCGGGCACGTGGATCGACCGCTTAACGATCGACGGCGCCAACTTCCTTCCGCGTGTCGTTCGCTTTCACAGCGCCGGCGCCGGCGTCGAAGGCAGCGGCGAGGTCGAGTTCGGGCCGTTCGGCAAGTATTGGATGCCGGAGGTTGCCGATGCCGGCGCGCAAGTCGGCGGCAAGCCGGCGCGCGAGCGGATCGCTTGGAGCGATTATCGTTTTCCGCAGAGCTTGCCGCCCTCAACCTTCCAAGCCCCGCAACCGCTGCCGCACTCGTCGCTTCCCACCATTTGAGCGAGCGAATTCGGCCGGCGTACGCCGCCGCCGCCGTCGCCTTTGTAGTGACGGCGCTGGTGTCGCATCTCCGCGCGACCCCGTACAACAACTTCGTGCTGCTGGCGCAAGCGTTTTTGGGCGGCCACGCTTGGATCAACTGGCCGGGCGGGTACATCGACGCGCTGCCGTACAACGGCCATTACTTCGTCATCGAAGGCCCTTTGCCGGCGTTGCTGCTGATGCCGATGGTCGCGCTCTTCGGATCGCAGGCGAACCAAACCGGGCTGGCGGTCGTGCTTGCCGCCGTCGCTATCGGTGCGGCGTGGGAGCTTGGCGAGCGCTTGGGCTTAGCTCGTTCGAGCATCGCGTGGATCTGTGCGTTTCTTTTGGCGGGAACCGATCTTCTGTGGTGCGCGGTGCTCGGCGACGTCTGGTTCACCGCTCACGTCTCCGCCGTCTGCTTTACGTTGCTGGCGCTCGTGGAGCTTGTCGGCAAACGCCGAGGCTGGCTCGTTGCACTTTTTGCCGCCTGCGCCTTCGAATCACGCTTTTCGATGATTGCGGCGTTGCCGGTCTATCTCTATCTCTTGCTCGTCACTCCGTGTCACCCTGAGCCCTTGCGTCGAAGGACGACAAGGATCGCAGCCTTCATCGCGGTTCTCGTTCCGGTCGCCGTCCTCTGGGTTTTTTATAACGAAGCGCGGTGGGGAACGTGGAGCGACATCGGTTATACGGCTTGGTACCATCAAGACCAAGTCGGCATGCCGACCGGCTCGCCGTTTCGCTTGATGTACCTCCCGTACCAGCTGCAGTCGTTCTTCGTGCAGCTGCCGACGTTCTTGCCGGGCTTTCCGTGGTTGCGCCCGGAGTTCTCCGGCGTCGCGTTGACGTGGACGTCGCCCGCATTGCTGCTCGCGTTCTTCGCGCGTTCGCCCGCGCGTTGGGTGCTCGCGCTTTGGGCCGCCGCGATCCTGGTTGCGGTCCCGAACGTCCTGTATTACGTTAACGGCTTCGCCCAGTTCGGCATGCGGCACGCGCTCGACTTCGATCCGTTCCTCGTCGTACTCATGATGCTCGCGGTTCGCGAGCGCGTCCCGGCATGGGGGAAGGCCCTCATCGTCTATTCGATCGTCGTCGGCCTCTGGGGCTGCTGGTACTGGCTGACGTTCGTTCGGGCCTAGGCCCTTTCGCGAAACAGCGGCTGGCGCAGACCGGTAGGAGGGTTATGGGCAAGCGCAAAGCGCGTGCGGCCGGCGCATTTTACTTAATCACGGTCCTCCTAGGGCTCTTTGCCGAGATCGTCGTCCGCGGAAACGTCATCGTTTCCGGCGACTCAGCCGCGACCGCGCGAAATATCCTGGCGTCGGAAGGCTTGTACCGCTTGGGATTCGTTGCGGACATCGCCGGCGGTGCGGCGTACGTCGTCGTGACGCTGCTCCTCTACGAACTGCTCAAACCCGTGAGCAAGAGTCTATCGCGTCTTGCTGCCGCGTTTAGCCTGATCGGGGTCGCCGTGGGAGCAGTATTCTCTCTCGCGCATCTCGCGCCGCTGCTGCTCTTGAAGAGCGCGCCTTACTTAGCGCCCTTTGACGCCGCGCATCTGCAGGCGATGGCATACCTCTCGATAAAGCTGCACGCGCTGGGCTACGATATTGCCCTCGTCTTCTTCGGCATTTATGAAGCGCTGCTCGGCTATCTGATCTTCCGGTCGACTTTTTTGCCGCGTGCTCTAGGCGTGCTCGTAGCGATTGCCGGCTTTTCTTTCCTGGGCGGGAGTCTCACGATCTTTCTCTCGCCCGCGGGCGCGGGCGTCGTGAGCACCGTAATGTTGGCCCTCGACGGCGCCGGCGAGTTATCGCTGATGCTTTGGCTGCTCGTCATGGGAGTGGACGAACGGAAGTGGGAAAACACAGCTCATCCCCCGGGCGCCTCGTAAGGCGCGCTCATCGTGCCAACAGCCAGCGCCGCCACAGGATCGCGTCGCGCGATAGCGGCGCCGCGGTGCCGCTCACGTCGGGAGAGAGTCGTAGGCGGCGCGCAGCTCCGAGGCTCGCCTCACCGGTGCTCCACAGACCGTTCCAACGCACACGTAGGCCGCGGGATGCGGCTCCGCCGGCAGCGCCTGCGCCGCCGCTTCGTGCGGCGATAACGTGCGAATCGAAGTAAACGGCGTGGGCAGCCGCCGCGCGACCTCCCGAAAGTCGCCGGTCTCCTTCGCATCACCGACGATGCGAACGACAACCTCCGGAGAGAGATACCGCCGTAACGCGCGCGCAAAGGTTGCCGCAAAGGATCCGGCGTTTCCGGCCGTACCCGCGTAGATCGCCAGCGTTTGCGCCACCCGCTCGCGGTGCGCGGACTGGGCAGCGAGCGCGTCCAGTCGCAAGAGCGCGTCGGCCAGCAGACCGTTCTCCACGATCGGGCGATCGGGATACGCGAGATTGCCGAAGGATTCGCCGCCAGTAAGCCGGTCGTAGAAGCCGCCGCCCGGCGCTTCGAAAGCCTCGATCGTCGTTTGCGCGAGCGCTCGCGCGCGCTCCAAGAAACGTTCCTCCCCGCTTACTTCGTGCGCGTCGAGCAGCGCGCGAAGGTAGGCGACGTGATCGGTGAGCAGCCCGCGCACCTCGGGCTCGCCGCCCGGCGCCAGAACGTGATAGACCAAGCCATCAGCACCGACGAGGCGCTCCGCCACGTTATCGAGCGTCGTGATGGCTCGCGCGAGCACCTCATCGTCATCGAGTGCGTGCGCAACTTGAAAGAATGCGCCCGCAAGCGCGCAGGTCCAGTTGGTGTACGAGGTGCGGTCTACGAACGGGGCAATCAGGCGGCGGCGTTCTTCGAGCGGTAGCGCGAAGTACGCTTCGTCGGCATCCTGACTGCCGCCGAAGAAGCCCGTCTGCGAATCGAGCAGAACGTCGCGAACGTAGTTCGTCGCCGAGATCAGCGTCGCGTGAACGTCATCGGTGGGCGCAAAGATCGAAAGCGTAGCCAGGACGCGCAGCAGCCCCGCGTGATCCTCGGCCATCTTCTCAAAGTGCGGAACGCTCCAGTCGCGCGTGGTCGAGTAGCGAAAGAAACCACCCTCGACGTGGTCGTACATGCCGCCTCGCGACATGGCGCGCATCGTCTGCGCTACCATCGCGTAGTACCGCTGATTACCGGAGACGCGCCACTCCGAGAGCAGGAACTCGAGCACCTCGGGTTGCGGAAACTTCGGCTCGTCGCCGAAGCCGCCGAACTCCTCGTCGTAGTTGCTTTCCAGATTTGCGAGGAGCCGCGTGACCGGCGCGTCAGTGAGGTTGGCCGCCGCTGCGGATTCGCGCAGAGCATCTTGCGAGCGCGCGATTGCCGGAAGCTCGGCGATCTCGTTCTTTCGCTCGTCGTAGAAACGCGCGATCTCGCCGAGCGCGCGCTGCATCTGTGTGGGCGGCAGATAGGTCGCGCCGGTCAGCGTTCGTCCGTCGGGAGTCAGAAATGCCGTCGTCGGCCAGCCGCCCATGTTATAGCGCGCGTTGATGTCGGGGCGCCGGTCGTTGTCGACGCGAACGGGAATGAAACGGCGGTTAATGGTTTCAATGACGCTTGGATCGGAGTAAGTGGTCTCGTCCATCACGTGACACCAGTGGCACCACACCGCCGAAATCGAGAGCAGGATCGGCCGGTCTTCCGCGGCGGCGCGAGCGAACGTCTGTGCGTCCCACGGCAGCCAGGCAATTTCGTGGGCGCGGTTGGGTCTGGGCGAGAAACGAAAGTCACTCATCGAAGTCGGATGCTCCGCGCAGGAACGAGCTAAGATAAAACACGGCGATGACCGCATACAGCGCAAGCGCGGCGATGCCTGCGCCGTAGAGATGCAGCGCGCAGGCCAGCGCGAAGAAAACGGCAAAGCCAAGGCCGATCGCGCAGTAGCGCCGGTGCATCGCGCGGTCCATTCCGTAAACCTGCGCGTCGTAGAACCCCCCCGCGCTGCGGCTGCGCTGCCAGGCCGCGGCCGCGACACCAAGCGCCAGCAGCAGGCCGGCAATGCTATAACTCATGGAGTCTAAGAATAGCCCGCCGGGCCGTCGAAGGCCAAGCACGATGCCAGCAAAAAAGGCGGGTGCGCGTCCGGGATCGCTCGAGACGTACCGCAAGAAGCGTGATTTCAAGGCGACGCCGGAGCCAAGCGGCCGCAAGGAGCGGGCGTCCGAGAAGCTGCGATTCGTCGTGCAGATGCATCGCGCCACGCGTCTGCACTACGATTTCCGACTGGAAGCCGGAGGCGTGCTCGCTTCCTGGGCGGTGCCCAAGGGGCCGACCCTCGTTCCACTCGACCGGCGGCTTGCCATGCACGTTGAAGACCACCCGATGGATTACCGGGATTTCGAGGGCAACATTCCGGCCAAGCAGTACGGCGCGGGCAGCGTGGTCGTGTGGGATCGCGGCACCTACACTCTGGCCGAAGGCAGCGACCCGGCGGCGGAGATCGCCAACGGCAAAATCAAGTTCATTCTGCATGGGAAAAAGCTCAAGGGCGAGTTCACGCTGGTTAAGATCAAGGCGCGCGAGGGCGAGCACGGCGAGCCGTGGCTCTTGCTCAAAGACCGCGACGAGTACTCCGACCCGGAATACGATCCGGCCGATCATCCCGAATCGGTCAAGAGCGGCAAGACGCTGGCCGATATCGCCGCCGATCCGCGGGCCAAGACGTGGCAATCCAAACCGGCGGCACGCTACGCGGCCGCAGCGCCGCCCAAACGCACCGTAAAGCGCGATCCGCTCCCGCATCCGAAATCGTTGATGCTGGCGACGCTGATCTCCGAACCGTTCGACGATCCGGCTTGGCTCTTCGAGATCAAGTGGGACGGGTATCGCGCGCTCTGCACGATCGACGAGAAGGACAAGCTCACGTTGGTCTCGCGCAACGGCCTCGACATGCTGGCGCGCTTTCCGGGCCTCGCGGATTTGGCCGGCGCCTTTGCCAGCCTGCCGGTAGTGGTCGATGGCGAAATCGTCAGCCTGGACGCGCAGGGACGCTCCGAGTTTCAGCGCCTGCAAGAGTCGCAAAAGAAACCCGCAGGTCTCACCTACGCCGTCTTCGACCTGCTCTACGCCGACGGTACCGATCTGCGCTCGCGGCCGCTCGAGGAGCGCAAGGCCTTGCTCGAGCGTTTGATCAGCGACGAAACGATCGTGCTCTACTCCAAGCACGTCGTCGGCCAAGGCAAAGAGCTTTTCGAGGTTGCGCGCGAGCGCAAGCTCGAAGGCATCATCGGCAAGCTGCGCACATCGACCTATCAGGAGCGGCGCAGCCGCGACTGGGTCAAGATCAAGACCGGGTACGAGCAAGAGTTCGTCGTCGGCGGGTGGACCGAGCCCAAGGGGAGCCGCAAAGGCTTCGGCGCGCTGCTGGTCGGCGTCTACGAGAAAAAATCCTTACGCTATGTCGGTTCGGTCGGCACCGGCTTTTCAACGAAGCTGTTAAGCAGTCTTTACGAACGGCTACGCAAGCTCGAGCGCAAGACGTCGCCGTTTAAGAATGCGGTCGACGCGAACGCGCCGGTGCATTGGGCAAAGCCGGAGTTGGTCGCCGAAGTGCGCTTCTCCGAATGGACGCGCGACGGTTATCTGCGCCAGCCGGCCTTCCTCGGATTGCGCTCCGACAAGCCCGCCGACCAGGTCGTCGCCGAGATTCCGGTGGACGCATGAGCGCCGCGCAGCGGAGCGACGTGCGCGTCGGCGCGCGCACGCTTTCGCTTTCGAACCTCGATAAAGTGCTTTGGCCGCGGGACGGCTACACGAAAGGCGATCTCATCGAGTATTACCGCAGCGTCGCCGAGCAGGCGATCGCACATTTGAAGGGGCGGCCGCTTACGCTGCAGCGCTATCCCAACGGAATCAACGGCGAAACCTTCTTCGAGAAGCAGATGCCGCGCGGCATGCCGGAATGGATCGAACGCATCACGGTTCCGACGCCCGGAGGGTCGCGCAGCCAAGTGACCTTTCCGCTCTGCAACGACGAGCCGAGCCTGGTCTATTTCGCAAACCTCGCGGCGATCGTGCTGCACGTGTGGACGTCGCACGTTCCGGCGCTCGACGAACCCGAACTGCTGCTCTTCGATCTCGATCCCGGGGAGAAGTGCACGCTCAAAACCCTCACGACCGTAGCGCTGACGATCCGCGATCTTCTCACGGAGATCGGTTTGAAGCCGTTGGTCAAGACTACCGGCGGATTCGGATTGCACGTCGTCGTGCCGCTGGCCGCGGGCTATTCGTACGAGACGGCCAAGGTCTTTGCCGAAATCGTTGCGCGCCACGCCGCGGCCGAACTGGGCGAGCTCGCGACGCTGCAGCGCGCGATCGCCAAGCGCCCGCAGACCGCGGTCTACATCGACTTCGTGCAGGTGGGTCTTGGGAAGACCATCGTGGCGCCCTATTCGGTGCGTGCCCGGGACGGCGCGCCGGTCTCGACCCCGCTGCATTGGGCCGAGGTCGAGGCCTTTGGCCGCCGGCGCTCAGGCGTGGCGCCCGCCGACGAGTTTGCCAAGCTCACGATCCGCACGACGCCCGCCCGCCTGGCGCGCGAAGGGGACCTCTGGGGGTCGAAAAGCTGGAAGAAGCAGCGGCTCGAGGGCCCGAGCGCCAAAGCCAATCGGCTTTGGCGGGAACAGGGGTAGCAAACCGGCGGGCGCGTTGGGTAGAATAGTCGGGCTATGGCGCATGCAATCTGGTCGGGAGCCATCAACTTCGGGCTCGTCACTATTCCGGTCAAGCTGTTCACAGCGGTAAAGACCGACGATCTCTCCTTCAACCTGCTGCACAAGAAAGACGAGGGGCGCATCAAATACGACCGCGTCTGCAGCGTTGACGGTAAACCGGTTCCCTGGGACGAGATCGTCAAGGGCTACGAGTACGAAAAGGGTCAGTACGTCCTACTGACCGACGACGATTTTGCCAAGGTCAATCCGGAGGCGACGCAATCGGTCGACATCGTCGAGTTCGTCGAGCTCGACAAAATCAGCCCGATGTTCTTCGACAAACCGTACTATCTCGAGCCGACCAAACAAGGTCGCCACGCATACGCGCTTCTGCGCGAGGCGCTCGCGGAGAGCAATCGAGTCGCCATTGCGCGCGTCGTCATTCGCACTAAGGAGTACATCGCCGCGGTAAAGCCGGTCGATGGAGCACTCGTCCTGGAGTTGATGCACTGGGCGAGTGAGATCGTCGCATCCGACACGCTCGAACTGCCCGATAGCGAGAAGTTGCCCGAGAAAGAGATGCAGATGGCGCGCATGCTCATCGATACGATGAGCGTCGACGAGTTCGAGCCCGAAAAGTTTACCAACAAGTATCGCGACGAGCTCATGACGATGATCGAAGCGCGCGCGGCCGGCAAGGAGTTGCCGAAGGCGAAGAAAGCACCCGCGCGATCGAAGGTCGTCAACCTCATGGACGTCCTGGCGAAGAGCCTCGAGGAGAGCAAGAAGCGCCGGACCGCTGCCGGTGAAAACGGCAAGCCGGCGACGGCGAAGCGACGGAAAAAGACGGCCGCCTAAGCGTTGCCCCCGAACACGTTGCGCAGGACTGCGCCGGCCACGCCCCCGGCGACGCCGCCGGCTAGTCCGGCCTGCCCGCTTTGCGTCATCATTTCGTTGCCAAGATAGGGAAGCAGCGCTTGGGCCAAGTCGGCGAGCGTGAGCGTTTGCAGCCAGACTTTTCCGGGCCCGGTTAAGTGCGCGATGAAGAGGCCGTCGGCGCCAAAGAGCGCGTTGGTAACGCCAGGCATGAAGCGCATGTCGAAGTTGATGCTCTCTTCGAACATGCCGATGTGACCGGGGTGCACTTGCAGCGATTCGCCGGGTTGGAGATCGTAGGTCACGATCTCGCCGCCCAGCTCGACCCACGCGGTGCACGTGCCGCTCAGTTGCTGCAGCACGAATCCGTTCCCGCCGAAGACTCCCGCACCCAGCGATTTTTGGAATCCTATCGCAAGTTCTACGCCCGCCGTCGCGCAGAGAAAACCATCGCGGTGAATCATGAAGCCGTGCCCCGGCGCAACGTCGACTTGCATGATTTGGCCCGGCACCTTCGCGGAAAAGGCGATTAGGCCGTTACCGCTGCCGACACTGTACTCGGTCATGAAGAGGCCGCCGCCCGCGAGCGCGCGGCCTAGAACGCCGAGAATGCCTTTAGCGCCGGCCGTCATGGTCGTCGTTTTCAAGTTTACGTTCTCGGTCATCCACGAGAACTCGCCAGGCTCCGCGACGATGACGTCGCCGGATTCGAGCCCAATCTCGAGGACGGGGAGCGTGGTGCCGGTAATCTTCGGGTTCATGCGGTGGCCTCCGTCTGTGTGGCCGCCTCTTCACCGCGCGCGCCCCGCAGACCCATCATCAGCGCGAGGGCCGCGAGCGCCAGCGACTCGACGCCGGCGAAGGGGGAGCCGAATCCCGACAACAGGCCGGTGGAGACGGGCGGCGCGAGAATTCCCGAGAGGGAATCGAGCGACGAGCTGGTGCCGAGCACCATCCCTTGATCGCGATCCGACGCGGCGTTGCTGATCAGGGCCGTAATACCCGTGTTCGTCAGCGCGATCCCAAATGCAAAGAGCAGCATCAATGCGGAGAGCAGCACGACGTTGTGAATGAACGGTACGATTGCGAAGCCGGCGACGAGCGACGTCAAGCCGACGTTGGACATCCAGCGATCCCCCAGGCGCGCGGAGACTCGTCCGACCATGACGACGTTCATGAAGACGTTGAAGACCGCGAAGATCGAAAAGAGATAATCGGTTTCGGCCAGGGAGAATCCGAGTTGGCGCTGGAGGTAGAGCGCAAAGACGGCAAACCACCCGTAAAGCGCCAGCGCGATCGCGAGCTTTTGCCAGAGAATGCGGCCGAGACGCGGTTTGCCAAAGCTCGCCAAGAGCGCCGAGATCGAGAAGCGGTCCCCATCGTCCGTGCGTGCGCGGGATTCCGGGAGCATGACGATCGTGATGATCAAGGTCGCAAACTGCAACGCGGCGGCGACAAGAAACGGCACGGCAAAACCGTAGCGCGAGTAGAGAAGGCCGCCGCCTGCCGGACCGAAGACCATCCCTGCGGCAAACATCGCGCCGATCAATCCGAAGGCACGCGACCGTTCGCGCGGCTCGACGAGATCTGCAACGTAGGCCTGCGTGATGCTGATGTTGCCGCCCGAGACACCTTCGAGGGCGCGCGCGACGAAGACGACCGCGATCGGCGCAAGCGAAAGCGCGCCGGCGATGTTTGGAGCGAGACCGAGCATCGCCCAGCCGATCGTCGCTCCGATCTGACTGATGATGAGGACGCGCTTGCGGCCGATCCGGTCGGAAACGCTCCCCCACAGCGGCGCCGAGACGAACTGACAGAAGGAAAAGGTCGCGACGATCAGGCCGACGACGTAGGCCGAGGCGCCGAAATGCGTCACGAAATAGGGCAGCATCGGAATCAGCATGCTGAAGCCGACGATATCGATGAACGTCACACCGAGAATCGGTAGAAGCTTTCGAATCACGCTCCACCGCTCATTGCACGGCTACTCGGGGGATTCTACCGGGAGCACGATACGCCAGAGGCGCTCGCTGCGCCGCAACAGCTCTATCCGGTACGGACGGCTAAGGTCGACGCTGGTCAGGACCTTGTGCAGCGCGTCGACGCCGCGCAGCGGCTGGCCCTCAAATGAAAGCAGCACATCGCCGCTTTTCAGCTGGGCGGTATCGGCCGGGCTCCCAGGTTCGACCGAGTCGATCACGATAGCGCGCCGGTCCGCCAGTTCGAGGCGCCGCGCATACGACGGCGCGAGCACGACGTCTTGCGCGGCGATGCCGAGATAGCCGCGCCGCACGCGGCCGTCACGCATCAAGAGGCTCGCGATATGCTTGGCGGTATTGATGGCGATTGCAAAGCACAATCCTTGGCCCGGAAGCACCGCCGTGTTCACGCCTATGACGTCGCCGCCCGCAGCGACGAGCGGACCGCCCGAGTTCCCCGGATTGAGCGCCGCGTCGGTTTGAATGATGTTGTCCATGAGGCGTCCGGACTGCGAACGCAGCGTGCGGCCTAACGCGCTCACGACCCCCGCCGTCACGGTATAGGCAAGCCCGTATGGATTGCCGACGGCAACGACGAGCTGACCGGGCCGCAGCGACGCGGAGTCACCGAGCGCGGCGTAGGTAAGATCGGGGGCATCGACGCGCAGCACGGCCAAATCCGAGTGCGGATCGTCGCCCACGAGCGTAGCCGGGAACTCGCGCCCGTCGAGCAACGCAACCGTGATACGCTGCGCGTCGTGGACGACGTGGCTGTTCGTGACGATGAAGCCGTCGGGCGTAAAGACGAAACCGCTGCCGTTGCCGCCGCGCCGGCCGCTGCGTACTTCGATGCAGACGACCGCCGGGCTGACCCGTTCGGCCGCGGCCGTTACCGCTTGCGAATAGGGATCGATTGCGGACGCGTCTTCGACCGCGAGAATTGGAAGAGACATACCGGTCACTCCAAACCGCCCGTCACCCTCGGGGTTTCGACGTAGCGGGGCGGCGCGGCAAGCATCGCGAACGCAGCTTCACCCGCGCCCAGATGGCGGAATTGGTAGACGCGCTGGTTTCAGGTACCAGTGGTGGCAACATCGTGGGGGTTCGAGTCCCTTTCTGGGCAGTTCGAGTCTGAAGCCGCCGGCTCCAAAGCCGGGGCCGATCAGTTCTCTGCTGCCACCGTGCCGAGCGGCAGGTCGAAATTGCCCGTAAAGACCGCATCGATCACCGAACCGCCGGCCGGATAGTCGAAAACCTCGCCGCGTAAGTTACCCGAGTCCGCGCAAAAGACAACGCCTTTAGCGATCCAGGTCTGCGAGCAGTCGTTGGAACCCGAGAGCGATACAGTGCCCTTCAGCGTCGCCTTCCTTCCGCTGATGGTGTATTGATAGATCGCATTCGCTTTCTGATCGGTAATGGTCATGTACTTGCCGTCCCACTGCACGGAGCCGGGGAACCCGATGCTGTTGCTCGTTGTGATTACGTGGGCTTTACGGCTGCCTTCCGGGAGCTCGTCGAACTCGAAGTGAGACCCGCTGTTAAAGCCGTCGAAGAAGAGATTCCCGTGGGTATCGTAACCGTCGAAGTACTCTTTGACCAACGGCGTAGTAATGACGGTGCCCGAGCCGCTCGCGTTCTTGAAGATCACGATGTCGCCGCCGCCCGACCCCTCCAATATCCCAACCGCAAGATCGCCGCTGGTATCCATGGCGCAACTGGATGGCGAACCGATGGAGACGGAGAGCCTCTTGAGCGGCTTCTTGGGAACCTGGTACTCCTCGATCTTATCGGCAGCCGCGACGATCCAGAACGTCTTCTTCCCGTACCCGTAGAGGACGTTCGTGCATCCTTGGCCGCCGACGTCATGGATCTTACCGATCTGACGATCGCTGTTCGGATAGTCGAAAATGCTGGCGTAGGTACCATAGTTGTTAATGATGTACTCGAAGTGGTTCGATTGCGCTTGCCGGCTGGGAGCAATCGTCGCGAAACCGGGCAGCGCGCTCAGATTCGCGCTTGACGGCGCGACCGCCGCGCCGCCGCACGCCGAGCATATCGCGAGTGCAACCAGAGCAGCGGCGTTTCTCACTAAACCAGCCGAATTCATTACGTTACTCCCTTCTGAGTAGACACGATCACGGGTGATTTCTCGACTGACCGCGCCAAGCCAGAAAATATTCTTCCCTGCCGTTGAGCGCGTTCGTGCACTCGCCTAAACAGTCGGGCGCGTTTGGGATGCGAGGCCTTTCGCCTAGTGTTCTTGGATGCCTGCGCGCTAACGTGACGGCGGGCTACGGCGCCGGCGAAAGGGAATGCCCATGAGAGACCGGGCGACCCTGGCGGCCTCAATGAAACTGACGACGGGCCCCGAACCCCCGTTAGCAACTGATCCGTTCTCGGAGCGAGGAGTGAGACGGGATGAAAAACTTCGATTGTGGCGGCCGCGCGCTAAGCATCTGTGTCGCCACTGCAATGCTTGCAGGCTGCGGCGTCCTTCCGCTGAGCCTGTCGAAGCCGGAAGCGATGCTGCAAAGGCAGGCTCCGCAAATGATGAGTGAGGGCAATGCGCGCCTCGATGCGGCAAAGTGGTTTCTTTACGTTGGCTTGCAAAATACGCGGTCTCTTGACGTGTATCGCCTTCACGGCAACGAGCCGATACGCAAATTCTCCGACACGCTCGGCCCCGTAACGATCGCACTCGACCCTTGGAGCGACGTCTATATCACCGACAACAATCCTAGCGGTGGAAAGATCACGGCCTACACCCCGGGCGCTCGCTCGCAGCTGTTTCAAATCGGCCCGTATGATTGGTGCCGCGGCCTCGCATTCGACGCTAGGGGCCATCTCTACGTAGGTTGTTTCGCGTCCGTGCGCGTGTATGCACCGCGCAGCACGAAACTCATCCGCTTCATACGCCAAGGCGGGATAAACGAGGCATTAGCTTTCGACTCGAAGGGAAATCTGTACGCCGCCGGCTTGGAGGGTTCGGGCCCGCGCGCGCAGGTTGACGTCTTTCCGCCCGGTGCAAAGAAGCCGGCACGCACGATCACGAAAGGAATTCAATATCCGTTCGCCTTGCTCGTCGACAAATCAAACGATCTCTTCGTTGCGAACTGTGGTTTCAGTTTTTGCTACTTGAGCAGCGGTAACCGTGGCTCAATCACAGAGTACGCCTACGGAAGCGGTACGCCTCTGCGAACGCTTACCGACGGCATCGACTCACCGCAAGCGATGGCGATCGGAAAGAACGGTTTACTCTTCGTTGCGAACTATGGGAGCTCCGGGAAAGGTTCCGTCACGGTCTACTCATCCGGCATGAAGCCCGTACGAACGATCACGACCGGAATCCGCAATCCTGATGCGTTGGCGGTCGATCCGAGCGGCCAAGTATACGTCGCCAACTACGCGTACTCCAAAGGCCACGACAGCATTACCGTCTACACTCCGGACGGATCGCGGTTAGTGCGAGCCATCCCCGAGCAGACCAGCGGGCCGCTCTCCCTCGGCATAGGCACGGAGCAGCCTGGGGCGGCCCGTTAATGACTTCGTAATCAGAGGCGAAAAGAAGGCGTCTGGTCGCGGCGAACCCTGCCGATATCTATGCGGCGCAAAAATATTGCGGCTCTTTGCAGCGTCATGCTTGCTGGTTGCGCGCACGGGTTCAACGCGGCGCCGCTTCCGCTGCAAGGTGTCCCCAACGCCGTGTCGCCTCAAACCGGTGACCGCGTGCTCTACAGCTTTACGGGATATCCTTCCGGCCAGACGCCGACCGGTCTAACGGCCCTTCGAAGCGCGTTCTACGGCACCGTCGCCGAGGGCGGCACGTATACGTTCGGCGGCGTCTTCGTCCGGAATTCGAAGGGCGTGCGAATGCTCTATAACTTCAAAGGCGGTGAAGACGGCGCCGAGCCGGAGGGAGCCCTAGTCGCCCTGAACGACAAGCTTTACGGAACGACCGGATACGGTGGAGCAAGTGGCGACGGAACCGTCTTTGAGATCAGCCCCTCGGGTGCCGAGCGAATAATCTACAGCTTCAAAGGCGGAACGGATGGTGCGACGCCGATTTTGGGCACGCTGGTGGTCGCCAATGGCACGCTCTACGGCACGACCAGCGCAGGAGGCGACGCGAAATGCCGAATCCAGGGAAGCGTCGGGTGCGGAATCGTCTATTCGGTCACGACGGCCGGTGCGGAAAGCGTGCTCTATCGTTTTTCGGGAAGACCCGATGGAGCTCATCCAGTCGGAGCGTTAACGGATGTAAATGGTGCGTTTTACGGCACGACCGCCTTCGGCGGCGCCTACGGCAAAGGTAGTGTTTTTAGAATAAGCGACGGCGCGCTGCGCACGCTTCATAGTTTCAAAGGCTACCCGGACGGCGCCTTTCCATACGCCGGCGTAATCGACTACGACGGAACCATCTATGGAACGACGGCCATTGGAGGGGCCTACGACGATTCGGGCACCGTCTTTTCGATCGACAGCACCGGATCGGAGCGCGTGCTTCACAGCTTCAAAGGTTATCCCGACGGCGCGGTTCCCTACGACCAGCTGACCGAGGTCGATGGTGTGCTGTACGGGACAACGCAGTATGGCGGGCACTCAGGACAACGATGCATCGGCCGGGGCATCTTTGGTTGCGGAATCATCTTCAGCATAAGTACGACGGGCAAAGAAGAGGTGCTCTACAAGTTCGAAGGTGTGCCCGATGGCGCGAATCCCTGGTCGGGCTTGATCCTCGACGGCAGAACCCTTTACGGCACCACCGTTTCGGGCGGCGCCGATGGCAAGGGCAGCATTTTTTCGTTCGAACTGCTCGGAGTAAAGACGCGGTGAAGCAGCTTGCGGCCGTTACCGTTGCGCTAGCATTATGCGGCTGCGGGTCGCCTTCGGGCACGCAGGCCGACCCGCCCGGTGCGTCTCTGATTCCGAGGCTGGCGGCAGCAAGACTCGGCGCGGCTTCAAAGATCGCGCACGTCGTCATCATCTTTCAGGAGAATCGCACGCCCGACGATCTCTTCAACGGGCTTCACGGGGCCGACACCGTTCGTAAGGGCAAAAACTCTCAAGGAAAGATCATCACCCTCGCGCCCATACCGCTCACCGCGCCGTATGACATCAGCCACGAGCACGGCGCGTATCTCGTCGAGCATGCCAACGGCGAACTCAACGGTTTCAACGAGGTGATAACCACGTGCCAGGTCGGGAAACACTGTCCGCCGCACGATGTCCGGGCTTATGGATACGTGCCGCGCGCGGAAGTCGAACCCTACTTCGAGATGGCCTCGCGGTATACGTTTGGGGATCGAATGTTCGAAACCAACGAAGGCCCGAGTTTTCCGGCGCACCAGTACATCATCAGCGGAACGTCTACGGTGAGCGACGGATCCGACCTGCGAGCGGCCTCGAACGCAGTCGCACCATCGGGCGGATTTACGGGCGGATGCGATTCGCCGCTGGGCTCTTACGTATTGCTGATCGATCCGTCGGGGAATGAGGAGCAGGGGATCTATCCGTGTTTCAACCGGCTCACGCTCATGGACTTGCTCGACCGTAAGTCCCTGAGCTGGCGGTACTACGAGTCTCATCTCGGAGCCGGGCTTTGGCAGGCGCCGGATGCAATCGTACATCTTCGGAACAGCAAGGAGTTCGCAACGCGCGTCGTCGCCCCGCCCAAGACGATTCTGACGGATATTGCCGCGGGGCGGCTCGCCGACGTCGTCTGGGTGACCCCGACGGCGGCTGCATCGGACCACGCCGGAACGACGAAGGGCACCGGGCCTTCGTGGGTTGCAGCGGTCGTCAATGCGATCGGCGAGAGCCGGTATTGGAACGATACGGCGATCTTTTTGACGTGGGACGACTGGGGCGGCTGGTACGACCATGTTGCGCCGCCGCAGTACAACTCGTACGAGCTGGGGTTTCGCGTACCGCTGGTCGTCATCTCTCCGTACGCTAGGAAACACTACATCTCTCACGTACCGCACGAGTTCGGCAGCATCCTGAAGTTCACCGAAGAAACCTTTGGCTTACCGTCGCTGGGAACCACCGACGTGCGCTCCGACGACCTCTCCGACTGTTTCGACTTCAACCAACCGCCCGCGCCGTTCAAGCCGATCAAGGCGCCGCTCTCCAAAAGCTACTTTCTCAAAGAACCGGATGCTGCCGGGAACGTTGACTATTGAGCCGGCGGCGCTAAGGTGCGGCTAGCGAGTAACGCGGGTACGACGCCAAGTACCTGAAGCAGCGCCAGGCAGCGCCAGGCAACATCGAACCCGTGCACCTGCGCGAGCGCGCCGAAGAGGGCCGGGGTCACGAATGCCGCGAGCAGGGTCCACGTCAGGCCGAGACCGAGCGCGCTGCCCGAGCGTTCCTCGCCGCCGATCTCCGCAAATCCGATGACGCTCACGCCGAGCCAGCCTTCCGCAGTAAAACCTAAAGCCGCCGCCAAGAACGCGGCCCACCATACCGGCGTTCCCGCGGTCACCGAAGCGAAGGCAAACGCGATTATCGCAACGAGCACGCAGACCGTCGCGAGCGGCAACGCCCGGCTTCCGGCAAAGAGATGGTCGCTCAACCATCCCCACGAGAGCCTGCCGAAGATCGCGGCTACTTGCGAAAGCGTAAAAAGCCCCAGTGCCAAGCTCAGCGGATAACCGGCGCGATGGACCAGCGTCAGCGTAAGAAAGCCGATTAAGGCGAGCTGACCGGCGATCAGGACCATCGACGTCAGCGTCAGCAGGATGAGACGCGACTCCCGAGCGATCTGGAGCATCTCGGCCAGCATCGTGCGCAGCGATACGCGCTCGCCCTCCAACTCGCGCGGCTCGCGATAGAACTGCGAAGCGATAGCGGTCGCGACCAGCGTGAGCATGCCGGCGGCGGCCAGGGCCTCGCGATAGTCGGAGCGCAGCGCGATTGCGGGAAGCAGCAGCGAACCGATCACGCCCGCGATCGGAACCCCGCACTGGCGAATGCCCATCGCGAGGCCGCGGTCGGCCTTTTTGAAAAAGAAAATTATCGCGTGGCTGCCGGCGGGCGTCACCGCGGCGTAGCCGATCCCGTAGACGAGCAGCCAGGCGAGGAGCCAAGAATAGTTCGCGACCAGGGAGGCCGCAACGAGCGACAGGCCCATGAGGATGCCGGTCCAGCGCACGACCGTCTTGTCGCCGAAGCGGTCGGTCATCAGGCCGGCTACCGACGTCATCGCGACCGATCCGATGAACTGGACGGAGAGCAGCCATCCCAGCTGTCCCCGATCGAGATGAAGGGCCGATCTAAAAAAAGGCATCAGCGCGCCCGTCGACATGATGCAGAGCGACGCCCCGATCATCGCGCCGGTGAAGAGCGCGAGCACTTCGTAGCGCGATTCGGGCATGGGGTTGTGCGGCCGAGGCCGGCGCTTGGGCGAGTGCATCTCGAGGAGGGTCTCTTCGGCGCACTACGGCGAAGCTCTGTTTAGTGAATCGTCGGAAGGAACTGCTCCAACATTATCTGACGATGCTCGTACTCTCGGCGCCGGCTGCGGCGATCGTCTGGTTCGTCTTTCACGGCGTCTACGAAAGCTTGAGCATCTCCGAAAAAGCGGTCGGGTATGTCGACCCGATGACTCAAATTGGCATTTCGCTCGGGTACTTCGTGATGATCGGGGGTACGGTCGTTTTGGGGGCCATTGCCGCGTGGTCGGCAATCCAGCTGCTTCGTCTCCTGATCGCGCCTCGCCGGTAGCGATGCGCGCCGTGCTCTTCGTCAATCCGCGCTCGCGGCGCGGACGCCAACTCGGCGCGGCCGTGCGCCTGGAACTCGCGCGCAACGGGATCGAGTCCGTCGAAGCGAGGGCTGCGGGCGGGCGCATCGACGCCATCGTCGTCGCGGGGGGTGACGGCACGTTTGCACGCCATATCTCTCGCGCGATCGAGCTCGACGTGCCGGTCGGCATCGTGCCGCTGGGTACCTTCAACGACCTCGCGCGCACGCTCGCGATTCCATTGGATCTCGGTGCTGCGTGCGCGCTGATCGCGTCGGGCGAGACTCGAAGGATCGACGTGGCCCGCGTCAACGGCGTCTATTATGCGACAGAGGCGAGCGTCGGCATCTCGAGCCGTGTTGCGAAGTTGCAGAAATCCGCAGACAAGCAGCGGTTCGGATTCGCCGCCATAGCCGTGAGCGTGCTCCGAGCGGTTCGGTTCTCGCGCCCCTTTCGTGCCGAAATTGCGTACGACGGCGAGTGCGCGACCGTAGAAACCGTCCAGCTAACGGTGGCGAACAGCCAACGTTTCGGCGGTTTCATCACGGTGAACGACGCAGCGATTGATGACGGCTGGCTCGACCTCTACGCCGTCGAAGGCGCGGGCCTCGGGCCGGCGATCCGGATTCTCGCGGCGATCGTCGCGCATCGAGGACGATCGGCCCAAGGCGTGCGCACCTTTCGCTCGACCGCGTTTTCGGTAAGCACCCGGCGCCCCCACCGGATCACCGCCGATGGCGAGCCGGCTGGGACGACGCCGGCTCGTTTCGAGATACTTCCCGGAGCCGTGCGCGTCTTTGCGCCGGTTACAGAACGAAGCCGGTCCGAATTGCCGGGCGAACGTATTTGAATCCGTCGCTGCCGACGGCGTACAGATAGATGTTGGGAATCAGCGGGTCGCCGCTGACGTTGAATGCGAACTGTCCGATGAGCGCCGTGAACGTGCCGCCGCGCTGCAGCTCGGTCAACAGCGCAGAACGGGTGGCTGCATAGCCGCGCTGCGAAGCGGAGATGATGAGCTGCGCGGCCGCGTACCCGTACGCGGAGAAGGTCGTGATTTGCGTGACCTCGCGCTGAAAGTCGGTAACGAGCTGCGCCGCGCTGGGAATGCGCTCGAGCGGCGGCATCGACGATGCGACGTACGCGCCGTCGAGCGTCTTCGAGTAGGTGGTAATCGTGTCGGTATTATAAAATCCGTCGGCCGCGCCGAACTCGCCGGTGTACCCCGCAAGACGCAGCGCTTCGGCGATCGGGCCCATCTCGGTCGTCTTTCCGGCTAGAAAGACGTATCCGGGACTGCGGTCCAGTACCGTTCGTGCCGCTTGCGCGGGGTCGGTTTTGTCGGCCGGAAAGAGCAAAACATCCGAAGCGTGATGGCTCGCCTGGGCGGCCGTGACGAAGCCGCGCGCGACGTCGTAACCGTAATCACCGTCGAAGGCCACCGCAATCGTCGGAACGCCTCGCCTACCCTCGAGCGCCGCGCCCGCAAAAAGCCGCCCTGACTGGCTGTCCTTGGCCGGGAGACGGTATACGTTGTGATACCCGCGGTTGGTGACCGAATCGGCGGTAACGGTCGGCACGATGACGGCGAAGCCGGTGTTCGCATAGTGCGAAAGCGCCGCGAGCGTCATCGGAGCCGTGAGATTGCCGACGATTCCGATTACCGTCGAGTCGGCCGCCGCGACGTTGGCGTTGGAGCCGGCAAGGCCCGGATCGTTGCGGTCGTCGAGGCCGCGCCATCCCCACACGTGAGAGATCTGCGCGTTAAAGCGATTCTGCTCGTCGACGGCCGCCTGAACGCCTTTAACGACCTCCTGCCCGAACTTGCCCAACGCGCCGCTCAGCGTGACGTTGACCGCGATGGTGAGCTGCTGCAAGAACTGTTGGTTGAGGGGGTTGAACGGCTGGCCCGGAACGATCTGCGCCGCCGCGCGCGCCGTGCCGGCGGCGGCCGCGCCCCCGGCGACGATAAACGCGCGGCGCTTCATCGATACGCTCCGAATGTCGTCACCAAGAAGACGACCGAAAACGCCATGTTCGAAAGAAATATCCGTTCGTTGATGACGAACAGGTTGGCACCGCTGCGAAAGAGATACTCTTCATACGCGATGAGAATCGCCAACGCCGCGATGCCCAGATAGTACGCATGGCCGGCGCCGTCGAGGATTCCGGCTCCGGCGAGCAGCGCGAGCATCGCGAGGTGGAGCAGGATCGGCACGAAGCGTCCGCTGCGCTCCCCAAAACGCACCGGCAGCGACGAAATCCCCTGCTCGCGGTCGACGGACAAGTCCATGAGCGCATAGATGATGTCGAATCCCGCAACCCAGATCGTAACGGCAGCGAAGAGCGCGACGGCGGGCAGCGTGATCCTTCCGGCGATTGCGACGTAGGCTCCCAACGGTGCCAAACCGTCGACGGCGCCCAGGACGAAATGCGTGAGCCACGTGAAGCGTTTGCAGAGCGGATAGATCAGCAAAAGCACGACGGCGATCGGCAAGAGCTTCAGACATAGTGGATTCAGCATCCATGCCGCCCATAAAAGAATGCTGAGCCCGGCGGCGGTTGCCCAGAGCATCGTCGAGGGAGGCAGCGTACCGCTCGCCAGCGCTCGCCGCGCCGTGCGCGGATTGCGGGCGTCGATTTTGCGGTCCAGAAAGCGGTTCGCCGCCATCGCCGCGGTTCGAGCGCCAAGGACGGCGAGCGTTATCCACCCGAGCTGCGCCGCCGTCGGCAGCCCGCGCGCCGCCAAGATCGCGCCGACGTAGGCAAAGGGCAGCGCGAAGAGCGTGTGCTCGAGGCGAATCTCGCGCAAGAAAAGGGCGACGGCTCTCATTTCATCAGCCGGGCGTAGGCGGCGGGCCCCTGTCCCGACCAATCGTTTGGGGAGAGTGCGCGTGCGATGGTATCGAGACCGTAGTCGCGCCAGCGCTCGCTCACCAGCCGTCGCGTCTCGGCGTCCATGAGCATGTCGGGCGGCCACTCGCGCGTGTAACCCTCCGACGCATCTTTGCGTGTGGCGTCGACGCCGATCTTCATGCCGTACGCGATGCTGTAGGAACCGTGATCGAGGTCGTCGACCGGACCGGGCATCATCACGATATCGCGGTCCGGCGCAAGATTGTTGAGAACGTACCACGCGACCTCGCGCGGGTCGGCTACGTCGATATCGGCATCGACGACGATCAGCGTTCGCGTGAGCATCATCATGTGACCGAGCCCCCACAGCGCGTTCATGACCTTTTTCGCGTGGCCCGGATACGACTTGCGAATCGAGACGATGGCAAGATTGTGAAATCCGCCTTCAACCGGCAGATTCATGTCGACTACTTCGGGAAGCATCGCTTGCAGCAACGGTAAGAAGATTCGCTCCGTCGCTTTGCCAAGCCACGCGTCCTCCATCGGCGGCCTGCCGACGACGGTCGCGGGATAAATCGGATTGCGGCGATGCGTGATGCAGGTTACGTGAAAGGTTGGATAGCGGTCCGCCAAGCTATAGACGCCGGTGTGATCGCCGAACGGTCCTTCGATGCGAAGATCCTCATTGTCGACGTACCCTTCGAGCACGAACTCGGCGTCGGCCGGAACCATCAGATCGACGGTTTTTGCCGGCGTTAGTTCCACGGGCTTTCCGCGCAGGAAACCGGCAAATGCGAACTCGTCGAGCACTGGCGGAAGCGGGGCCGTCGCTGCGTACGTGAGCGCTGGGTCGGTCCCTATTGCGACGGCGACCGGAACCGATCTGCCCCACGCGTCGGCGTGGGCGCGACCGTGCTTGTGACGTTGCCAGTGCATTCCGGTCTGCGTCGCGTTATAGACCTGCATCCGGTACATCCCGACGTTCGGGCGTCCGCTTCGCGGATCTTTGGTAATCACCAGCGGCAGCGTGATGAAGGGTCCGGCATCCAACGGCCACGTCGTCAAGACCGGCAACTTCGCGAGATCGGGCTGCTCGATTACGACTTCGTGAACGCTGCCGTCGCGGACGATTTTCGGAATCGCGTTGGCCAGCGGTGCGAAGTGCAGCGCGCCCGTAAGCTTTTCCAACGCGGAACCCGACGGCGGTTTGAAGTCGAGAAGGGCTCGCACGCGGGCCGCCACGTCGTCGAGGCTCTGCGCGCCTAAGGCCATCGCCATCCGCCGGTGCGTGCCGAATTGGTTGGTGAGCACGGGAAACTCGGAGCCTTGGACGTCGGAAAAGAGCAAGGCCGGGCCGCCGGCCTTGACGACGCGGTTCGTGATTTCGCTGATCTCTAGCCGGGGATCGACGGCGGCCGAGATGACGTGGAGCTCGCCGGCTTTGCGCAACGCGTCGACGAACGCGCGAAGCGATCGGAATGGCATAGCGCCGTGCTTATGCGCGCGGTGGGCGGTATCCGCCTAAGTAGGTTCTCTAGGACTCGCGCGAGGGAAAGGCTGCGACAAACCGAGCCCCGCCGTCGGAAGAACGATCGACCTCGACGGCGCCGCCGTGGGCATATGCGATCCAGCGCACGATCGGGAGGCCGAGTCCCGTACCCGAGCCGTCATTTGCGCGGCGGTAAAAGCGTTCGAAGACCCGTTCGCGCTCGCTTGGAGGGATGCCGTCGCCGTCGTCTTCGACGACGATTTCGCAGAGGCGGCCCGCGCGGCGCGAACTGATGCGCACGCTCCGACGGGCGTGACGAATGGCGTTATCGAGCAAGTTCACGGAAAGCTCGCGCAGACGCCGTTCGTCGCCGTCGACGATCGCACTGGCCGGTGCGACGTCGAGTCGCACGTTGCGTGCATCCGCGACGGGCTGCGTATCGCGCGAGGCGATGGTGACGATCGCCGCCAAGTCAACCGGCTCGCAATGCAGCGCGCGTCGCGCGGGGTCGCGGGCCAGCGTCAGCAGGTCGGTCACGACGGCCGAGGCTTCGAGCGCGCTGCGCGCGATCGTTTCGAACGAAATGCGACTCTGCTCCGCCGCACCCGCGCGCGCGGCCTGTGCTACGGCTGCGATTGCCGTCAACGGCGAGCGCAGCTCGTGCGCGGCATCGGCCGCAAAGCGGCGCTCTCGTTCGCGCGCCGCGACCAGCGGCGCGATGGCGGCACGGGCCAAGACGTACGACGCGATGGCGACGACGATCACGAGCGGCGCATCGATTTCGGCGATCGTGAGCGCGACGCGCTGCATCGCCGTCCTCAGCGTGGCGACACCTTCGGGCGTGCCCAGCGCAGGTGCGAGCAACGAGGCATATTCGCGCGCCACAAACTCGTAGGCGCCGATACTAAGGGCGGCCAAGACGCAGACAAAAACGCAGAGGTAGAGAATAGCCGTGCGGGCGATCAAGCTTTTACGCGGTAACCGATGCCCCATACCGTCTCGATGATGCCGCTCGCACCGAGCTTTCCCAGCTTGCGCCGTAACTGGCTGACGTAGACGTCGACGATGTTGCTCGAGCCGTCGAAGTCGTAATCCCAGATACGCTCGACGATGTGCGCGCGGGAAAGCGCGATGCCGGCGTTGCGGGCCAGGAACTCCAGGAGCCGAAACTCCGTCGCTCCCAGCGGCACCGGCTTCCCCTCGAAGGTCACGCTGCGAGCGGCGAGATCAACGCGCAGCGCGCCGGCTTCGATCACTCCGAGCAGCGGGCGGTCGGCGCGGCGAAGTATTGCGCCGACGCGAGCGATCAGCTCTTCTTCGACGAACGGCTTGACCAAGTAGTCGTCGGCGCCGCACTCGAGCCCGGCCACGCGATCCTCGACCGCGTCGCGCGCGGTGAGCATGAGAATCGGCGTCTGAACTCCGGCAGCTCGAGCGTTGCGCGCGAGCGTGAAGCCGTCGATGCCGGGCAGCCCTACGTCGACGACCGCGACGTCGTAACTGCGACTCACCAAGTGATCGAGACCCGTTTCACCGTCCGGGACGACGTTGGCCGCATATCGTCGCGCTTCCAGCATCCGCACGATGGAGTCGCCGACGGCGGCGTTGTCCTCAACGACGAGCACTCGCATCGTCTTTCCTCGGCTAGTTTTTCAACGGCGGCGGAACCGCGATGGTGAACGCGCCGCTGAGGTACGGGTGCTGGCCAGGTGCCTGAACCTCTTGCATGAGGAACCGGCACGGGGCGATTTGTACGGCCGCGTAGTAGACGAAATCGCGCGTGATGTACGGATTGGCGTAGGCATCGTAGCGGAGGCCGAAATACGCGTGCGGGATCGGATAGTATTTCAAGCGCACGTACCCGCCTCTGGAAGACTGATTGGTCAGAAGCCCGTCGGCATCGTGGTCGTCACCGTACCATTGCTCGGCCTGAAAATCGAGATTGTCGTAGGTGGCGTGCGCCAGCAGGCCATAGCGTTCGTAAAGATCGGCGAACGGCAGACGCCCTGTCGGCAAAACGCCGAGCGTTCCGCCCATGGCGGTTCCGCCGATGTCGAACTCGCCGATGTGGCCTTGCACCAGCGTGTCTTTGAGCCACGCGCTCAGTTCCGGCGTGCGCATCCAGGTCGTCTCGCCCGTCGCCACGGGCTTACCGCCGTACGCCGCGCCCTGATAGGCCCCGAACGCTGCGACGCCGTCCACCGTCAGGTGCCCGAAGGTGCGCTCGATTTGCAAGCCCCACCGGTTTGAGGAGAGCGGCATGTTGTTCAAGCCCACGTGCGCGCCGTAATAGCCGTATTGCTGCAGATCATCGAGGCGCTCGCCGGGCGACTGTGCGAGTGGAAGCTCGATCAGTCCGCCCCGAACGAGGGTCTGCGTATGCGCGTCGTAGCCCGCGGCAAAGAGTAAGAATACTCCACCCGGTCCGCCGCCCGCTCCCAAGCCGTAGTGGAGATACGCGGTGATCGGTCCGACGTTCGCGCTGCCCAAAACGATACCGCCGGGGGTGAACTCGCGCGAGCCGGCCGCGGGCTCCTTGTCGTACTCCAATTGATAGCGCAAGGCGAAGATCGTCGTTCCGTGCTCGGGCAAGGGCAGCCGGTACCCGTGCGAGCGAAAATAGCGCCCGAACGCATTGAGTTCGGGTAGAACGCTGTGGCACTGCCCGCACTTGAAGTGGTAACGTTGCGCGAAGATCGGAATCGCGCGCGCCGGCGCGCATGCCAGCACGAGGAAGAGCGCCGCAAGCCCAGCGGCCGCGGCTTTACTGCGCAATGATCGCCCCCCGCATCGGCGCGCCGTAATGGAAGAAGCAGCCGAAGAGATACGTTCCCGCCCGGTCGGCCGTAATCGTCTGCGACGACGAGCCCGCCTGGAGAGCGCCGCTGGAGAATCCGCCTGAGAGCGTATTGCCGAATTGCGTTTCGTCTTTGCTCGTGAGCGGGGAGCCGGCGGGGAACTGCGTGTATTGGCTTCCGAGAAACGACCCGGTGTGCGCGAAGCTATCGGTGTTCGTGAAGTGAAACTGCGAGCCGACGGGCACGGTCGTGATCGCCGGCGTAAAGCCGCCGCTCAAGCCGTATTGCGTCTGCACGGGCTTACTGAGCGTCAGGTTGATGTCGATCGTTACGCCGCTGGAGCCGCCCGAGGAGGTCGGAATGCCTCCCGCAGTGCACGCGGCGAGCAGCAGAAGGGCGACCGTCGTCCAAGTTTGTCGCGTCATGCGTGCGTCCTCCAACGCCCGGTATGAAGTCCGTCCAGGATGTCGTCCTGTGTTGCCGTCGAGGCCAGGAGCGTCTGAGCGAGATCACCGTTGGGGTCGAGGGCGTAGACGAAGGTCGTGTGACGATCGTCGGAGTCGTGCTTTCCTTCAATCGAAATGACGCCGAACGCACGCATCATGGCGTGGACGTCCGAGCGCGAACCCCCCGCGACCAGCCAGTGGCGTGGATCCGCAGCGAATCGTCGCGCCAGCTCGCGCATCGTTTGCGGCGAATCGTGCTCCGGATCCAAAGTAATCGTCAGCAGCCTCGCCGGAAGATGCTCGTGCTCGATGCGCTGCGCGGCCAGCGCGAACTGAGCGTTGATCAACGGGCAGGCGTCGGTGCAGTGCGCCGAGACGAACGTCACGATCAATGGTTCTCCGCGCAGTGACGAAAGGGTAAAGCGACGCCCGGTTTGGTCGATCAGCTGCGGTTCGCGTTGCGTTAGCGCGGGTCGCGGCTTCCTCGCGGGTCGCGTGTATCCGCCGGGACCCGGAGATGCCGTCGGCCCGGGCGTTGCGCCGGCTACGACCTGGATCACGTCGCGCATGCTGAACTCGATGTAGTGGTACGCGCAGCCGATGAGATAGATGCCCGGATTGCTCAGCTTGACTTTGACGCTGCTGCCGGGATTGAGCGAGCCGCTCGCATAGTCCGCGCCGAGGACGCCGTTTCCACTTGGTGAGAACGATAGACTGGGACTCCCCGGCCAGTTAGGCGGTGGCGAACCGGCGACCGCGATGACGTTGAGCGTATGCGGAGTCGTTGTCGAAAGATTCGAAATCGTGATGGTAGCGCCGGGCGGAAACGCCATGATTTGCGACGTCTGTTCTTGTGTGTATCCGCTTACGGTTCCCCAGACCGGATCGTTTTCGACGCCGATCTTTCCCGTCGGGATGCCGACGCCGATTCCGCCCGAAGGGAACGGTGAAGGCGTTCCGCCTCCACCGCTACCGATGCTGCCCAGCCCTCCGCCGTTCGTACACGCCGCAGCCGCGGCGAGCGCGACGACCGCGAGAGCTATTGCGAGTTTTGGCGACTTCACCGTGCGGGCGGCGTGCCTTCTGGTCCCGGCGTTGCGCCGGTCTTGACGACCAACACCGTGTGCATGCCTTCTTTGTAGTGGAAGGCGCAGCCGATCAAATACGTGCCGGCATGCGAGAGCGTAGCCGTAACGGACTGACCCCACACGATAACGCCGCTGGCGTAGCCTTTACCGAGAATGCCGTTACCGTGCGCCATCGTCGAGAGCGTGGGATTCATCGGGAACTTCGCCGGCGGTCCCTTGATCTTTTTGACGACGTCGAGGGTGTGATTGAGATCCTTTGAAAGGTTCATCACCGTGACCTTCGTTCCGGGCGGAAAGCCGAGGGCTTGGGCATAGTTCGTTTGCGTGAATCCGCCCAGCGTCGCTTTCCAATAAGTGTCGTCGACCGTTCCGATCCCTTCGGTCGGCAGTTCTTCGCCGATGGTATCTTTCGGCAGCGTTGCGACGATTGCTACGTCTTTACTAAAGGAAGGAAGAGCGTAAGAGTTTCCGCCCGCCTGGCTCGCGTCGCGCCCGGCACAGGCGGCCAGTCCCGCGGCGACAATGGCAAAGGAGAGAGCGGCGATTCGTTTTGACATGGAACCTCCAAAAAGCTTGCTTTGTGCTGGTATCCTAACGTGGCCGGATGAAGAAAGTCTAAAGGCTGTCGCTCTACGGAACCGGGATCGAATCGCGAGCTGCCGCAGCAATATTTTGCAGGCCGGGGTCGCCCGCGGCGTCGAGCGTCGCTTGCTGGAACTCATTTCTTGCCGCGCCGTGCTCTCCTTCCCGCAGTAGAACGACGCCGAGCGCGAATCGCGCGCGCGCATAACCCGGCGCCAGCGTTAGCGCCGTACGCAGCTCGCGTTCCGCGGAATCGTACCGGCCCAGACGTTCTTCGGCCAAAGCGAGATCGTAATGCGCAACGGCATAGGATGGGTTGCTGCGCAGCAGTTTTCCGAAGTCTTCGCGAGCGGTGACGGCATCGCCGGTTCGGAGCGCTACGATGCCGCGCGAGTAGAGCGCGCGCGCCGATTCCGGATCCAGCGTTATGTAGCGATCGGCGATCTCACGGGCTTGCACGAGATCGCCGCGAGCGAGATCGACGGATACGAGATTCGCCATCGCCGCCAAAAAGGCGGGATCCAGCGCGATGGCCGCGTGCAGCTCGCCGGCGGCATCGTCATATCGGCCGAGATTGGCGTAGGCGATCGCGAGGTCGTAGCGCGCGGTCGAACCTTTTGGCTCGGGCGGATTAAGGGCGACGATGCGTTTGAACTCGGCGACGGCGGAGGTCCAGTCGCCGCGCGCCTCGGCATCGATTCCAAGTTTAAAGCGCTCCTCGACCTCGCGTTGCGTGGCCAACGCGCGCAGCGCAGGCATGGAGGTCGTTCTCGGGAGCGGGCGTTGCGGCGCGTAGGTCTGTGCCGCCGCTGCAGCCGCCATGAGTCCCCAAATGATGGTGACGGCCAGCAGCGGGCGCATCGGTCAAGGAGTACCGGAGCCGCCAGGCAACTCGGCGTCATGCCAGCCGGCCGATGAAGCCGACCGCTCCGGCTTGCATTCCCAGCCGACGCGGCCTGCCGAGGTAATCGGCCCGAGCAGAGAGGGGGCCGCCGAAGGCACCAGCGCCCCGGTGAGCGCATCCTCTAGCGAGGCGGCGCCGGCCACGGCGAATCGCCCGCAAATCAAGAGAAGGGCGAGCAGCGCTGCGACGAGGACGGGGCGGACGAAGGTTCTTGACACTTACTCTTATCATAGCCGAAAGTCTAAAGAATCCGTGAATCGCCGGCTGACGTGCGCGACGGCGCTCTTATTGACGACGTTCGTTGCGCCGCCGGCGCAAGCTCAGACGCCCTTGGTCGTCGGCGCCGTGAGGGATCAGCGCGGGGTTGCGGTAGCGGGTGCCGCCGTCCTCGGGCACCGGAGTAACCAAGCACCTCTGCGCACGACGACGGACGCCTCGGGCACCTTCGCGCTCGAGGCGCCGGGGATCGTTTCGATCGGGGTCACCTGCCGGTACTGCGGCCCCGCGGTCGTCTCGGTACGCCCCGGAGAGCCGGTCGTTGTGATCGTCGAGCGTTATGAAGCGCTGGCCGCAGACTCACCCTCCTCGAGCGATCTCGAAAACTTACCCTACGCCCACGTCGAGTCGGCATTAGCGCTCCGCCCATTTATGCTGCTCCAGCAGAGCGTCGACGCGTACCCCGGTTCCCGCTTGAGCGATCGCGGGCTTTCACCGACCGGCTCGCTGCTGATCGATGACGGGGCCGCAAACTACGATATCGTCAACGGGAGCTCGCCATACGAGCTCGTGCCGGCGCAGTACGAACGAACCGCAACGCTGAGCGACGCGAGCAACGCCTATCTTTACGGCGATCAGGCCGCCGGCGGCACCGTCAATGCAAATCCTTTCGGAAGCGATTCGAACTGGCAGGCAGCAACGCTTGGCAGCGATGCAATCGCGCGGGCGCAGATCGGCTCGGATAATCTCGGCGCCGTCCTCGGATCGCTTTCCAACGATGAGGAGTCGCGCCAACGCGCAGATCTTTCGGCGAGCTTCTCCCCGGGCGCCGGCCAATCGCTGTCGCTGGCGGCCGGCAGCGAGCAGGGGCGTACGTTTGCATCGGGCACGTCGCAGTACGCCGGCAGCTTTTCCTTTGCCGATGCGACGTACGCCGCACCGCAGCTCGCGAACTTGTACGCTTCCGCGGTTGTCGATCGCGGAAACTATGCGGTGGGCACGGGCGAAAATGCCTGGATGACGGCTTGGTCGGACTCAGGCTTTAACGTGGGCGTGCGCTCCGTCGGGGCGGTCTCGGCGTTTGCGGATCTCGGCATTCGTTCCTCGACCGGGCTCTACTACGAGCCGGAGCAGTACTACGCCCTGAACGTCGGCGGGAACCTGACGCAGACGCGAGCCGACGCCGGCGTGAATGCCGTCGGCCGGGATTACGACGTTACCGCGGGCGTCGGAACCTTTTGGATCGACTACGCCGGCGGCACGACGGGAGTTTCGCAGCCTGCAAAAGCCGCGCTAGCGCTTCCGTCAATCCAGGCGCTGCTCTTTGGCAGTCAGCGATGGAGCATCGATCTCCAGGACAGCGATTCGTTCACGCTCCCGACCTTCGTCGATGAATACGCGTACTCCAGCGTCAACGCCGTGGAGTACGACCGCAACGCCCTTCTCGCCGAGGCACTTACCTATACGGATCAAGCGCGGTTGCGGGTTTCGCTCGAGCAGGCGACGCAGCACGTGGCGGGCGCATCGTCAGGTACGATCACCTCTGCGGGCCTTTCCGCGATTTGGCAGGTGGCGCCGGCGATTTCGCTTCGCGCCTGGACGATGCACGTTACCGACACGGTCCCGGCCTACGGAGAGACGACGGCTTACGACGGAAACACGGCGCCGACCGTCAATGCATTTTGGTTAACGTACGACTCCAACAACGGCATCAGGCTCGATGCCATTTACCGGCGCGACTTGCTCGGCGGAGCGCCGTTCTATCACGTGGACGGTGACCTCTCGGGACCCATTGCGAACCGCCTCCGCTGGTACTCCGGAATCGAAGACCGAATGCGACGAACCTTTCTCGACGTTGGTTTACGCTTCGGGCAGTGACTCCGCCCTTAAGGGGTACCGTCCCGTACCCGATAGTGCAAGTGGATTACTCCGGTGACGAAGCGGCGCGTCTCGACGAGTTCCAGATTCCGTCGTAAGCCCGCTCGGAATGCCGGCTTTCCGCCGCCGACGATCACCGGGTTGAGAAACAGATGACATTCGTCGACGAGACCCGCTTCGAGCGCAAGCCCGGCAAGCTCGGCGCCCCCAATGTCGATGTCGTGACCCGATTCCCGCTTGAGCTTGCGAATGGCCTCGAGGTCGAAGTCCCGCTCGACACGCGTGTTACGTGTCGTAGCGCCTGTCAGCGTTCGTGAAAAGACGATCTTCTCGGCCTTCTGCCAGACCCGTGCGAAGTCGCGGTGTTCGGGTGTATAGCCTTCGATCGCCGCATCGAAGTAGGCCATCGTCTCATAGAGTCGCCGCCCATAGAGATAGGTTCCGATCGGCCGCAACAACTCGGTGACGAACGCGTGTACTTGATCGGGATTGACCCAATCGAAGGCACCGGTCTCGTCCTCCACGTAGCCATCGAGGGACGTACTCGTAATGTAGATCAGCTTCGACATACGAAAGCGTACTTAACCGACGTGCAGGCGGCGTCGCCGCCGCCTGCCGTGACCTGCCTTACTCCTCGTCGTGCCGTCCGTGGGGGCGCCGGCGCCGGCGCATCGGCGGAGCGCCCGGTGCGTCGGCCGCAGGCGTGCCTGCGGGCGCGCCGACGGGCGCGGCCGGGGCGGGAGCATCGCGCGGAGCGCGCGGGCGCGGCGTAAACTCGCCGTTGCCCGACCCGCCTCCCGACCCGCCTCCAAGAAGCGCCTTTCGCGACAGATTCACGCGTCCTTGACCGTCGATTTCCATGACCTTCACCATGATCTCGTCGCCGAGCTTGACGACGTCTTCGACTTTATCGACGCGATTGAGCGCGAGCTGACTGATGTGCACGAGCCCGTCCTTGCCGGGCAGGATTTGCACGAACGCGCCGATCGGGATGATCCGCACGACCGTCCCGAGATAGGTTTCGCCGACGGTGATCTCTTTGGTGAGATTTTCGACGATCTGCCTGGCCTTGTCGCCGGAAGCGCCGTCGAGCGAGGTGATGAAGACGCTGCCGTCGTCCTCGATATCGATCTTCTCGACGCCGGTGTCGGCGATGATCTTGTTGATGATCTTGCCGCCGGGTCCGATGACGTCTTTGATCTTGGCGGGGTCGATCTTGATCACGATCATGCGCGGGGCGTACTGCGAGAGTTCCTCGCGCGGACCGGCGATCGTTTCGGCGAGTTTGTCGATGATGAAGTAGCGGGACTTTCGCGCTTGCTCCATCGCTTCGCGCATGATCGCAATCGTGATGCCCTGCACTTTGATGTCCATTTGAATCGCGGTGATGCCCTTCTTGGTCCCCGCGACTTTGAAGTCCATCTCGCCGAGGGCATCTTCGAGCCCCTGGATATCCGTGAGCACGGCGTACTTGCTGCCTTTGAGGATCAAACCCATCGCCACTCCGGCAACGTGGCTGCTGATCGGCACGCCGGCGTCCATCAGCGCGAGCGTCGAGCCGCAGACCGACGCCATCGATGAGGAGCCGTTGGATTCGAGCACTTCGCTCATCAGACGCAGCGTGTACGGAAAGTCTTCCTTGGCCGGAAGAACGGCCGCGAGCGCGCGTTCGGCCAAGTAGCCGTGACCGATCTCGCGCCGGCCCGGGCCGCGCATCGGCCGGGTCTCACCGACCGAGTACGGCGGAAAGTTGTAGAAGTGCATGTAGCGCTTGTTTTCCAGCGCCATGATGCCGTCGAGACGTTGCGCGTCGCTGGTCGAGCCCAGCGTTGCCGCGGTGAAGACCTGCGTTTGACCGCGGGTGAAAATGCCCGAGCCGTGGACTCGCGGCACGTAGTGGACCTTGCACCAGATGGGGCGGATTTCGTCGGGCTTGCGTCCGTCGGGACGAATGTGCTCGTCCACGACCATGGTACGAAGCTCCTCTTCTTCCATCGTCTTGACGATCTTGGCAAACTCTTTGCCGGTCGCAGGCAGCTCGAGCAGCGCTTTCACGGCTTCGTCTTTCTTGCCGCAACGCTCCCGCGCTTCGTCGACCGTAATCGATGCGAAGGCCGCTTCACGTTTCTGCTTGTCGACGACCCGCATCGCGGCGGCCACGTCTTTGGCGAACGCCTTGCGCACCCACTTGTCGAGCGTGGGATCGAGCTTCGCCACGGGAAACTCGCGCTTGGCCTTGCCGGATTTTTTCGCGAGCTGGTCGATCGCCTTGACGATCTTGCGAATCTCGGCGTGCGCGAACTCGACGGCGCCTAGGAAGTCGTCCTCGGCGATCTCTTTGCCCTCGCCCTCGACCATCATCACGGCATCGGCCGTTCCGGCGATCACGATGTCCATGCCGCCGGTTTCGTATTGGGGAAGCGTTGGATTGCAGATGAAGTTGCCGCTCTCGTCGCGTCCCACGCGCACCGCTGCAACGGTCTTATCGAAGGGTATATCGCTGAGCGCGAGCGCCGCGCCCGCGGCGCACACGCCGAGCACGTCTGCATCGAGCTCGGGATCGACCGAGAGCACGGTCGCGACAATCTGGATGTCGTTGCGAAAGCCATCGGGGAAGAGCGGACGGATCGGGCGATCGATCTGTCGCGAGCTGATCACCGCATGCTCTGAGGGGCGTCCTTCGCGCTTGATGTAGCCTCCCGGAATCTTTCCGGCAGCGTACATTTTCTCTTCGAAGTCGCAGGTGAGGGGGAAGAAATCGATCCCTTCGCGGGGTTTTTCGGAAGCGGTTACGGCGCAAAGCACGACGTTTTGGTCACCATAACGAATCAGCGCGGAGCCGTTTGCTTGCTTCGCAAGTTCGCCGGTTTCGATGACCATCGTGCGCCCGCCGACCGTCAAAGTAACGGATTCGGGCACAGTTTCTCCTAATTTTCTATCTTAATCGTTTTGTTTAACCGCGTTGCCTTCGTTTTTTGCCAAAGGGCGCCCTGCCCGGCGAGGCTGTCCGGCTCATAGGGTCCGGCACGTTACGGCTGGTATAACGGCTCCCATGCATAGCCTTACCGCCGAGCACTTGACCGAGTTGAAGCTGAAGGCCAACGACGTCCGCCAGGGCATCATTCGCTCGCTGCTGGCGGCCGGTTCGGGGCATTCGGCCGGCCCGCTCGACATGTCGGACGTCTTTGCGGCGCTCTACGGGCATCTGATGCGGCACGATCCAGCCAATCCGGAGTGGCCCGATCGCGACCGGCTGCTCCTCTCGTGCGGACATATCGCGCCGGTCCGTTACTCGGCGATGGCAAACTTCGGGTACTTCCCGGTCGAGGAACTGTTGACGCTGCGCAAGTTCGGCTCGCGCCTGCAAGGGCACCCGGAACGCGTGAGCCTTCCATCGGTCGAGACGACCTCCGGTCCGCTGGGCGAAGGCCTCGCGCAGGGCGTCGGAATGGCGCTGGGAGCGAAGATGGACGGCAAGGACTTTCACGTCTGGGTCGTTACGTCGGACGCGGAGCACCAGTGCGGTCTGCATTGGGAAGCGGTGCTGACCGGCGCAAAGTTCAAACTGGACAACCTGACCGCCATCGTCGATCGCAACTTCATCCAAATCGACGGCAGCACGGAGGACGTTATGCCGCTCGAGCCGTTTGCGCAAAAATATCGAGCGTTCAACTGGGAAGTCTTCGAGTGCGATGGCAACGATATTGCGGAGTTCATCGCGACGGCGGAGCGCGCGCGGAGTTTCCAAGGCAGACCACAGGTCATCATTGCCAACACGATTCCAGGCAAAGGTGTATCCTACATGGAGGGCGACTATCTCTGGCACGGCAAGCCGCCCAATGCGGCGCAGGCCGACGAAGCCTTGCGCGAGTTGGCGGCGCAGCGCGAACGGATTCTGACGCATGAGTAGCGGAATGCCGGTCCTCGACGCCGCCGCGCAGCGCATGCACTTGGCCGACTATCGCGCCGCCGATCTCAAGCTGGTCCCCACTCGCAACGGCTTCGGGGAGGGATTGATCGAGGCCGGGTCGCGCAATCACGATGTGCTCGGCATCTGCGCCGATCTCGCCGAATCGACGCGATTCGAGGGCTTCAAAAAGGCGCATCCGCAGCAATATATCGAGATCGGCGTCTCCGAGCAGATGCTCGTCGCCATGGCGGGCGGACTTGCGGCGGTCGGAAAGGTTCCGTGGATCGCGAGCTACGCGATGTTCAATCCCGGGCGCTCGTGGGAGCAAGTGCGAACGATCATGGCGCTCAACGAAACCAACGTCAAGATTGCCGGCGCGCATGCCGGCGTCTCCGTCGGCCCCGACGGCGCGACCCATCAAGCGATCGAAGACATCGCCATCATGCGCGTTATCCCGCACATGACCGTCGTCGTGCCCTGCGACTCCGTTCAAACGAGAAAAGCGACACTCGCGCTCTCCGAGATGTGGGGGCCGGTCTATCTTCGCTTTGGCCGCGAGAAGTCGGCCGTGATCACCACCGACGAAACGCCGTTCGAAATCGGTAAGGCGCAAACGCTGCGCGAGGGCGGCGACGTCGCAATCGTCGCGTGCGGAATTCTCGTCTACAATGCGCTAATTGCCGCCGATCGGCTCTCCGCGCAACACGGCATCGAATGCCGCGTAGTCAACAACCACACGGTCAAGCCGATGGACGAGGCCGCAATCATCGACGCGGCACGCGCGTGCGGCGTCGTAGTCACCGTAGAAGAGCACCAGCGACAGGCTGGCATGGGTTCGCGCGTAGCCGAGATTCTGGCGCAACGCCATCCGGTGCCGATCGAGTTCATCGGCGTCGACGATCGGTTCGGACAATCCGGCGACCCCTTCGAGCTGATCGAATACTACGGGATGGGCGCCGATGCAATCGTCGAAGCCGCGCGTCGCGCGAATGCGCGAAAAAAAAGACGCTAGGACCGTTTGGGTACGCAAGCGTTACCGAGCGCAAGCGCTAAGGGCCGAAAACGATCGATTCCGGGTAAGCCTTCGCCGGCGGGTAGGTGCGGTTCACCTTGTCGCTACCGGGCGCGTATTCGGTAACCGTGCTGCGATTCGACGCAGCGGGGTTGGCGGCGTAAAGGTTTCCATCGCTGTCGAAAACCGGAGACGTTGGAAAACGAAGGCCTTGCCGGATGATGCGAACGGGCTTGTCGTTACCGGCCGGCGCGAAGGCGAGAATCTCGTTGCCCGAGACGACGTAAAGGTCGCCCGACGGCCCGAGGAGCGGATCACCCGGACCGTGGCCGCCGTCAAGCGGCCTGATTTGCCGGAACGGATGCATCGCTCCAGGACGGTAAGCGCTGATCGAGCCCCACCGCCGTCCGTTACCGCCGTAAGCATTGCTGACCCATAGATTACCGGATGAATCAAAGAGCAGGCCGTCGGGATAGTTGATGCCGTCAGTAATCATGTATTTTGGATCGGAGCTGCCGGGCGGGAAGACCGAGACGGCGCCGGGCAACCCAACGACCGCAACGTACAGATTCCCCGAAGCGTCGAACGCCATCGAAGACGGGCAGATGCCGGAGCGCCCGATCATTCGCAGCAGCGTCCGCTTCCCGGCCGCGAACTCGGCAATCGGATAGCTATTGTTGGGGCAACCGCTGCCCACGTAGAGATTGCCGGCGGCATCGAACGCAACTGCGTAGCCGGGACCGTGGATGTCTTTTGCGATCTTGCGCCATGGTTGCGAACTTCCCGGTTCGTAAACCGTGACAAATCCGGTTGCGCTGCCGCCGGTGCCGTAGTAGTTGACGACATAAAGATTTCCGGATCGGTCGAACGCTAGTGCGGACGGGCTGGCGATGCCGTCGTAGATCGTGCGGAGGACTTCCGAGCTTCCCGGGGGGTAAACCGTGATGGACGATTCGTACTGATTGGCCGCGTAGAGGTTGTTTTCGCCGTCGAGCGCCAGCGCTTGCGGGAAGTCGAGCCCGGTTGCGACGATGATCGTGCGAAGCGGCGTCTTCTTTCCGGGCTCGTATGCGACAATGTTATTGCGAGCGGGGTTGGCGACGTAGAGATCGTCGCCCGCGTCCGTAGCCAATGAAGCCGGATCGGCAATCCCTTGCGTAATCGTGTATGCCGGCGTCATTTCGTTGGGACGATAGACGAGAACGCGACCCCCGCTGTTGACGTATTTTGCCTGTCCGGAATAGAGATTGCCGGACGCATCGAAGCAGAACGCTCCGGCCGCGCCGTCGATCGTGCGCAGCACTTTCGTGCCGTGCGGTGCATAGACGTCGATGTCGCCGCCCATATCGACGTAAAGGTCGCCGCTGCGATCGAACCCGAGTTGCCCGGGTTGACGCCGCCACGACGTCGTGATCGTGTGCAAGAGCTTGAACGTTTTCGGGCTGTAGATCGTCAGCGTGTCGTGCGTCACCGGGTAAAGGCAGTGCTGACAGTTCGACACGTAGAGGTAGCCGGCGGAGTCGGCGGCGAGTGCTACCGGCGCCTCGATGCCGGCCGTGATCGTATGCGAGATTTTTGTCGTGCCGGCGGCGTATTCGTAGACTTCGTAGGACGAGCGGTTGGCGGCGAAGACGTCGCCCGCGGCGTCGACCGCCATCGTGTTGAGGTCGCCGAGACCGTCGGTGATCCTGCGCGCCGGCGTATTGGAGCCGGGGGCATAAACCGTTACCGAACCTTTGGAGCGGCGCCCGCTTCCGCCATTGGCAGCGAAGAGATTGCCCGAAGCGTCCTCGGCGAGCGTGAAGGGACCGTCGAGGCCTTGCGTGATCTTGCGCGATGGGACGGGGCTGTCGGGCTGATAGACGTAGATCGAGCTTCCCCAGCGATTGGCGACGTAGAGCGCTTTTGGTGCCGAGAGCGCGTGCAGCGCGGCCGGCCGGGCGGGCAGCGCAGGCGCGGCCCATCGTCCCGTGCACGATGCAACGAATATGACGGCCGCTGCCGGCGCGAGCCAACGCAGCACGAAGCGTTTACCTGCGCAAGCCCAGATCCGCGATTAGGCTGCGATAGCGCTCGAGGTTGGTCGCGTGCAGATAGTTCAGCAAGCGGCGGCGTTGCCCGACCTGCAAGAGCAGGCCGCGCCGGCTGTGATGATCCTTCTTGTGAATCTTGAGATGCTCGGTGAGCGAGTTGATCGACGCTGTCAAAACGGCGATCTGTACCTCGGCCGATCCGGTGTCGTTGGAAGCGCGTCCGTATTTGGAGGCGATCTCCGCCTTGCGTTCTTTGCTGAGCGGCACGAATGAAACTCCTTTGACAGGATAGTCTCGCTCGGGTACAGAGTGCTTACCGTCCCGGCGACCGGCTTAGGATAGCAAAGGCTCGCGGCCGGCGCAAGGTGAGAAGAAGCCGGCGGAAAAGCCGCCATGCCTATGGATTTGCAACTGCGGGGACGGACCGCGCTCGTATTGGGCGCCAGTTCGGGGCTCGGGGAGGCGATTGCGCTCTCCCTGGCGCGCGAAGGCGTGCGGCTCGGCTTGGCGGCGCGTCGCACCGACAGGCTCGAGGCCGTAGCGGCCAAGGCGAAGGAGCTGGGTGCGCCAGAGGCTCGGGGATTTACGCTCGACCTGCACGATCCCGGGTCGATCCCTGCAATGCACGCGGCTTTCCGCGATGCCTTCGGTGAGGCCGACATCGCGATCCTCAACGGAGGCGGCCCCAAGCCGGGACGATTTACCGAGCTTGCTTTGGCCGATTGGGACGCTGGCTACGGCCTGCTCCTGCGCGGAATGTTGCAGGTGCTCGACGCGATCGTGCCCCCGATGCGCGCCCGCGGCTGGGGCCGCATCGTCGCGCTGACGTCGACTTCCGTGAAGCAGCCGATCGATTCACTTGCCCTCTCCAACGTCTTTCGCACCGCGCTGGTCGCCGCGTTGCGCACGCTCGCCGTCGAGGTTGCGTGCGACGGCGTGACGGTCAACTCCATCGCGACCGGACGCATCGAAACGGCGCGTCTCCGGGCGCTTTACGGCGACGACGACACGCGGTTGCTCGCGGCGTCGAGCGAGGTGCCGATGGGGCGCATCGCGTCGCCGGAGGAGTTCGCGCCGATGGCCGTCTTCCTGTGCGGCGCCCCCGCAAGCTACGTGACCGGTCAAACGATCTCGGTCGACGGCGGCCTTACCCGCGGTCTCTTCGGGTAACGATGACCGAAGGTAGCCTTCAGGGCGGCGCGAATCAACGGGCCGATATGCAGGGAGTGGATGGAAAGCGCGTTGCCGCGCTAATTGGCGACGGGTTCGAAGAGATCGAGCTGGCGGAACCCCGGCGTGCGCTCGAGGAAGCAGGCGCTATCGTAACGATCGTCGGCATCGACGAGCGCGCTCGGCAGCGCATTCGGGGTAAGCGGGGACTCGACGACGGTCAGAGCCTGAAAGCCGAAGAGCTCATCGCGGATTGCACCGGCGAAGACTTCGACGCGCTGCTCCTCCCGGGAGGGACGTCGCCGGACCGCATACGCATGGACCGCGAAGTGCAGCGCTTCGTGCGAGAGTTCGACGCACTCAAGAAGCCGATGTTCTCGATCGGCCACGGGGCGCAGGTGCTCATTTCGTCGCAGCTGGTTCGCGGCCGGCAGGTTACCGGCGTGCACTCGATCGCCGACGACATCCGCAACGCCGGGGGGCTCTACCGCGATCAGCCGACCGTCACGGATTCGAACTGGGTCTCGACGCGAGGTGCCGAGGATCTGCCGCAGTTCAATCGGGCGATGCTGGAAAAGCTCGCGACGGCAGTTCCCGCGCAACCCGTCGTTTAGGGGCGAAGCTCTCAAGAGCAGATGGGCGCGACGTTATGCCTCGGAAGCGCTCGTCGCTCCGCCTCCGGCTCCGCTCCTGCTGCCTGCCTCGTCGCTCCGGCATCCCTGCCGGAGCTTGTCCTGAGCGAAGTCGAAGGGCTCCTCGGTCAGAGCTTCCGAGGCATAACGTCGCGCCCATCTACTCTTGAGAGGGAGACATCGATCTAAATCGGATCGAATCTCGCGAGCGTTTCGCCGTATTGGCGGAGGGCGAGGAAGGCGACGATAGCGCAAAAGGCTAGTTCTGCTGCGTAGTTATGGGCGACTACTGCGAGGGCGTAGGCTCCGCCGGTGGTTGCAAATGCCAGCAGCACGTATAAGGCTCGCGTTGCGCCGCGGCGAGTCGTCGCGGAGAGGGCGGTCAGCGTGCAGGCGATGACCGCGGGGGGTACTACGAGCAGCGTGGCTGGGGCGTCCGGTGTGCCGCGCGCGAACTGCGTGGCGGCGAAGAGCAGCGTCGCGAGCGTGGCGGCGATGCAAGGAACCAAAGCCTTCGCGCGCGCCAGTTCGCGTCCAAAGAGCGGCGCGCTCTGCTCGCAGCGGTCGAGATGCCGATGGCGCCCGGGAGTCTGATCCAATGCAATGACGATTCCGACCAGCGAGCAGAGGAAGAGCGGTACGGTTGCGCCGGCGGGCGCCGCGAGCGCGACCAGCACCGCGCAACCCCACGAGTACGCAACGAGACGACGCGAAACATAAAGTCGTGCCTCCAGCATGCCGGCGAATGCGCGCCGCGTCACGTAAAGGCCGCGGCGTTTGACGGCTGCGCGTGCGTCGAGAGCAGTGCCCGGTCTTCGACGGCGCGCCGGATCTGCGCGGCGTAGGCCGGTTGCGGCCGGTCGAGGACGACCAGCTGCGGCTTGGCGATCAACGCGCCGATCAAGGGATAGGAAAACGCTTCGTGCATCCCTTCGAGACGCTCGCAGAGGAGCCGCGCGTAGGCTAGGGCTTCCGTCGTCTCGACGTTCCATAGCGCCGCTCGATAGGCGATATAGCGGGGAAAGTCTCCCTCGTCGAGCTGGAGCGGTTCGTGCGGCACGAAACCGGCGATCCGCTTGCAGTGGACCGATTGCACGCGCGGGTCGTAGTCGCCGATGAGCACGCTTCCGGTCGTCGCCTTTGCGATGCCGGCGGCCATCAGTGCGGCGATCGTTGCTTCTTGCGACCCCGAGAAGGTCAACGCCGCCCGCCCGCCCGGATCGAGATCGAGCGTCAGCGGCCCGGCACGCGCCGCGGCATTGGCAAAGGACGCATCCCTCATGCGCAAGAGCGCCATCGCGGCAAGAGCATTCCACGCATTGCGCCAACTCCACTACTCCGTCGTGCTTTCCAACACTGCCGTCGCCCAAAAGCTTCTTGAAATTCGCACGCTCATGGAGCTGGCGGGAGAGTCGTTCTATAAGTACACCGCCTACGAAAGGGCGGCCGCTTCGATCGAGAACGCTCCGCCGCTCGCCGATTTGGTCGCCGCCGGCGAACACCTTAAGCTGCCCGGGGTCGGAAAGACGATTGGGGGCGTCATCGAGCAGTTGGTCCGAACCGGCACGGCCGATCAATTAGAGGAGCTCTTTACTCGCTTTCCACCGACGCTGCTCGAAGTGCTCGGCGTCAGTGGGATCGGCACAAAAACGGCCGGCATGCTCTTTTCGGATTACGGAGTTGCGTCGCTGGCCGACCTCGAGGCGGCCATCGCTTCGGGAACGCTGCTTGGCGTGCCGCGCTTGGGAAGTAAGACGATCGAGAACTGGAAGCGCGGCATCCTGGCCTATCGCGGGCGTCAGCACCGCACGCCGCTTCCGCGGGCCCTCGCCATCGCCAACGAGACCGTTGCCTACCTGCAAGAAGGGCCGCCGCTCGAGCGTCTGGCCTTCGCGGGAAGTCTGCGCCGCTGCGAAGTGACCGTCGGCGATATCGACATCGTCTGCACGTCGCATCGGGCCGCCGACGTCGTTGCGCATTTCGCCCGCTGGCCGCGCGCCGAGGCGGTGCTTGCCGAGGGTCCGACCAAAGCCAGCATTTGGCTGAGCGGAGGCCTGCAAATCGATCTTCGCGTTCTCCCCGATCATCTCTATGGAAATCTCTTGCAGCATTTCACCGGCTCGCGCGAGCACAACATCAAGCTGCGCGAATTCGCGGTTCGAAGAAGCCTGCGCGTGAGCGAGAACGGTATCTTGAACCTCGAGACCGGCGACGTGACCACCTGCGGCGACGAGCCGAGCGTCTACGCGGCGCTGGGCATGCAGTACATTCCACCCGAGCTGCGCAGCGGGCTGGACGAGATCGACCTGGCGCTCGACAACGCGATTCCCGCGCTGGTGGAGAGCGGCGATCTTCGAGGCGACTTTCACATGCACACGACGTACAGCGACGGCGACGACACGCTCGCAGCGATGATTGCGGCCGCCGCGGCGCGCGGCTACGAATATCACGCCGTCAGCGACCATTCCGGCGGACGCGGCCGGCGCTTCGGCATGGATGCTGCCGCGGTGCGCGCTCAGCGTCACGAGATTCGCGCCTTGAGCGAGCGCTACGGCATCCAGACGCTCTGCGGCAGCGAGGTCGACATTCTGCCCGACGGCTCGCTCGACTACGACGATGCCGTGCTCGCCGAGCTCGACATCGTGATCGGTTCGGTGCATTCCGCCGTCCGGCAGAGTCGCGACGAGATGACGGCGCGCCTCATTCGAGCCTGCGAAAATCCGTATCTCAATATCATCGGCCACCCGACGGGGCGGCGATTTGATGGCTTTCCCGGTTACGAGTTCGATTACGATGCCGTCTTCGCGGCCGCGGCGCGTACCGGAACGGCGCTGGAAATCGACGGACAGGCGGCTCGGCTCGATCTTCCGGCAGCGCTGGCACGACGGGCTAAAGGCTTCGGCGTGACCTTCTCGCTCGACAGCGACGCGCACCGCACGGGCGATCTTGGGGCAACGCACTTCGCCGTCGGGCAGGCGCGACGCGCGGGTTTGATTGCCGGGGACGTTCTCAATGCGCAGCCGTTGGCAGACGTTCGAGCGTTTGTCGCTCGAAAGCGCACGGCCGCGTGATCGAAAGCCTTCGCGTTACGTCTCCGGACGGCGCGATTGCCGGTGCCCGCATCGCTGCGGCGAGCGCGCGCTCGAGGGCGACTGCGCTGGTCTTTGTGCACGGGGTCGGCTCGACCGCCGCGATCTGGGACCGGCAGCTCGAAGCATTCGGAGACGAGGTCGCGTGCGTCGCGATCGACCTGCGCGGCAACGGCGCCTGCAAGCCCGATCCCGATCCGTCGCTAATTACGCGCGCCGGCTTCGCGCAGGACGTTACGACTGTGCTCGACGCGCTGCGGATCGAGCACTTCACGCTGGTTGGCTGCAGCCTCGGCGGCGTCGTTGCGCTCGAGTTATATTCTCGCGTGGGGGAACGCTTCGACGCAATCGTCACGCTCGGCAGCTTCGCGCGGTATCCCGACGGCGAGCGTGTGGCCGAGGGCATCATTGCGGCGGTCCGCGACGCCGGCAGCATGCCGGTCTTTGCGCAGCGGCGCGCCGCGCAACTCGGTCTGCCGCCGGAGCGCATGGACGAAACGATCGAACAAATGGCATGCAAATCGGTACCGTCGTACATTGCAGCGACGAAGGCGACGTGGACGGGAGATTACACCGGAATGCTTTCGTCGATCGTCGTTCCGGCGTTGGTTTCGTACGGCGAGCGCGACCCGGTGGTGCCGCTGCCCCTTTCCGAAGAGCTGGCTGCGGGAATTCCCAGCGCGCAGCTGGCGGGCGTCGAAAATGCCGGTCACGTCGCCAATGCCGATAATCCGGCCGCCTTCGACGCCCTGTTACGCGGCTTTTTGGAGCGATTGGGCCTCATGCGATGAACGCGTCGCGCTGCCTCTGCGCGGTCGCGCTGCTCGCGACCCTTGGGGCGCTCCCCGAACCCCAACCGGCCGGCGCAGCCTGGACGGTTGCGCAGATCGCGCGCTTGCATGAAAACGTCGACGCAGCGCTTGAAGCACCGGCGTTGCGCGGTGCCTACGTCGGACTTCTTGCAATCGACACCGTTCGCGGTACCGTGCTGTATTCGCGCAATGCCGACGATGAGTTCACGCCGGGGTCGAACTTCAAACTGCTCGTCGGTTCGGCTGCACTGCACTATCTCGGTGCAGATTTTCGATTCGTAACGACGCTCTCCAGAGACGTGCCGCCCAAAGACGGCGTGGTTTTGGGTAACCTCTATCTGCACGGCGGCGGCGACGCGCATTTGAGCGCCGCCGACCTGCGCGCGGCCGCACTTGCCGCTTTTTCGACCGGCATCCGGCGCGTGGACGGCGGGGTAATCGTGGACGCATCGCACGACGACGCCCAAGGTTTTGCGCCCGGGTGGACGGTCGACGATCTGCCATACGAATATGCCGCACTCGTAAGCGGGCTGGAGCTGGAAGATGGAGTGGTGCACGTATACGTCTCGCCCGGCGCCGCCGTGGGGGCACCGGTGAGATTGCGCGTCGAACCCGCGAGCGGCGCTTTCACGGTCGAGAATCGCGCGGTCACCGGAGTCGCCCGCTCCGAAGACACGACCGATGTTGTGCGGCCACTCGGCTCGCAAAGAATCGAAATCGTCGGAAGCTATCCGGCCGGAGCGCCCGAATCGGACGATCTCGAGCCCAGCGTGCCGGATCCCGCGCTCTATGCCGGCGACGTGCTGTTGCGCGCGTTAGGCGATGCGGGAATCAGCGTTGCCGGCGGCGTCCGCGGCGGCGTTGCCCCGCGCAGCGCCAGCGTCTTGTGGCGACTCGAATCCGCGGCGATGCCGCAACTGCTCTCGGAGTTTTGGCTGCCGAGCGATAATCTGATGGGCGAGCTTTTCCTCAAAGAACTCGGCGCCGCTCGCGTGGGCGAGCCGGGCAACTTCGCAAACGGCATCGCCGTCGAACGTGAATATCTGCAATCGCTCGGCATCGATCCGTCCACGGTATCGATGACGGATGGTTCCGGGCATTCGGCGTACGATCGCATCACGCCGCGTGATCTCGTGACGATCCTACAGAGTGATTGGAACGGAGCGCAACGTTCGATCGTGATGGATGCGCTGCCCGAAGCCGGCGTCCGCGGCACTTTGAAGGACGCCTTCCCCGGAACACTGCTCGATGGAAAGGTCTTTGCCAAGACCGGAACTCACCGGCACGCGCGCACGCTCGCGGGGTTCCTTCAGACCGGCGATCACGGTCCCGTTACCTTTACCCTGCTCGTCAACGACTGGCTCGGGGACGATCGTCCCGACGGCTCGGCGCAACTGCGCGCGGCGCAGGCTGCGCTCTTGTCGGCGTTCCTGCGCGGACCGCCGTAACTCGTTATCGCGCAGGCAGCGCAGCGGGAGGGGCGGCCGTAACCGTATTCGATTGGATCGCGGCCCTGTCCGCGCAGTGTGAAACGGACGCAGGATCGGGGTTGATTTGACCGGGGATCGTGTGCAACGTCCAGCAGCTGCCGTTGAGCGAACAGTAGCAGAAGTCGAGAACGATGGCATGCTTGAGCATGGCGTGTAACGGCACGCTGAAGGGCAACGAGATCCTCAGCAGCGTTCTGGATTCGCCCGGACGAAGCGTCGACGACGGCCCGATCGAGCTTAGCGTAATCGTTGCGTGGCCGGCCGGTCCGGCTTGGACGGCGGCCTGCGCGCGTAAGAAGAGGTTTCGTAGCTCCGGATCGCGCGCCAGCGCTTCGATGTAGTCGTTCCAAGCGCCAACCTTCCGGCCGTCGACGGAGAGTTGAGCCGACCGGACCAATGCGGGACCGACTCCGTCGTTGGTGACTTCGATCGTTTCGCCGCCCGCATCGTAGGTCGTCCCAACGCTCAGGTATGGCCAGATCGTCGCGGCAAACTCGTCCCCGATGACGCGCGTTTGATAGAACAGCGTTCCCGCCGTGAGCGCGCTGATCAGCACGGCGGCGATCGCGATGAAGAAGTCTAAACGAAAGGCTCGGTCGTTCATAGAATACGCTCCGGTGCATTGTAGACGTTGGCCCGATTGCCGCGCAAGAACCCCACGAGGGTTACGTTGAACTCGCGCGCCAAATCGACGGCGAGACTGCTCGGCGCCGAGACTGAAGCGACGATCGGAATCCCTGCCATGACGCTCTTTTGCAAGACTTCGTAGCTCGCGCGGCCGCTAACCACCAGCACGCATCTTCCCAATGGCAGGCGTCCGTTGAGGAAGCCCCAGCCGACGATCTTGTCGACGGCGTTGTGGCGGCCGACGTCTTCGCGGACGACGAGCGTTTCGCCGTGCTCGTCGAAGAGTGCGGCCGCGTGCAGGCCCCCGGTCGAGGCGAAGACGCGCTGCGCTTCCTGCATTCGTTCGGGCAACTGGTAGAGCAGGCTCGCTGCCACGCCCACCGCATCGTCGATCGGTGTCACCCCCAAATCGCGCAGTGAATCGAGTTGCGCCCGGCCGCAGACACCGCAGGCGCTGCCGATGGTGAAGTGGCGCTCGAAGCGCGCGCCGTCGGCGGCGGCCGTGCCGGCCCGGCACTCGACGGTGACGATATTGTAGCGTTGCGATGGATCGACGGCCGAATCGAGGCAGTAGCTCATACCGATGATGTCGTCCCGCGAACGCACGACGGCTTCGTCGAAGAGAAAGCCGGCGGCCAGTTCGAAGTCGTTGCCGGGCGTGCGCATTGTGACCGCGAGCGTGTTCGTCGCGCTGCCGTCGCTCAGCCGAAGCTCCAGCGGCTCCTCCGTCACGATCTGGTCGCGCTTGCGCGTTTGCATATCTCCCTCGAGCGCGACGACGTCGAAGTCTACGCTGCGTGCCGGACGCACGTCGTTCGACGAGCTCAGGATGACGGGCCCTCGTCGTCTTCTTCGGGGCGATTTTGGACGTAGGTGTAGCCGAAACGTCCTTTGATGCAGAGATGACCGCTGGTAACCGCGTTTTCGACCGGCGACGTAACCTTTACGATCTCGTTTTCCTGGACGTGCAGCGTGAGGGTGCAGCCTACGCCGCAATACGAGCAGATCGTGTCGGTTTGCTTTTGCTCCGCCTCGTTCCATTGGTTGCGGGCGCGCAGCTCGTATTCGGAGGAGAACATCAGCGCGCCGGTCGGGCAGACGCCGATGCAGTTGCCGCAGTAGACGCAGGCCGAATCGGGAAGCGGAACGTCGTATTCGGTCGAGATGCGGGCATCGAATCCGCGCCCGGCGACGGCAATCGCAAACGTGTTCTGCGCGTCCGTGCCGCAGGCTTCAACGCACTTATAGCAGAGAATGCATTTCGCGTAATCGCGAACGTAGAGGGCGTTGTCGATCTTAACGGGCTGGGCGACCGTCGCCGGCTGCGCGCCGTAGCGTTGCGGTTGGGCGCCGTACTGGACGCAGTAGTCCTGCATCGCCGGCGCCGTTGAAATGTCGACGGTCGATGCGAGAAACTCGAGCACCATCTTGCGGCTATGGCGCACGCGCTCCGAGTTCGTCTTGATCTTCATGCCTGCCTCGGCGCGGCGCGCACAGGCCGGAACGAGCACGCGCGCGCCTTCGAGCTCGACGACGCACACGCGGCACGCGTTGACCGGCGTGAGCGACTGTAAGAAACAGAGCGTTGGCGTTTGGATGCCGGCTTGCGTCACCGCATCGAGAATCGTCGCACCGGCGACGACCGCGACTTCGATGCCGTCGACGGTCAGCGCGAGCCTTTCCGCGTTCACGAAGGCCGCTCCGCGAAGAGCCCGAGGTTGGCGCGCGCCGACTCAACGACGCTCGAGGCGGTCTGCCCCAATCCGCAGATCGATGCGTCGCGCATCACGCCGGCGATTTCGCCGAGCAACGAGAAGTCGCGGCGGGCCAGCGCCTCCTCCTGACGTACCGTGCCGATGCGGCACGGCACGCATTGCCCGCACGATTCGTCGCGAAAGAAGCGCGCGATGCGCAGGACGATCGCCTCGAGATCGGCGCTCTCGTCGAAGAGCATGACGACCCCCGAGCCCAGCGTCGCGCCGGCGGCGCGCGCGTCTTCAAACGTCAACGGCAAATCGAGCGCTTCCGGAGCGAGCAGCATCCCCGCCGCACCGCCCAGCAGAATCGCCTGCAGCCGGCGGCCTTGCGCGACGCCCCCGGCGACCTCGATCAGCGCGCGCAGCGACGTTCCGTGTGCGACCTCGTAGACACCAGGTCGAACGATTGCGCCGGAGAGCGAGAAGAGTCGCGTGCCGGTCGACTGTGCCGTTCCAACCCGAGCGTAGGCTGCGCCGCCTTCAATCAGAATCGGCAGCAAATTCGCGAGAGTCTCGACGTTGTTGATCAGCGTCGGCTTGCTGAAGAGACCGGCCTGCGCCGGAAAGGGCGGTTTATTGCGCGGTTCGCCGCGTTTGCCCTCGATCGAGTTGAACAGCGCTGTCTCCTCGCCGCAGATATAGGCGCCGGCGCCGCGACGCACCTCGATCTCGATATTCGCGAGCAGGCCAGCCGCTCGCGCCTGCGAGATCGCGCGTTCGAGACGCCGCGCAGCCAGCGGGTACTCGCCCCGCACGTAGACGTAGGCATGCTCGCAGCCGGCCGCATAGGCCGCAATCGTCATGGCCTCGACCAGCGCGAACGGGTCGCCCTCCATCAGCACGCGATCTTTGAACGTTCCGGGTTCCGATTCATCCGCATTGCAAACCAGATAGTGCGGCCGCGCCGGGGCTACCGCAACGGCCTGCATCTTTTGAGCCGCCGGAAAGGCGGCACCGCCGCGTCCGAGCAGTCTTGCCTCCGCGATCTCGGCAATCGTCTTGTCGGGGCCCAGCTCGAACGCGCGCTGCAGCGCCGCATAGCCCCCGTGCGCGCGGTAATCGTCCAGACTTTCGGGATCGACGCGACCGATGCGGCGCAGCAGCCGTTGCTCCGGTCCGCCGACGTGCGTCGCGCAAGCCTTTGGTTCGATCGAGCCGCAACCAACGGCATCCCCCAGCGCCGCTGCGTTCGCCGGTGCCAGCGCCGTTGCCGACGGCCTCTCGCCCGCCGCAATGACGAGCGCTGCCGGCGCATTATCGCACAGACCGAGGCACGGGCTGCGCTCCCAGGTTACGCCGCTCGTCTCGAGTTGCGCGCAGAGTTCTTCCGCGCCGGCGCAGATGCACGCGATATCGTCGCAAACGTGAACGACCGTGGGTTCGCGAGGCTTCGTAGAAAACAGGGCGTAAAACGTCGCAACGCCATAGATGTCCGCGGGCGCTACGGTGAGGCGCTCGGCGATATAGTTGACCGCGCCGGCACTGATCCAGCCCACCCGTTCCTGCACCGCGTGCAGCACCGGCAACAGCAAGTGCCGCCGCTCGCGCGCCTCGGGACCGCGCTCGTCAGAAACAACTCCGAGCAGCGCATCGACCGCCCCGCGTTCGACATCGCTGGGCCCCGCCGAATTAAAATGCAGATCCACTACGCCTTGTCATCCTGAGTCCCTCGACTCCGCTCGGGATAAACTCCGTCGAAGGACTCACCCATTGTCATCCTGAGCGCAGTCGAAGGATGAAGCACACGATCAACCCGCACAGCGCAAGCTTTGAACTCGGCGGTTCCGGATTGCGGATCGGTTGCGTCGATCGTCAAAAGATTGGTCGCGACCTCGTCGTTGAAATGAAACGTGGTAAAGACCAGACCCGGGCGAAGGCCGGCGTCGATATGAATCGGCACGACGACCGAGCCGCGGCGCGAGCTGACCCGCGCGCGATCCCCTTCAAGCAGGCCATGGCTGCGAGCGTCCTGCGGCGACATGTCGAGCCGTTCTCCCCGCCGCATCGGCGAACCGTAGCCGCCGCTTTGCACGCCGGTGTTAAAGGAGTCGAGACGGCGCCCCGTCGTCAGGCGCAGCGGGTACTCGTCGTCGAGCGCCTCTACGGGCGGATCGTGTGCGACGGCCGCGAACGGCGCGCGCGAGCCGGCTACCGGATTCTCCCAGAGGCGAGCGTGGAGAAAGCGTTCGCCGGGGTGTTGCTCGTCATAACAGGGCCATGGAATGCCGTCGAGCTCGTCGAGGCGCGCGTAACTCATGCCGGCGTGCCAGGGCGAAAGCGAGCGGCACTCGTTCCACGCCTGCTCCGGCGAGTAGTTCGGCCACTGGGAACCCAAACGCCGGGCCAGCTCGCACATGATCGCGATGTCGTCGCGCGCTTCTCCGGGCGGCTCCAGCGCTTTGCGGCAGCGTTGCACGCGGCGTTCGCTGCTGGTGACGGTCCCCTCCGACTCGCACCAGGCGGCCGATGCCGGAAAGACGACCTCCGCCAGCTCGCCGGTCTTCGTTAAAAAGATGTCTTGCACGATCAAGTGGCGCAGGCCGCGCAGCAGTTCGTTGGCATGCTTCTGATCGGCCTCGGACTGTGCCGGGTTCTCGCCGATGACGTACAGCGTATCCAGCTCGCTTCGTTCCATCGCCGCGAACATGTCGCTGAGATGCCAGCCGTACTTGCGCGGAACCGTAACGTTCCAAGCCGACTCGAACTTGGCTACGGAGGCCGGATCCTCGATATCTTGGCCGCCCGGAAACTTGTTGGGAATCGCTCCCATGTCGCCGCCGCCTTGCACGTTATTCTGCCCGCGCAACGGATTGACGCCGCTGCCGTATCGTCCGACATGGCCGCAAAGCAGTGCGAGATTGATCAGCGCTCGGACGTTGTCGACGGCATTATGGTGCTCGGTGATTCCCAGAGTCCAACAGAGCTCGGCCCGTGGAGCGGCGGCATAGGCATGCGCCAGTTCGCGAATCAGATGCGCCGGAACCCGCGTCGTCTTTTCGGCGTACGCGAGTGTGTACGGTTCGACCGCGGCCCGATACTCCTGGAAGCCTTCGGTCGCTCGATCCACGAACTCGCGGTTCTCCAATCCGGCGGCGAGGATCTCGCGGCCGACGGCATTGGCAAGGGCGATATCGGAGCCCACGTCGAGCCCGAGCCAGCCGTCGGCCCAACGCGCGCTCGACGTCTGCCGCGGGTCGACGACATAGAGCTTCGCGCCGTTGTGGATGCCGCGCAGGACGTGGTGAAAGAAGATCGGATGCGTCTCACGCGCATTCGATCCCCACAAGACGATCGCGTCGGTATGCTCGATCTCCTCATACGAGCTGGTACCGCCGCCTGCCCCGAAGACCGCCGTCAGACCGACGACGCTAGGGGCATGTTAAGTTCGATTGCAGCTGTCGATGTTGTTGCTGCCGATGACGCAACGAGCGAACTTCTGCGCGATGTAGTTCATCTCGTTGGTGGCCTTCGAGCAGCTAAACATACCGTACGTGCGGGTCGCCCCTCGATCGCGTGCGTCCCGCAGCCCCGCAGCGGCCCGGTCGAGCGCTTCGTCCCAAGTGGCCCGCCGCAGTTCGCGGCCTTCACGCACGAGCGGGTGCGTCAATCGAACGTAGTTGGTGCTCACGCCCTCTGAATTCGCGGGCCGTGGGCGAGTCCCCACCGTGACGCCGTGGTGCGACCGATGGCCAAAGGAGCCTGCGAGCGCCGAGGTCAACTCCGCTGGACCGAAAGGAGCCGATTGGAATGGAGCTGTCTGAGGTCACGGTCTATGCGAAGGGCGGCTTCGCGCGCTACGGGGATGCCAAAGTCGGGCTGCTGACGCACGGGCTTCAGTACGGCACCGGCTGTTTTGAGGGAATTCGGGGCTATTGGGTTCCCGAAGAAGGCGAGCTCTTTTTGGTCCTGCTGCGCGACCATTTCGAGCGGCTCGAACAGTCGGCGAAGATTCTCACGATGGCGCTTCCCAAGAGCGTCGACGAACTGATCGAGATCACCGTCGAGCTCTGTCTGCGCAACGGCTACAAGACCGACGTCTACATTCGGCCCTTTTCTTATAAGGCGGCCGAAGACGTCGGCGTGCGGTTGCACAACGTGCCGGACGCCTTTGCGATCGTCCCGATTCCTTTCACGCACTATCTCGACCCGACCCGCGGGCTCCACGTCTGCGTGAGCTCCTGGCGGCGCACCGACGACACGATGGCTCCGCCGCGCGCGAAGATAACCGGGCTCTACGTCAACTCGGCGCTGGCCAAGAGCGAAGCGGTGCAGAACGGCTTCGACGAAGCGATTCTTCTATCGCACGACGGCCATGTCTCCGAGGGCTCGGCCGAAAACATTTTCATCGTCCGTCGCGGCGTGCTCTACACGCCCGATCCGTCGCAGAACGTGCTCGAGGGCGTCACGCGGCGGGCCATCATGGCAATCGCGCACCACGAGCTCGGACTAGAGGTCGTAGAGCGGGCGATCGATCGCGGCGAGCTTTACTGCGCGCAGGAAGTCTTTTTAACGGGGACCGCCGTCGGCATCGCCTCGGTGGCTTCGGTCGATCGCCGTCCCGTCGGTGACGGTGAAATGGGACCGATTACCAAGCTGCTGAGCAGTCTCTATGCGAGAATCGTGACGGGGCGCGAGCCGCGCTATCTGGAGTGGCTGACGCCCGCCTACGCGTCGGCGCGGGTCAAGGTATAGGCGAAGGCTGCGAGATCCCGGTCCAGTACGTCAAATCCGGCGAGCCGCCGAAATTGGGCTGTTCCTCGCGCCAGCGCGCGAGGCCCAGCTCGTCTGAATAGGCAAGGCGAGAGATGCGATGGATGAACTGCCTTCCGAGGCTTTGGGACGGCAACGCCGTCGTCATGACGGCGATCACGTAGGGCGCGTCGCTCGCATACACGATTCCGGCATCGTTGAGGGTGTCGAAGAACGAGCCGGTCTTATGCGCGATCGGAATGTCTGCGGGGAGCGGTTCGGGCAGCAGCGTGTTGTACTGATCGGCCTCCAAGATGGCGATCATCTCGTTCGACGACCATCGATCCACCAGCTCACCTCTGGCCATCAGCGAGAGCAGGTGCACGAGATCGGCCGGCGAGGTGCGCAGCGTGGCGCGAATCGACCACGCATCGGTGCGCACGTCGCCCAATAGATGCGTCGTCACCAATCCAAGCTGCTCCATCTCCAAGTTGATATGGCGCCGTCCTACGAGCCGAATCAGCATGTTTGTGGCGGTGTTGTCGCTGACGTCGATCATCTTGTCGAGCAACTCGGAGACCGGATAGGCCCTGCCGTCGGGCGCATCGCAGAGGTCTCCCGATCCGGCATCCTTGTCGTGTGCCTCCAGCGTTACGCGCCGGTTTAAGTCGAAGCGGCCCATTGCAAGCTGTTCGAAGACCGCAACCATGACCGGAAGCTTGATCGTCGAGGCCGCGGGCATGCTCCTGCGCGCGTTGAAGCCGGCATCGAACCCCGTATTGAGATCGAGAACGTCGAGAGCGATCGCGCCCGGCACGTGACGCGCCAAGGTGCGAACGTCGTGATTCAGGCGCGCCAGCGGCGGCGGAAGGTATGCAAGCGCTGGGACGGCCGAGGCGCGCACGGCAAAGAGCACAAGAGCGCAAAGCAACGCCGCACGGCCGAGCATGGCAGACCATTCACATCCCGCGCGACGGCATTCCTCCCGGAAGGCTCGATACGGGGCTGAATCGAGGGCACGGTGAAAAGCAACGGCGTGAGCCCGACTCTCTCTCCCGCGCGACGAGTGGACATCGTGGGGGTCCCGATGGACCTCGGCGCGAGCCGCCGCGGCGTCGACATGGGTCCTTCGGCGATCCGCTATGCCAAGCTGCACGAGAAGTTGAGGACGCTGGGCATTTCCGAGATCGTCGATCACGGAAATCTGCAGGTCCCCATTCGCGAATCGGCCGACTCTCCGGACTCCGCCGCGAAGTTCCTCGACGTCATAACCGAGGTCTGCGACCATCTCGCCGTCTTGGTCAAGGGGGCGATTGATGCCGGCGGGCTGCCGATCGTTCTGGGCGGAGATCATTCGATCGCCATGGGAACGCTCGACGGGCTGACGCGAGCCTATGGCCAGGCGCCGGGGCTGGTCTGGATCGACGCCCACGCCGATATCAACAGCCCCGATAGCTCCGCGTCGGGCAACGTGCACGGCATGCCGCTCTACTTTGCGCTGCGTAAGGGGCTCGCCGCACCGGAACGCTCGGTTCAGATCGGCTTGCGCGACGTCGACCCCGATGAGAAGCGACTGCTTCGCGAGTTCGGCGTCAAGGCATTCACGATGACCGACGTCGACAAGCTCGGCATGGTGCACGTCATGAACGAAGCGCGAAGTATCGCGGGCGCGCAAGGCCGGCCGATTCACGACTCGTTCGATATGGACGCAATCGACCCCAGTGAAGCGCCCGGCACCGGAACGCCGGTCAAGGGCGGCCTGAGCTATCGCGAAGCGCATCTGATCATGGAGATGCTCTACGACAGCGGGCAGCTTGGCTCGATCGAGATGGTGGAGATCAATCCGATCTTCGACGACCGCAATCAAACCGCGTCGCTCGCAGTCGGTTTGATCTGCTCGGCGCTAGGAAAATCGATTTTATAAGTCAGAGCTTGATTGTGGCTTGTGCTTCGCAAGAGACGCCGCCCCCGCAAACGGCCGGATCCCAGCTCGCATCGGCGAGCAGCGAACGGATGCGGCTCTCGCTTTGCGGATCGAGCGCCGGCTGGAAGACTACATTCGTCGTGCGGCCGTCGTCGCCGACGGTGACGATCAGGGTCACGTGAACGCCGAGGCCGTCGAGCTCCTTGCGAACCGAGGGATCGAGAACCGGAACCGGCTGCTCGGCGCCAAACGGCAGATATCCGCCGGCATGGTTGGCGTCGACGCTCGCTACCGCGCGCATTGCTGGCGTGGGGCTCGACGCCGGCGCGGAATCACCGTTGGCGTTTGAGTCGCCCGCTTCGGCGACGGCCGCGACTTCCGGCGCGGCAGGCGCGTTGGTTGCGATCGGGGCCCGAGTCGCTTGCCGCCGCTGCGTTAGCTTAACCAGCACGACGCGGTGCGCGAAGTTCATCGAAGGCGAGACTTTGTAATGCGGCGCCGCCGCGCGCGGGCGCGGAAGTGCGGCTCGCGGCCGGACGATCTGGACGCGAAGGATGTGGGTGAAGCTTACCGTCTCTACCGGCGCTCCGGAGGCCGTCCAGGCCAATGCCGGGATCGAAATCGCGGCGAGGATATGAATCGCGATCGAGCCCAGCGTCGCCCGCTCCATGCGTATCCGAGCGTCGATTGCCGCAATCATTTCGTTATGGTCCCTTGCCTCCAACGCCCACCGGGTTGCCTTCGTGACCCCTTGTCCTATCGAGCTTACCTACCTCGGCGCCCCAACTCTCCCAGCCTGCAGTGCTGGATCGCGCGAAAAGTTCGATCCGGGGGCGATCCCCGCAGAGTTGCTCGATTCGCCGGCGAAAGATCGCCGGCTTTTCGCTATGCGAACCTCTCGAATGAAGAACGACCTGCGGCTGCGCGAGATCCAAGATAGGAAAAGGGCGCCCGGTCGACCTTGTCGTGGCCGCCAGCACGAGCTCGGTGGTCGGCTTTGTGAACGTCGGCGGTACCCCTTGACCGGAGATTATTTCACCCCGGCGGTTGGTCTTTACCCAGACGTAGGCTACGCCTCGATAGGTAAGGCCCCACGCTTCGATCAGCTTCAACGCGAAGTCGAGCCGCGGGCACGTCGCCCACATGAAGACGGCAGCGTTTTTGTTCAAGATCGTCCGGACGTCGATGTTTGCAAGTTCGTCGACCGTCATCAACGGATAGTGTTTGCCCGCGGCCGCATCCTTAATGGGGCTGCCGTAGTAGTACCATGGCGGATCCAGATAGACGATGTCGTAGCGCGAACTCGGGAGCGGAGGAAGAACGGCGTGCGGCGTTGCGACCGACCGCCGTGCAAGACGCCGCAGATGCTCGGCATTCTTAGCCGTAACTTGCCGCGCGATCATCCCTTGGGAAAGACCGACGGCGAAACGGGAGCGTTGGGATTGTAGTTTCCGAACGTAAGGGTGCCGTCGACGCTGTAGCCGGGGAAGCGCGCCGAGATATCCGCTTTTGCAGGCAGATGAAACGTGCCGACGGTGGTATATGTCTGATCGAAGCTCATACTGCCCCGGTTGGTGTAGGCCCACTGCGCGCGGCTAACGAGCGCCGAGGCATCGTTGACCGTCAGCGTAATGCTCTTCACGCGGCTTCCCTGTTTCTTAGGAACGAACGTATAGGTCGAGACGTTGCCGTTGTCGGTGCCGGGCGTAACCGTGTACTGCGCCATCGCCTCGTCGTACGTCGGCGTCGATGCCGCCAAATCTTTGAAGCGGCTCAGCGCTCCCGAGACGTTTTGAAAATGGATCGTGCGCCGCGGTTTGAGATAATATACCGTGCCGCCGTAGTTCTCGTGCAATGGAATCACGACGTGCAGCGTCGCCGACAACTGCGCCGACGCCGTGTACGACTGGAGCGATGGATTTGGATTGACCGCGCGGCGCAGAAGGTCGATCGACGATGCCGTCTGCGCCGCACCGGCGGCTTGCAGAGCAATCAGGGCGGCGAGAGCGGCCGTCGCGCCGGTAATGCTTCTCATGACGAGCCGTCTTTGGCTTCGAGGGCGCATGGCCCTTGGAGCCCGAACGCGTTTCTAGTGAACGGCGACGTAGGTAATGCTCTGCAGCTGCGTCTTGGCGCCGCTGAGTTTGCGGACCGGAGGCCGGTTACCGCGAGCGCCGCGCGGGTACGCCACCACGCTTGGATGTCCCGTGTACGATGTGTTCGTAACGAAGATCGACCCGCGTCCATCGAGCGCGATGGCGTTGGGGCCCGTGAGTTCGGTTTGGGCGCCCGAAAGCTCGCGCGCCGGCTCGACGTTACCGTTCGCGTTCGCGGCAAAAATCAAAACGCGCGACGCCCGCCTCTCGGGCGCCGTCACGTATATCCGGCTTTGCGCGTCGACGGCGATCCCTAGCGGATCGGTCAATCGAGTCTTTGCGCCGCTGATGAGTTGCAAAGGCATCGTGGGGCCGTTCGCGTCCGCAGGAAAGACCCCGATGAACCCGCCGTAGGAGCTGGAGTTTCGTTTGATGGGCGCGCCGTTGTACGACCCGACGAGGAGGTAAATCTTCCCGGATCGGTCCACCGTTAGACCGTCGCAATAAGAAAACGAGATGTCTCTGGGGCCGGTTATCGTTCGAGCCAGCGCGTACGTGCCGGCCGTATACACGGTCACCGAGCCGGCTTCAAAGTTTGCGACGTAAACGTTTCCGGCCTCATCGACGGCAACGGCCGACGGGTCGGCAATGCCGTCGGTAATCGTCGCGATCGGCGGCGCGTCGCCGCTCGCATCGGCGGCGTAGACGAAGACGGCCCCGTACGAGGCCGCGAAATAATCCGAAACGTAGATCTTGCCGCTTCCGTCGACGGCTATACCGCCTGGGGTGTTCATCCCCGTATCGGTTCCGGCGATGGTGCGCAAAGGGGTGGCGTTCCCGTCGGCGCCCCGGGCAAATATCGTTACGCTGGGCGTTCCCGAATAAAGATTGGAATCCAAAACGTAGAGTCTGGCGCGGGCCAAGACAGAGAGCCCGTCCGGCGCTCGAGCGGCGGAGAGCGGCTGTGGACGCACCGCTTGCAGCGCCACCCCCGGTCCGCCACAGCCCCCGGCGAGCAGCGCGAGGACGGCAAACCCGACGATGCTCTGAAGCCTGATCCGCAAAACAGCCATTGAGCTGCGACCTCCTGCGCGGGTGCTAGATGCCCACATCTTAGCAGACCAGTGTAACGGATTTCCACGCCGCAGACGGGAGGGGAGAGGCCTAGGCGACCGGCTGTCGTACGAACGTGCCCAGTGTGGCTACTAGCGTATGCCTCGATGATCGGTTTGGCGGAAACGTACGTGCATTATAGAGAGCGCGTGCTTATGACGTTGCGTCCCTTGGGTAAAGGTTAACGATGAAGTCGTTCTCGCGCAACCGTTACCGGGCGACGTGGCTGGCGGGTGCGGCCGTGCTGTCGGGCTGCGCCGGATCGTTAACTTCGGCGTATGGTCCCTCCTCCGCAAGGCCGTCGCACGCCGCGCCACGGCACGCGATCGCCCCAAACTTCAACGACCGGGCGAAGTTGTCCGGCGATTTGTTATACACGTCGAGCAGCAACGGGAACGTGTACGTTTACTCGTATCCGCAGGGTAAACGCGTCCAAGATCTTACGGGATTCACCGGCGGACTCGGGTTATGCTCGAGTGCCTCCGGAGACGTCTTTATTCCCTCGATTACCGATCGGTCGACGGGAGAGAGTACGATTTATGAGTACGCGCACGGTGGGAAGAAACGCCTTGAAGCTTTGAGCGATCCCGCCACGGCTTACGGCTGTTCTATCGATCGAATCACGGGAAATCTTGCGGCAGCGAACCGAGACGACCCGTCTCATCCCTACGGCTCCATCGCGATTTATGCGTCGGCGCAAGGCCGGCCGACGCTCTACTACAGCAAGCATCTGTACGTTGGCCTGTGCAGCTACGATAACAAAGGGAACCTTTATCTTTGGGTTTACAACGATCAAGCCAACGGATTCGAGTTGGCTCGGCTCGATGAAGCTAAGCGCGCGTTCCGGGCGATAAAGCTCAGCGTTACAATCTTCGACGATGGCGGTCGTTTCCAGCCGGTCGTGCAGTGGGACGGCGCTCATATGACGATATCGTCGAACAAGGCATACGGTGCGCCGGTGAAGGTCTACCGGCTGCAAATTGCGGGGGACGAGGCGACGGTAGTCGGCACGACGACTTTGGAGAACAAGCAGAACATTCACGTCGGCCAGAGCTGGATAGAAGGTAAGAGCATCATCGGGATTGCCGCCGTTCGGGGGGCAGACAACGTTGCCTTTTGGGCTTACCCCAAGGGCGGCGCTCCCACCAACCAGATAGACGTGATCGAACGCAGCCTCGGCGATCTCAATGGAATCGTGGTATCGACGGTTATCGCACGACCAGCGCCGCGGCCACGATCGCCCCGCAAAGCGTCGCCATCAGGTTGACCGCGTCGTTCTGAATCCAGCGCACGCCTCGCCGCATCGTCGTCGGGGTTCCACAGTAGTGCTGCGGGGTCTCGCATTCGCACGAGCAGGCCGGGCACCATTGACGGGCCTGAAGGCTTGCGCCGGCAACCGAGTCGAGCAGCGCGCCCGCGACGCCCGCGACCGCAACCGGCCATAAGGGCGCGACTCGCAGCAGGGATGCGACGATGGCGACGCAGAGCGCGCCGGCGATGGTCGCGAGGGTTCCGAGCAGCGACACGCCGCCAGAGAGGCCCGCTTCGATCGGGCGAAAGGTCAGAATAGAGACCGGCCGGCGCCGCGCGAGCGTCCCGATCTCCGTGCCCCACGTATCCGCCGATGCTGCCGCAAAGGCGCCCGCAAAGGCGGCGTTAAACGCGGTGCTGGTACCGAGCGCCGCAATTGCGCAGAGTGCGGCGACCCCGCCGTTTGCCAGGACTTGCCATGCATTGCGAGGCGCCGGCTGCTGCGTGCCGCGCAGCGAACGCTTTCGCTCCCGCCCGACCGCGGTGAGCAGCGCCGACGGAACGAAGAACGCCAGCAGAACTGCCGCGCTATTCCAGCCGCCGGCGCCCACGACGATCGTGCCGATGACGAACGCGGCGATCGCACCGTCGAGCGAGAGGGCGCGCGCGCGATACGCCGCCAGGGCAACGCCCGCCGCAAGTGCCGCACCCGCCGCGAGCCGTATCATGTCGTCGCGTAGTAGATTTCGAGCGCGTCGAGCAGGCCGGCCGTCGTGTGAACGGGCGCGACGACGTCGACGCTCAATCCGGCTTGCGCGGCGGCATTGGCGGTGATCGGTCCGATGCACGCGACGCATTTGCCGCTCGCGGCCTGCGAGGCCGCAATATCGCCCAGGAGCGCGACGAAACCGCGAACCGTGCTCGCGCTCGTGAACGTGAGAACGTCGGCCCCCAAAACTTTTTGCGCGAACTGCGTGTCGGGTGGAATCACCGTCGAATACGCGGGAACGATGGTGACGATCAGCCCGGCCTCCCGCAGCATCTGAGGCAGCACGTCGCGCGCTTCTTGCGCGCGGTAGAGCAGCACGCGGTCCCCCGTAGAACTTCGCGCGATGACCTCCGGCGCGATCTCCTCGCTGATGAACTCCGCCGGCACGAAATCGGCGATAACGCCGTGCGCGCGTAGGCGCGCCGCCGTGCGTTCGCCGATTGCAGCAACCTTCGTCGCGCCGATCGATCGGGCGTCGGCCTTTTTTGCGGCGAGCCGGGAAAAGAATGCGTCGACGCCGTTTTGCGAGGTGAAGATCAGCCACGCATACGATGCGAGCATCGCAATCGCACGATCGGCATCGCTGGTGTCGCGGACCGGCTCGATGGCAATCGCCGGCGCAACGATCGGTTGCGCGCCACGCGCGAGCAGCGCGCGCGCGAACTCGTCTGACTGTTCGCCGGCTCGGGTGATCAAGACGCGCTTGCCGAAGAGCGCGCCGGTGTCGAACCAGCGCAACTGCGTGCTCAGCGCCGCAACGCCTCCAATGACCACGACGGCAGGGGCGCCGATCTTTGCAGCCGCGACATCGGCGGCAATCGAGTCGAGCCGGCCGAGCACGGTTCGCTGGCTCGGTCGCGTCCCATCCTGTACGACGGCCACCGGCGTCTGCGGCGACAATCCATGCGCGATCAGCTGGTTTGCGATTTCGCGCAAGTTCGCGATCGCCATCAAGAGCACGAGCGTGCGCCGCGGATCGGCAAGTTTCGCCCAATCCAGGCTCGAGACGGCTTTGCCGGGGCCTTCGTGGCCGGTGGCGACCGTGAACGACGCCGCCCAATCGCGGTGGGTTACCGGGATTCCGGCGTAGGCCGGCGCCGCGTACGCGGAACTTACGCCCGGAACGATCTCGAACGGGACGCCGGACGCCGCAAGGGCCTGCGCCTCTTCGCCGCCTCGTCCGAAGATAAAAGGATCGCCGCCCTTGAGGCGGACGACGCGAGATCCCGCTTGCGCCCGCTCGATCGCGAGCCGCTCGATCTCCTCTTGAGGCATCGCATGATCTCCCGCGCGCTTTCCGACGTATATCCGCTCGCAGGAGGGCGGTGCGAGCGCGACGATCGGATCGCTCGCAAGCGCGTCGTAGAGCAATACTTCCGCCGACTCGAGCACCTCGGCCGCCCGTAAAGTCAGCAGGCCCGGATCGCCCGGGCCTGCGCCGACTAAGAACACGCGTCCTGCGCCGCTGGGAGCCATAGCCCTACAGGCTCCTACTCTCCGTCGGAGGTCATAGCAACCAGCGAGTCGGCGATATCGTCGGCGATATTCAGGTCGAAGAGTTCGCCGAGCACGCGCGCGTTCGAGAGAGCCTCGTCACGATCGACGATCGCTTTGTTGCGAATCTTCAGAATCACCGAGTGCAGCAGCTTCGACACGATCGTCATGCTCATGCCGACCACGAGCGTGCGCTCGCGATCGCTCAACTCAGGGCAGCGTGCCAAAAGCCGCTCGACCTCTCGCGCGCGGACCGCCTCCGCTTTTTGCGTCAGCCGCGCGATTACCGGCAACGTTGCGCGCGAACGGTACCAGCTCTCGAAGCGCCCGACGTGTTCGCCGACGATCTTCTCCACGGCCGGGATCGCCTCACGCCGGAACTCCAGCCGTTCGTTCACGACCGATTTGAGGCCGTCGACGTCGACGAGGGCGACGTTGTCGACCTGCGCCACCGCTGGATCCACGTCGCGCGGAACGGCGATATCCACGATGAAGAGCGGGCGCTGCGGACGCAGTGCCATTGCGCCGGCCACACGCTTTTCGTCGAGAACGAAATCCGACGCGCCGGTCGAAGCCACGACGACGTCGGCAACAGCAAGAGCGTCGGAAAGCTCCGGCATCTCAAGCGCTTCACCGAAGCCGGCCTCACCGACGAGTTCGCGCGAGCGCGCCATCGTCCGGTTCGTGACGATCACCCGCGCCGCGCCTTCTTGACGAAGTCGCTTAACCGCCGCGCGCCCCATCTTGCCCGCGCCGACGACCAGAACGGACCTTCCCTCCAGCGTGCCCAAACGAACGCGTGCCGCTTCGACCGCCGCCGTAGCGATGGAGACCGACTCGCTTCCGATGTGCGTCTTTGCGCGCGCGATTTTTCCGGCAGCGATCGCCTCGCGGAAGAGACGGTGCAGCGTTCTGCCGAGCGAGCCGGCTTGCGTCGCGGCGACGTACGCTTCTTTGACCTGGCCGAGAATTTCGGCTTCGCCGATCAGCATCGAGTCCAGCCCGGTGCAGACCCGGAAAAGGTGCTCGACGGCTTGGTGGCCCAGGCGAGTATAGAGATACGACTCGATATCGTAGCCCGTCGTGCCGTGGCGGAAGTTGGTCAAGAACGATTTGATCTGCGCGACGCCGCGTTCGTAGTCGGAGAGCTCGGCGTAGATTTCCAAGCGTCCGCACGTCTGCAGCATGACGGCTTCGGTAACCGCCTCGTAGTCGCGCAGGGCGACCAGGGCTTCGGCCATTCGCGATGCCGGAAAGGCATGCCGCTCGCGGACTTCGACGGGCGCCGTGTGATGCGAAAGGCCGATGCACGTCAGGGGCATGAGGCAATCCTACGGCCCGGACGAGCCGCCCGACAAGTGCATTGCTCGCAAGCGGCGCTCATGCCGTGGCTCGCAGCTCCGCCAGCGCCGAGTCCGAGGCCGCGACCGTGCGGTCGATCTCCGCCGGGGTGTGGGCCGCGCACAGAAAGTTCGACTCGAAGGGCGACGGTGCGAAGTAGATGCCGCGCTCGACCATGGCGCCAAAGTATTTTGCAAAAAGCCGGCGGTCGGTGGTTTGGGCTCCTCGCAAGTCGCTGACGGCTTCGCGCGTAAAGAAGATCGAAAACATCGCCCCCGTGCAGTTGACGAAGCTGGGAAAGCCAAACCGGTCCAAGCCGGTCTTGAGACCTTGAGCAAGCCGAAGCCCCAGCGTTTCAAGGCGCTCGTAGAGCCTCTCGTCCTGCGCGACCACCCCAAGCGTGGCGATGCCGGCGGCCATCGCGATCGGATTGCCCGAGAGCGTTCCCGCTTGATAGACGGGTCCGTCCGGGGCGAGCTCGGCCATGATCTCGACCCGGCCGCCGAAGGCCGCGGCCGGCAGACCGCCGCCGATCACCTTACCGAGGGTCGTTAGGTCGGGCCGGATGCCTTCGCGCGCTTGCGCGCCGCCGCGAGCCACGCGAAAGCCGGTCATCACTTCGTCGAAAATCAACACCGTACCGTGCTGTGTGCACAACTCGCGAAGCGTGGCAAGATACCCCGGCCGCGGCAAGACCAGGCCCATGTTTCCGGGATACGGCTCGACGATCAGCGCGGCAATCGCTTTGGGATTTGCCTCGAACGCCGTTTCGGCGGCCGCGACGTCGTTAAACGGCAAGACGATCGTATCCCTAGCGACGCCCTCGGTGACACCGGGCGAGTTCGGCACGCCCGCCGTCAGCGGGCCCGATCCGGCTTCAATCAAAAAGGAGTCGCCGTGACCGTGATAGCAGCCCGCGAATTTAACGATTTTCGAACGTCCGGTGTAACCGCGCGCCAGTCGGATCGCGCTCAACGTCGCTTCGGTGCCGCTCGAAACGAAGCGAAGGCGTTCGATCGACGGCATCATCGATACGATCAGTTCTGCCAGCTGCGTCTCCAGCTCGGTCGGCGTTCCGAACGAAGTTCCACTCGCGGCGGCGTTGGCGATCGCGCGCGTAACGGCGGGATGCGCGTGGCCCAGGAGCAAGGCACCCCACGACATCAGGTAATCGAGATACTCGTGACCGTCCAGATCGTAGAGCATCGAGCCGGCGCCGCTTTTCATGAAGATCGGAGAGAGGCCGACCGAACCCAGCGCACGGACGGGTGAGTTCACGCCGCCGGCGATGACGTTGCGCGCGCGGGCAAATGCGCCCATGGAACGTTCCAGCTTCACGTTGGTTCCAGTCTACGCCCGAGGTCGGAGCGCGTGTTTACATTGCGAAAGTACCGGCGCTCGAGCGGCACGAAGCGCGTCGCAATGGCGGCGATCAAATCGCGCATTGCCGTACGCCCGGCCCGGCGCAGGCGCAAACCTTCGCGCAGAAGCGCGAAGCGGTCGTAGAGCGCGGCAAGCGGTTCGATGCCGCCGCTATGCTCGGGGACGACGGCTTCGTCGCCGGGCTGCCAGGCTGCGGCCAAGCGTTCGAGTACGCTGGGATCGAGTTGCGGCTGATCCGCCGCGACGGCAAAGATACGCTCGGCCGCGATGAACGGCGAAGCGGAGAGGAGCGCGTGCAGCGGACCGCGCGGAGTCCAGCGGTCGATCAGCAGCGGCGCGCCCAGTGCCGCGTCGGTTCCCGGCGCGAAGCTTCCCTTGCCGGCGACATAAACCGGCCAGCGGCCAAGGGCCAATCGCGCAAAGACTCTCACGATCATTGGCTGACCCTCGATGTCATGCTCGAGTTTTCCTGGAAAGCGCGTCGCGGAGCCGCCGGCCAGGAGCAGGATCGCATCAGGCATGGCGCTGCGCATACGTCTTGGCGAAATACGTGATGACGACGTCGGCGCCGGCGCGTACGAACGACGTCAAGGTCTCGTCGACGGCGCGGTCGCCGTCGAGCCAACCGTTGCCGATTGCGGCTTGAAGCATCGCATACTCACCGCTGACGTTGTAAACGGCGATCGGCACGTCGAACCGGTCGCGTGCGGCGCGCACGATGTCGAGATAAGGCAACCCCGGTTTGACCATCACGATATCGGCACCCTCGGCAATGTCCAGCGCAATCTCACGCAGCGCTTCGCGCGCGTTGGGCGCGTCCATCTGATAGCCGCGCCGATCGCCCTGTCGCGGCGCCGAACCTGCCGCATCGCGAAACGGTCCGTAGAACGCCGACGCATATTTTGCGCTATAGGCCATGATGGCGACGCGCGTACGGCCGTGCGCGTCGAGCGCGCAGCGAATTACTTTGACGCGGCCGTCCATCATATCGGAAGGAGCGATGACGTCGACTCCGGCGTCCGCGTACGTCAGCGCGATGCGGCAGAGCAGTTCCAGCGTCGCGTCGTTGTCGACTTCGCCTTCCGAATCGAGAACTCCGCAGTGGCCGTGATCGGTGTACTCACACGCGCAGAGGTCGGCCATCACCAGCATTTCCGGCAGCGTCGACTTGATGGCGGCAATGGTCCGCTGGACGATTCCATTGGTGTCGTAACTGCCCGACGCGGCGGCGTCTTTAGAAGCCGGAATGCCGAAGAGCAGCACGCTCTTGATGCCGAGCGCGAAGAGCTCGCGGGCTTCGGCGACCGCACGGCGCAGCGAGTGCCGCGAGATTCCCGGCATCGACTCGATCGGCCCCGCGTCTTCGTCGCGTTCCACAACGAAGAGCGGTTGCACGAGATGCTCGACGCCGATGCGATGCTCCGCCACGAGCTCGCGCATGACCTGGCTGCGGCGCAGACGCCGGGGACGCACGGCGATCACGGCAGGCTCACGTGACGGCGACGCTGCGAGCGCTCAGCTCGGAGGCGAGCGCAGTTCCCAGGGCCGCTGCGTCTTCTAAGGTCGTTACAGCGCGTCGGAGGCGATGGCGGAGAAGAACCTGGGGCTGTGTTTCCACTGCGGCGTCGACCACCATGCCCGTCGCATCGAGACGCGCGTGAATTCCGATCGGCGCGCTGCAGCCCGCGTGCAGCGCCGCGAGCGCGGCCCGCTCGCAGACGACGCAGAGCTCGCTGTCCGAGTCGTTGGCGGCCGATCGCAAGACACCCGTCAGCCATTCATCGCCGGCACGAGTCTCGACGGCGAGCGCGCCTTGACCGACCGCGGGGACGATGCGTTCGACTTCGAAGGGCACCAGATGCGTGGCGCGGACTCCCAATCGATTTAATCCCGCCATCGCCAGCACGATTGCATCGTAGCGGCCGTCGCGTAATTTCGCAAGCCGAGTACCAACGTTACCCCGCAACGTCTCGTATCGCAGGTCGGGGCGAAGCGCTGCGAGCTGCGCGTGCCGCCGCGGGCTGGACGTTCCGACGACCGATCCTGCCGGAAGGCTTTCAAAATCGGGATACCGTTCGCTGCAGAACGCGTCGCGCGCATCCTGCCGGCGGGAGATCGCGGCGATCTGCAGATCGCCGGGCAGCGTGCTCGGGAGATCCTTACATGAGTGAACGGCGTAGTCGGCGTGCCGTTCGCGCAGCGCGTTCTCCAGCTCCGTGATGAAGACGTTGACCGTGCCAAGCCGATCGATGGCGCGCACCTCGTCGCGATCGCCGCTGGTCGTGACGCCAAGTATCGTCGTCGCAATGCCGCATTCGGCCAAACGCGCTGCAATCGCGCGGCTTTGAATCATCGCGAGTGGGCTGCGCCGCGAAGCGCAGACGACGGTCACGTCCTTCATTTCCGCAAGCTCGGAGACCGGCCGCTCTGCGAGCGCGCGTAAGATGGGGGCGCCGTCATCTCGAGGGAAGGCGTCTTTGACATGAGCGCGCATCCGCCGCAGTGCCAGCAGCGCGTCGCCGTACTCCGGTCCGAACTGCTCGGAGAGCTCGCGCACGATGCGCTTCGAAAAAGCCGGCGAGCTTCCCGCGGAATCGGCGCTGATCGTCAGATCGCCGACGCGAAACGTCGCCGGCATCGTGAAATCTCCACGATCCGGACTGGATGCGTCGCAAGCGAGTATCCGCGCCTCGCGGGCGTCCGAAACGACGCGGGCGTTGACTGCATCGTCGTCGGTCGCAGCGACCACGAGCGCCGCCCCGGTGAGGTCGCCCGGTTCGTAGCTGCGCTGCGCGCACGTTCCCGCATTTACGCGTAAGAAATCGCGCAAACGATCGTCGATCCGATCCGCTACGACCGAAATCCGAAAGCCGGCCTCGGCAAGCGATTCGGCCTTTCGAGCCGCGACGATTCCTCCGCCGATTATAACCGCTCGGCGGCCGTTGGGCCGCAATGAGATGGTCAACATGGAAACATAAAAGACTTCAGCGTCCGGCCGCCAAAAACCGCCTTTCGTCATGAAGAGAACCGCGGACGGAGCCGTTCGTGCCGCCGCCGTGGGTGCGGTCGTTGCTGCGCTCATAACCCTTCCGGGTTTGGGTGTCGGCACGCTCTGGGACAACAGCGAAACGGCGTACGGCGAGGTTGCTAAAGAAATTCTCCTCACGCACGACTGGGTGGTCATGCACCTCAACAACGTGCCATATTTCGTCCAGCCGCCGTTGTATTTTTGGTTGGGCGCGTTCTTCTCACTGCTGGCGGGTCCAACGCCGCTGGCGCTGCGACTGCCTTCGGCGCTTGCGACTATTGCCCTATCCGCCTTCACCGGCTACGCGGTCGCGCGGCAAGCGGGAGCCCGCGTCGGCATCTACGCCGCCGTCATTCTTTCAACGTGCTTGATGCAGGCCGTGATCGGCCGCCTGGCGATCATGGACGCGCTGCTCGACCTGGCGGTCGCCATGACGATCTTCTGGTGGTTTCGCGGTCTCGAGAGCGGGCGCGACCGCTACACGATTTTCGGCTGGATTGCCGCAGGCTTCGGATTCTTGGCCAAAGGACTCGTCGCGCCGGTCGTTGCGCTGCTGGTCGTGGTGCCGTTCTTCTTTTGGAATCGGCGTTGCGAGCCGACGCAGGCGCCGTCGGCGCGAGCCTGGATCGTGGGGCTGCTGGCCTTCTTCGCAGTCGCTGCTCCGTGGCCGATCGCTTTGGTGCTGCACTATCACTTTTTTCCGCTCCAAAAGCTCGTCGGAGAGTACACGATCGGCCGTTACACGAGCGTCGTCGAGAATCAAGCCGGGCCGTTTTGGTATTACGTGCCGGTCGTCATCCTCGGATTCTTTCCATGGATTGCGTTCCTCCCGATGGCCGTTACCTACGGCGTTCGGAGGCTGCGCGCCGCTGCCTCGCAAGATCCGGGATCTTCGCGCCTCGTGCGGCTCGCATTTGCCTGGATCGTGATGCCGCTGCTCTTCTTCAGCTTCGCGCGCACGAAGCTGCCGAACTACATCGCGCTCGAATTTCCCGCCCTCGCCTTGATTACCGCGCTGTATTTCGAAGCGGTGGTGCGCCGCGGCGGGACGCGTTCGGCGGTCTTCTCCGCGGCGACGGTTCCGGTGACGATCGGTGCTTTGGCTATTGCGATCGCGCTCTTCACGCGCAACAATCGCCTGACGGCCGAAATAGCCAGCGCGGTTCCGCCCCTGCTGGCGATGGCGGCGGCAATCTTCGCCGGCTCGTTGCTGACGGCGCTGCTGGTCGCGCGGCGCAGCAACGTCCGCGCGGCTCCCTACGCACTGGCATTCGCCGCGATCGTCGCTACCGACGTGCTCGCCGTGACCGTCTTACCGCACGCCGAAGCATTCAAGCCTGTGCCGCGATTGGCGGCGGTCATCGAGCGAGAGCAGCGGCCCGGCGACGTCGTGGCCATCCAAAACGTTTCCGGCGGCAACGCGCTGCTCTTTTATACGCATCCCGTCGTCCGCGTGCTGGCATCGCCGAGCGATGGAGATCCGCAAGCCGACGGCGTCGACCCAAGAACGATTCTCTGCGCGGCATCGCGCGCGTGGGTGATCGTTCCAGCTTCGAGCGTGCCGACAGACCCCGCGTACGGTCGCGTCCGCCGCCTCGTTACCGTCGACCGTAAAGCTGCGCTGCTGCTCTACGAAGGCCGCCCCTGCAACTAGGGCTTGTAGCTCGTTACTTGCGCTTGGGTTACGGCGGAGGCGTGATTGTTTCCGAGGCTGGCGCGAATGTAGGTGATGACGTCGGCGATGTCTTTGTTGGAAAGCTGACCTTTCCACGCGGGCATCTGCCCGTTATAACTCATTCCCGCTACGGAAATCGCTCCGTGAAGGCCGCCGGTTACGATTCCAACGACCTTATTCGGATCGCCGGTAACGACTGGATTGTTGGCAAGCGGGGGGAATGCGCCCGGCGTGCCCTGACCCTGCGCTCCGTGACAGCTCGCGCAGTTGGCAGCGAAGACTTTGGCACCGTTCGGGTTGGTTGCCGCGCCGGCGCTCGCGGCAGCGGCTCCGGGTGCGGCCGCATTCGATTCGGTCGCCGCCTCGGCCGAGCTCAACACCATCGATTCCGGCGGTGACGCGGGCGCGGCCGCCTGTTTGGCCATCGTCGTGACTTGCGCGTATATCGACAATCCCACGATCGTGCAAATGACGATGGTGGTCGTCCACAAGATGCCCGAACGCGCGGCGAAACTGCGCGTCCGGCTGCGATCCAGCCACGGAAGCAGCAGAACCACCACCAGGAAGAGCGTCGGGACCACGATCGTTGCGATCAGCTCGGTGCCGATCGCCAGCGGCCCGAGGCGAATCTCCGGCGGCACCAGTGCCAACAGGCCGAAGAGCGATAAGAAATACCATGCGGGATAGGGGACGAAGAACTTGGTCGGGTCCGCTTTGGCGTCCAAATATGGCGGAAACGCGAATGCCAGAAAGCAGATGATAACGAAGATGATGAACGAGAAGGCGCCATCCATGAACATCTGATCCGGCCAGAACCGCCCGACTTTGAGCTTGCGGGGATCGTCGACCACGGGTCCGGCAGCACCGTTATGACGGAAGATCGCGAGGTGGGCGCCGACGAGCAAGACGAGTACCGCCGGCATCAGCCAGACGTGCAGCCCGAAGAAGCGGTTGATCGTGGCCGTGCCCATTCCACCGCCGCCCTGCGCGATATGCTGGATGACGGGACCAAGACCCGGCGCGAGGCCGGTGATGTTGAGCGAGACCTGCGAGGCAAAGTAGGCGTCCATGTCCCACGGGAGCAGATAGCCGGTGAGGCCGAGCACTAAGGTGACCAGCAGCAAGAGCACGCCGACCACCCACTGCAGCTCGCGCGGCGACTTATAGGCGCCAAAAATCAGCACTTGCAGCAGGTGCAAGAAGACCAGGGCGATCATCGCCGACGAGCCCCAATAGTGGAGCGAGAGCAGAAAGTGCGTGTAGGGGTTGAGATAGATCGCGCGCGTCGATTCCCATGCGGTTGCCGCCGACGGCGCGTAGAAGAACGTCAGGAAGATGCCGGTCGTGATCTGCAAGATCATCGTAAAGAGCGTCGCGCTCCCGAAGACATACCAGTAGCTCGCGCCGCCGGGCACGTCCTCGGTGAGAAACTCCTTTGTCATCGAGACGAAGCCGGTTCGTTTTTCGATCCAGTTCAGCATCAGCGTTTCCCTATGCCTGATAGGAGACGACGATACGTTGCGGCGTGTTGGACTGATAGACGATCCACGTTACCTCGGCCGTTCCGCTTTGCTCGCGCAACGGCAACGGGTCCAAACCGCGTGGCGCGGGGCCGGCAATGTGCGTTCCGTCGAAGGTGTATTGCGATCCGTGGCACGGGCACATGAACCGGTTCTGCGCGTCGCTCCAGTTGTAGTAGCAGCCCAAATGCGGGCAGATTGGGCTGAAGATCACAAAGCCCATCGTGACGACGTCGAACGGAACGTTCGCGGCTCCGCCCGGGCCGTTGAAGATGTCGGGGCGCGCCGTCCGAAACCTCGCCGGATCGATCTTTATACCCCAAACGGACTCGGGGGCGCTCTGTTCGGGCAGATAGGCGTCTTTGTATTTGAGCGTGAAGGTCAGCTTGACCGGCTTATCGGTCGCCTTCTGCAGTGCCGCGACTTCGTCGGAGCTCAGCGGCGACCAGTTGCCGCTCGAGGCGTTCTTCGGCGGCAGCAGCGAGCCCACGATCGGTACGGCCAGCACGACCCCTACGATCCCGCCGATGGTCACCGTCGCGTTGGCCATGAAGGTGCGGCGGCTGACTTCGTCGGCGCTTTGCGCCGCAGCCTCGCTCGCCGCGCCGGCATTCGAGTCAGACAAAGTAGCTTCTCCCCAAGGGCGTAGGTACGGGTGGCAGGCTCATTTGGCCACATTGTAAGCTCTGCCTGCAGCAGCCTGCCAGGACTTCAATCACACTTTGTAGCTGTGCAATCCCGAGATCCAGATGTTCACCCCGAGATAGCAGAAAATGATCGAAGCGAAGCCGATCACGCTGACCCAGTTCGTGCGCAGCCCCCGCCACGCGTGGCGAGTATGCAGATGCATGTATGCGAGATAGACGATCCAGGAGAACAAAGCCGCCGTCTCCTTGGGATCCCACTGCCAATAGGCGCCCCAGGCTTCGTGCGCCCACATCGCGCCGGTGATGATCCCGATGGAGATCAGCGGCAGACCGATGGCGACGGCACGATAGACGACCGCGTCGAGTTGCGGGAGGCTGGGAAGGGAGGCCAGCCAACCTGCGACCGGGCCCCGGCCGGAGCGCCCGGCGTAATACTTCAAGAGATAGATGCACGAGAAGACGAAGGCGACCAAAAACGCGGCGTACGACGAAACGACGATCGGCACGTGAATCTTGGCCCAGTAGGACTGCAGCGACGGCACCGGCGGCATCGTTCCTTCGTACCAAGTGACGCCGTAGGCGAGAAAGATCGCTGCGAGCGCGAGCACGAAACCGCCCGCGAACCAAAGCCGGTAGCGAAACGCAAAGCCGATGTAGATGGCCACCGACATCGCGGAGAAGAGCGACAGCGAGCCGTACAGGTTGAGCAACGGCCAGACGTGGGTCGTCTCGAAGCGCACTGCGAGCTGGGCGAACTGTGCGGCGCATCCGAGAATCGCCAGCGGAACGCCGGCTTTGCGGAACGACTCGTCCTGCGAAAAGAAATAGATTACCAGCGAGAGCGCGCCCAAGGTGTAGGCGCCCAGCGCGATGCCGATGAGGATTTCATCCCACGGAAGAATCATAAACCGTCTGCCTTCAAGGCTACCACTAACCGGGCAAACTCGCTCTCGAAAACGTCGTACCCTTTCACCGTGGTTGCGGCCAGGCCGACGCTCGAGCGGCGCTCTCCGGCGTCGTCGACGCGGACGTACAAACGGGCCGGGACGAAGTAAAAGGAGATAATCAAGCCGGTCAGCAGCACGAATGCGCCGATCCCGACCAGCGGCACCCCCGGGTCGTGACGATACTGAAATCCACTGTACATCACATACTTTTGCGGCACCAACCGCCAGCCGTCCCCGAGGTCGACCCAAGTCCGCAGCGGCACGAGCGCCTCCCCGACCGGCGCCCCGCCTTGAGAGACTCCCAACACAACCGCGGGATCGTTGACGCGAGGATCCGCGGTGGGCATGCCGCTTTGCTTGTCCACGGTAGGAGCGAAACGCTCGTAGAGAACGGTGCGCTGCGTTCCGGGCACGTCGAAAGAATCGCCCTCAAGGAGCGTTCGGCCGGAGAGCCCGGTGTCGCGCCGTCCGTTGTGCGTTACTAAGAAGCGCATGCCGAAACCGTAGCTGGCCTGGTAGTAGAGCGTGTCGTCGATGTCGATCGGATGGTTGACTCGCACCGTCATGTGCTTCGCAACCCCATCTTTGCCGCTGACCGTAACGTGCGAGACGTAGTCGATCGGTTGGTAGACCATTCCGCTCTTGGTTTGCGTCGGCGCGATGCGATACGCAAAATCGTCGAGGCGGATGACGGCGCCCGTCTTCGAAACCTGCGAGGTTTGGCCATCGAGGAGCGCGAGGTCGCCGGAGAAGCCGCGGGCCCAATAGAGCGTCGTGCCTGCCGCGAGAATTACGAAGCCGGCATGCGCGATCAGCACGCCGCGCCGCGCCCAATTGTGTTTGTCGGCGAAGCTCCACTCGGTGCCTCCAAAGATTCTCTCCCGGACGCGCCAGCCGCGAGAAGCAAAGAAGGCGGCGAGCCGGCTTCGTACGATAGCGGGATCGTCCGCAGTCTCGAAGCGTGCGTGGAGCGGAATGGCTTCGATCTTGACCGGGCGCAACGTGGGGAGCCGCGCCGGAATGACTCGCTTGAACGTGCAGACCGCCAGCGACGTGAGGATCAAACCGATAATGCCGACGTACCAGGGCGAGTGGTAGACGTTGTCGAGATTGAGGCGCAGGATCGCGCGCGCGATCGGAGCGGCATACGACTCAAAATAGACGCCGGGATCCTGCCCTTGGTCGATAACGACGCCGAGCAGCGTGAGCACTCCCCAAACGACAAAGAGCGAGACGGCGAAGAGTACGCTGCCGAAGGTTCGGACAAAATCGGCATAGAGCCCTCGCGCCGCAGCCGTCACGATTTTCTCCAGCGCCGCTCGAGCGGGACGATGACCCAGATCGAAAGCTCGTAGAGCGCATACATCGGCACGGCCAGCAGGGCCATCGTAACCGGGTTGCCGTCGGGCGCGGCGAGTCCGCCGGCGATAAAGAATCCGAAGATCGCATGCCGGCGGTAACGCATCAGCGTGGAAGCGCTCACGATGCCCAGACGCGCCAGCCCAATTAGGACGATCGGCGTTTGAAAGATGATTGCGAAGAGCGCCAGGAGCACGATGACGAAGTTCAGCGTTGAAGCAACACCGAAGGTCGGCGTCGCCACGGCGTCGGTGATTTGCAATAGCGCCGAAATGACTCGCGGAATCACCACGAAGTGCGCGAACGCCAGACCCACCGCGGCCAGCAGCACCGACGGGACGACGAACGAATAGACCATGCGCCGCGTCCGCGGGTGGACCGCCGGCACGACGAAGAGCCAGAGCTGGGTCAGCAGCACCGGCAGGCCGATGACGATTCCGCCCACGACCGAGAATTTGAGCTCCGTAAGAATGACGTCGGCCGGACCGAACGCGTGGAGCTGCAGTCCTCCGAAGTAATGGCGCATCATCGAACGGATGACGAACTGCGAGGGCCAGAAGAGCACCACGGCGATGCCGCCGACGGTCGCGATCGAGATCAAGAGACGATTACGGAGCTCCCTCAGGTGCTCCGTGATCGGCATCTCCTTCTGATCCCACATCGCCTCGTTGGGCGTCGGGTCTTGGCTACGAACTGGGCGTCCCTTTGCCGGGCGTCGGCGGCGGAATGGATTCACCGGAGAACGAGCCGGCCTCGACGTTATCCATGACGTCGACCTGCGCGGTCACCGTCCGCAAGCGTGCCTCTTCGCGCGCCTTTGCCGCGGCCTCGTCGGCCTCGACTTGGCCGATCAGAAACTCTTTTTTTGCCTGCCCCGCGCTTCGCGCGAGCTTTGGAAGCTTATCGGCCCCAAAGAGCAGCGCTCCAACGACGAGGATGCCGATAATAATCGGCGCGTCGATTATAGCCAGAAGCGGGTGTAACGTCATGTTGGTTCCCTTTCGCCCTTAGTATAGAAGGGCGTCGGTCAGCTGTGCCAGGTCTTTTTTCGCCGCGCTCGGGGCGATCGGCTCCAACGCTTGCTTGGCGCGCTCGACGTAAAGGGCGATCTGCGAGCGGGTCGCGCGCAGCCCTCCTTCGCGTTCGATCCCGAGCACGACCGCGGGAATGGCGTCGTTGCGGCCCTCCTCGTAGAAACGGCGCACCTGCGCGCGAAAATCACCGTCCCCCGATGCCAGCGCGGCGATGAGCGGAATCGTGGTCTTGCGCTCGACCAAATCGTTTGCGGCGGGTTTGCCGAGCGATCGTTCGTCCGCCGTCACGTCTAAGAGGTCGTCCTTCATTTGGAACGCGATGCCGAACGCTTCGCCGAACGCGCGCAGCGCAGCGATGTCGACTGCGGCGGCGCCGCCCATGATCGCGCCGCACTGGGCGGAAGCGGCAAAGAGCGACGCAGTCTTCTTACGCGCGATCTCAACGTAGGTCTCCAGCGTAAGGTCGAGGTTGCCCAGCGCCTGCAGCTGCAGCACCTCCCCGTCGCAGATTTCGGCCAGCGTTGCCGAGAGTACGTGCGGGACGGGATGAGGATAGTTGAGCGTCACGTTTTTGAATATCCACGCGAAGAGATAATCCCCGGCCAAGACGCTCACCCGGTTGCCGTAATCCACCGCCGTGGCGTTGACGCCGCGCCTGGTTTGCGCGTTGTCCACGACGTCGTCGTGAATCAACGTCGCGACGTGAATCAGCTCCATGTACGCGGCCAGATGAAGATGGTCGACCGGTTTTCCGCCGCAGGCGGCCGCCGCGAGCAGCGTGATGCGGGGACGCAATCGCTTGCCGCCCGCGCGGAGCATTCGCTTGACGGCCTCGGTGATGATTGGGTTGTCGGTCGAGAAACGCTCGCGAAAGAAAAGCTCGACGAGCGCTTCCAAATCCTGGTCGGTGCTCGCCGAAACCGGGACGAGGTTCATGGGCGCCGCCCGTAATGAATTGCGATGGTGCCTCCCACGAGCGGCAGATAGCCGGCGTCCACAAACCCGGCGCGCACGAACCGGTCGCGCAGCTCCGGGGCGTTGGGATGGTGAATCAGCGAGTTCGGCAGATAGCGATACGCCTCGCGAGAGCCTCCGACGATTCCGCCCAGAACCGGCACGACACCGTAGAAGTAGAGGTCGAAAAATCGCTTGAAGTGCTTGTTCGGCGCTTTGCTGACGTCGAGGTTGACGAAGCTCGCGCCCGGCCGAAGAACCCGCAGGATCTCTCGAAGCGTCCCGTCGACGTCCACCACGTTGCGCAGCGAAAAGCCCATGGTCGCGCCGTCGAAGGCTTGGTCGGGAAAGGGCATTGCCATGACGTCACCCTCGACGAACCGCGCGTTGCCTCGACCCGCTTTCGAGGCGCGCGCCTGGGCGCGGTCGAGCATCGGGCGGCAGAAGTCGATTCCGGTGACGTCCAGCGTCGGCTCGCTCCGCAGGAGCCCGAAAACCAAATCGCCCGTTCCGCAGCAAAGGTCGAGAATTCGCGCATGCGGGGGCGGCGCAAGCAGTTTGATGGCTCGGCGGCGCCAGCGCTCGTCGAGACCCCCGGTCATCATGCGATTCGCCAGATCGTAGCGCGGCGCGATGCGCGCGAACATTTCGCGAACGAAGGTACCCTTCGGCTGCACTTCGTTACGCTCGGTTCCGCCGCGGGCAGGCTCCTTTGTGGTGGAGTTCATTGCAGATACGGCTGCTTCCAAGTGTCACGCCGCTCTCCCCCTGCACTGCGGGCCACTAGTCATCGGCGCCCGGCGTCGTGATGGCGTGTGCCGTGGTGGAGTTGAGTTCGACGGCGGAAGTCTGCGGGGCGCTGCGCAGAGCCCGTCAGATCGATCTGCAGGCCTACACCGTATGGGGTCCCGCCTTGAAGGCCGTTGAAACCGCGGCGCGCCGTGGGGCCGAGGTAACCGTTCACCTCGAGGGCCATCCATTCAACAACCCGCATTTGGCGAAGGAGAACCGCAATCTCGCCGCCCAGCTGCGCGCGGCCGGCGCCACCGTGGCGCTGGGGCATCCGCTTCACGCAAAGACGCTTACCGTCGACGGCAGGCTCTATCTAGATGAGAAGAACTGGCGTCCCGGCGATATCGTGCTGCGGGTCGACGACCCGGCCGAGGCCGCGAAGATTCCGATGATCAAGCACGAAGCGCTCGCGCGCGAAGGTGAACTGATCGATCGCGCGACCAGCGCAGACCGCGTAATCGTGGAGAGCGAGTCGTTCGGCTGCTGCAACAAAGTTTACAGCGAGCTTCGAGCGGCCGCCCTCGCCGGCGCCGCTCCAAGGCTGCTCGTTTCGTCCCGGGAACTCTCCGGAAACGTCCGCGAACGTGAGGTGCTCGAAGGGCTGGTGCGCGATGGGGTTACGGTGCGCGTGTGCGAGGACTCGGAGAAACTCGCCGTCGCCGGCGATGCCGCCTGGCTAGGTTCGGCCAACGCGACGATCGCAGCGCCCGGCTCGGACAGCACCGATTGGGGCCTCGATACGCGCAACGCGACGATCGTAGCGGCGGTTCGCTCCCGCCTCGAAGCGGAGTGGCAGGGCGCAGCGGCTCTCTAACTCGATGTAAGTCATTTTGAACGCGCACAACGAGGGACCTAGTAGCTCGCTTGGCGAAGTAACCGCGCGATTTTCGTAGGCATCGGTTGAGCCCGAAGCTTCAGCGACGCAGCGTTGCCGAATAGCGTCAAGCGGTTTTCGACGGAGGTGGCTCGTGATTATTGCGCGGAGATTCGTATACCTTACCGTTACCTGTTGTTTTGCGTTTGCGGGGTGTTTCCGAGGCACGGGGACAGTGGGACCGCAGTATCTGCCGGAGGCTACTGTCGCCGCGACGCGTAGTGCGAACTCGTCATACAAAGTGCTGCACTATTTCGGCAAAGGCTCGGACGGTTATGCACCACAAAGCAGTCTAATTGCCGTAAACGCGACGCTTTACGGCGCGACGTTCGACGGCGGTTCCTCGAATCTCGGAGCCGTTTACAGCGTCACCCCGACCGGCACCGAGAAAGTGCTGCACAGCTTCGCCGGCGGCTCGGACGGCGCAAACCCCGAGTCAGCCCTGGTCGACGTGAACGGTACACTTTATGGCACGACGCCCGCTGGTGGTTCATCGAACGCCGGAACCGTTTACAGCGTAACTCTTACCGGCAAAGAGAAGGTGCTGTATAGCTTCACCGGCGGTTTGGACGGTGCGAATCCCGAATCGGGCTTGATCGACGTGAACGGCACGCTCTACGGAACCACCGTCCGGGGTGGTAACGCTACGACGCCCGAGTGTTTTCCGAACGGCTGCGGCACCGTCTACACGCTTAATATGAGGGGCGCAGAGAAGGTGCTCCATAGTTTCGCGGGCGGTTCCGACGGGACGGCTCCGGTATCGGGCCTGATCGATGTAGACGAAACGTTGTACGGCACGACAGGCGGCGGAGGCGGGGCGGGATGCGGTCTCCCCCCACGGGAAACGCGGGCGTCAGAAATTATGCTTGGGCGGGGCTGCGGAACGGTCTATAGCATCGGCGCCGACAGGGTCGAAAAGGTGCTCTATAGCTTCAACGGCGGCACGGACGGGCTGTTTCCCACGTCGGCCTTACTCATTGTGAAAGGTTCGCTGTAC
>DATGGV010000062.1:0-44615 GCA_035308305.1 Candidatus Cybelea sp. | reverse complement strand
GATTTCTGAGGCGTCAAAGATGCGAACCCGACCATTGAAGGCGTCATCTAGTGCGAGTCGATAGGGATGGTTCTCGTCTTTCATAGCGTCAACCGTTTGCGCCTGGATAATCTTGGTTGGTACAAACCAGATGGCCGCCGGATATTCCTGGTCGAGATAGGTCTCTCCGACTATAGGTATACTGTAAGCTGCAAGAAGCGTCTTGCCGCCGCCGGTTGGTACGCGCATACAGACGTAAGGCACGCCTTCGAGTCCTGCAATCTCGCGGTATGCTACGCGATATCCAGGCGGCACATCGTCGCCTCGGTTTTCTAAGAAGGCCGCTTTGGGGCCGTGCAGGCGCGCTTGATCTAAGTAATCTCGCAGCACGTCTAGCGACTGAACCTGATAGCCCTTGAGGTCGAAGACCATTAGCGCACCTTCAAGTCGTAAGGGATTTGTCGAAACGAAATATCAAGAGCGCATAAGCGTTCGCTACTTAGCCGACTGCTTTCCCCGAAGATCACTTTAGGGCCGCTGTAAGGGGTCAAACCGCCTAAGACCCGGTTCGTCAGTACATTGCCACCGTCAGGCCGTCGATCCCCGAGGACTCCGTTGTAAAGGAGATAGTAGGCGGTGCCGCCGTGCGTTCCAAGATAGGGGGAGTCGGCTGCCGTCCTGAGCGGCTCCTTTGTCTCAGAAAACCACAGGTGTGCGGCGAGCTGTGCAAAGGTCACGCTCGGATTAATACGCCCGTATTCATCAAATATGGCCTGCCCCAGGCGAAAGAAGTTGAAGCCGCCGCCTCCCTTCCATCCCACGGTTTCGGATATACCTCCCTGTTCGCCATCGATGACCTTGCGCAATCGTAAAGCGCAATACGTTTCGGCGTTCTCTCCATTCTCGATACCGATGTAGCGGCGATTCAGCTTGTGGGCGACCGCAGCAGTCGTTCCGGAGCCTAGGAAACTGTCGAGAATTAAGTCACCGGGATCGCTCGCGAGTTCTACGATGCGGCGCAATAATCGTTCAGGCTTGGGCGTGTCAAAGGACTCGCCGGGTCCAAAGAGGTCAATGCTTTCCTTCTTGGCTTCTTGGTTGTGACCGACTTCTTTGTTGGGCCACCACGTCCACGCCGTTATTCCCTCGGATTCGAAAAAGAAGTGCTTGACGCGAGGCCGTTTACGTCCATCCTTTCCAAACCAGATGCGATTATCATCGACAAGCTTTTGGTATTCTGACTCGATGTTCGACCAGCAGCGGCCAGCAGGGGGATCGTAAGTAGCTCCTCCAGGTGTGGTAATACGGTACATCTGGTTTGGTCGCCACCCCTGCGCTGTAAAGTCCGTTGACGACCAGATGCCGCGGTCGTCTTTATCTGGGTTTGCGAACCCTTTGAGATCAGCTTCGAGCCGCTCTACCTTATTCAAACGAAGTTCAACTCTATCGCGGGCGTAAGCCAAAATATGATCATGCGCATCTCCAAGTGGTATGCGAGCATCTGGCGAGGTGCGCTTCTGCCAAACAACGTTTGCAACGAAGTTTGAACGTCCAAAAATCTCGTCCAAGATAACCTTGAGATAATGGGCTTCGTTATCATCGATTGATATCCAAATGCTTCCATCGCGTCGCAGGAGGTCGCGTAGCAGCTCAATGCGCGGATACATCATAGAGAGCCACATAGTGTGCTCTAGGTTATCGTCGTACTGCTGAAACGCCGAACGCGTATTGTAGGGAGGATCGATGAAGATGCACCGAACCATGCCAGCGTAGGAAGGGCGGAGGGAGACGAGCCCCTCCAGATTGTCGCCCTGGATGAGCATGTTCGCGGACTGATCCTCGCCATAGCCCAAGGCTGGCACAGGCTCCAGCAGCCGGTACGGGACCTCAAAGGAGTGACGCAGGTCTGAATCCTTGTTCAGCCATTCAAGGGTTGGCATCGACGCCAGTCTTCATTTGCGATCCGCTGGTCCCTCGTCACGGGCGTCCTTATCTTTCCTTCATCCCCGAGGGCCGAGATCAGCTCGGCGGCTCATCGTCCTGGTGTTTGGGGAACCCTCCCTGCCATGAGCGACATTCTCACCGAGCTTATCCTAGCCATGTAGTCGGACGAAGGGCCCCGGCTCGGAGCGGTGATTGATGCTTGGCTCGCCGTCGAACGTGGGCTCAAGAACTGGCTGATACGGTTGAACTGATCCGATACCGTTCAGCGATACGCGCGATGATTTTAGCATTTCGCGAGCGCGGCTCCGTGCGGCCCTTTATGATATCGCGCCAGCGCCGCTGCGAAATGCCGAGCGCCATCGCAGTCGGTCCCTGGGGAAATGTTGCAAGGTACGCGATGTCAACTTCGAGGTCACAGCAGCCCGCCGCAGCGTACTCCTTGGGCTCTGCTCCTTCCAGAGAGGCGCCCTCGTCCTCGTCAAGCCGATCCACCTCCTTCCCGATCCGCGCGAGGTGCACAGAGGTCAACGCAAGTCTCCGAAGCACTCCCTTAGCGTCCGATCCAGCTCGATCACCGTCCGAATCACCCGCCTTGCCCTCTGGATGGCAGCGGTACTCGCGAATGTATTCGTCCATGCGCAGGACCGGAATCGTACCGACGTGGTGCTCTCCGCTCCAATCCAAAGCGAGTTTCCTGCCAGTACGAAAGTCGATCCACGGGACATTACGCGATTTCGAAAGCTCCCGTTCGAACGGCGCGATTGGAAGCACGTCGCTTGTACCAATCAGGAATGCTGGCGTCACGGATTGCACGAACCCGAACGGTTTTACACGCGAGTCGTAGTTTCGGTCTCGGTTGTAGGAATCGAATCGCTTCAGGATGGACGGCTGACTGACCGGGAACTTACGACGCAGCGGAACGTCGAAGGCAATGAGGGGCTGAGCCCGGCGTCGCTGCTTAGGATTGATACCCGGGAGCTCATGGAATAAGATTTCGAGCCATACACGACGTGCCAACTTGTTCGTAGTTTCCTTTGCCGAGCGTCCAATGATTGCGCCGAGGCCGCTTTCGGAAGCCTTGATAATCTCGATCCGATCCCCAGATCGTCTGCGGAAGAGCACGTACCGCTTTGCAGATACGGCGAAGCAGCGCAGGTTAGGAGCCTCTTGGTACTCGACCTTCAGCAGGTGCGGAATAACATCCGGATTGTATGGGCTTAGGGCATCGAATCTCGTCACGATCTCGCCGATGTTGAATCCGTGAAGGGAAGGAACCTCGCTTGGGCATTCACCCCCACATACGATTCCGAGGCTGTCGGTATCGCAAAATGCAAAGACTCCTTTTCTCGCGGAAACCTCGTGTTCGAGCAGAGCGAGCATGAGGCGGGCGCCGCCGGTCACGAGACTTGCAATGATGGGATTGGCGAAGGCGCCCGGACGCTCGTCGTGCACGTCCGGACACAGATAGGTTACGTCTGAGTGGATCATTCCCGCGAGCGGATCGCCGAGCTTGTGTGGGGTGACGTTGACCTCGGCGAAGATACCGTATGATCCACTTGCTGCCATTTGCTTAAGCCCACGTTCGAGCGCTCGCAGGTCCTCATTCGATTCTGCAGCCTTCTTCGCTTTCTGGCGTTCCTCCACAATAGTCTTAAATACCGGCTCGCATTCACCAAGCGGCACCTGCCCTCGAAATAGAATCGGCTTTGGCGTTCGAGGCTTGCCTTGTGTGACGAATCGGATAGCTCTCAACATCTTCGGTAGTCTTCCGCCGAGCAACTTCGACGCGATAACGTCTGCAAGCGTATACCAGCGACCCTCTGGAGCGTCGAACGGTGTCACCGCTATGGTGTACGGCTCATCCGTAGCCATACGCATTCGTACCGGGAGAATGGCGAAATCTGGATCGACCAAAACGAGACAATTGAATAGCCGCCATGTCTCTTTATCGAAAAGACGCTCGGCGGTCACCTCGCTAAGGAGCCGCTCTAGTTCAGACGCAGAGGCTTCGATGGCGGCGATCTTTCCTGCTATCAGGCTCTGTAAATCCTGCAGGATGAAAATGGATGCGTACATTGCCGTGAAGTCAAGTACCGTTATGGGTACGTCCGACCTTCGCACGCGTATTTCAGCTCTACCGCCGAAGTAGGAGGCGCTACCGTGACCGAGGTGCTCCGGATCGAAGTCCGGTTGTGCGTCAAGCAGTGGACGAAACCCGAGAAGGCGGAGATATTGTTTTGCAATACTGGCGCTAGAGTAAAGCTCGCCCATGTACGCTGTAGCCCTTGCTTTCGCTCTTTCGTGCTCCGAGGTTGCGAACGGATGCCGCTCGTACTCATTTCGCAACTTGCGATAGAGCCCCCACGTAACGCGAACGTCTTGACGCCCGTAGAGCAAGGTTCGCCGATTTACTTCTCCGAGTTCCTCAACATCCATCTTGCGCGTATGTGTATGAAAGACTTTGCAGGCGCTCTTAAGACTATGATGCACTCCTGTAAAGGCGCGCGTAAGCGTACTCAGATCGAGAAAACGTCCTTTGAAAAAGGGGAGCTCCCACGGGTCGAGCTTCCTTTTCGGGACGAACTCCATGAACGAGGCTCGCCCGGAGGCACTCTCGATCCGCAGGTCCGGCCACCGTAGACGACGAGAAAGGACAAGGCGAAAGCGCCGCCGGTTCTTTCCCCGCCCGCATCCTGCATGAATGGCTATCCTTGAAAAATCGAAGGGCAAGTTGAAGCCCGCGCACAGAGTGCCCCGCACGTAGACTTCAGGAAAGAATACATCTTCAATGAAGGCTTCCCGGCTATAGATAGGAAGGCCGCATTTCGCTGCATAGACGCTGACGGCTTCCATATCGTCATGGGCGAGCACATCGGCAACGATAAGACCTTCCAGAACAAGCCGAGTATCCTCGTAGAGTCTAAAGAAACCAAACAGTAGACGCTGAGCATGATCCGTCGTCGTTTCCGTATCGAAGACCAGGACGCGTTTGCCGTAGGGCTGCGGTCGGAAGGCAATGCGGCGGCCCTTGGCCGAAGGGCGGCGCTTCTTCGGCTCGACCCAAGCGCGGATTGCCGTTTCTACCGAGATCACGATGGCACCTTAATCGTTATATTTTTGTCGTATCCGATTCCCAGCGCTTCCGCAAAGTATCGATCCGCCGTGACGTTCCAGGCGGCCCAGCCAAAGAGCGATATGGCGGTCATTCCGAAAAAGACGCTAAGCGCGTCGGCTTCATCGCGAAGCGACGCCATAAGCAAGAGCACCAACGCCAAACCGATTTCGAAGGCAGCCTGCTTAAGTAATGCGGGTCGATTCGGATCGCGCAGCCGTAACTCAGGAAAGTGATCCTCAGCGTCGTCCGACTTTATTGCATGATGATTGAGACACAGAGGCTCGATGGAAACACTGTTTGCATCGCCGCTAAGATGATCGCCTTCGAGCGCTCGTAGGTCAGACTCGTTGCATACCACGCATGCAGGTTGAGGATAGCCAGCCTCGGCGAAGCGTTTCCGCTTGCGTTCGAGCGCTTTGGCAGATATGATTGTGCGCTTCGCCCGGCAGTTATGGCAACAAACTGTCGTTTCGTCGCCGGTTTCACTTAGAACGAGGAGGCATCGGCATTCCGTTACCTCACAATACAAACAAACGGGGGAATCCGTTCCCAACTTAACCAGTTTCTTGATTATGCGTGTTTCGCGCCGAGTGTTACAGTGATAGGAACTCATGGTTCTGGTTCCGTTGCATAGATATCAAGAAAGTGTACGGCGCCAGCGCGAATCAGCCGATTTACGTTTTCAATATCGGTAGCGAACTCGTACGAAACGCCACCGGAACGGATTACCTTGCCTTCAAACCGCTTGAGTGCGCTTGGATTCTGTTTGAGATTTCGGAGCGCGTTGTAGTGATCGCTGATAAGCGTCGCTGTTCGCGAATCCTTGGTAACCACCGTAACCTCAGCCTTAGGCGTCAGCATTCGCATGGGGCGGGTCAGGCGATCTCTCGGGGTTACATCCAGCCGCCTGCCGGTCGTCCTTAGGGCCGCGGCGACGTGCTTCCGCATCGTCCTCAGGGTGGTTCCACTGGCCTTGGCGGCCTTGGAGAGGGACAGGGATGGATTCCGCCGTTTGAGACCAATGGCGTCCAAGGCCCGCCGATAAGCGTCCGCCTTGACGTTAGACAGGGCTTCTAGATGAATGATTTTCCGGAGTCCCTTGGGCATTATTCGTGCCCTCCTTTCGGAAGGCATTAAAAGCCCGAACCGCTTGCTTCCAACCGACAGGTTCGCGCGGACTGCCTCTTCGCGCGTCGAATATATCAAGGTGGACGAGCGGCAGCCCGTTAGGCAGGCCTTGGAGGCTCTTCGCGCCGAGGGCTACACGATCAGCGAAGACACCCTTCACCGCTTCGGCGAGTTCGGCATCAGCTCGATCTGCGATGGATCGAGATACTATCTAGCGCGTAAAGCTGTTGACGATATACGCTACGTTCGTGAGGTCGAACGAAAGTATCGACTGGAACGGGACCGCGACGGCCTCGCCTTAGAGCTCGCTTACCGTGGCTACCATACTATCCCTTGGGAACGGGTCCACAATTCAGCGCGCAAACGCGTCGAGATGGTACAAAACACAATAAACCGCGGCCTATATCGCGCGAACGATTGGGCATCGGGCGGCTTCCCTTTGCGGCGCATCCCCCATCTCGCCGAACAACTCACATCGTGGCTCATTCCGAAAAACAAGGAACCCCACAGTCCGCGCCAGCTAGCGGAACGAGAGATGGTTCGCAAAGTACTTAGCATGGCATTGCGAGTCGTATACACCGATCAAGTCTTCGCGGCTCACGATCTGCGCAAGCTGCTGATGGATACTGGGTTGCCTGAAGAGCTAGCCTTGAAGACCAGCTCCGAAGAAAATATGAACGCCTTGAACACGTTGTGTCCGTTTCTTCGCATGGCGTTTGACAACGTATTTCGCTTGACGCTCGCGGCCGGCGCTCCCATAGCCGAAGTACAGGCCACGGTTCAGACGATGCGTGCCGCCAGACAGACATCGCTAACGCTCGTTAGAAAAGCCGGACTTTCAGTAAAAGACGAGCTGCTCTTCGTTGAGGACTATCCAACCATTGAGCCTGGAGGCGCAAAGACCGATTTTATGTCTCACAATCTCTATTATGCAGTGGTACTGCTGATCGGCCGAAAGCCCGAGGCCGCGGAAAAGCTAACTGGCGCGATTGCCGGAAATGATGATTCTCTAGAAAACGTTTTTGAAAGTGTGGCGACATTGAAATCTCTTGTTGCGCGACTGATCGAGTTGACATATGAACATGCCTGACGGTGTCCTAGTCGTACAGGGTTACGACGCGAAGCTTTATGTCGAGCGAGGGCATCTCGTAGTACACGACGGCTTTCCGAATGAGGGAAAGCGTCGCGAAGTGCGTTTCCCTCGCGGAAGATGCAGCGTCGCACGAATCGTGGTTCGCGCTGGAGGAGGCACGATCTCAATGGAAGCCATCGATTGGTGCGCACGCATGGGGATCGCAATCTCATTTGTGTCTTCTGATAGCACGCTCCTAAACTGCATGCTTCCTGATTTACCGCACGATGGTCCGGTTAAGCGTGCGCAGGCGGTCAGCGCGGTAACCGATGATGCCTTACTTCTTGCGCGCTATCTCCTTACGGCAAAGATGACCTCTCAGGTTCATGCAATCGAGCACGATTTTGCCCGTCTAGAGATTGGAGGCGCGGCCTCCCGGAGCGCAGCTGCCGCGCAGATTCGTTCGTGCGCTTTGTCGTTGGAGAAAGCAGAGACGCTCGTCGATTTCCTAACTCTTGAAGGGCGAGCGGCTCAGATTTACTGGGAGTTGCTGGTTGCCACTCCGCTGCCTTGGCGAGAATGGGCATTGAAGCGAATCCCGCGACATTGGGCCGCGATCTCGCCCCGTACGAATGGACGACGTGACAGGGTTCGGGACGCCACCGATCCGTTCAACGCGATCCTTAACTACTGTTACACGCTGCTCGAAGTAGAAACGCGCGTTTCGTGCGAGGCCATAGGACTCGATCCTGACCTAGGCCTACTCCACGTCGATGATCGTCTTCGCGAGTCGTTCATTTACGATCTGTTGGAACCACTGCGCTCGAAGAGCGACGTATGGGTGCTAGAAGTACTGCAAAAGGAAAAACTTGACCCTGCTATGTTCCACGAGTTACGCGATGGAATCGTACGACTCGACCCCAACCTGACCGAGGCTCTAGCGGTTGCGCTCATGCCGCGGTTCCGAAAAGCAGCGCTGGAGATCGCTAACGACTATGCGAAGAAGCTGCGCCGGATCACCGTGCCGCGGCGGCTTGTCCGCGAGGCGCCGAAGCCGATTGCCGCGAGGCGCGAAACCTGGGAGCGTTCAGCCTGTGGGTACTGCAAGGAACCGCTGCCCCGAAAGGGCCTAAAGTTTTGCGGGCGTCCCTGCTATCTGAGCTATAGCATCGAAATCGCTAGGCCGCTCGAGAAAGCTCAGGCACGACTTGCCGAGATGCGTGCCGAAGGACTTACCCCGGGTCATGGAGGCGAAGCCGCAAAGAAGCGCGGAAGGGTGCTGTCGGAAAACAATCGGCGCCGCGTTACTGGGCGAGGAGCCAAAACGGTTAACCCCTCCCAAGTCCTGCGGCAATCAAAGGGCTAGGATTGAGAGGTAATCAGTGGTAAGGCCGTTTCGGACATCGTACACATCGCTCGACTTTATCGGATTCAAGGAACAGGGGGCGCTCGACATAACTCCCAAGTTTCAACGGAGAGGCGTATGGAAAACCTCTGCACGGTCTTTCCTGATCGAGACGCTAGTCCTGGGATTACCCGTTCCGCCTATCTACCTTCGTGTTCGCCAGAACGACGCTAAGACTAAGACAATCCGCGAGGTCGTTGATGGGCAGCAGCGCATAAGCGCGATCTTGGACTTCGTTAACGGGAACTACAAGTTAAGCAACATCGTTGGGGAGGCATACAGAAATAAAGCGTTTGCCGATTTAGCTGAAATGGACAAGGAGGCCATTAGAGGGTACCCTTTTAGCTGCGAGATTTTGCAGGGCGTCTCCGATGCCGACGTGCTTAAGATTTTTGCGCGAGTCAACCTGAACTCGATCCGGTTGAACTCCCAAGAGCTTCGTAATGGCACTTATTTTGGTTTCTTCAAGCAGACCTGTTACTCGCTCGCATTGGAGCATATCGAGTTTTGGCGTAAGAATAAAGTCGCCACGGAAACTGGCATCGCCCGAATGAAGGAAGTAGAACTAACAAGCGAGCTGCTCATAGCTATGATGGCTGGAATGCAGGACAAGAAGAAGAGCATAGATTCGTTCTATAAGAAGTATGATGAATCGTTTTCAGGTCGTCAGGGCCTCGAGCGCCGGTTCCGTCAAACCATCGATCACATCTATGAGGCGATTCCGAGTTTAGCTGGCACAGAGTTTCATCGACCTCCGCTCTTCTACACTCTCTTCTTGGTTATTTACCATCGAAGATTTGGCTTGCTAAAAACTAGAGTCCATACACCTCGCGCTGCCATTACGAGCCAACAGTCGCGCTCAATCGGGAAAGCAGTAACAAAGCTATCCGATGTAATAGCAGCGGCTAGGGCCCATAAGACCGTGCCAGCGCGCTACGAGCAGTTCGTCAATGCCTGTCTAAGACAGACCGATAACATTGAGCCGCGTCGGCAGCGCTTTGCAGAACTTTATCGATCATCGTTTGATTAGATGCCCAGGCGAATGCCGCCGCTTGGCTCAAGGTTTGTGGCGACGTCAGGTAATGCCATCGCGCTTTCGACCACGGCCGAGGCGATTAGGATTGAACCTAGTTACAAAAACATAAAGAGTAAGCTCACGATCCTGAGAGTGGAGAGCCTATACGAAATGTCGTTCCTTCGTTTATTTGCCTCGTGGGAGGTATTCATCGAGGATTCGGTTTTGCACATGTTATGCGGTTTTCGATCTGGGCTTTACGCACCCAGATTTCAAGCAGCGGTAGCGCGATATGCAACGCTCGAGGACGCTAGAAGGGCTCTCTACGGCGCCCAGGATTATCTTCTTTGGTACGATCCGGCCAGAATCCAAACTCGGTGCGCGACGTACTTGCTGGGTTCCCCGCAGGAAGCAGTAGCTGCATCGAACTCTGCCCGGTTAGGGTGGTTTGCGTCTATACGTCACCGTATCGCACATGACTCTGAAGACGCTCGCGCAAAGTTTGATACCGCATCCATGAACCTCGCAGGACACCGATTTCCTCGATCTCGACCAGGTAAGTTGCTTCGGTCCCGGGACGCTGCAGCCGGTACAACCTTTCTCGAATCGATTGGAACGGAGCTTAGCAATCTGGCAATCCAGATAGCTCCCTAACCCTGGCTGAATCTGGTAGACCTCGGACGCAAAGCGGGCCTTCAGCATCGCTAAACTCCTCAGCTAAGGTAGGTCAATCTTGAAGCGACAATAATCCGGCAGTCTGTCGGTTGTATTTTTTTTCTCGGCCTCATCCCACTCGTCTTTTCTGCGCTGCAACTCAGCATCTACGCGCTGCCACTGCTCATCGTCTAGCAGAGTGATCTCGTGTTTGGCTACCGCAATGCGCTCCGTACCCAAGATGCTGTCTGGACTGCTTAGGATGATCTTCTTCGGGGTCATGTCGATAACGACTCCGTATTCATGCATTCCCCAGTCGGGGCGATATGCATAAACGTACGCGCCGCAGAATAGCTCGACGGGACCATTTAGAGCCTCCATGACTATTCGCTGCGCTGCATGGCGCTCTGCGATCACCTCTTGTCGAAGCGCACCAAGTTCGTCGCGCTCGCGGGCCGTTTCCTCATCAATCTGTTTCTTTCTTGACTCCGCAGAGAAGCACACGCGATTCCACTCATATTGATCGAGAATGCGCACAATCTCTTTCTTAAAAGAGATGCGGTCTGTAAACCGTCCGACTGGAGGCTCGATAACGCAAAAGCTGTCGTTTAGCTTAACGACGGTTCCGTATCGATACCAGGTCCCGCGCAAGTCTACGGCTTCAATGTGCGAACCGATTTCCAGTCCGGGGGGTCTTCCAAAGACGCGGCTCGCGATGCTCTCGCTTAGCTTGTCCACCGCTTTGCGTAGCGTCTCAACTTCGCATCCTGGCGCGTTATTAGCTATGAACGCTAAGAAGGTTTCGTCTTCCACGGGGGGCGTTGATTCGTTGTCGCCGTTCCTCGGTACCAGGCAAGCGGTCCCAGGGACTGTAGAACCCTGGCTCACGAGATCGAAGCCCCGGGACCGGACGTTGCGGCTCCTTGTGTACTATCCCATGGGCTTCGCCGACGCGCTCTCCAAGGCGGGCGTGCGGTATCTCGCCGCCAGCCCGGAGACGATGCTGGCGCCGGGCGTTCCAAGCGACGTCGCCCATGCGATCGTCTCGCACGAGAACGATCCCAAGGCGATGGCCAAGGGCGTCGTCAACGACGTCATGCGAACCAAGTACGACGCGGGCGATTTCGGAGGCTTCGGTCCGGCCGCCGCCTTCGACGTGCTCGACCTCGACCCCGCGAAGATGCGGCTCGCCGAGGCAAGCATCAAACGTCTCAACGACGACGTCGGCGCTGAGGCCGGAACGAATGGCGTGCGCGGCTTCGTACGTGAGGACGCCCGCACGATCCAAGGAATGGTGCGCTTTCCGGACGCTTCGAAGGATATGCCGTGGCGAGCCGATCGTCCGGCGATCGCCTTCTACGACACGCTTGCCGGCGACGGGCGTTTGGATGCGCGGCTTCGCAACGATGCCGGCGCCGCCGCAGCCGCCGTTCGCGGCCTGGTCGTCGCGCACCGCGAGAGCGGCGAGTTCGCGCCGTTCGGCGGCGCGGATTACTCCGACGCGGCCGGACCGACGATTCACCTTCCTACGACGCGCTACCAGATCGATCCGTGGGCATCGGCCGGCGTCGTCGAAACGAAGAACGCCTTTTATAACGACGTCGATGAAGCCGCAATGACGCGCGTGCTTGCGTAAGCAGGAAGCGCCACCGCGGCCTGAGTAGGCTCATGGGTATGAGCTCGCCGACGGCCCGCCGGCGCATTATGTGCTCGATGGCCGCCGCCGTTGCACTCGCCGGCTGCGGCGGCTCGGCCGCGCCTTCGATATTCCCGATGCCGCCGAGTCTCACGCAGCCGGCACCGCCGGAAATCCCCGGCCGCACGCCGATCAAGCATATCGTCATCGTGTTCCAGGAAAACCGCACCTTCGACAACATCTTTCACGGCTATCCGGGCGCACACTGGGCGCGTTTTGGCTACAACCATCTGGGCAAGAAGGTTTGGCCGCAGCCGATTCCGCTCATCACGCGCTGGGATCCGGCGCACGAGTACGAAAACTGGCTCGTCGAATATAACGGCGGAAAGATGAACGGCTTCGATTTAGAGGCGGTCGATGCGGGTTTTCATCCGCCCAAGGATTTTGCGTATGACTACGCGCGGCACGGCGATGTAAAGCCGTATTGGGATCTAGCCGCGCAAGGCGTCCTTGGCGACGAAATGTTCGCCGATCACCGTTCGCAGACGTATGCCGGCCATCTCTACGTCATCGCCGGCGCCGCCGGACCGATCGACTCGATGGACCGTGATTGGTACGTCGCAAACAACCCGATCGGCGGCCTGAGCTGCGCCGCTAAAGGCGCGGGCGAGGCGATCGATCTGCGGACCGGCGCAACGGACAAGAATTACCAGACCTGTTTCAACTTCAAAACGATCGGCGATCTGCTCTCCAAACGCGGCGTCTCGTGGCGTTACTACGTTCCGTTTGGCGACCGGGAAGATATCATGGACGGCTACGCGTCGATCGCTCACGATTTCGACGGCAGCGAGTGGGCCAACGTCACATCGCCGGAGACGACGCTCTTTAGCGACATCGACAACCGCAGGCTGCCCGCAGTTTCATGGGTGATCTCGCAGTTTGCCAACAGCGATCACCCGGGGCAGGACGTGCCGAGCAGCAACGGGCCGAGCTGGGTCGCCAACGTCTTTAACGCGCTCGGTGAGAGCGGCTACTGGAAAGATACCGCGATCGTTCTCACGTACGATGATTGGGGCGGCTGGTTCGACGACGTCAAGCCGAAGACGTTCAACTATTACGAAGCCGGCTTTCGCATACCGTTAGTGATCGTCTCGCCGTACGCGAAGCGCGGCTACGTTTCCCATAAGGTTCACTATACCGGCAGCCTGTTGCACTTCATCGAGTACACCTTCGGCCTGCCGAGTCTGCACACGACCGATGCTCGCTCCGACCGCTTTGCGGATTGCTTCGACTTCTCACAGAGGCCGCTGCCGTATATTCGAATCACGCCGCCGCAGCCGCTCGAGAGTCTTCTGCAGTCGGGGCGGTACGCAAACGCGCCCGCCGATCCGAATCTTCGCGACTAGACGCGTGCCGATTATTTCTCGGATGCCGTCATGCCGAGTGGGAAATCGAAACTGCCCGTAAACGTCGCAAAAATTGAACCGCCGGCCGGGTACTTGAACACTTCGCCATCGCCGTTATCGGCATCTCCACAATAGAGAAGGCCTTTCACGATCCAGGTCTGCGCGCAGTCGCTGGCACCGCTGTACGTGACGGTGCCTTTCAACGTCGCCGTCGTTCCGCTGACGGTGTAGCGATACGTCTGGTTCGCATATTGATCGAAGACGGTGAGATAGGTGCCGTCCCACTGCACGGAGCCGGGAAACTGCACCGAGTTGCTCGTCGTGATCGTTACGAACTTGCTGCTGCCCTCCGGGAGTTCGACGAGCGCAAAGCCCGAGCGGTCGCCGGTAAAGCCATCGGCAAAGAGATTGCCCTTCGGATCGTAGCCGTCGAAGAACTCTTCATCCAGCGGCGTGGTGTAAGCGACGCCTTTGCCGGTCGCGTTCTTGAAGATGACGACGTCGCCGCCACCCGACCCCGACCCCGAATAGTTGTCCAAAATGCCAACGGCGAGATCGCCGCCGGCATCCATCGCGCAACTGGACGGAAAGGAGTAGTTGACGGACAGCGTCCTGATCGGTGTCTGGGGGACCGAGTACTCCGTGATCTGGTCGGGGCCGCCGACATTCCAGATAATCTTCTTGCCGTACCCATAAAGGACGTTCGTGCAGCCTTGACCACCGGCGCCCTCGATCTTGCCGATCTGCGAAGTGCTCTTCGGATAGTCGAAAATGCTGGCATAGCTGCCGTAGTCGTTGATGACGTACTCATAATCTTTCGACTTCTTATGCAGGTCGGGAAGGAACTTCTGGTAACCCGGCAACAAACTCGGCGGGCGCGCAGCCGTCACCAACCTTCCGTCTACGGAGAGCGTCTTACCGACGTATGAGTACGTATTGCTGACGCCGGCGCTTGGCGTTGGAGGAAGCGCGCACGCCGATACTATCGCGAGTGCAAGCAGCGCACCGCCGTATTTCACAAAACCAGTGGCGTTCAAGTTAGTGCTCCTTTTGAGGGGGTTGGTGTCGATCGCGACCATTCGGCGGAGCAGAGCCCGGTTCCACCCGGCAGCCGATTTGCGGCCGAAGGCGGCGCCAACCAAGACTCGGCCCGCTCGTCTTCAGACTTTCTTCACAATTCCAGCGAACACTAATTGCGCCCTGCATTTTTCCTTCTCGTTCAAGAGGTGTTCGATGAGTTTAAAAACGCACGCAAAGCTGCTCACGCTTGCCGGGATCGTTGGCTTGGTCGCGACTGCCTGCGCCGGTAACAACGACTCGACGCCGCCAACAGCAAGCGTGCCGATGGCGGCACAAGGCAATCACCAAGGTCAAGGCGGCAACGGTCAGGGGCAAAACGGGCAAGGCGGCGACTGCAACGACGACCAAGGCGGCGGCAACGGCCACTGTTCGATCCTCAAACGTTTGAAGGATCAGGTCGTTATCGGTTCGACGATCGACGGAACCTACGGCCAGCTCAATCCATACGGCCTCGACGTGGCCAAGTCGACGAACGGCGCCTTCACCAAGGGTGACCTCGCCGTCTGCAACTTCAACAACAATCAAAACATTCAGGGTACCGGTTACACGATCGTCGCGCTGCATCCGCAGCCCGGTTCAACGCCGACGCTCGTCGTCGCCGATCCGACGGATCTCGTCGGATGCGCCGCACTGGCACTCACGTCTAACGATACGATCTACGCGGCGGCGTTTTCGTCCAACGACAATCCGGTCTACTCCGCGAGCGGAACCCTCGTTACGAACCTATCCGGCAGTCCGTTCAACGACCCGTTCGGCGAAACGTACGCTCAACCGAAATGGGGCAGCCCGGTTGTCTACGAGTCCAACGCCGCGGACGGAAATATTATTCGAATCAGTACCGGTAGTTCGTATAGCAGCGAGGTGATCGCTACGGGCTTCCCGGTGAACGGCGGCGCACCCGGCAGCATCCTCGGCCCCTCAGGCCTGCAATACGATCCCGATCACGACGCGCTCTTCGTCGTCGACGGCGACAACAACACCGTCACGGTCATCGAGAACGTTTCGCAGGCCCACTCGGGATGTCTGATCGTCAGCAACCGTGGAAAGAAGTTCGACGGAGGCTGCGGCCCGCGAACGAAGCTCCTGTACTCGGGAGCACCGCTCAACGGCCCGATCAGCTCGGCGCTGCTTTTTAACGGCAACCTCGTGGTCGGCAACACGCTCGATCCGAACGGTGAGAATCTGATGATCGAAATCAGCCCGGAGGGTAAGGTTCTCGACAAGCGCAACGTCGACACCGGCGCGGCGGGCGCGCTCTTCGGCATGGTAGCCACCGGCACGAATGCCCACAATACGAAGCTCTTCTTCAACGACGACAACGACAACGATCTACAGGTTCTGGAACCCTAATACGCTCGCGGCGGACAACCGGTGCGCGCGGGGTGCGCATCGGTTGTCCGCTCCGCGACTAGGAAGCGCGCTTTCTTAGGAAAGAAGGCGCACGCCCGAGGGGTAGATCGGGCGGTTGAGTACGCGTTCGAGCGTTTCGGCCGGCGCGAAGAGCGCCAGCTCGCAGAATCGGGCGAACGCTTCGCGCGTGGCTTCGCCTTCAGCGTAGCGCTCGTTGCGCTCCATCTCGATTCGCCCGCTCACCGTTAGGAATCGGACGAAGCGCCCGTCGTCGTCTTCGCCGACCTCGACCAGGCGTGAGTCGGAGAAGATTCGCAGTGCGGCATCGATCGTACGGTCTCGCACCTTATCGATCTCCAGCGTTCCCGCGAGTTCGGTGCTACCCCCACGAACGAGGCCTTCTCGAGCTAAGCTTCGCAGGCCACGGTAGATTTCGCGCAGCCGCGGGAGCGGCGGCGCATCGAGATCGATCAAGAACTCATTGAGCGCCCGATCGAGCGGCCCATAGAGCAGATGAATTTGCGCGGGGTCACCGTCGCGCCCGGCCCGCCCGGCTTGCTGATTGAACTCACCCGAGTCGAAGTTGAGATGGAAGAGCACGACGTTGCGAACGTCGGGCAGGTCGATGCCTTCGCCGAAGGCCGAGGTGGCAACCACGACGCGAAGCGCGCCCTCGCGAAAGAGGCGTTCCACCTCGAGGCGCTCGGCGTTCGGCATCTTGCCGTGATAGAACATCACCGTGTTGCCGAGATGCTTGCGAAGGCGCTGCGCGACCTTGGTGACCTCCAGCCGCGAGTTGCAGTAGATGATGCCCTTCGCCGGCGCGCCCTCTCGCGCCGAAAACAGCTCGGTCAAATACGCGATCTTATCCTTGGTTCCGCGGGCATCGACAACGTGAAGGTTCGCTCGGACCGTGGGGTCGATCACCCAGCTTTCGATGCGCAGGTCGTCCACGACCCGGCGAAACGTTTCGTCGCCGGCCGTTGCCGTCAGGCCGAGCACCGGTGGATTGCCCAGCCACGAAATGGTTGCCGAAAGCCGGGCGTAGGCCGGCCGGTGGCGCGACTCCGCGAGATGATGCGCTTCGTCGACGACCACGAAGGACGGCGTGCTGCGCCCGCGGAGCGCCTCGCGGTGAAACTCGAGAAACTCCGGCGTCGCCAAGACGACGTCCCACGACCCCTCGCGCAAAGCCGCGAACAGATCTTCCCGCTCGTTGCTGTCGATCGAACCGTTGGCCCGAAAGAAGCGCAGCCCCAGCGGTTCGAGCGTGCGTCGCAGCGCCTCGTACTGGTCGTTGGCCAGCGCGCGCAGCGGATAGACGACCAGCGTCTTGCCTCCGCCGGTGAAGGCTCGCATCGCGGCGGCGTATTGAAAGCAGAACGACTTCCCGCGCCCGGTGCCGAGCACCGCCAAGGTGTTCTTGCCGGCTTCGACGCGTTCGAGAACGGCCCGCTGCGCCTCGTGTACCGCCGAAGCGCCGATCAGCGCGGAACGCACCCGCTCGCCGGTCTCGGCCGCATCGTCTTGCGCGTAGAGCGGCGCGGCGGCGGCGGCGGCGCGGCGCACCGGCACGCCCAGCGACTCACGTTCGACCACGACGTTGACGCCGCGATGTTTGGAGTCACCGTCGGCGCCGAAACCGCCTCCCGTGAGCGAGGCGACGCGCGCGCCGTATCGGGCACCCGCATCCATCAGCGGCGCGATATGCGCCGCGAGCCGCCGATTGAAGAATCCGAGTTGAAGCTGTCCGTAATGGACGGCGATGGCGTTGGGATCGTGCGGATTATCCGCCTGGCGCGCAAGTTCGAGCGGCGCACCCGGGCGCAATCCGGCGATGACGTCTTGGCGCCCTTCAAAGGAGACGCCCGCGAGTTTGGTGTGAAAGCGCGCTGCATCGCCGATTGTCGCGTACGAATCGTGCAGATACTCGTCGCCCTTGGCGAAGAGACGCTCGACGAAGGCATCGATCCCCGGCGCCTGACCTGCGACCGGCTCCGTTGCTAAGAGCGCTTCGAAGGCGGCCTCCGACGCGGTGGGCGCCGGCAGAGTTTTAGGGCGCGTCGCCCTCGCGGGGCTCCTCGGCCTCTTCGAAGTTGAGGGAGATTTCTTCGTGACCTTGCTCCAAGGCGGCATCGTGCAGACCAGCTTGCTGTGCGTCGAGCGGATCGATCGACTCCTGCTCCTCGCCCTCCACAAATGGTTCTTCCAGCGCGACCGCGCTCTGCGCGTCGGTGCGGCGCTTGCGATATCGCTGCGCCGGAGCCGGGGAGACCGTACGGGCCGCCTTCGCCTTTTGACGGCGCTCGCGCCGGGCGGCGACGATGTCCTCGCGAGGAACGCCGGCGCGGCTCTGCAGCGCGACGGACTCCGAACGCGAGCGCGCGGTTACGGTGCGATCCTGACCCAGACCGGCGTGCCGGCGTCTTGCAGCGGCCTCTAACTGGCGTTTACGGTAGCCGAGCACGAGCGGCGCCGAGAAGAAGATCGAATGGTAGCCGCCCGAGCAGATGCCGACGAGCAGCGCAAAGGCGAAGTTTTTGAGGCTCGCGCCGCCCAGCGCCAAGAGCGCGACCAGCGTGATGATGACGGTCGCAAGCGTGTTGAACGAGCGCGTCATCGTCTGCTTGATCGATTCGTTGACGATCCGGTCGTAGGGCTGGCCGGCCATCAGCTTCGTGTTTTCTCGAATTCGGTCGAGAATTACGATCGTATCCATGACCGAGTAACCGATGACGGTCAGCACCGCAGCCAGGAACGCATCGTCGGCGCGGCGGTCGGCCAGGGCGTAGATGCCGATCATCATCGCGGCGTCGCGCACCAGCGCGATAACGGTTACCAAACCGAAGATGTAGTTCCAGCCGAATCGGAACGCGATGTAGATGAACTGAATGCTCAGCGCGATGATCAGCGCCCAAATCGCCTTGGCAAGATATTCGCGTCCCAGCGACGGTCCCACGGCCGTAATCTGCGAGGTCGCGCGATCGACCGGAGCGACGGTGTTCAGCGCGTTCCAGAGCGGCGCCGAATCGTTGGCGTACGCGGTCTGCGTTTGAATCACGAAGCCCTTGCCGTCGGTGCCGGCCGTCGTCACCGATTCATCGGTCAGGCCCAATCCCGCGAGGGCCGTTCGGACCTTATCGGTCGTCGTCGGCTGCGTGAACTGGACGTCGATGTCGGTTCCGCCGGTGAACGAAAGGCCCAAACGCAGCATGTGCGACGGCTGAAAGCCGTTGCCGCCCTTGAACCCGTTGTAGATCATCGAGCCGAACCCGATCGCGATGATGATATACGAGATCGTCGAGACGATGCGGAACCAGCCGACGATGTTCCAGTTCAGTCTGCGAAAGAGCACGAGCTACGCCCCCGCCTTCGCGGCGCCCGGCGAAAAGATGCCGAGGTCCGAGCGCTTGACGCCGTAGAGTTCGGGCGTCGTCAAGATGTTGTTATCGACCAGCACGTCGACGAAGAAGCGCGTGACGAAGACGGCCGTGATGAGCGAAACGACGGTGCCCCAGAAGAGCGTGAAGGCAAAGCCCTTGACCGTGCCCGTGCCGAGCATGTACAGCACGCCGGCGCCGACGATCGTCGTAAAGTGGCTATCGAAGACGGCCGAAAAGGCGCGCTGGAAACCGACGCGGACAGCGGCGCGCATCGTCTTGCCGTTCCACAGCTCTTCCTTGATGCGCTCGAAGATAAGTACGTTGGCGTCGACGGCCATGCCGATCGAGAGCACGAAGCCGGCGATGCCGGGGAGCGTCAGGGTCGCGTGCGAGAGCGCCAGAATCGCCATCATGACCAGCACGTAGATCGCCAGCGCAAGGTCGGCCAGGAGACCCGGCAGGCGGTAGACGGCGATCATGAAGATCAGCACGAGGCCGAGGCCCAGCGCCGCGGCTCGCATCGATTGAACGAGGTCGATTTTGCCCAGCGTCGGACCGATCGACTCTTTTTCGATAATCTTGATGCTGACGGGAAGGGCGCCGGCGTTGAGCTCGTTGGCCAGCGTTATCGTCTCTTCTTCGGTGAAGGTACCGGTAATCTGGCCGCTATCGTAGATGGGGCTGTTGATGATCGGCGCCGAGAGGTAGCGATGATCGAGAAAGATGCCCAGCGGCTTCTGGATATTGGCCGACGTCAGCTTGCCGAACTTCGCCGGATCCTTGGTTTGAAAGAGAATATCGGGCCTGTTGCCTTGATCGTAGCCGGCCTGCGCGGCTTTTAACTCCGAGCCGGAGTAAACGACCTTACCGCTGAGGTCGTAGGCCGTTTTTGAAACGTACAGCTCGGCGGCGGCCTTTTGCTTCGGGTCGAGGTTGGGCTGCAGCAATGCGGCATTCGCGGCATCGCCCTTCTGCATGACGTCGAAGGGCACGATCTTATATTCGAGCACCGCGACCTGTTTGAGCGTCTTTTCCGCCTGATCCGGATCCTTGACCGCGGGAAGCTCGACCAGAATTCGATCGGTGCCGACGTTGCTGATCGACGGCTCGGCCACGCCGAGACCGTTGATGCGGCGGTCGATGACCTCGCGGGTCTGCGCCTGCACCTGCGACGTAATCTGCGGCACCGAGGCCGTTGGGTAGAGCTGCAGCAACAGTCGCGCGCCGCCCTGAAGGTCGAGCCCGAGACGGATCGTCTTCTGGACGGGAACGACCGCCCAGATCGAGATCGCGCAAACAGCGATGATGACCAGTGCCTTGAAAGGCGCCTTGAGATTTTTCGAGTTCATTGGAGCCGGTGGTGCTTAGCCTTATCAGGGCGCCGGGCCTGCCATCGGCCGCCAGAGGCGGCGGCCGGTGGCGAGCAACCCGATCACTGCCGCGCAGGCGACCAAGCTGCAGATCGCGCCGGCGACCGGCCGCCCGTAGATAAAGGAGCCGGTAGCAAAGAGCGCGCCGTACACCGAGGCCACGCCGAGAACCCAGCCCAGAAGCGCCATCGGCAGCGAGTCCGGTGACGGGCCGAGGCCACTGCGCCGGCGGATCGCGGCCCAGCCGGGACCGGCCGGGCGCACCTTCGCGTAGAAGGCCATCAGCGTTTCGTCGGCGACCGGCGGCGTGAGATAGGTCACGACCAGCCAGACCAGCGTCGTGATGCCGATCGTCGTCAAGAGCGCGGTCGTCGAAGCGACGGCGTGCCCGGTGCGCGCGGCGACGAAAAACGCGAGCGCCGCGCCGAACGAAGCAAGCATCGCGCTTACCTCGCTCCAGGCGTTGATCCGCCACCAGAACCAGCGCAACAAGTAGATCAGCCCGGTTCCCGCGCCGATCGAGAGCAGCAGATTGAACGCGTCCTTGGCATTATCGAGCACGAAGGTCAGCGCGACGCCGAGCCCCATCAGGAGCGCCGTCACCAGCCGTCCCGCAAAGACCAGCTCGCGCTGACTGGAGTCGGGCCGAATGAAGCGCTGGTAAAAATCGTGCACCAGATACGACGTGCCCCAGTTCAGATGCGTCTCGATCGTCGAGCGGTAGGCCGCGAAGATTCCCGCGACCATGAAGCCGGCAAAACCGGCCGGCAAGAAGACCAGCATCGCGGGATACGCGACGTCGTTGCCGATGAGGTTGGGCGCGAGTGCCGGAAAGCGCAACTGCACGTCGTGCAGCGTGGGAAAGACGATCGTGGAGGCGAGCGCCACGACGATCCATGGCCAGGGGCGCAGCGCATAGTGCATCGCTTGGAATGCAAACGTGCCGAAGAGCGCGTCGGACTCGGTGCGCGCCGCAAGCATTCGCTGCGCGACGTAGCTGCCGCCACCGGGCTCGGCCCCCGGATACCACACCGACCACCAGAGCACCGTCATCGGAATGACGAAGACGGCGACCGCGTTCTTCCAGTCGCCGAAGTTCGGCAGAATCGAGAGCACGGCAGCGTGACCGCTAAAGTGCGCGATCAGGCCGTGCAACCCGCCGACTCCCGGCGCATGAATCGCGAAGTAGGCCGCGGCGAATGCCGACGTCATCGTAATGCAGAACTGAATCATGTCGGTGACCATGACGCCCCAGAGTCCGGCGGTGGCGGCGAAGACGATCGGAACCGCAACGCAAATCGCGAGCGTTTCGGCGCGCGGCCAGCCGAAGAGCACGCCGGCAATCTTCACCAGCGCCAAGTTGACGGTTGCGATGATCCAGCAGTTGAAGAAAAGCCCGAGGTAGATCGCGCGGAAGCCGCGCACGAACGAGGCGGCGCGCCCGGCGTAGCGCAGCTCGTAAAACTCGAGGTCGGTCAGCACGCCGGAGCGCCGCCAAAGGCGGGCATAGAAAAAAACCGTCGCCATGCCGGTGAGCAGGAACGACCACCAGACCCAGTTTTCGGAGACGCCGCCGTCGCGCACGAGATTGGTAACGAGGTTGGGCGTGTCGGTGGAAAACGTCGTTGCAACCAGCGAGATGCCGATCAGCCACCACGGCGCCGCGCGTCCGGCCGCAAAGAACTCGGTGATATTCTTTCCCGCGCGCCGCGCCAGCACGATCGCCGGCACGAAGCTGACGCCCAAAGAAAGGACGACGATGATCCAATCCAGCGCCCTCAAGTGCATTGGGCGAGCGCGTTCGGTTCCTCCTCGGCGATGACCTCGGATGTAGCGAGGGCGACCTCGTTGGGCAACTCGCCGTAGGCATAGACGCTGACCCGAATCCCGGAGCGCAGCAAGAACTCGGCAAGGACCGGCCGGAGCGCCGACGTGCAGACGACCGCCGCGCGATCGCGCCGCGTCCGCTCCACATAGCGTTCGATCCGCGCGCGCAACGCCAGCGCCGCCGCCGGCTCCAAGGCTTCGGTTCCGTAACGGCACCACGCCGCAACGAGCCTCCGCTCGAACTCGGGATCGAAGATCGCCGGCTCCAACCGCGCGACGCCTTTACGGCGCAGCAAATCCGGTACGATCGCGCGCCGCGCCGCTTCGGCGAGTTCGCGCGGGTCGCGAGTGCCCGCTTCGAGCATTGCTTCCAGCACCACGATCGGATCGCGCGGCCACGCACCTTCGCGCAGCAGCAATCCGATGGAGCGATGCAGCGCTCCGAAAGGCAGGGCCTCGCCGCCGACCTCCTTGACCAAGGCCGGCACGGTCGATCGCATGTGTTCGAGCAGCGTGTGAAGCTCTTGACGCCCGACGAGTTCCGTCGCGTGCGTGCGCGCGATCTCGGCCAAGTGCGAGCCGAGCACGGAGATCGGATCGAAGACCAGCGCGCCGGCGTTGAGCGCGCTCTCGCGCACGTCGGGAAGAATCCACGCCGACGGCAGCTGATATACGGGTTCGCGCTCGATCTGCACCGAGAAACGCGCGAGAACCGCTTCGTCGGCGACGGCAAGCAGTCGTTCGAGATCCAAGCGTCCGTGCCCGGCTAAGCGATCGCGTACACGGATACCATACGTGCGCGGATCGCGCGAAAGATCGTCGCGCAGCCGCACGCCCGGAAGAACGACGCCGATATCTGCCGCCAGCGCCCGCCGCACCTCTCCGATGCGGTCGAGCAACGCGTCGGAGAGCGGCGGGGCCAGCAGCTGCGCGAGGTCCGCGCCGATTTCGATGGCCACCGCATCGACGCCCACCAGGCCGAGCGCGAGCTCGGGACGGCGCATCGCGTTGCGCTTGATGTGCTCTCGCGCATCGGCGGCTTCGCCTTCGGCACGCCGGCGATTTCGCTGCGCGAGGGCGGCCATCCCGAACGCGCTCGTACCCAAAACCAAAAAGAGCGGCCGAGGCAATGCCGGGACGAGTGCGAGCGCCAGCAGCAGGGCGCCCGCGCTGCGCAGGACGTCGGGACGCGCAAAGAGCTGCGTCGCAAGATCAGCACCCAGCGCGCCATCTGAGGCAACCCGGGTCACCATCATGCCCATAGCCGTCGATATGAGGAACGCCGGCAGCGTGGTGACGAGCGCGTTGCCGATCGACAGCAGGGCGAAGGTCTGCACCGCGTCGAGCGGTGCGAGCCCGTGATAGGCAACGCCTACGAGCACTCCGCCGGCAAGATTGAGCGCGACGATCAAAAGCGATGCGACGGCGTCGCCCTTCACGAACTTTCCGGCGCCGTCCATGGCTCCGTAGAAATCCGCCTCTTGCTGCACGGCTTCGCGCTTGCGGCGCGCGCCCTCGGCATCCAACGCGCCGGCGTGCACGTCGGCGTCGATCGCCATCTGCTTTCCGGGCATCGCGTCGAGCGTAAAGCGAGCCGCCACTTCGGCAACGCGCTGCGAACCGCTGGCGATGACGACGAACTGAATCGTCACCAAGATCGCAAAGACGATTATGCCGACGACCAAGTTTCCGCCGACGACGAACGCTCCGAAGGCGGGAATGATCGCGCCGACGGCGCCCGGCGTTGCTCCGGCCGTAAGGATGAGCCGCGTCGCCGAAACGTCGAGGGAGAGCCGAAAGAGCGTTGCGATCAGGAGCGCCGGCGCGAACGCGGAGAACTCGAGCGGATCGTCGACCGTGACGGAAAGCAAGAGCACGAGCGCCGATCCAAAGATGTTGATGCCGAGCAAGAGATCGAGCAGCCACGGCGGCAGCGGTACGATCAACACCGCGACGATGGTCAACAGCAGCGCCGCGAAAATATATACCGCGCGTTTATGCGAGCTCATCCCGCGATCTCGTTGGCGCGCAGCAACGCGGCGACCACCTCCGCTACGGCGACGTAGTGTGCGGTCGAAATTGGCTCGCCGGGCCGCCCATCACGATAGAGGCTGCGGGCAAGCGCGACGTTCTCGACGATTGGAACTCGGTAAACGGCCGCCATCTCGCGGACGCGCACGGCCGCCTCGCCTCGAGCTCGTACGAGCACTTCGGGAACCGGCACTTGCGGCGGCCGATACGCTAAGGCCACCGCGAAGTGCGTCGGATTCACGACGACGAACGCCGCCTCTTTGACCCGCGTCAGACCGCCGCGAAGCAAGGCGCGGTGCAGCGATCGCCGCCGCCCTCTCGCCAGCGCGTCACCCTCTTCTTCTTTCACCTCTCGTTTGCGCTCTTCGAAGCTCATGCGCAACTTGCGCAGCCACGAGGTGCGCGCCGCGCCGAACTCCGCTACCGAAAAGAGCAAGCCCACCGCGCCGGCCGCAAAGGCGACGTGCTGCGCGGCGCTCCACACTACGTCAACCGTCTGCGAGAGGTCCGGCGAACGGATCATGGCCGCGGCGCCCGCCGCTAGAGCCGGCGTCATTGCAAGCATCGCGCAGAGAAACGCGAACGCGGCGCGCAGCGAATGGCTCAGCGTCTCGCGCGAAAGGATGCGTCGCATGCCCTCAATCGGATTCAGCCGCTCGATCTTCGGCGTCACCGGCACCAGCGCGAGGCCGCCGTTTTGAGCGATGCTTGCGATCGCGCCAGCGATCGCCGCGGCGCCAATTGGAATGAGGGCCACGCCCAGTACGAGCGCGCACGATGGAGCGGGCACGAAGGACTGCGAACGGATCAGCGCGTCGCCCGCGACGGAGCCGAAGCGTGCCGCGCTCGCGACAATCGCGAAGGCCGCCACGGCAAAGGAGACGTTTGCCGCAAGCTCGCTCGACCGCGCAACGTTGCCTTCGCGCTTCGCCTTTGCGATGCGGCGCGGCGTTGGTTCGAAGGCCTTCTCCGCGCCGTCGCTCACTTCACCATGCCGGGGACTCCGAGCATCGGCGGCGGCACGCGGCCGGCGGCAAACGGTACGACGAGCGCGGTTGCGATCAAGGCGGCGGCGAACGCCAGCGGAAAGGCGAGCGTAAACGTGCCGAAACGCGGAACTACTCGAGAGAGCGTGCCGAGTGCGATTTGAACGACGAAGGCCAAACCCAAGGCCGGCGCGGCGACTTGGAGCGCTATCAAGAGAAAGTTCGCCGCAAAGGCGGCTGCGAACGACGCCCAAGCGCCGGCATGCAGCGGCGATAGCAGGGGTATGCGCGCGAAGCTTTGCGCGAAGCCCAGCAACGTCAGGCGGTATGCGCCGCTAAGAAAGAAGGCACCGGTGAATGCTAGGGACCAGACGCGCCCGAACCCGCTCGGCGCTACAAGCACGACGCTCGGCGCAATGGCTTTGACGCCGACGTAATCGTCGACGATCCGCCCACCCGCGTAAGCGCCGTCGTAGACCAGAGAAGCCGCCATTCCAATCGCGCTTCCGAGCAAGAACTCGACGAGTAACGCACCGACGAAGGCGCCGCCGTCGACGCGAGCCTGTGCCCCGGGAAGGCTCGGCGCGATAACCATCGCTAAAACGAGGGCAAATCCGCCGCGAAGCGGCGCGGGGACGCTTGGATGTGAGAAGCCGGGAGCTCGAAAGACGAAGCCGGCGCACCGTGCCAAAACGAGCAAACCCACTACCATCCCGCGCTCAGCACCGGGATGGCGGCCAGGGCCCGATCGAAGAGCGTCACCAGCAGGTGCATCCCGGCACCCCCGAAGACCGCCACGGTGGAACCGACGGCTAAGATCTTCGGCAAGAGCGTCAGCGTCTGCTCCTGCACTTGCGTCGCCGCCTGCACGACGGCAACGGCAGTCCCGACGAGCGCCGCGACGGCCAGCATCGGCAACGCGATTACCGCGGTGGTAAGCAGAGCGTCGCGCAGCAGTCCGTCGAGGGCCTCCATCCGTTCACGCTACACCGAGGCCGTTACGGTCGTTTTACGGAGTTGTTATGCTCCTCGCATCGTGAAGTAGGGGACGCCACGCACTCGCGGCGAGCAGCGACGAGACGATGGCGCGCGTTGCCGGCGAACGGTTGAGGGTATAGAAGTGAAGCCCCGGCACGCCGCCCTGCAGCAATTCGAGCGCCTGCATCGACGCATATGCGACCCCCAAGTCTTCGACCGCCTTGACGTCGCCTTTGCGCGCTTCCATCTCAACGCGCAGCTTCGGCGGGATGCTCGCACCGCAAAGCGCCACAAAGCGCTCTATTTGGCTGAAGTTCGTGATCGGCATCAACCCCGGAAGCATCGGCAGCGTGATGCCGGCGCCGCGGACTCGCCGCTCGAACGCAAAGAACTGCGAGTTGTCGAAGAAGAGTTGCGACACCAAAAAATCGGCGCCCGCTTCCGCCTTCAGCTTGAGCGCGCAGAGATCTGCGTCGAGCGTCGTCGCTTCCGGATGCTTCTCCGGATAGCACGCGGCGCCGATGCAAAAATCGTAGTTGCGCCGCAACATGGCGATGAGCTCATTTGCATGCGCGAAGCCGCCCGCGGCTGGAACGAACTGGGAGCCCGGGGCGGGATCGCCGCGCAGCGCCAAGACGTTCTCGATGCCGGCTCGCGCCAACTCTTCGAGGAGCGCCCGAACTTCGGCACGGCTGGCGCCGATGCAGGTCACGTGCGCGACCACGGTCAGACCAATATCTTGTTGAATTTCCTTCGCCAGCGCTACCGTTCTAGCTCGCGTCGAACCGCCCGCGCCGTAGGTAATCGACACGAAAGCGGGGCGCAACGGCGCGAGCGCTGCGATTGCCGCGACGAGTTGCCGCGAACCAGCATCGTCTCTGGGCGGAAAGAACTCGAACGAAAAGAACGGCCGCTGACTCGCGAGCGCTTCATTTATGCGCATGTGAGTGCTTGCTTTATCGAAAGCTGCCCGCGACGCCTCCGCAGAGCAGCGCCCAACCATCGACCATGACGAAAAGCAGCAGCTTCACAGGCAGCGAAACGACGGGCGGACTGAGCATCATCATTCCCAACCCCATCAGCATGGCCGCCACCGCCAAATCAATTGCGACGAAGGGCAGGTAGAGCGCGAAGCCGATGGCAAACGCGCTACGAAGCTCGCCGACGACGAACGCGGGAACCAGCACCGTCATCGGTGCTCGCCGTTCGGGCTCGAGCGCGCGGTGAGCAACTCGCTCGAAGAGCGCGACGTCCGCGGCCCGCGTCTGCCGTAACATGAACGAACGCAGTGGCCCCATTGCGCGCGTCAGCGCTTGTGACGGCGAAAGCCTTCCGCGGGAATACGGATCGAGCGCGTCGCGACCGATTTGCTGCGCCGTAGGCGCCATGACGACTAGCGTTAGGACGAGTGCCAAGCCGGTGAGAACTGCGTTCGGCGGTAACGCCGAGGCACCGATCGCGGAGCGCACCAGCGATAGCACGACAACGATGCGAACGAAAGACGTGCACATGACCAGCACGAGGGGCACGAGGGAGAGCATCGTCAGGCTGACGAGCAAGTCCAGAGGCTGCGCGCCGTGCCGGCTCGCCGAGCCCAACAGCGCCTCGAGGCTCACGGCGAAGGTTGCAATGTAAGAAGCTCGGTTATGCGCAGACCAAAGCTCTCGTCTACGGCAACGATCTCACCGCGTGCGATCGGCCGATTATTGACCAGCAGGTCGACGGGAGCGTTCGCCGCCCGGTCCAACTCGACGACCGAGCCGGTCCCCAGCTTAAGGATTTCGGCCACCGACATCTTGCAGCTGCCGAGCTCAACCGTTAAGTGCAGCGGCACATGCATCAAGAGACCGAGGTTTTCCGCTTCGGCGGCTTTCACCGGTTCGACCGAAATAGGGTTCACGTCGCCTCACCGACCGCTTCGACGTGCAATGAATAGCGGCCACTTCTCACTCCACAGGCTCCGCGAGCCAAACTACGTCCGTGCACCCACAGCGCACATCGCTGCAAGTCGTGCGGACGAAACGTCAGAGTCGAACCGGCGCGCAAACCGGCTACTTCGCCGCTCGGGATCCGCCCGAGATCGAGCGTCACGCGGGCGGTGAGGGAAACGGCCGCTAAGTGGCCGACCTCGATACACCCCCGCGGCTCGGGCGACGGATCGCGAGAGAGAGCGATGCCGATGCGTGCTGCGACGGGCTCCTCTACCAGAAGCTCGAAATAGGTCGCGTAACCTTCGATCGCGCCGACGCGCTCGACGCATCGGCTTTCTCGAGTTCCACAAACCGATCCGAGGTGCGCGGCGATCGCGTTGACCGTGCGATCCAAAACGTCGCGCTCGATCGGGGAGAGCTCGCGCTCGCGATGGACGAGGCCCTCGCCGAAGAGCGCCGCAACCAGCGAGAGCGCATCGGCAGACCGGAGAACGATTGCCGCATCGGCGATGCTCCCGCGCACGCGATACAGAACCGCGCCCTTCACGATCGCCGGCCAAGCCGGCGGCGCGGGAATGGACGGCTCGAAGAGCCGCATCTCGACGGGCGAACTCAAGATCGAAGTGAGCGTTTCGCGAACGCCGTTGGCAACCACGCACGCTGCGCTCGACGGCAGAGCCGATCGCGGGCCGAATACCGGCTTGCGGATACGCCTGTTCATTTCACGAGGTCCATCGCCGTCTTGCCGAGATGCGCTTTGGCCTCCTCGGCCGCCCGAAGCGCATCGAATGCAATGTAAGCATCCTTGAGACGGACGAGGCTTTGGTCGAGGTCGATGCGGCTTCGCTCACGATGCATCGGCCACAAGGCCGGAAACCCTGCATCACCGGGTATGCCCAGTTGCGGCTGCACGCCGGGCGGAGGGATGCAGCGGCTACCGTCCGCCGACGCAAGGCGGGTGCCGGCTGGGAAGCGCGCCAGTGCGATGCGACCGACGACGACGCGCTGCGTCTTACGCAATCCGCTTCGCGGATCGACGATAACGCGCCCGTAGGCGAAGCTCCCGTCGCGTTCGATCCGCGGATCGCTCGCGCGCCCGAGCGCTTCGTCAACCGCATCGATTCTCAAATCTGCAAGTTCGTTACTGGGAGCGGCGAAGCCGCGGATTTGCTCTCCCTCCCCGTCGACGAGCCGGCCGTCGCGAAGCGCGAACGATCCATCGCGCGTGTACGCGACCTCATCGCGTTGGTTGCGCGCGATGAAGTAGAGGTCGTCGGCCGCGCTGACCGCGAGTGGATCGAGCGCGAAGTCCGAAGCGGGTCGGGCGGCCGCAACGTCGTCGTATCGCGCAACGCTGCCGGGCGTATACGCACGGCGAACGTCGTCGGCGCGTTCGCTAATGCGATCGAGCGCCGCGCTGAGGGCTGGATTTAGGAACATCGGTCTCCTCGGCTGTCAACGTCGACGACGAATCCGCGCGCGGCCAGTGCAAAGCGAGCTTGTGCCAGGGCCCGAGCGACCACCGTTCGCATCTGTGGGCGGCAGAGCGCGACTAGCGTCGCGACATTTCCATTGGTTTGGAGGATCACGTGGACTCGGGCCTCTCCGCGACCCAGCGAAAACGTGGCGCGTTTGACGTGCGAGGCCGAATGCGCGAAGCGGCGTTCGATTCTCAAGCTCAGCGGCACGGCATCGCGATTTGCCGGTATTCGAGGCGCGCTCGGCTGCGCCGCGATCTTCGACGGCTTCGTTTGCACGGAGCGCGCAACGCGCAACTCGGTGGGCCGCGGTGAGGGAGGCTCGGCCTCGCGTTCCGGTTTCGTTTCGAGGGGCGTCGCGGCCGTGCACGGGCCGCAATCGCGCGACGGAACGAGCTGCCGATCCGGGCGAGCCAAATAAAGGGCCGAATACCACGCCTGCGAGAGCGCTCGACGATCGATTGCCGCTAGCGGCGCTGCCAGAATGCTCACCTCGAGCTGCTGCGTCATCATTGCAAGATGGTGCCACCGGCCTGTGATCCGGCATTGGTCGCAAGGTTGCCGACTTGAGAACGCCGCGCATAACTCGCCAGGACGTTTCGCACGTAGCTCCTGGTCTCTTCGTAGGGCGGGACGCCACGATATCTCCACACCGCGCCCGGCCCGGCATTATAGGCCGCGACGGCAAGTTCGACACTACCGAACCGGTCGAGCAGGCTTCGAAGATAGCGCGTTCCCGCGGCAACGTTCTGCGCGGCGTCGAACGAGTTCGTAACGCCGAGACCCGCCGCCGTCTGCGGCATGAGTTGCATGAGTCCGCGAGCGCCGGCGCTGGAGATCGCGTTTGAATCGAACGCGGATTCTCGTTCGATGATCGCTTCGATCAAGCCGGGATCGACGCCATAGTCGGCGGCGCTGACTTTGACGAGGCGCTCGATTTCCGCACGCGGCGTTCGTGCCGCCGGCGGCGAATCGAGTTCCCCCGATCGCGCATAGTTTACCTCGACCAGCTCGCCAAAGCTCGTACCGTTTATTGCGGGCCCCGAGGAAATCTCGCCCATGCGGCGCGTGACGGCCGCCAGCTCGTTATCGATCTCCATTCTCGAACTCCACGACTTCGGCAAGCCGCGCGAGTTGCGACAACGTCGCGACGTGATCGCATCGCTGCCGGCTCTGCCGCAAGAAACTCTCGATTTGCCCCTCGATTGCAATCGCCGCGCGCGCCGAACTATCCACGGGCTCGATGCCCAAGCTGCGCGCGTCTTTGATCCGATCGAGAAGCGAAAGCATGTGACGCATTTTGCGGGCATCGCGCAGGTGGGCGTCGCTTGCGACCACGTCCATCGTGCGGCTCGTGCTGTTCAATACGTCGACGGAGGGAAACCGTCCGGCCTGCGCGAGGCCGACCGAAAGGGCGATGTGCCCGTCCAAAAGCGACCGCGCGGCTTCGCTAACCGGATCGCGGTCGTCTCCGTCGCTAAGAACGGTGGCGATCAACGTGATCGAGCCGCCGGAGACCGCGCCGGCGACCTCCACGAGCCGCGCAAGCTCGGCAAAAACGCTGGGCGGGTAGCCTCCGCGGCCGGCGCTCTCGCCCGAGGCTACGGTGATCTCGCGCGATGCCGCGGCAACCCGTGCCAGACTGTCGAGCACGAGCAGCACGTCGAGACCGCGCTCGCGAAGCGCCTGGGCGTGCGCGATCGCGACGTGCGCCGCCACGAGGCGCTCGCGCGCGGGACGGTCGCTGGTAGCACAGACGACCGTCGTCCGCTCGTCGCACCGCGCGATCCAGTGCTGCGCCTCTCGCCCGCGTTCTCCGGCGAGCGCAACGACAACCGCGTCCGCAACGCAGCCGTCAACGAGGGACTCCAGCAGAGTCGTCTTTCCGGCGCCCGGCGCACCGAATATTCCGACCCTGGCACCTCGTCCAATCGTCAGCAGCGCGTCGACCACGCGAACTCCCGTCCACAACGGCTCGCCGATCGCGACGCGCTCATTCGGTCGTGGCGAATGCAGCTCCAAGGAGACGCGGCGGCCGCGTAACGGTGGTCCGCCGTCGAGCGGCGTCCCGGCCGCGTCGAGCGCGCGCCCGAATGCGCACGTGCCAAGACAAAGTCCCCGGCTCGGCATCATGGCGCACACGCAGCCAGCGCGCTCTCCAGGCGCGCGCGGAGGCGCAAATCTATCGTCCCGCTCCGCAACTCGGCGATTATGTCGCCGGGCACGAGCGTCTCGTCGAGAACCGAATCGATCTCGAGGCCGCCCAGCGCGTTTCGATCTCTCGGATGAACGCGCACGGTGAGAACTTGTTCGCTCGAGAATCGCTCTCGCGCCTTTGCAACGACGGCAGCAACGTCGACGGCAGCCATCGTCAGCTCGCGCGCCAGCACGTTTTCGGCGATCTCCGCGAGAAGCTGCTGCACCGCAACATCCAGCGCGTCCGCGAGCGCGGCGCGAAAACGGCGAATGGCGCCGAACGTGGCGGCATACTGCGAAAGACTCTTCTCCGAATGCGAGCACGCTGGGAGCGTCTCGCCGGCTGCCGGAGCTTGGGGAAGGAAGAACGCGAGCGGCTCCGGCGGCGACGGACGCAAAAAACGCGCGAGCGGGACGAATCCTTCAGACATGACGGCGCAGCAGCTCCTGCGCGTCATCGATGACCGGCGAATGGCGGCGCTGCATGCGCCGCACGATCGCCTCTCGTTCGTGGGGCGGATAGAGTTCGAGAACGGCGGTAGCCGTCGCCGCGGGAAGGGCACTAATAATCGCCGCTGCGGCATGGGGCGGTTCTTGCTCCAACATGCTGCGAACGCGTGCGGGCGCGAATCCGGCCGCGGCTTTGGAGGCACGTTCGACGGCGGCGCGTTCGATCGAGGATTGTAAGAACGCGGCGAGCGGCGGCATCGCAAGGCGCACGCAGATTACGAGGCCCAGGGTGAAGATCAACGCGGGCGCGAGCGGTGCGATCGCTCCGTAGAGCAGCCACCATCGATCCCGGCGCAGGGTCGGGACGCGGCGAAAATCTACGGCTTCAACGGCGAGCATATCTCCCCGGCGCGCGTCGTAGCCGACCGTAGCGGCGGCAAGTTCGCGAACCTTCGCCAAATCGAGGGCACGGCTCTGATCGACGAAGACCGCGGTAGAAAGGCGTTTGAGCGCGCCGGCTTGGGCTTCGGAGACGAGCTCGTGCGTTTCGCTTCCTCGGTCTTCGCCCTCTTCCAGCCGCCGATAACGCTTGCCGCCGCCGTCGTAACTCTCGCTGCGCCTCGTTCCCGCAATTTCTTGTGCGCCGGCCGGAGTTCGGCGCACGACTCGTTCCGAGGTGCGCTCGCCCGCATATTCGGCTCGCACGCGTACGATCGTCGCACCATCGCCGAGCGCGGCATCGAGCGCCGACTGCAACGAGGCTTGGAGTTCCTCGGCATCGCCGCCGGGCGCCCCGCCGTCGCCAAGGGCAACTCCTCGGTCGTCCAAGATCGTAACGTGCGCCGCCTGCAGCTCGGGAACGCTCGCCGCTACGAACGCACGAATGCCGTCGATCGCTTCTCGCGAAAGATGCGCGCCGGCGCGCAGCCGCAGGCGGACGCTCGCGCTAGCATCGTGTGCGGACTCGTCGGCAAACTCCGGCGCCTTGGCAGGCGCGACGATGACGCGCGCGTCGTCAACACCGTCGATTCCCCGCAGTCCGGCCTCGATATCGCCGGCGAGCCCGGCACGCGTTTGAGCTTCCACTACCGCTTGCGGGGTCAGCACGCCGATCGTCGCCAACGCTTCGCCGGTGCTCGAAAGGTGCGGATGCGGAACGCCGGCAAGCGAGAGGCGCAGCAGCAGGTCGTTCCGCCGGCCCGCGTCGACGACGACGTTATCGGCAGTGGGGATGAACGTAACGTTCCAGCTCGCCAGCCGGTCTTCGGCCTCGCTCAACTGCTCGGGATGAAGCGGCGCTGCAAACAGCGAAACGCGAGACGGGTGCGCTAAGATCGCCGCTGCGATCGACACGACCACGGCGACGGATGCAGCGGCGCCGGCGACGACGCGCGCCGCTGCGGGCAGCGAGTTCCACCGAGCCAACAGCTGCGTCAGCACGGTCATGGTTTAGATTTGCATGTTGAGGATGGATTGCACCGATTGCGCCACGCGCTGCGCCGTGGCCGTTGCGACGGAGAGCGCTACGTCAGCCCGAGCGCGTTCGTACACGGCATCTTGCAAGGTTCCGCCACCATAAGCAAAGGAGTCTTCGGCGCGCTCCGCGCTGCCTAACATCGTGCCGAGCGCATCGAGTGCTTTCGCGAAGCCGCCCGCATCGCCGCTGCCGGCCGCGGCGAACGGCGCTGCGTCGGGAAGGAGCGGTTCGACTCTCACAACCGCTCCAAGTCAATCGTCTTTTCGGCCATCGTTTTGCCTACGTCGAAAATCGAAGCGTCAGATTCGTAGGCGCGTGACGCGTTCATCACCGCAATCATTTCGGTCAGGACGTCGACGTTGGTACCGGCCTCGGTGCTCGTCCCGGCGAACTCCACCTGCGCGCCGCCGTCATCGGATGAGAGGAGACGAAACTGCGGAATCAATCTTGGATACGCGCCGTTGGGCCCCGCGGCCTCGGCAGCGGCTACGTTGCGTGCCGCGACATCGAGCGCCGCGCGCTGCGCGTCCATTCCGCTGGCCGCTGCGTCGAGCAGATCGACGGTCATTTCGTCACCGCCTTGATTTCCTCGAAGCGAGCGTGTTCGGCACTCAACAGCGCTTCGGAAAAGATCGCCGCCGACGCGGTCTGCGCCATTGCAGCGTCGGTGCTCCGCCCGCCTTCTTGGCCGGCATTGGCGCGTGCGACCGCCGTCTGCGCTTCCCCAAGCCGAGTGCGAGCACCGGCAAGCGCATTTCGTAAGGAGTCTCCCACATCGAACATGCTCACGATCCTAACAGCGCCCGGTGACCGCAAAGATTACTGCAGATTGATGAAGTATGACGCGAAAAGGTCAACTCAGGTTATAATCGAGAGATCATCAGCTCCGAGAAAAGGAAAAGGCATGCGAATCTTAAGATCGCTCCCCGCATTTATGGCGGCCGTTCTCTTAGCGGCCCTTCCGCTACCCTCGCCGGCGCAGTTTGCGATCGGCGTCGGCGTATCGATCGGCGTGCCCCCGCCTGCGATTCCCGTCTACGTACAACCCGCGGCACCCTATCCCAACTACCAATGGACTCCCGGCTACTGGGGCTGGGGCTCGGCCGGTTACTATTGGACTCCCGGCGTTTGGGTCCGGCCGCCGGCCGTCGGCCTCTTATGGACGCCCGGCTACTGGGGATATAACGGCGGCAGGTACGGGTGGAGCGGCGGCTACTGGGGAGCCAGCGTCGGCTTCTACGGCGGCGTCAACTATGGAGCCGGCTATTTCGGTGCCGGTTTTGTGGGAGGCGCGTGGGCCGGCAATCAGTTCCGTTATAATACCGCCGTTACGAACGTGAACCGAACCACCATCCACAACACGTACGTGAACAAAACCGTCATCAACAACCACTACAACAACTCTCGCGTGAGCTACAACGGCGGCCACGGTGGAACGACGGTCAAGCCCACGTCGGGTCAAATCACGGCTCGCAAGAACGGGCGGGCGCCGACCACCGATCAGAAAGACCAGGCGCGGTACGCGAGCAGCGATCGCAATCAATACGCTAGCGTAAATAAAGGCAAGCCGGCGCTGACGACTTCCCAGAAGCCGTTTAGCAGCACGAATAAACCGTCGAACTCGGCGCCGGTAACGACTGCCGATAAGCAAGGCGCGCAGAACCAGCTGAAATCCTCGGGATCGAATGCCTCAACGAATAAGGCGCCGACGACGCAAAACAAATCTACCGCGCCCAAGACGCAGAACAAATCTACCGCGCCGACGACGCAGCACAAGTCCGCGCCGACGACGCAGAACAAATCCACCGCACCCAAGACGCAGCACAAATCGGCCGCGCCGACGACGCAGCACAAACCTGCGAAGCCTCCCAGCGGACAGGGAAAAGCGCAGGGTAGCGGACAGGGTAAGCCGCAGGGTGGCGGACAAGGTAAGCCGCCGGCAAACAACGGAAACAAGAGTAAACCACCGCCGCGCTAAGCCGCAAACAGCAGGGGCCCGCGAGGGCCCCTGCTTCATTATGAAGAGCTTCGAGAGCGCGCGTTGCGCGTTTTGCGTTGCGCGCCGGGGGCGTTTTGCGAGTGTGAGACGTAACGTGAGAGGTAACGTGAGAGCCGGATGAACGGCGCGTTGGAACGGCCTGATTAACGGGTAAGAGTTTTATGAAAGCGCTCCGGATGGCTATATTAGCCTGCGTGAGGGCGGTCGTTCCAGGATATAATTCGAGCATCCACTCCGGAAAGGAGAACGTATGCGAATCACAAGATTGCTTCCCGCGCTTCTCGCGGCTGTTTTTATCATCACTCTTCCCGTGCCCGCACCGGCACAGTTCTCAGTTGGCGTCGGCGTAACCGTCGGCGTGCCTCCCCCGGCCCTGCCCGTTTACACGATTCCCGTCGCCCCGGCACCTAACTATATGTATACGCCCGGCTACTGGGGTTGGGGGGCGGCCGGCTACTACTGGGTTCCCGGCGTATGGGTAGCGGCGCCGGCCCGCGGCGTCTACTGGACGCCGGGTTACTGGGGCTCCTACGGCGGCGCCTATCGCTGGAACGCCGGCTACTGGGGTCCTCGCGTCGGCTTTTACGGCGGCATCAACTACGGATTCGGCTACTTCGGTGCCGGTTTCGTGGGCGGCGTGTGGGCCGGCAGCGCGTTCCGGTATAACACTGCCGTGTGGCCGGTCAACCGGACCTACATCCACAACACCTACTACAATAAGACGATCGTCAACAACTACTACAACCACTCTCGCGTGAGCTACAACGGCGGTCACGGCGGCATCTCGGCACGCCCGACGAACGCCGAACGGTCTGCGTACGCGGCCCGCCGCTACGGACCGACGCCCGAACAGGCCACTCACGCGCGATACGCCTCGCAAGATCGCACGCTGTACGCGAAGGTCAACGGCGGCCACCCGCCGGTGACGACGACGGAGCACGCGTACGACGCCAGCAATCGTCCGGCGCACTATGGGACGGTCCACGGCACGACGGTCACGCATTACAGCGGAACCACGCACACGACAACGCACTATAGCGGGACGATGCATGCGCAGTCTCACCCGGCCGGCCATCCGCCGGCGCCCGTCAGCCATGCCGCCCCCACCCACGGCGACGAAGGGCACAAGCCTCCGAAAGGCTAGGCCGTTCAGCGCAAAAATCAGCGGGGCCCCGTTTCGGGGCCCCGTTTGACTATCGTGCGATCGGTAAGCCTTGTGAATCGAGGGGAACGCCGAGCATCAAGCGGGTCACTTCGTCGTAGTTTGCGATGCCCGCGGCGATTCGATTGCTCTTGAGGTAAACGTTGTACGTGCGCCACGACCAATGCGCGAGCACCACGTTGATGTGGCGCGCATTCCGCCGGCGCAGCGCCGCAAAATCTTGCCAGACCAACGGAACGAACTCGCGATGCGCATAGTGGCGCTTCTGCGGCAGGTAGAGAAAGAGGGCGAACCAGCCCGCGTACTGCACCGCCGGATCCCGCGAACGCAGGCAGGTCACGATCGCCAGATAGTTCGCCTCGTCTTCGCGAGCGTAGGCCGCGACGTGACTCCATTCGTGCGCGTAATCGAAGGGGCGCTCGAACCAGAACAGATCGGAAGCGGTCGCGACGTTGAGCGTAAACGGGTTAATGAAGCCTTCGGTTCCCGTGGCGAGCATGAAGGGGTCGGCCACGGTCGGCTTGGCGGCGCCGACGAGCGGGGCCCACGTATCGCCTGCGCGCTGGACCGCCGGCAGCCATGCCGCCCGCAACGCCGCGAGGTCGAGCGGGAGCGTTGCGCGGGCGTGCGCCGTTCTTGCCAGGGCGTTCATCTGCGAGATCGCGCGCGCTTGCAGAGCGGCTGCGGCCTTGGGCGTTAGCCGTCCCGGATCGTATTGCACCCGCGTCTCCAGCGGCGCGCGCGCGTAATTCCATGCCCAGCTCAGCTCGAACCACACGGCATAAAGGCCTACGATTGCGGCGCAGTTCAAGAGCAGCGCACCAACGTGCGCGATGCGGCGTACGCGGCGCCGCGCGAAGCGCACGATCAGCCACAGGATCGCGGCGACGCCGGCGAGCGCGGCCGGATCGCCCAGCGACCACGGAACGAAGTTGGTAATGGGAAAGACGGCGCGTTCCCAAACGGGATAGGCGCCGTTGGAATACATGCGCTCGATCCACGGCGCCTGCGGTTGTACGAGCAATGCGACCGCGCCCAGCACGATCGCCGCGATTTTGAGGCTGCTCTTTAGCGTTTGCTGTATTGGAAACGCTTACGGGCGCGCTTGCGGCCGTACTTCTTCGATTCCTTTTCGCGCGGATCGCGCGTCAGGAAGCCGTTCTTTCGCATCGTCTCTTTGAGCGACTCGTCCATTTCGACCAGCGCGCGAGCGATGCCGTGGCGAATCGCGCCCGCTTGACCCGTCACGCCGCCGCCTTCCGCCTTGACGCGGACGTCGAAACGCGAAACGCTCTGCGTTGCTTCCAAGGGCTGGCGCACGATCTGCAACAACTGTGGACGCGAAAAATATTCGTCGATCGGCTTATTATTAACGGTGATGATGCCTTGGCCGAGCATCAGCTTGACGCGAGCGACCGCGCGTTTGCGTCGCCCGGTACACTGAACTACTTCGATCGCTTCGTTCAAAAAATGCTCCTACGGCAACGACGACGGCTGCTGCGCGTCGTGAGGGTGCTCGGCACCGGTATAAACGTTCAAGCGGCGCAGCTGCACGTCGCGCATGCGATTGCCCGCCAGCATTCCACGCACGGCCTTCTCGACCAGCCGTTCGGGATGCTTGTCGGCAATTTCGCGCGCCGTTTGCACGCGCAGACCGCCCGGATAGTTACTGTGGCGATAGTAAAGCTTCTGGTCCCACTTCTTGCCGCCCAGCTCGACCTTCTCGGCGTTGAGCACGATCACGTGATCGCCGTCATCGATGTGCGGCGTCCAGGTCGGTTTGTGTTTGCCGGACAGCGCGCGCGCAATTCGCACGGCAAGCGTGCCGAGGCGCTGTCCCGCGGCATCGACGACATACCATCGGTGGTCGGTCTCCGCGGTCTTCTGCTGGTAGGTGCGCACAACCGACAAATCTTACGGGAAAGCCCGCCCACAGTCAAGGACGCGGGCCTCAGCGGCACAGGATCGGCGGCTCGGCGAAGGAGTCGTAGCCATCGTCGTAGCGGACCCCGGCTAAGTACAGCCCGTGGGCCGGCGCGATCGGACCGGCTGCCGAGCGATCGGCCGCCGCGAGGACGCTCGTCAAGTCGCCGCAGCGACGCCCGCTGCCTACCTCCACCAGCGTCCCGACGAGCGAGCGGGCCATGCGGTGGAGGAAGCCGTTCGCGGCGATCTCGAGACGGAGCAGCCCGGCCCGCGGCTCGATCGTGACGCGGTAGAGGCTTCGCACGGTCGAGAGCGGTTGGTCGTTCGCCCCGACCGGCAGCGCCGAGCAGAACGAGCGGAAATCGTGCTCGCCGACGACTTGCGCGGCGCCGGCACGCATGGCGTTCAAGTCGAGCGGCTGGGGAACGTGCCAGGCGTAGCGGCCGGTCAGAGCACTTCGCTGCGGCTGGGTCGCAATGGCGTAGACGTAGGTCCGTTCGCGGGCGGAGAAGCGGGCGGAAAAGCCGGCCTCCACGATCGCCATCTCACGCGCCGAGCAATCCGCCGGGAGCACGGCGTTGAGTGCCGAGGCGAGGCGCTCGAACGGGAAGCTCGCCTCGGTTGATAGCGACACGACCTGGCCGCCGGCATGCACGCCGCTGTCGGTCCGTCCCGCCCCCGTCACTTTGACCGGCTCGCAGAAGAGCCGCGAGAGCGCCTCTTCCAAGACGCCGGCAACGGTCCGGTCCGCAGGCTGCCATTGGAAGCCGCAAAACTCGCTTCCGTCGTACTCGATGGTCAGCCGGAGGTGGGTGCGCGCGACGTCAGCCGTGCTGGCGCTGCAGCGGAAAGAGCAGCACGTCGCGGATCGAGCGCTGGTCGGTCAAAAGCATGATGAGGCGGTCGACGCCGATTCCGATTCCGGCCGTGGGCGGCATGGCGTATTCGAGGGCTCGCACGAAATCCCAATCGGGGTCGGGGATTTCTTCATCGCCGGAGATGCGCTCGCCGACTTGCGCTTCGAACCGCGCGCGCTGATCGTCGGGATCGTTCAGTTCCGTAAACGCGTTGGAAATTTCCATCTTGGCGCAAAAGAGTTCGTAGCGATCGGTGATCTCCGGATCGCCTTCGCGCCGCTTGGCCAGTGGAGAGATCGCCACCGGATAGCCGGTAACGAACGTCGGCGCGAGCAGATGCGGCTCGATCACGCGCTCGAAGATTTTATCGAGCGCATGGCCGTGCGTCGGCGAATGCGGCAGCCCCAGCTCGTGCGCGATCGCCGCGGCGCCCGCGGGGTCGAGCAACGCATCGCGCCGGTACTTGCCGTCGCTGTAGCCCGCCATCGCGTCGAAGTAGTCGATGCGGGCAAACGGGCGCGTGAAATCGATCGTGGCGTCGCCGTGGGGCAGTTCCGTTGCGCCGCCGGTGACGGTCGCGACGAGATGCGCGATCAGCGCCTCGTTGAACTCCAGCATATCCCACACGTCCCAATACGCTGCATAGAGTTCGAGCATCGTAAACTCGGGATTGTGGCTCGTGTCGATCCCTTCGTTGCGGAAGATCCGACCGATCTCGTAAACGCGCTCCATCCCTCCCACGATCAACCGTTTGAGGTTCAGCTCGGTCGCGATCCGCAGCTGCATTTCGTGATCGAGCGCGTTACAGTGCGTTACGAACGGCCGGGCGGCGGCGCCGCCCGCGACGTGCAGCAGCGTCGGCGTCTCGACTTCGTAGAAGCCGCGCTCGTCGATGAAGCGGCGCATCTCCGCGATCAGCCGGCTGCGCATCATCATCGTTTCGCGCACGTCGGGGTTGACGATCATATCGACGTACCGCTGGCGGTAGCGTTTCTCGACGTCCTGCAGGCCGTGCCACTTGTCGGGCAGCGGCATCAAGGCCTTACCGATCGCGACGAACGCGGTCACGTGGAGCGTCAGCTCGCCCATCTTCGAGCGAAACATGTAGCCGCGCACCCCGAGCAAGTCGCCTCGGTCGAGATCGGCCCAGTCGGCGAAGGCTTCGTCGCCGACGTCCTGTTTGCGGACGTAAATTTGCAGACGGCCGGTCCGGTCGGAGAGATCGCCGAAGACCGTTTTGCCCATCGTACGCTTGGAAAGCAGGCGCCCCGCTAGGCTCCAGCCCTCGGCGGCGGCATCCTGGCCGGGCACGAGAAAGGCATAGCGCGCGAGCAGCTCCGCCGCCGTCGCATCCACCTCGCAGCGGCGCTGCGCGAACGGATCCTTGCCTCGCGAACGCAAAGCGGCCAGGTTCTCACGTCTGGCCGCTACGAGCGCCGCTTCGGTCTTCCCGAACTCGTCCAAGCTTACGACGCCTTCTTTGCGGCCTTCTTCGGTGCGCTGCTCTTGATCGACTCGATCTTGTACTTGACCAGTCCGCGGGGCGTGGCGACGTCAACGGTCGTGCCTTTTTTGTGCCCCATCAGGGCGCGCCCGAGAGGTGATTCGTTGGAGATGCGCTGACTCGCCGGATCGGCCTCGGCCGACCCAACGATAGAAAACTCGTACGCCTCGTTCTTCTTCAGCTCTCGTATCTTGACGACCGCGCCGAGGTGGACTTCGTCGGCCACGTACTCGGACTCGTCGATGAGCCGGGCATTGCGGATCATCGCCTCGAGCTTGAGGATGCGCCCCTCGATAAAGGCCTGCTCCTGCTTGGCGTCTTCGTATTCGGCGTTTTCGCTCAAATCGCCGTATTCTTTCGCTTGGCGAATGCGGTCGTTCACCTCACGCCGGTGGACGCTCTTGAGCTCGTCGAGCTCCTGCTCCAGCTTCGTCAGACCCTCTTGGGTAAGCACGATCTCTTTGTCGTTCAACCTAGAACCTCACGGGGGCCCATGAGCCCAGCCCCACAGCTGTCGGCGCGTTCTTGCGAACGCTGGCGCGGTTTGTTCTCAGCGGCTCGCTGGAAGGCCTTCTATGCCCAGGCGGGCTGGTCGCCACACGCATTAGAGAGCCTCCGACAGCCGTACGACGCGAGGCTCCAGGTGGAGTTCACGCAGGAGCCGTTCGTAGTCGCTGGGTTGGACCTCGCTCCACTTCTTTCCGAGCAGCGCTAAGAGCGCCGCTTCCAGGACGTTGGTACCAAACGATCGGCCCGCGATTTCGGGGGTGCTCGTGATCAGCATCTTGACGCCGCGCGCAGCCAGATCTTCGACGTTGGCCGTCGTGACGGTGTTCGTTAGAACGATCTTTCCCTCGAGCCGGTCCGGCATGAACTGGCGCATGAAGTGAAAATCGCCGGCGATAATCTCGGCCCGTTCGTAATAGTGCGGATACTTTGGCTCCGGCGGCTTCTCTTGCTTCTTGCCGGTCGGGTAGAAGAATTGAAACGGGAGCTTGCACGCGTCGGGAAGATATTTTTCGGCGAGCGCTTCGAACTCGGTGAGACCGCGCACCGGCATGTCCTTGTCGAGCGCAAAGATGAAGTCGCCGAAGAGCACGTCGGCCCCGGCATCCACGAATGCCTGCGCCATTCCGAAGCGATCCAGCGCGCTCACCATCAGCACGTGCTTCCCGCGTAAGTCGATCCCGAGATCGCGCTGCATAAAGCCCACGGCGTGACGCTCCAGCGTGTTCTTCAAGCCGCTTCCGTCAACGATCGGCGTGATCTTCGCGGCTTCGAGCAGGCGCAGGCCGTCGCGCAGCGCGTAACGGTGGCGTCCGGCGTACAGATAGACGTCGATGCCCCCCAGCCCAATAGCGTCGACGTGGCCGTCGAGCTCGCGAACCATTGCGATCGCCGCATCGAGCTTGCCGTCGGTACCGACACGCGAGATGTCGAACTCCTCCCCGAGGAACGTTGCGACCGCGCGATGATCCCGGCTACTCGACCCGAGCGAAACCGAAACAACTTTCTTCATACCATCGCCTCGGCAGCGGTGCGGATGGCGGCGAGCTTCTCGGGCGTGATCGCCGCGTCGAAGGCGCGCATGTCCGCCAGCTCAAAGCCGCAGCGCGCCGCCATTGCTTCGATCTCGATTACCTTCTCGAGCTTGATTCCGCGCCCGAGCGTGTATGGCTCGAGCCGCCCCTCGAGCGCCAAAACCATCGTCTCGCTCATGCACGCCAGCGCCGTGCGCGCCGGGAGATTCAAATCGAACTCGGTTCCGGGCTCGCGGACGCGTTCGAAGCGCGGATGCCCGGGTACGCGCATGTTTCCGCCTTCGACTACGAGCACGTCCGGCCGCTCGGCGGCGACGCGCCGGCTCACGTCGTGCGGCAGCGAAAGCTCGCAGACCACCGCACCGACCGGCAAGTCTTCGGGCTCGATAATATCTTGTGTCGAGCTGGTCGCGGTAAGGATGAGTTGAGATCGCCGCACCGCGCCGCCGATGTCGGTGGTGTACTCGCTGGGGCACGGCAACCCGTCGCGGATTTCGTCGTGAAGCTTGCGCAGCCGCGTTTCGTTGCGCGCTACCAAAATGAGACGCTCCACCTTCGGCGCGATCAGCTGCACGCAGGCCGCACCGATGGAACCCGTTGCGCCGACGACCGCGGCCGTGCACGCGCGCGAATCGATGCCGAGCTCGGCGGCGCCGCGGAACAGGCTCGCTACGCCGGCGGCGATCGTCAGCGAGTTCCCCGTTGTGACGGGGATCGGCGAGCGCGCGTTGATCGTGATGCCGCCGTCGCCGACCACGCCGGTGAAGGCGCCGAGGCCGGCGATTTGCGCTCCCAGCTCCGCGCCGATCTCAATCGCGCCCAAAACGCGTTGATAGACCTTCTCGCGCGGAAACTCGACGATTTGCTCGGGCAGGAGCGTAGCGGCGACAAACCACCCTTCGGTTTCGCGCCCGTCGGGCGTGCGAACGCCGGTAACGTGGACCGCCGCGTACGGCGGCATCCACTCCATGATCTTACGCAGTATCGGCTCGCCCTTGCCCTTCGCGCCCGGCTCGTAGCGCGCGATGTCCTCGAGCGACAGCGGGTGAATGACGAAGCAAAACTTGTTCACGGGGGTGGTTGCTCCGCTTGCCGTTTGAGCGCGGCGAGCATCATCTCGCTGTTCTCGCGCACCTTCCTCTCCAACGTCGGTCCGATAAGTTCGGCAAGCGTCGGCACGCCAAAGTCGAAATCCACGCCGAGAACGACGTGCGTCCGGCCGTCGCGGTACTCGAACGTCCACGCACCTTCGAACTTGTCGAGATCGCCCTCCAACAGCGCGTAGTCGATGCGCAGCGCGACGTCGTCGAAACGATCCTCCTCCGTCCACTCGATCGGCGCCTCTTCCACGAGCGTCTTCCAGCGCGAGATCGCGCCGTCGGGGCGCCGTTGTAGAATCGTTACGGTTTCGACGTCGGGCATGAACTGGGGAAAGCGCTCCTGATCTTTGGCCAGCTCGTAGACGAGGCGGGCGGGGGCGTCAATCACGATCGTGCTTTCGACATACGGCATCGCTTAGAGAGATTACAGCTGTCCCAGTTTCGCAAAAGCGGTTGCGACGCCGCCGCGCAACGCCTGCAGCGCCAGGTCGATCTCGCGTTCGCTGACGACCAGCGGCGGCTCGAGACGAATGACGCGCTGCTGGTTGAGCGTCCAAGCCGCAGTTACGCCCGCTTTGAGCATCTCGGGGATGATCCATCCGCCGTAACCTTCGTGCGTCAGCTCCACGCCGACC
>DATGGV010000061.1:0-7393 GCA_035308305.1 Candidatus Cybelea sp. | reverse complement strand
GGAAAGCGTCGTAGCATTGTGGAATCCGTGGATCCTCCTGATCCACCGATCCCACAACGGCTGCTGCGGCTGACGAGATTACAGGAAGACGAAAGCAGCGAGTGGCTTAACCACTCGTCCACGAAATCGGGGCAGGCTCAGGGGGAAGGTCGACGGTTCGCTCTTCGCCGTCAAACACGAGCGTGACCGTGACGCCTTGGCCGGCCGCGACCCCGGCGGCTTCGCGAACCGAGCGCCGAACAGGAATACTTGGGCCGTTTCCCATGTCGCAGACGGTCGTCCGGTACGCGTGCCCCTCGATCGTCGCGACGACCGGTACGCGCCGGCGCCCGTTAAACTCTCGCATCGCCTTTTCGGGTACCGCGATGAATGTCATCGTCCCCGCTTCGTTGACGCTCGCGAGCTTCGCTCGAAACGTAGCCATTACACACTCCCGATGCGGATTCGATGGTTCGCCGGCACCCGGCGCATACTCCCTGCTCTTCGCCTACGACGTACGAGGTGGCCTACCGGCAGGTTGCGGCTGGGCAGCCGGCGGAGATGCAGAGATGCCAATGCCCCCGATTCTGGTTTCGACGTGGGACGACGGCCTGTTCAGCGTCACCGGTAAATTGGTCCATCAAGAACTCGCCGATCGATCGGTTCGCAGTTTGGTGGCCGATCAACGGGGAAGCGTGCTCGCAATTGTTGGCGGGCATTCGCTCTATCGACGATCCTTAGTTGGCCAGTGGGATGAGATTGCGGCGAGCGAGTTCGAGCTTTCATGCTGCGTGCCAAATGGAAACGCCGTCTTTGTTGGAACCAACGACGCGCGTATCTTGCGCGTCGGTCTCGACGGCACGCAAGAAATCCTGAAGGGCTTTGACACCGTAGAAGGCCGCGACGGCTGGTACGCGGGAACGGCGATCGTCGATGGGAAGGTGATGGGGCCGCCGCTTGGAGTTCGTTCGCTGGCGGCGACTTGCGATGGTGCCGTGCTTTTGGCCAACGTCCACGTCGGCGGGGTTCCGCGATCGACCGATGGCGGCTTAACCTGGCGGCCGACGATCGACATCGACAGCGACGTTCATCAGGTCTGCGCGCACCCAACCCGCCCCGATATCGCAATCGCGGCGGCAGCGGTGGGACTTTGCGTGAGCCGCGATGGCGGCGCGACGTGGACGATCGAACGGGAAGGACTTCACGCACCCCATTGTTCCGCCGTTGCTTTTGGCAGGGAAGACATCTTCGTGTCGGCGTCTACCGACCCGTTTGCGGCGGAAGGTGGCGTCTATCGACGCCCAATCGACGGCGATGGTCCGCTAGAACCTTTGGGCGGGGGCATGCCGAGGTGGATCGACGGCAAGGCCGATAGCGACTGCATCGCGACCCGAGATTCGATGGTGGCCCTGATCGACCAATCGGGATGCCTTTACGTATCGGATGACGATGGCGCTTCGTGGTCGTGCCCTTCCGATCGTCTGCCGTTTCCAAGCGGGCTTCACATTTGCTGAACTGCGGCCGCCCTGGCCCTAATACAACAGATACTTCCGGCGCAGTGACTCGAATTGTGCAACCTCCGGCGCCCACTGGCTGACAATTTCTTCGGGATGCTTGCCTGCCAGGAGGCTTTGGCGAATCGAGTCGGTGCCCCAGTCGCGGTCGAGCTGCGAGACGCTTGCGATGTCGATCGCGTGGGGAAATAGATCGCGAACCGCGACGAGAATCTCGACGGCGGTTCGCACGGCCGCAAAGCGGCGCGGATCGAAGATCATCAGCTCGACGCCGGTGAGCTCCTTGTCTTTCCAAAAGCCGACCATCGGGGACCAGGCCGCCGGCCTGAACCATACTCCGGGCAGGTTGCGCGCGTTCAAGTGCGCGGCCAGCCGCGTACCTTCGACGCCCGGCGCGCCGGCGAGCAAGAACGGCTTGGTGAAGCCACTGCCGTTGTTGATGCCGGCGCTGTCGAGCAGTCCGGTGCCGACATAGGCGAACGTCGTAAGCCAGTCTGGAATATTCGGCGACGTTTGCACCCATTGCAGGCCCGTGTCGGGCCAAATCATCGAGCGCTGCCAACCGGTCATTCGAATAACGCGCAGACGCGCGCCGATCGCGAAGTGGTCGTTGAAGAGCGTGGCAAGCTCGCCGACGGTCATGCCGTGGCGCATCGGAATCGGATAGAGACCGATAAACGATTCGAAGGCCGGCTCGAGAACGGGCCCCTCGATCGTTCCGCCGATTGGATTGGGCCGGTCGAAAACCCAGAACTCCTTGCCGTATTGCTTGGCGCTCTGCATTGCAAACGCCATCGTCGAGACGTAGGTGTAGGCGCGCGAGCCGACGTCTTGAATGTCGAAGGCCAGCACGTCGACGCCGTCGAGCATTGCCGCGCTTGGGTGACGGGATGCGCCGTAGAGACTGTAGACGGGCAAGTGTGTCTCGGGGTCGGTATACGATCCCACCGACGCACCGGCGTTGCGATCGCCGCGGAAGCCGTGCTCTGGAGCATAGATCGCCTTCACGCGAATCCCGCCGTGGCGGAGGCTCGCGTCGACGATCGATTCGAGCCGCGAAGTTACGCCGCTTTGATTGGCAATCAGTCCGATCGCGCGCCCGTCCAGCTCGCGCCACGCACGGCGCAGAAAGACGTCGTCGCCCAGTTCGATGCGCGCCGGCGGCAGCGCTTCGGCCGTCACGCGAGCCGTGCTTGCGCTGGCGAGTGCGGCCGTTCCCGCAAGAAACCGGCTACGCCGCAAAGACCGGCTCCGTCTGGCGGCGCAGGATGCCGGCATCGTGCGCGCGCGCAAAGAGCGCATGCACGGCCGTTCTGCCCTCGTGGCCGAGATCGTCGCTGAACTGGTTCACGTACAGCGCAATGTGCGACTTCATCACGGCGTCGCTCATCTCCACGGCATGCTCCCGCACGTACGGCATGACCGCGTCCTCGTTTTCTCGCGCGAAGGCAAGGCTGCGGCGAATCGCCGAGTTCAACAGTTTCGCTTCGCCGTCGCCGATATCGTTGCGCACCAAGATCGCGCCCAGCGGAACCGGTAAGATCGTCACCGTCTCCCACCATTCGCCCATGTCCGCGATGGAGATCAAGCCCGCGTCCCGGTAAGTGAAACGGGATTCGTGAATGATGAGCCCGGCATCCACCTCACCCTTTGCGACCGCGTCGACGATGCGATCGAAGCGCATCTGGACCGTCTTCGGGCGCGAGCCCAGCGCGAGCTGGAGCAACATGAACGCCGTCGTTCGGTGGCCGGGGATCGCGATGCGCTTTCGCGCGAAATCGGCAAAGAGCTGCGGGGATCCCGCCGGCCGAGCGACCAGGAGCGGCCCGCACCCCCGCCCGAGCGCGCCACCCGCCGGGAGAATACGATACCGGTCCAAGAGAAACGGTATCGCGCCGTAGCTGACCTTGATAAGCTCGTACTGTGACTTTGCCGCGGCGGTGTTCAGTTCTTCGATGTCGGCCAGGTGCGCGCTGACCTGCGGCGCATCGGCGAGTAGACCGTTGGTTAGCGCACCGAAGATGTAGGTATCGTTGGGGCAGGGGGAATAGGCGAGGGTGTAGGCGGCCATTACCGAACTCTTCGAGGCGCCGCAAAAATTCGCTCTATGCCTCCTGAAACGTTAGGCCGTCGTGCCTTCGTCGAGTACATCGAACAGCGCCTCGACGATCTTCTGCAATCCGGCTGCGCCCGCCGCGAAATCCCAGCCGCTTGATTCGCGTGCGCCGCAGCGATTGGAGATTCCGCGCAGCTCGATCGCACGAACGCCCGCGCGTTCGGCTGCACGCAGCACCGCGAAGCCTTCCATCGATTCGACCTGCGCGCCGCGGCCGGCCAATTGCGAAGCCGTTTCGTCGGTAGCCGTCACGCTCGAAACCGTAACGCCGTTCAACACGGCAAAGCCGCGCGCGCGCAACTTTCCGACGATCGTTCCATCGGAGCGGGCGCGGTCGACGACCCGTTCGCCGGGCGGCAGCGAGATCGGCTCGCTGGTTTCGAGTCCGAGGTCCATCGTGTCCGCGCCAACGATGACGCCGTCGCCGATTTGCGCGGCACCAGAAAGCGCGCCGCCGACCCCGGCGTTGACGACGAGCGAGTAATCGCGGTTCGCGACCGCGGTGGCCACGGCCGCCGCGGCTTCAACCGGACCCACACCCAGTATCAGCTTATCGACGCCCTCGCGGTCCTTCCAGAAGCGAAGCTCGGCGTCGACCGCGCAGCACAGCAGAATCACGGCACGCCGATGAACTTGTGCGTCTGCAGCGAGAGTCGGAAGCGCTGCGGGTGCGCTTTTGCGTAGTCCAACGCGAGCGCGACGTTCGCGGGGCGGTTGCCTTCGGGTTGCAAGAGGATCGTCGGCATATCGGCAAAGAGCGGCAGATGCTCCTCGGGCACGCGCTCGTCGACGATCAACTTCGCTTCGTTTGCGCGCGCCGCCATGCGCGCATCGACGCGTTCTTTCGGCGAGACGCAGAGCCAGACGTCGTCGGGCAGGTCGGTAAAGATCGTCCCGTTCGATTCGATGTGCACGCGGCGGCCGTCGCGTCGCAGCACCTCGATCAAAGCGGGCGTTTCGGCTTGCGCGAGCGGCTCGCCGCCGGTGAGGATTACCATCGGGCACTCGCCGCCAATTTCACGAATCCTCTCGACGACCTCATCCACGCCGGCAAAAAACTTCGTCGAATAATCCGTATCGCAAAAATCGCAGGCAAGATTGCAGCCGGCCAAACGTACGAAGACCGCCGGCGTTCCGGTCCACATCCCCTCGCCTTGGATACTGTAGAATATCTCGGCTAGTTGAAGCATGGTCGCCTCAGGATGACAAATGGAGGTTGCCACGGCGGAGGACGACGCAGGCGCGGGGAGTTTCCCAGAGCACGGCCTCTTCGAAACCCTGTAAGTGGCCGTCCAGCTGTTGCCAGATCCAGAGCAAAACGTTTTCGGCGGTTGGGTTCTCGATGAGGTCGTTAAGCGTTTGATGATCGAGGCGGTGGACGACGCGTTGCTCGACGATGGCTTCGATCGTTTCGAAATCCTCGACCATGCCGCTGGCCGGCCCTTGCGTCTGCAGCGGGCCGCGGATCGCGACCTCCAGACGGTACGAATGCCCGTGCATGCGCTTGCATTTCCCCTCGTGATGTGGAAGCGCGTGCGCCGCTTCGAAGCGGAAATGCTTGCGAAGTTCCGCTTACAGTTCTCCCTCGGGACCCATCGCTTCCAGGCGCCGCTTGAGTTCGGCGAGGAAGCCGCTGGCGACGTAACCGTCGACGACGCGGTGGTCGAGCGAGAGACAGGAGTTCATCATGGAGCGGATCGCCAGCGAGTCGTCGTCGCGCACGACGACCGTCTTGACGACCGTCTCCATCGTGACGATGCCGGCTTGGCCGCCGTTGATGATCGGCGCCGAGGCCCAGGAGCCGTTGGCGCCGTTGTTGTTGACGGTAAACGTACCGCCGGCGAGATCGTCGACTCCGAGTTTGTTCTTGCGCGCCTTGTCGATCAGCTCGCCGCCCTTGAGCGCGAGCCCCTTGATCGAAAGCTTGTCGGCGCCGCGGATCACCGGGACGACGAGATTGGCCGGCAGACCGATCGCGATGCCGATGTTCACCTCGCCGTTGACGTTGATGCTAGGCTGACCGCCGCCAGCCGCAGGCACGAAGCGCGCGTTCATCAACGGAAATGCCGCCAGCGATTCGACGACCGCGCGGATAAAGAAGGGCAGCAGCGTGAGCTTGTAACCCGTCTCGCGTTCGAAGCGGTCCTTCTCCCGCGCGCGCCACTTCCAGACGTTGGTCACGTCGATCTGGACCATCGACCACGCATGCGGCGCGGTGTGCTTGCTCTCGACCATACGTTCGGCGATGATCTTGCGCGCTTGCGAGAGGGATACGGTCGTTCCCGGAATTGGCTGCGCATAGGTCGAGGTGCGCGTGCCCGGCAGAACCGTCGCGGCGGCCGCAGGCGCGGCAGGCGTCGGCGTGCCGGTGCGTGCCGCTGCCAGCACGTCGTCGGCGGTGACGCGGCCGTTCGAGCCACTCCCTTTGATCGCGCGGATGTCGATGCGATGCTCGCGCGCCAAGCGTCGAACTGCCGGCGATGCGCCGCGCAACGCGCCTTCCAACTCGAGTTCCGACGGAGCCGACACGGCCGGCGCGGGGGAACCGTTGGGTGAGGCCACCGACGGCGAAGGCTGCGCAGCCTGCGGTGCCGGGCCGGCGGGTGCGGCGGACGCCGCCGGAGGTGCGGGTCCGGCTGCAGTCGCCGCGCCAACTTCGTCGATCACGGCGATCGGCGTGCCGGTCGCGACCGTCTCGCCTTCCTTGACCAACAGCTCGCGGATCGTCCCGGTTACCGGTGAGGGAACGCCGGCGTTGACCTTGTCGGTGGACACTTCGACGAAATCTTCATACTTGTCGACCGAATCGCCGACGCTCTTGAGCCATTGGGCCACGGTGCCCTCGGTGACCGTTTCACCGAGCTGCGGCATCGTTATTGTCGTTGCCATGTTTAGAACTTCACCATTGCGCGCATCGCATCAGCCATTTCAGCGGGCGACGACATGAACTCTTCCTCGAGCGGCATCGCGTAGCCCATCGAGGGCACGTCGGGGCCGCACAAGCGCCGGATCGGCGAATCGAGCGAGAAGAGCGCCTCTTCGGCGACCATGGCGCTGATCTCGGCACCGATGCCGCCGAACTTGTTGTCTTCGTGAATGATCAGCAGCTTACGGGTCTTCTCGACGCTGGTGAGGATTGCGGTCTTGTCCATCGGGCGAATCGAGCGCAGGTCGAGCACCTCAACCGACAAGCCCTCTTCCGCTAAGCGTTCGGCCGCTTCGAGCGCCCAGTGCAGATAGAGGCCGTATGAGACGACCGTCAACTGCGTCCCCGCTCTGCGAATGTTGGCCTTGCCCAGCGGAATTGTATAGTGACCGTCGGGCACCTCGCCTTTGATCAGTCGATAGGTTTTCTTGTGCTCCAAAAAGAGGACCGGGTCCGGATCGTCGATGGCGGCGTTGAGCAGACCCTTGACGTCGTCGGGAAACGATGGCGCGACGATTTTTAGGCCGGGAACGTGATAGAAGAGCGCCTCGATGGAGACGGAGTGGGAGAGCGCGCCGCGAACGCCGCCGCCGTACGGCGTGCGAATGACCAGCGGGCAGGTGTATTCGCCGTTTGAACGATAGCGAATCTTCGCGGCCTCGCCGACGATCTGGTTGAACGACGGATAGATGAAGTCAGCGAACTGAATTTCTGCTATCGGACGCAAGCCTTCCATCGCCATGCCGACCGCAATGCCGACGATCGACGCCTCGGCGATCGGCGTGTCGATAACTCGCCGCTCGCCGAACTCGCCGATGAAGTCCTTGGTGATCAGAAAGACGTTGCCGCGCGCGCCGA
>DATGGV010000060.1:0-16933 GCA_035308305.1 Candidatus Cybelea sp. | reverse complement strand
GGAAAGCGTCGTAGCATTGTGGAATCCGTGGATCCTCCTGATCCACCGATCCCACAACGGCTGCTGCGGCTGACGAGATTACAGGAAGACGAAAGCAGCGAGTGGCTTAACCACTCGTCCACGAAATCGGGGCAGGCTCAGTGAGCCTTTGAAGTTCGGTGATCATCGCTTCTGCCGACCTTTCGCGTTCGTTGGAACTGGCCGGGCGTTTCGACGGTGAATATGGCTTTTCCGGGCTAGCTCAAAGAGATGACCTGTCTCGAATGGCAAAAAGGCCCTGCGACGGGATTACGGGGAGAACGTCGCGGCTCGTCGGGGTACCTAGCGAACCTTTGAAGGCAGCCGCGCCGCGAGCGCGCAACAACCGCGCGTGCAGCTTTTCTTTGCGATGCTCCTGGCGTTGGTCGCGCCGACCGCGCTCGTCGATACGTTCGTCGGCACGTCGGGAACGCCGGTCGGCGGCCCGATCGATACGTTCCCGGGCGCCGATCTTCCCTTCGGCATGGTGCAGTGGAGTCCGGACACGCCATCGCAAAATGCCGGCGGCGGCTACGAGTATAACGACAAACAGATTACCGGCCTGAGCCTAACGCATCTCAGCGGACCGGGCTGTAACGTCTTCGGCGATTTCGGCATCTTGCCGATCGCCGGTGCGCTGCCGCCGTCGCCTGCGACGGCATCTCAGCCGTTCTCGCACGCAAACGAACAGAGCGCGCCCGGATGGTACGCGGTCTCGCTCGGTGAGCCCGCAGTTCGCGCCGAGCTTACGGTAACGAAACGTAGCGGCATCGGCCGCTTTACGTTTCCCGCGACATCGCAAGCGAATCTGCTCGTCAACGTCGCCTCGAACCAGGCGGGAGTCCTAGCCTCCGACGTGCGCATCGACGGGTCCAACGAAATCTCTGGTTCGGCGACGAGCGGCTTCTTTTGCGGGATGCCCGATCGATACACCGTATATTTCGTGGCGCAGTTTGACCGACCGTTTAGCTCGCACGGAACCTGGCAAGGCAACCGGCTTTTCCCGGACGCGTTGTCGGCACAGGGTCCGGCCGCCGGAGCATGGCTGACCTTCGACGCAACGCAGAACCGCCAAATCCGAATGAAGATCGGCATCTCCTTCGTCAGCACGGCCGGCGCGCGCGCAAATCTTACGGCGGAAGATCCAGGTTGGAATTTGATCGGCGTGCGCGATCGCGCGACGGAGGAGTGGAGCGGCATCCTGCGCCGTATCACCATTGACGGCGGCACGACGGTGCAGCAAAAGATGTTTTACTCGGCCTTCTATCACGCGCTGCTCCACCCGAACGTCATCAGCGACGCCACGGGTGAGTACCGCGGCTTCGACGGCCGCGTGCACCACGTCGCCGCCGGCCACGCGGAGTACGCCAACTACTCCGATTGGGACATCTACCGCACCGAAGTGCCGCTGCTCGCGTTGATCGCGCCGGGCGAGACCAGCGACATGATGCAGTCGCTCGTCGACGCGTATCGCCAAGAGGGCTGGCTGCCGCGCTGGCCGCTGGTCAACGGCACGACCAGCGTGATGGGCGGCGACTCCGTCGATGCGGTCATCGGCGGTGCCTACGCGTTCGGCGCGCGCGCCTTCGACGCGCGCGACGCGCTCGCGGCGATGATCAAGGGCGCCACCAGCACGCAACCTCCGCCGGCGCAAGGCTGGTACTTCGAGCGTTGGGAGTTGCGCGACCAGTACTTGCAGCGCGGATACGTGGTCAACGCGCACACGACGTCGGTCGCACCGGTTCCCAACGGCGCTTCCGAAACGCTCGAATACGCACTGGACGACTTCGCAATCTCGCGGCTCGCGCTGGCGGTCGGCAACCGTTCGGCCTATCGCGACTTCTTCGGGAGATCGTCGAATTGGGCGACGCTCTTCGACGCGGCAGCCGGTGGGATTGCGCCGCGCGACGCCGACGGCGCGTTTATGCAGACACCACTTACCGAAAATGGGCAGAGCGGCTTTCAAGAGGGCAACGCGGCGCAATACACGTGGATGGTGCCACAGGACGTACGCGATCTGGTCAACGCGATGGGGGGTACGCGCGCGGCCGCCGCCAAGCTCGATGAATTTTTCACGCAACTGAACGCCGGGCAGGATAAGCCATACGCCTGGCTTGGAAACGAGCCCAGCATCGGCACGCCGTGGGTCTATCTCTCCGCGGGCGAGCCGTGGCGCGCACAAGCGATCCTGCGCGCAGCCATGACGACGCTCTACAACGACACGCCCGATGGTCTGCCCGGCAACGACGATCTCGGCACGATGAGCGCGTGGTACGTCTGGTGCTCGATGGGCCTGTACCCGCAAAATCCCGCGATGCGTTATCTCGACATTGGCGCACCACTCTTCCGTTCGGTTCGGGTCGAGTCTCCCAGCGGCCTCACCCTCGAAGTCTCCGCACCGAACGCGGCAACCGACGCACAATACGTCGAAGCCTTACGCGTCGACGGACGCCCGAGCGACAAGAGCTGGATCGCGCTCCCCGAACGCGGAAAGGTGCAGCTGGGCATCACGCTCGGCACCACGCCCGAAGAACGCTGGGCCACCGGCGCCGCGGATGCGCCGCCGTCGTACGCCCTACGCGCGCCGGCCATTGCGGCCTCGACGGCCGTGGCGTTCGTGAAGCCGGCAAATCCCCTCGTCGTTCGCAGCGGCGACGGGCTCGAAGCGCCCGTCACGCTCGACGTTTCGAATCGCCTCGGCGACACGGACGCAGAGATCAGCTGGCGCGCGACGCTGCCGCGCGGTCTGCACCTCGACAACTCGGGTGGAAGAATTTTTTTCTCAGCGCACGGCGAACGCACGGTCTACCTTCGTTTAACCGCCGACGGAGCGCTGGCCAGCGGCTACTACAACATTCGGTTCGACGGCAATGCGCAGAACGACGCGCGCCTCGAACACCTCGATCTGCCGGTGCGCGTCGCGCGCGGCGACGAGTGGCCGGCGATGGCGTATGCGATCGATCGCTTCGGCAACGGCGTGACGCCCATCGATCTCACAACCGGCGTTGCGGCAAATGAAATCGCCGTCGGCGAGGAGCCGCGCACCGCAGCACTCAGCGGCGACGGAAAACGGCTTTTCGTCGTCGACTCCGGCGCCGGCGAGGTCAGTGTCGTCGATACGCGCGCCGGAAAGCGCATCGCGGCCGTCAAGACGGGCGGAACCCCGATGGATGCCGCGCTGACGCCCGACGGCAAAACGCTCTGGGTCGTAAGCAACGACGACGGCACGGTCCAAGCAATCGATACCGCTTCGCTTCGCGTGGGCGCCACGGTGCACGTTGGCTCGCATCCTCGCGCGCTGGCAATCGACGCCGGCGGATCGATGCTCTACGTCAGTAACTCGTGGTCAAACAGCGTAACGCCGATCGATCTACGCACGAACGCTGCCGGGGACGAGATCCCCGTCGGTCTGCGCCCCGCGGGCGTCGCAATCAGCCCTGACGGTAAACGCCTCTACGTCGTCAACAGCGCGTCGAACGACGTCACCGTCATCGACCTCGACACGCGCCGGCCGGTCGCACACATCCCCGTTGGCGTCGATCCGCTCGCAATCGCGATCTCACCCGACGGGCGCATCGCATACGTCAGCAATCACGCCAACTCCACCGTCACGCCGCTCGATCTGCAAACGGATGAAGCCGCTGCGCCGATTGAAGTTGGGGGCGCGCCCTTCGGCATGATCTTCACCCCCGACGGCAAGCGGGCGCTCGTGCTGCTCTCGCGCGACAACGCGGCCGTGTTCGTCGACGTCGCCGCGCGCCGCGCCGGCGTTCCGATTCCGCTCGGAAATGGACCGTATGGCGTCGCCGGGCCGCCGGCCGAGCACTAGCCCTCGGGCTGGTCGAGTTGCGGGATCGCATCGCCATCGAGGAACGCGGCGAGTTCGCCCGGTGAGAACTGCAGACCGGCCCAAAACGGGCCGAACTCACCGTACCGGGCGCTGGCTTCGTCAAAGCGCATTTCGTAGACGAGCTTCTTGAAGACCAGTGGGTCGTCGGCGTAAAGATCGACGCCCCATTCGAAATCGTCGAAGCCGACGGACCCCGAAATCACTTGCGTGACCCGTCCGTGATACGAGCGCCCAACCACGCCGTGCTCGCTCATCATCTTGGCGCGCGCCTCAAAGCCGAGGATATACCAGTTTTGAACCTCGCCGCGGCGCTTGCTCATCGGATAGAAGCATTGATACCGCCGCGATGGAATTCTGGCCCACAAGCGCGGCTCGATATACGGGCTCTCGGCCTGCTTGCGCACGAGTTCGTCGAAGTCGGCGATCCATTCCGGCGATTGCGGCGCGAGCCCGCGCTGGCTTAGCTCGGCGTGAATCTTTGCGGTCGCTCCGTAAAGCCCAACCTCCAGCACCGACACGTACGATCCGCGCGGCGCGAGAAACTCGCGCAGCTCGAGTTTGTCCACCAGCGTCTGGGCGTAGGCAAGCCCGTCGAACGTGCGCGCGTAATGGGTGAGCATCAGATCGCCCTTATGACCGACGATCTGCGTCAGGCCGACGTCGCCGTCCTCACTGCCCTTGAGATGATCGACCAGATCGACGGCGTGACCGGCGTACTTGTGGCGGCGCTTCTCCGGAAGCGAATCCCAGGCGCGCCGGTCGAAAGCAAACATGCGATGAAGAATCCACCAGCCTTCGAGCGATTCCGGAACGTTCGGGTCGCGCATGTCCTCTGCCGGTTCGTCCTAGGAGCCCACAGGCTCCTAGCCGCGGGCTAATACTTTCGCGCGCTTCACCTCGGCTTCGACTTCAGCCTCGAGCCGGTCGGGATGCTCGCGATACTTTGCCCAGAGGGGCGGGGTGTGCGCGATGTCGTTGAGGACCCGGGCGTATACGGCGTTGACCGGCACCGGCACGCGAAGCTCGAGACCCGCGACCGCGACGGCCCCATTGAGCACGTCCACCTCCGTCCGAGGCCTGGCGCGCCGCAGGTCGATCAGCAGCGAGGGCGGCTTGGTTCCGCGGGCACCCGCGATGTTGTGCGCCAAGAGGGTTCGCGCGACCGGGCTGGGCAGGTTGGCAACGCCCAAAAGCGCCCGAACCGGATAGCGAGGCAGATCGATCGGTTCGATCTTCAGCGCCGCCATCACGGCGCGGACCTCCCGAATCATTCGAATCTCCAACGTAAAGATCTTGTCGAAATGCACGAAGCGGTTCGGCAAGACGTTGAGGATTGCGCAACTGGCATTGGCAACGACGTTGAGCGCGAGCTTGCTCCATTTCAGCGAGCGCCAGTCCTCGACGACCTTCACCGCCAATCCGGTGCTCGCAAACGTAGCGGAGAGCCAGTTGTAGGCGTTGGAACCGAGCGGCGCGAGCCCCAACCCTCCATCCTTTGTCGCCCGCGCGTTACCGTCGCGGTCCCGCCCGACGGGCGTCGTCAGCGCGGCGGCCACGACGTTGTCGGCGCCGAAGGCCGCCGCCAATTTCTCTTCGTTTCCCACGCCGTTTTGCGGCGACACGAAGACGCACTTTTCCGGATAGGCAATCGCCTTGCGCAGGGTTTCGATTGCGCCGTCCGTGTCGTAAGCCTTGGTCGCGACGATCGCAACGTCGGCATCGAACGGCTCGACTCGATCCAGCGGGCGCGGCGCGTAGCATACGTCGACCGCAATGGCGCGCAGGAGGTCTCCGAGATACGTGCCGACCGCGCCTTTTCCGACGATATAAACCTTCACGAGAAGACGCCCGTAGAACCGAAACCCCCTTCGCCGCGAACCGTCGACGGCAGCTCGTCGACGACTTCGAAGGACGCGCGCGAAACCGGCGCCACGACGAGCTGCGCGATGCGGTCGCCGCGATGGATCATCACCGGCGCGGCCCCGAGATTTGCTAAGACGACGTGCACTTCACCGCGATAGTCGGCATCGATCGTCCCCGGCGAGTTGAGGCACGTGACACCATCGCGAATTGCCAGGCCGCTACGCGGCCGCACTTGCGCCTCGTAACCGGGCGGAACCGCGATCGAAAAACCAGTTGGAACCAGCGCCCGCGCTCCGGGCAGCAGCGTTAGCTGCTCTCGAATCGCAGCGCACAGATCGGCGCCCGCAGCGTGCTCGGTCATATAGGCCGGCAACGGCAGTCCTTCGCCTCGCGGAAGGCGTTGCAGGCAGACGCGCACCCGCTCCATTTAGCGGCCGATCGCCATCAGAGTTGGGCGAGCTCTTCGCGGAAGCTTTCGATGTCGCGAAAGGACCGGTAGACGCTCGCAAAGCGAATGTACGCCACCGGATCGAGCTTTCGCAGCGCTTCCATCAGCTTCTCGCCGACCGTCGCCGCGGGGACCTCGCTCTCGCCGCGGGCAAACAGCTCCCGCTCGAGGTCTGCCGCAACCCCCTCCATCTGTCCCTCTGAAATCGGACGCTTTTCGCACGCCTTGCGCAGCCCGGTCAAAATCTTGTCCCGGCTATACTGTTCCCGCCGGCCATCCTTCTTTACGACGAAGAGCCTGGGGACTTCCATGCGCTCGTAGGTCGTAAAGCGATGCTTGCACCGCGGGTCCAAGCACTCGCGGCGGCGACGCACGACGGTCTCGTCGTCGCGTGAATCGACGACGCGCGTCTCACTCTTACGACAGGTCGGGCAAGTCAGCGGTAAGTCTCCCCCACGGCATATGTTGTGGGCGCACGTATTATACGTCACTAGTGGTGGGTAACGCAAAAAAGGCCGCTAATGAGCGGTCCCCTTGCCGGTGCCGGCCTTGAAGCCGGTTCGATTCGATCTAGTCGACGGGCGGCGCAGTGTACGAGGTACATCGGCCGCCCGGCAACGTCGACCGGGGCGAAATCAGCCTGCCGAGCCGATTTTAAACATCTTGGTACCGCAAACCGGGCACTTGCCTTCGGTCGCGGGTCGCCCGTTTTTCATCGTGATCTGGACCGCGTCTTTGATATCGCGCTTGGCTTTGCACTTGACGCAATACGCTTCTGCTGCCAACTGAGCTACCTCCGTGGGCCCGCCTATTCCGTTGGGCGCCCCACATTCCCCCCGCTCGTTGCCGATCCGCATCCCCGCGTGATGGAGACCGATATGCAAGAGCCGACCTTCGAAAGCCGCGAACGGATAGAAGCCGCACGTGCCGGCCGAGGCTTTGAGGGCGGCGCCTCCGGTCTCTGGTGCGCCGGCAGTTTGGCGGGCTTGGGCCTTTCGTGCGTCGCGATCGTAGGAACGCGGGCGGCTACGCCATACGGGCGCCGGCTCGCTGCACAGTTCGCCGCCGAACTGGGCCGGGCCGGCTGCTGCATCGTCTCGGGCCTCGCACTCGGGATTGACTCCGCGGCCCACGAGGGGGCTCTGGAGGCCGGCGCGCCCACGATCGGCATCCTGGGCAGCGGCCACCGCTGCTTCTTTCCGCTTCGGAACCGCGACCTCGCCGAGCGAATTCTCGCCGCCGGGGGTGCCGTTCTTTCACCCTATCCGCCCGATCAAAAGGCCTTCCCATGGCAGTTCCTGGAGCGTAACGGCGTGGTAGCCGCCCTGTCGGACGCCGTCCTCGTGGTGGAGGCGCCGGCGCGCAGCGGTGCCCTCAACACGGCCGGCTGGGCAGCCGGCCGCATTCCGGTGCTCGCGGTGCCGGGGGACGTCGACCGCAAGCACGTCGCTGGGTGCCTGGCGCTGATCAGGGACGGCGCGACGCTCGCCCGCGGCCCGGCGGACGTCTTGGAGGCGCTCGGGCGCCTCAACGTCCTTCCTCCGGCGCGAGTGGCCCAGCCTCCGCGCGACGCGGCCAGCGCGGCGGTCCTGCTGGCGCTCGAGAGCGGCCCCCTGGATTTCGATCGGATCGTCGCGCGGAGCGGCATCTCCGCATCGGCGGCACTCGCCGCACTCTCGTGCCTGGAACTCGAAGGCGCAATCGAATCGCAGGGTGCTACCAGTTACGCGCGGGTCGGAGTTCTACCGGGCGGCGAAGAGCAGGCGCGATGAAACTCGACGACGCGCTGGGCTCCTTCGCGCAAGCAACGGCCGCCGCCGTGACGCAGCTTTATCCGGACGTCACGCCCCAGGTTATGTTCGAAGCGCCTCGCCGCCCCGAGTTTGGTGACTTTGCCTGCAACGTCGCCTTTTCGCTCGCCAAAGCTGCGCGGCGGCCGCCGCAAGACGTCGCAAAACTCCTGGCCGCGGAAGTTCTGCAGAACGCTCCGGACCTAGGTGAAATCTTCCAAGAGATCGCACCGGTCGCGGGTTTCATCAACCTGCGCCTTGCCCCTGGAGTCTGGCACGCCGAGCTCTCGCGCATTTTGAGCGAGGACGAGGACTTCGGAAGAACGCCGCCGCACGGCGCGCGCATCTCGCTCGAGTTCGGAAGCGCAAATCCAACCGGACCGCTCGTCGTCGTTCAGGGACGCTCGATGTCGATCGGCGCGACGCTTGCCAATGCGATGCGCTTTTGCGGCTACGACGTTTTCGTCGAATGGATCATCAACGATGCCGGCGGCCAGCTCGACGCGCTCGGCCGTTCGATCTACGCGCGGTACCGCCAGTCGTTCGAGTGCGAATTTCCCCTGCCCGAGAACGGCTATCCCGGCGAGTATTTGATCCCGATTGCGCTGCAAATCAGGCAACGCGACGGCGAGCGATGGATCTCGGCACCGGAATCCGATTGGCTGCCGTATTTCTCGACCGCCGGGCGCGACGATCTCGTCGCCGAGCAACGGCAGACGGCGAGGCGGTTCGGCGTCGAGTACGATCACTGGCAGAGCGAGCGCGACCTGCACGAGTCGGGCCAAGTCACCGAGGGCATCGAACACCTTCGAAGGCTCGGTCTTACGTATGAAGCCGACGGCGCGCTGTTCTTTGCGGCAACGAAGTTTGGCGACGACAAGGATCGAGTGCTCCTGCGCGGCGACGGGCGGCCGACCTATTTCTGCATGGATGTGGCCTACCATTATCAGAAGCTCAAAGCCAACGACCGCGTCGTCGACATTCTCGGCCCCGACCACCACGGCTATATCGAGCGCATCAAGGGCATCTCGGCGGCACTGGGATATCCGGGCCGGCTCGACGTGATCATCGCGCAACAGGTTGCGCTCATGCGCGGGAACGAGCAGATCGCGATGAGCAAGCGCGCCGGCGAAATCATCACCCTCGACGAGATCCTCGACGAGGTCGGCGTCGATGCTGCGCGTTTTTTCTTCATCATGCTCGCCGTGGAGTCGCCGCTCACGTTCGATTTGCAGCTCGCCGTCGAAAAAGATAGCGAGAATCCGGTTTACTACGTTCAGTACGGCCACGCGCGGATTGCGTCGGTCTTGCGCAACGCGCTGGCCGACGACGTTGCCGCCGCCCGCAGCGCCTCTTTGAATCCGTTGGTGCATCCCGCGGAACTTTCGTTGGTGCGGCGCCTCGCCGAGTTTCCGAGCGTCGTTCGCGGCGTGGCCGAACGGCTGGCCCCCCACCGGCTGGCCCGCTACGCGCGCGACGTCGCGTCGGAGTTCCATCAGTTTTACACGGAGTGCAAGATACTCACCGACGAACGTGAGGTGCGGCTAGCGCGTCTGGCGCTTTGCATGGCAGCGAAAAGCGTTCTCGCCCGCACCCTATCGTTGGCCGGCGTCAGCGCACCGGACTCGATGTAGTTCGTGTCGGGATTGCCGGGCGCGCTCTGGCTGCTCGGGCTTTACGCGGCCGCGCCGGCACTGCGCGCCGGCCCGAACTACACCTTTCCCGATCGCCTGCGAGATGCGCTCGTACTCGGCGTTACCATTCCATTGGCTCTCGGCTTCGTCCACGCGCTCTACTGGGGCGCGTGCTGGGCCGCGCTGCTGCTTTGCATCGCGGTTGCAGTTTGGAGAGGTCCGAACGAACGCCGCCCGGCCGATGAAGAGGCGGCGCGCCCCGTGCCGTATCTGCTGATCGCAGCGCTGCTGCTGGTCGCCTGGCCGCAGGTGATGCGGCCGTTGCTCGACGGCGATTCGCTTTCGTATCATCTGCCCAACGCTGCGGCGTGGGTTCACGCGCACTCGCTGTGGACCGCAACGACGCGTTACTGGTGGTATCCGCCTGCATCGGAGCTTTTTGCAAGCGCGCTCTATGCCGTCGGCAGTCCCTTTGCGCTGCCGTGGTGCGGATTCTGCGCGCTGGCACTCCTGGGTTTTCGAATCGCTGCGTGGTCGCGCGACGGTTTGGGGCTTTCGGCTTTATCAGCCGACGCGCTGGCCGCCGCGACGGTTACGGCCTATCCGCTCGCCATTCAAGGCGGAACTCTGCAGAACGATGTGTGGCTTGCGGCCTTTTGGCTGGAGGCGTTGTGGTCGTTGCGCGCGCTGCCGGCAACTCATTTCTCGCCCAGCGCTGCCGTGCTGGCTTTGATCAAACCACAAGGTTGGATATTTGCAACAATCGCGTTGCTGGCATCGCGGGCGCGTCCGATCCTGTGGGCCGGAACCTTTGCCGCGCTGGGCCTTTGGGCGCTTCACGACGCGGCCCTCTGGAAGAGCACCGTTGCCTCGCCGGCAGCGAGCATGGCCGGCGGCAGTTTCTACGGATCGACGATCCTTGCGCACGGCATGGGAGCATTCGCGCTGCTCGCAGCCGTCGCGATTCATCTCTCTCCCTTCGCGCTGGCCGCGCTGATTGCGGCCTTACTCGGCCCGTTGGTCGCGATGCGCGATCGAGCGTTGGGGTGGGTCGCATTCGCTGCGGTTTTGCTGTTCTTCGTGCTTCCGTTCGGCTATGAGACCAGCATCGCGCAACTCGCTAACGGAGCATCGCTGCGCTTCGCCGCCCCGGCCATTGCCGCAGGTGCCTTGCTCCTCGCGCCGGCGGCCCGCCGCTTGGGTATCGTCGCAACGGTATTGCTGTGGATTTCGACTCTCTACGGTTGCTGGTTCGTGCTCGCAATTTTCTGGAACGACGGCTCGACGCACGTCGCGCTCGCGGTCGCCGCGGTAGGCGTCGCAATCGCGGCGGTAGCGAATCGACCGCCGCTGCGCTCGATCACCGCCGTGGCGTTCTTGGCCGCTGTCGTTCTCGCGACGCATCTTGCCGCGCGTCATCCGCTCGATTATTACAACGACTCGCTGAGCGTGGGCGGCACGTCACCCGGCGTCTATCGCTGGATCGAGAGCACCCGGCCCGTCGCAGTCGGCGGCTGGGGCCTGCGCGCCGGCGTCATCAACGTGCTGTCGCCGAGCACCCGGACGCTCGACCTCGCGGATACGGAACCATGCGCGCGGGCGCGCGCTCACGCCGTGTTGTTGGTTGCGGTCGCCCAAAACGATCTGCCTTCGGAAACCAACGCAGAAAGACTGCGCGCGGCACGCGCGTGTGGCAGCATCCGCTACGAAGACGCAATCGGGGTCGTTGTGCAACCGTAACAGGACGAGGTAAAGAACTCACTCAGACCCCAGTAATTCAAGAACCACAGCTGCGCGTGAAACGGCCCCGCGATTCGCGAAGCCGTTAAGGGGCTGCTATTCGTCATTCTTTGGGCGAGGGTTCTAGGCTGCGTGCGCATTGGATCGAAGCTCCGGCGATTACCAACAGGCGGGCGGGACGGATCTCAGAATAAGTTTCGTATACCCCCATATCGATCCCCAGTTCAGGTCTTCGCCGCCGCTTTGGGTGGTCGTGCCGTACACCCTCCCGTTTTCGTCGACCGACGGTCCGGCATATGGATTCGCGCCATCGGTGCCGGTGAAGCTGTAGATGCTCTCCTTGTAGGTGCCGCCCGAGGGCGTTAACGTGAAGAACGTACCAAGGCCGCTTGAGCCTCCGCTGCCTCCCCCGTACGTCGTCCCGGCGATCACGCCGTCCTTATCGACGAGGACGCCGCCGTAGGGAGATGTCCCGTCTCCCGAACCGCTGCCGAAGTTCCAAAGTACTTTTTCCTTATAACTACTGCCGGAAGGCGCGAGCTTGTACACCGTTCCGAGATTCTGTGTGCCGCCTTCTTCCGTCGTTCCGTAAAGCGCACCATGCGGATCGGCGCATACGCCGGAGTACGGCTGTGACCCGTCCGGAACTCCCTGGAATGAATAGAGGATGCTTTTGGCATAGCCGCTGCCCGACGGCATTAGTTTGAAGACGCTTCCGTAACCGGTGGCGCCGCCTTCCACGGTGGTTCCGTAAAGCGCTCCCTTCTTGTCGATGATCAGACCGGCATATGGCTGATCGCCGTCCTTCCCGCTTTCGAAGCTGTACAACACGCTTTCGATGTAGCTCGAACCTTTCGGCTGCATCCGATAGACCGTACCCGCGTTGTCCGTACCACCAGCGCTCGTGGTACCGTACAAGTTCCCAGCTTTGTCGGCGATGACGGCTCCATAGGGCTTGGCGCCATCAGGCGTACCGGCGAAACTGTAGACGGCGCCGGATTGAGACTCACATTGGCCCCAGTCGCTGCTGCAGCTCAGGTCGGCCACGGTGCCAAGACTGTTGGTGCCCCCCGCAACCGTCGTTACGAACACTCGGTTTGGCTGGGTTTCAGCCAAGATGCCAGTCGGCTCCGATCCGTCGCTGGGGTAGCCCTTGAAAGTGTAGAGCACGCTCTCCGTCCACGAACCCTTCTTGCCTGACATCACGCCGTACACCGTGCCGTCATTATTGGAATCCCCGCCCATGAGCGTCGTCCCGATCAGGCCCCCGCGGGGACATGGTGCCCCGCACTGTCTCTTAGTGAGCACGACTAACCCGGACCACGGGTCGGCGCCGTCGGGGCTGCCTTTGAAACTGTAGAGCGCCTCCAATCCAGAAACCTGGGGCCTTATGTGCGTTTCGAACTGCGACGCCATCGGTGCGACCCTAACCGATGCGCCTTGTGGCATCGCGCCCGACGCCCCACTGGACGACTGCGACCCGCCACAGCCTGTGAGAATCGCAACGCCTGCGACAACGCCTAATGCGTAACGACCAAGACCGAAGCTCGTCATGTCGATGCTCCCTTATTTGGACGGGCTTCGACGGGGGCTTGGCGTTACCCGTAGCGATCTGGAGTCGCGGAACTGGATGCGTTAGACCGTGGAAGGACGTGATCGAACCGTTTAGTCCCGAAAGGGCGTCTCTATTTCGCCGTCGGCAAGCGCTGGCCGCCGCTCGCGTGAACGTTTCCGAGTCAGCTCTTTTCTAGCTGAGCCGATATCCACGGCGCCACGAAATAGCGCCAGAGTATTTTGATTAGCGCTGCGGCCGGAATCCCCAGAATTAGACCGGGAACGCCGAAGAGTTCGCCCCCGGCGAAGACCGCGAACATCGCGCCGATCGGTGAGACGCCGACCGACTGGCCCATGATCTTGGGGACGAGCACGTTGTCGCTAATCCGCGCCATCGCGAACATCACGACCTGCACCCATACGATCATCCCAATTCCCTGTGGCGCGCAGAGCGGAATCGCAACCAGCTGCGCGATCAGCATTCCGATGATCGGAATGGCGTACGCGACCGCCGAGATGATGCCGAGGATCAGCGAGAACTTGAAGCCGATGATCGCGGTTGCCGTCGCGATGACGGCGCCGGTCAGCAGGCTTACGATGACCTGTCCGGAGATGTAGCTTCCGAATACTTCGGTAACCTCGGCCGCGAGCTTGCGCGCGGTTTGGCGCTTGCGCGAGGGAAACATCGAGGTAAAGCCCTCGGCGATCTGCGTGTCGTTGAGCAAAAAGAAGACCGAGAGAACGATCGACGAGAACGCCACGAAAAAAGCGGTCGCGGTATTCAGCGCGATGACGCCCAGCGAAGCGACGGCGCCGCTGATGAAGTTCGACGTTTGCGTCGCACCGATATGGCCGGTGTTGACGCCGTAGGCGGGCAGTTTGAGCGTCGGCAAAAACCGTTGGAGCGAGTTCTGAGCCTCCGCCAGCCAGCCTGTGGCGGTTCCGGCGTACGCGGGGATGTTGGCAGCCAAGAGCTGCGTTTGACTGATCGCCAGCGGCACGACGATCACCAAGAAGATCGCAATCAGCGCGAGCAGCCCGAAAAAGACGATTGCCACGGCCATCGGCTTAGGCATGCGCCGCTCCAAGCGGCCAACGATCGGCTGAACGCCGAACGCAATGAACGCCGCGATGAGGAAGATCGAGATCGTTCGCGGGATGTGGGCGGCAAACCAGAGCGCCGCGACGATCAGAATGACGCCGGCGCCGATCCAGGCGGCGCGCCGCCAGGCGCGGTTCGTTACAGCGGTTTGCACAACAACCGCCGTTCGGTGCGATAACCGGCGCGCTCGTAGAGGCGGCGGCCGGGCTCGTTCTCCTCGGTAACCATGAGCGCCATGAATGGGAGACCACGCCGTCTCGCCTCATCCTCAGCCGCCGCTAAGAGCGCCGCCCCCACACCCATTCCTTGCCACTTTGGCTCGACGGCCATGTAGGCGACGAAACCCTGATCCATCAGCGTGACTTCGTCCGGAAGCTGGTCGAGCATCAGCAGAAAGCCGAGGCGCTCGCCTTTTTGATGGGCGATGAGCGTTACATGCGATTGGCCCGCAACGATGTCGCAGAGGCGCTCGAAGGCGGTGGCCGCCGCCGGTTCGGTCGTGCGACGCAGGCTGCCGACGCTCGACATTACGCTTCGCCGCCCGAGCGCTTGCACGAAATCACGGTCGGCTGCCGCATCGGCTCCGGCGGCAGCCTTGCGCCGAACCTGCACCGTCACGCGCGGCGCGAGCCCGGATCGGTCACCGTTTCTCCGGCGCGGCACTGCGGACACTCTGCCGCATCGTACGAAATCATCGGCAGATTCAGCAACGCATACACAGGTATTTTGTCATCCTGAGCGTTGTCGTCCTGAGCTCGTCGAAGGACGAAGGATTGTTCGGATCGAGCGACGACGATGCCGACTCCGACGACGTCGGCGCCGCGGTGCCGTACGACGCCGAGCACTTCGCGAACGGAGAGACCCGTCGTGACGACGTCTTCGACCACCAGCACCCGATCGGCCGGTGAGAGCGCGAAGCCGCGGCGTAACACCGGAACCCCGTTCTCTTTCTCGACGAAGATTGCTTTGGTTCCAAGCTGCCTGGCAACTTCATACGCGAGGAGGATACCGCCGACCGCGGCGCCGACGACGACGGTCGGATTCGAGTCACGAAACCGGGCTGCGATCATCGCCGAAACGGGTTCGAGCAGCGCCGGGTCCTCGAGAATCCGAAACTTTTGCACGAAACGATCGCTGTGACGGCCGGAGCTCAGGCGGAAGTGCCCCTCGAGCAGCGCTCCGCGTTGGGCCAGCGCCGACTGCAGGTCGAGCAGCGACTCGCTCACGCGCGTACGCTCATCTCCTCCAAGATCGCTTTCGCGGCAGCCACGGGATCGGAGGCTTCGACGATCGGGCGTCCGACGACGATGTAATCCGACCCCGAGGCGACCGCTTCGGCCGGAGTGGTAACGCGCTTTTGATCGCCATGCGCGCTCCCCGTGGGCCGAATTCCGGGCGTCAGCGTGAGAAAGTCGTCACCGAAGAAGCGTTTGAGATCGCGCACCTCACGCGCGCTGCAGACGACGCCGGCGCAGCCGGCGTCGCGCGCCAACGCTGCGAGGCGAATCGCGTTTTCGCCGGGCCCTCCTTGGAGTCCGAGCTCGTTGAGATCCTCGGGAGCGATGCTGGTGAGCAGCGTGACGGCGAAGATGTGGGGTGCGCGAATGTCCAGCTCGGCGGCCCGCTCGGACGCAGCTTCGACTGCCGCGCGCATCATCTCCAAGCCGCCGAGGGCGTGGACGTTGATCATCTGCACGGTCGGGCGCACCAGCGCCGAGACGGCCGCGCCGACGGTTCGCGGGATGTCGTGCAGCTTTGCGTCGACGAAGGTTCGTACGTCGCGCGCTTCACAATACGAAAAGATTCGCTCCGGATAGGCGCAGAGCGCCTCGAGCCCGATCTTTAGAATGACGTCGAGTTCGTAGAGCTGGTCGACAAGCCGCTCGGCATCCTGCGCGCTGGGCACGTCGAGGGCAACGATCAGTTGCGCCATTGAATCAACCTTCATCTCCTTCATACTGATGCGCGGTCGCGATCTCCACGTTCGCCCGTCCAACGATTTCTCGAACCGAACCGAGGTTGCGCCGCGCCAGGTAGGCTTGCAACTCCTCGACGAGACGCTCGGGAATCCGAGGATCGGTAAAGTTCGCCGTACCAACCGAGATTGCCGTCGCTCCGGCGAGGAAAAATTCGAGCGCGTCGGTGAGATTCTCGATGCCGCCTTGACCGACGATCGGAATGCTCACGGCGCGCGCGATTTCGTACACGGCGAGCACCGCAATCGGACGAATCGCGGGGCCGGAAAGGCCGCCGGTGATGTTGCCCAAACGTGGACGCCACGTTTCCACGTCGATTGCCATCCCGCGCACGGTATTGATAACCGCCAGCGCGTCCGCCCCGCTGTTCTCAGCCTGACGAGCGACCGCGACAATATCCGTGACGTTCGGGGAGAGCTTGACGATCAGCGTCTTGTTCGTCGTAGCGCGCGCCGCTTCGACGACTCGGGCCGTCAGATCGGGATCGCAGCCGAACGTTTCTCCCTCGCTCGCCACGTTGGGGCACGAAACGTTCAGCTCGACGGCCTCGATCTCGTCGCGCGCCGCCAAACGCTCGCAGACGTAGGGATAATCGTCGATCTGAAATCCCGCGACGCTTCCGATGATCTTACAAGGCCGGCCGGCGTACTTGTGAAGTTCGTGCTCGAGATACCAATCGATGCCCGGATTCTGCAAGCCGATCGCATTGAGCATGCCCGCGGGCGTATGAACCAGCCGCGGCGTCGGATTCCCCAGGCGCGGCAATCGCGTGACGCTCTTGAGCACGATCGCACCGATCTTCGAAAGATCGGCAAACGGCGCAAACTCTTCGCCCGATCCGTAGCACCCGCTGCCCATCAAGGTCGGATAGGCCAGCTCGAGTTTTCCGAGCTTGGTCGCGAGCGCCGGCTGCCGGTTCACCAGCGCAGCTCGTCCGCCCAAAAGACCGGACCTTCTT
>DATGGV010000059.1:0-36009 GCA_035308305.1 Candidatus Cybelea sp. | reverse complement strand
TAATAGGTTCCGCCGGTGCCGCCCGTGCCGCCCGTCAAGCCGCCGCCTTTTCCGCCGACGCCACCACTGGCGTACCGGCCTTGACCGCCGCCTTGGCCACCGCCGCCTCCGGATACCACGATCCGATCGGACAACTGACCGCCGCGTTGCCGAACGTCGGAGGCGCCGCCGCCTCCGTAGCCGGGATGGCCGCCTTGGTATCCTTGTCCTCCATCCGCGCCGCCATTGAAGCCGCCGTTCGCCCCGGCTGCGTTACCACCAACGACAACCAGTAACTCCTGTCCGGGAGCGACCGGGAGAATCGCGCTCACGCGACCGCCACGGACTTCGGGAATGCCGGCGCCGTGCGCGCCAAGCGCGATCACCTTGATATGCCGCACGCTCGCCGGCACCTTGAACTCCTGCTCTCGGCCGGTGTAATAAAACGACTTGTGATACGGGAATTTATAATACGAGGAAGCGCCGCCCGAGGCAGCGCCGATCGGCATGACGCCGTCATTGGCGTGACCACCGCAACCTGCGAGCATCGCCGCCGCCAGGCAGCAGCTCAGTGCGTAGCGGCCAGAACCTGAAATCCTCATCGCATGCCTCCTATAGGCGAAACAGAATCGGCGGGCTGGGAGTCTTCGGCCCCGCGTACCGGCCTCCCGCTTCGGTTGTCGAAGGACGGCGAAACACAATCGACTAACTGCTAACCGGAAGGAACCCTATCGATGCGCGCGCGCTCACATTTAGGCGTTGTTGCAATCCTGAGCATTACCGCTCTCGCCATGAGCGGTTGCGCCGGTGCCTCACATCCGCCCCTGTTCGCGAACCCTGCGCTTCTCGGCAAACACCACACAACGGGCAGCTCGCCCATCCAGCACATCGTGATCATCGTGCAAGAGAATCGCAGCTTCGATAATCTCTTCGCAACCTTTCCCGGAGCGCGCGGCGCAACGACCGGCCAATGGAAGACGAAGTCGGGCGACAAAACGCAGACGCTTTCGGCGGGCGACCTCTACCTCCCCGACGACATCACGCACTGCAACGCTGCCTTCAAAATAGCTTACGACGGCGGCAAGATGGACGGCTTCAATCAGGAGCGCATCGGCGTCTGCGCCTTGCGCGGGCTCGGGAACAATAAACTCGCCGGGGCGTATCCGTATCAGTACGTGAATCCCTCGCTCATCGCTCCGTACTGGGATATCGCCAAGCAATGGGTGCTGGCCGACGCGATGTTTCAAACGCAAGGGAGCGGAAGTTTCACCGCGCATCAGGACCTCATTAGGGGCGGCACGGCAATCGACGGAACGGCGTCGGATCCCAACGGCACCCAGAGCCTGATCGACAATCCGTCGCAGATGCCGTGGGGCTGCGACTCACCGCCGGGGTCGAAAACCAAGCTGATCACGATTGCCGGCAAGTATTTGACCAACGGGCCGTTTCCGTGTTCGAACAAGTTCCCGAGCTATCCGTCGGGCGACTACGAAACCTTGCGCGATCTCCTCGACGGCGCCGGCATTTCGTGGAAGTATTACTCTCCGTGCTTCGTCGGATCGCCCAAAGGCTGCTGTCACAAGGCCTGTGGCGGCGAATCCGGAGCCGTCTTAAACGCGTTTGACGTGATCTACCCCGTGCGTTACGGGAGCGAGTGGGGCACCAACGTCTCGATGCCCGAGACCAATATCTTCAACGACGTCACCAACGGCGCGCTGCCCGGCGTCTCCTGGGTAATTCCGGAGGATAAGAACTCCGACCATCCCGGCCATCAAGCGCACCGAATCGATGCCGGTCCGCAGTGGGTCGCAAGCGTCGTCAACGCCGTAGGAGAGAGCACTTATTGGGATAGCACGGCGATTATTGTCGTGTGGGACGACTGGGGCGGGCTCTACGACAACGCCGTTCCGCCGTTTCAAGACAAGTACGGCGGCTTGGGTTTCCGCGTGCCGATGCTCGTCCTGTCGCCGTACGCGCGCCCGGGCTCGACCGTCCAAGGCGGCTACGTTTCGCACACGCAGTACGAGTTCGGAAGCATCCTCAAGTATATCGAACAGAACTTCGGGCTCGGCAGCCTCGGAACGACCGACGAGCGCGCGACGAGCATCGGCGACATTTTTAACTACGAGCAGTCGCCGCGTCAATTCCAGCCGATCCCGTCTAAGCTCGACGCCAAGTACTTCCAAGCGCATAGCGGCAAACCGCAGCACGGCGATCCGGAATGAGCCTGCCGCCGCGCGGGCACATGGATTGTCGCAGCCCAGATACACCGACGTGCCGTACGCAAGCGGACTCGTCGTCAGCCTCGCCAAAAAAAGCGGAAGCAGAGCCGGTTTCTCTGTGTCACCCTGAGCGAAGTCGAGGGCGGCCTGCCGCTGCGGCTTGCTCGTTCCAAGATTGAACGTTCACGCCCATGATGAGGAGCCAAAGCATAAGGCATCCCTCGGCAACAACGCCAACGACCTCAATGTACGCGTCTGCGTGCTTTACGAGTTCCGGCGACAGAACCATAAGCCAGCCAACTCCGGACAATGCCATGAGGATGCCCAAGACGCGCGGTAAGAACGTCGACCTTATAACGAGGTAGCCGATCGTGATGTTGAAGAGCCCGAAAATCGGTAGCGCGCTTTGCGCTTGGACGAGATGAAAGAGAGCCAAGGACTGAACGGTGCATCCTATAGCGCTGATCGTCACCGCGAGCAGCGCGACGTTCCGGTCCACCGGCTTGAGCAACTGATAGAGAAGCAGGCTAACGGTCACGTAGACCGCGTTCGCAACGAGGTTGGCAGCGTCGCTGAACGCAACCGGAACGCGTCCGACCGACGATGCGGCCGATATAACTAGCAGAAAATAAAGAAGGTATACCGCACCGGTGACTCTGGCTTTGGAGGGCGTCATTCCATTCCTCCTATGGACCTTACCGATGCCGTCAGGTGCTTGCGCTACGGCTTGGGCGCTGGAACCACTGCAGCCCCTGCGGCGAAGCCGCTGATGGCGATGCTTTTGCTGGACGAACCGCTTGGGTAGCGCACCGCCCAAACCTTGTCTCCCTGACCCGTCGGCACGTAGATCACATTCTCTTTCCGATCGAGGGCGCTGCGGTCGGGTTCGGTTGACGTCGAGATCGTAGACGTCGGGTACTTCTGACCGGGACCGTAGATGTTGATAACGGCCCTCCAGAAGTCGGACTCCACGATGTCGCCTTTTTTGTCGACCAGTACACCGGACGGATACGTCATATCTTCGAGGCCGAGATTGGTAGCGCCGCCGCTCGGACCGTACTCGATGATGACTGGGCTATAGCTGTATTGCGGGCCCCAGCCCGAGGCATAGACGTTTCTCTGCGAATCTACGCCGACGGCGAAAAGCTCTTTGATGTTCGGATTCGTTAGCCGCTCGCTGGGTGAGGTTGCGCCGGGCGGGTACACTTCGACGCCGGCGCCGTAATAGTCGCCGACGAAAACGTAGCCGTCCTCTGCTACGGCAACGGCTTCGGGGCAATCGGGATCGCTAAGCGTGAGCGATGGACTCGTGTCACCTTGCTTATAGACGGTCACCGTGTCGGCGCGAAGGTTGGGGACGTACAGCTTCCCGTTTTTATCGGTGGCGATGCTTCGGGTTGATCGATGCCGCTGCTAATCTGTCCCTCGAGTTTATAATCGGGCACCGAGAAGATGTCGACCGCACCGGCACCTTCGTCGGAAACGTAGAGCAGCGAAGTTTTTGTCTTTTCATCCGGCGACATCCAACCGTGAATGTTTGAGAGGTTGATCGGGGTACCGTTGGCACCGCTCGCGCGCTGACAGGCAACCGCCGGCATCGCCGGCGCGAAGCTCGCACCACCATTTGCGCCGGGGACGGCGCCGGAGTTCCCGCCGCACCCGGCTAGCAGGGCTGCTGCGATACCGATGCGCATCGCGCATCGGCCGAAATCCCTACTCTTCACTACGGTGACAACGAGTACACCGTTCCGGAACCATCACCCATCCCGGAGCCTCCGTCGGTCGTCGTGCCGTAGAGCGTGCCGTTCACGTCGACCAAGCCGGATGACGGGTACGCTCCATCGGAGCCGCCGGCGAAACTGTACAGTACCTTCTCGGCGCCGGTCGTGCTGATGCTGTAAATGGTTCCTTTGTTATTCGCGCCGCCGTTTTGCGTCGTGCCATAGAGCGTGCCGTTAACGTAAATTAGATTCGCTTGTGGATTGGCGCCGTCGGGACTGCCGTTGAAGTTGTGCAAAATCTCTTCCGCGCCATCAGTATGCATGCTGAAGACCGTTCCCTTGTACTTTGACACGTCGCCGCCGTACACGGTCGTGCCGTACAGCGTACCCTTCACGTCGATCAACGCCGCTTGTGGATCCCGTCCGTCCGTTCCGGCACCGAAGCCGTGCACGACCTTCTCCGCGCCTGCCATGGTTACGCGGAAAACGGTTCCTTGAGCATCCGGTCCGCCGAAATACGTCGTGCCCCAGAGCGAGCCGTTCATCCCGATCACGCTCGCCTCGGGGCGCTCCCCGTCGGGCTCGCCGCTGAACGTGCCCAGCACCTTCTCCGTGCCGGTCGTGGTGATGCTGTAAACCGTTCCGCAGCCGTCGTGACGCCCTGTGACGGTGCAGCTTCCGCCGCCGCCATCGAAGGTCGTGCCGTAAAGCATTCCGCCCACGTCGACCAGGCCGGCCTCCGGGTGCTCCCCGTCGAGGCCGCCGGCGAAAGCGTGCAGCAGCTTCTCCGCGCCGCTCGTGCTGATAGCGTAAACGACGCCTAGTCCTTTTCCGCGGCCGGCGTACGTTGTTCCGTAGAGCGTTCCGTTAACGTCGATCAAGCCCGCCTGCGGATCCGCACCATCGGCGCCTTTGAAGTCGTGCAGAAGCTTCTCCTCACCGGCCGTAGTCACGCTATAGACGATTCCCTTTCCGGCCGAACCGCCGCCCGCCGTACCATAAAGCGTGCCCTTCACGCTGACGAGATTGCCGGCGGGATGGGCGCCGTTCGAGCCGCCTTCGAAACGGTACAGCACCTCGTAGGAAGATGCAGCCGCGGCATGCGGCACCGCTCCCGGCGATACCGGCGCGTTGTCGCGAACGGCGCAACCGGCGAGCATCGCTGCGATTGCGCCGACGCTAACCGCGCGCCGGCAAAGATTTGAACGTACCATCATTGCATTGCCCGCTTTCTTCATAAACTACCAGGAGAAGACGACCACGCGTTGGGCTGCCTTCCATCCCTTCCACATATGGACGTCGCTGGTGCCTGGCTTGACGTAGGACGATCCGCCGCCACCGCCGCCGCCAGAACCAAATAAGCCGTTGTCGTTTGTGCCGCCGCCGCCACCGCCGCCGCCGCCGTAGTAGCCGCTACCGCCTCCGCCGCCGCCACCGGCTTCATATTTACCGCTTGTCCCCCCGTAGACGCCGCTTCCGCCCGAACCGCCAAGGCCCAACGCACCGTTGCCGCCGCCGCCACCGCCGCCGCTTGCGGCGCCTCCGCCGCTTCCGCCGGCTTTTTGCGTACCGCCGGCACCTCCGGCGCCGCATATGTACGGGCAGCTTGAGCCCCCGCTGCCACCGATGCGGTCCCCGCCCACACCACCGAATGCGGGACCGGACGCTCCCTCTGCGGCGCCTCCGCTGCCCGCGCCGCCGCCACCGGCGGCGACCAAAATGCGATCGGATAGTTTCCCGGTAGCCGTACGAACGTCCGACGCTCCGCCACCGCCGGCACCGGTTGAACTGCTGCCCGAACCGTAGGGGCCGGCACCGCCGCTGCCGCCACCGTTGAAGCCGCCGGTCCCCCCGGAGGCTGAGGCGTTGCCGCCGACATAAACGATCAGATGCTCGTTCGGCGTAACGCTCAGCGTGGCGCTGACGCGGCCGCCATATCCGCCAAGCGTCTTGTCCCAGTCTCCGCCGTTGCCCCCGAGCGCAACAACATTGATCTGCGTAACGCCGGCCGGTACGGTGAACGTCTGCTTCCCACCGGTGTAATGAAACGTCTTGCGATGGGTGAGCGCCCTGCCGGCATCGGTCCCTGCGGGGACGGCACCGGAGTTGCCGCCGCCGCATCCGCCGAGCAACGCTGCCGCGATGCTAATGCCTAGCACGCAGCGGCCGAAATATAAACTCTTCATGCGTCTTGCTCCTACACGATCGCTTTTGAGACTTAGCCTAAGAGCATTTTACCACGCCCCGAATCGGGCGAAACTAGAGGTATTGTAGGACTCGACTGAGTCCTGCGGTTCGCTAAGGAAATGGTTTGATATTGTAACCTCGGTTGCAATTTTAGGTTCAACCTAGCGCACCCAGGTGATCACCCGCACGATCAAGCTCACCACGATCGCCGCGAAGACCAGCCAGACGGCGGTGTACATGAACCCGCGCCCGAAGAGAATCAGCGGCGTTGCTTTGGGCGGCGCGACGTTCGCATACTGCGGCGCGATCGCGTGGACGATCGCGTCGACGCCGTAAGCCGCCGCACCGTCGGCATCCTCGCGCCGCATCCGCGGGCGCACGACGCCGTCGAGGATCTGTGCCGTTACCGCGCCGTTCAAATCCAGCTGCATTCGCGATCCCACGACGATGTCGGCGTCGTGTTCGTGCAGCCAGAGAAAGAGCACCGCGCCGTCGTCTCCCGCGAAGTTCTCTGCCGGCGCCTCGCCTCTGCTGCGCGCGATTACCACGAATACGGGATGGCCCGTCTGCTCTTGGAACGCTTGCAGATTCTGCGCGACCCACGTCGTGGTCGCATTCGTCAGCACGCCCGGCTGATCGATCACATAGTGCTGTGGCCCCACCGTCGGCGGCGTCGTGAGGGCGAGCAGTATAAACGCCGCCGCAACTACCATCCGCCCGACGCGCCTCCGCCGCCGAAACCACCGCCGCCCGCGGAGAAGCCGCCGCCGCCGCCCCAACCGCCTCCGCCGCCACTGGTCAGACCGCCGATGAAACCACCGGCCCAGAACGGTGAGCGCCCCATGTCGCGTTTGGCCTGCGCCGAGCCCTCACGCATCACCAGATAGCCGTAGCGAATGCTGCGAACGATCTGCATTACCACGATGAACATGCCGAAGCCGAAGAACAGCACGCCGAAGATGACGTAGAACACGGCCATTCCGCCCGATCCGTCGCTCGACGAGGCCTCCGGCGGCGGCGTTACACCGGCATAGCTCGGCGTGATCGTCGTCAGCATCGCGGCGACGCCGCCGCTCACCGCGCCGTCGATGTCGCGCGCGCGCATCTTCGGCCGGATCACCTCGTTGATGATGCGGTAGCTGTCCGCGTCGGTGAGCGCGCTCTCCAAACCGTAGCCCACCTCGATGCGAATCTTCCGGTCGCGCATGAACAAGAAGAGCACGGCACCATCGTCGTGCCCGCGCCGGCCTACCTTCCACTTGGCGGCGGTCTCGCCCGTCCAGGTTTCCAGCGGAACGTCGCCGGTACTCTGGCCGATCCAGACGATCACCTGATGCCCCGTCGTTTGTTGGTAGGCTTGCAGTTGGTTCTCGATCGACGCGCGCGCGTTCGTCGAAAGCGCGCCGGCGTTATCGGTTACGAAGTGGTCGGGAGTCGGCGGGATCGCAAAGCCCGCCGCGAACGCCGCGACCGGAAGGATCGCCAGAACGAGCGCGCAAAGCGCTCGTTGCGCTCTCACGCCAGGCCGGTGCCGGGCTCCGCAAAATGCGCGTGCAGCACCTCGCCCAGGCGCGCGACGGCGTACAGGATTCCGGCTTCGGTCTCGCCGCGCGCAAAAAATGGCTGGCTCTCCTTCACCAAATCGTCCCAGAACGCATCGCCGACGCGCTCGTGCAGCGCCCGATCGCCGACGATCGCGAATCGGCGCGCTTTGGGAGCTACCAAGATCAGCGCACCGTTGGCCGGCTCGTGACGGTGTAAGCCGATGCGCCCAAACTCTCGCTTGGCGCGCTCGAACGCATCGACGCTGCGATCGGGAATTTCGCGAACCGCGATCCGTCCGGTGGTCCCATCTTCGGCCGCCGCAATTGCCGCCGAGATCGTCGCCTGCTGCGCCTTGGTCACGGGCTGAAGTTCACGACGGGTGCCTGCTCGGCGCCGGCCTGCGCTTTGAAGTACGGCTTCTCGTTGAACTTGCTCCCGAAGAGACCGGCGAAAAATACCGTCGGAACCGTGTCGCGCCGCGTATTGAACGTCTGGGCAACCTCGTTATACTTCCGGCGCTCGAACGCGATGCGGTTTTCGGTGCCCTCGAGCTGCGCTTGGAGCGTCTGGAAGTTCTCCGTTGCTCGCAGCTGCGGATAGTTTTCCACGACGGCCAACAACCGCGAGAGCGCCGAGCCGAGCTGGTCCTGCGCCGCCGCGTATTTCTCGAAATCCTGCGGGTTGTTGACGGCGTTTTGCACGACCTGGGGCGAAATCTGCCCGACGCTCGCGCGCGCCTTCGCGACCGCCTCGTACGTGCTCGATTCAAAGTTCGCCGCGCCTTTGACGGTCGCGACGAGATTGGGAATCAGGTCCGCACGCCGCTGGTAGACGTTCTGCACTTGCCCCCACTGCGCGTCGACGGCCTGTCCGAGCGTCACCAGTGAGTTGTAGGCGGTGACGGCCGCCCCCGCGACGACGAGCACGACCACGCCGACGATGACGATCGGCCAATAGTTGGAAGAACGTTGCTGCATAGCGAGGCAATGCGCCGCCATGCGGCCCGCCCCTGCTTTAGGCGGCCCAAGGCGAAAACGCTCGGAAGCATCTGGCGTCGACGCGAACCGGGCGCTACAATGGCGTGTATGGAGCTGCGCGCCGGGTACCGTCGATTTGTCCTGGCGGGCGCGGCGGGGTCACTGCTCGCGGGTTGTCGCGGCTCACAGTTACCTGCGGTAAATCCCCCGCCGCAGACCTTCAGCCTGCCGAGCACGGCAAAGCTCACCGCAAACGCGGACAACGCTTCGTACCTTTATGTAGCCGACGATGCCGCCGGGCGCAAAGATCCGGGAGGCGAAGTCGATATCCTGCGCGGCGACGACCCGGCGAAAGGGATCGTCGATCGAATCATCACGGGCGTCTCGCAACCCGATGGAATCTTCGTCGACGCCCACGGCACGCTCTACGTAACGACCGGCTTCGAGAGTGGAAACCGCAGCGTCGAGGCGTATAAGAAGGGCGCTCATAAGCCGTTTCGTACGTATGTCGGAGCGTCGTGCGCCTTCGACGTGATCGCAGCCGACGACGGCACGGTGTATATCGCGGACGCGTGCAGCGGATCGGGCACGGACGGCCGTGTGCTCGTCTATCCGCCGGGCCGGTCGAAGCCATCTCGATCGATATACCCGGGCGGGCCGCCCTATTGCCTGGCGCTCGACGCGCAGAACAACCTCTACGTCGGCTACAATGCCGACTACACTTACTGGGGACAAGTGCAACGCTTTCGTCCGGGTGCGCGTCGTGGCGTCGATCTCATTCCTCCGAACACCGTCTTCTTTCTGACGGACATCGCCATTGACAGCCACGGCGCGCTGCTGGTGTCAAATGGAAACGCTGGTGCGATCGACGTCTTCACGCAAAAAGACCAGCCGCCGTCACGCGTCATCAAGACCGGGCAGGCCGATCCCTTTAAGTTTGCGTTCGACCAGGACGAGAAAAATATCTATGTGACGTATCCGTGCTTGGGCTCCGGAGGCGGAAGCGAGCTGACATATTCGGGATGCGGCACGCGCGCGAACACGCTCGTCGCGCTGGACTACGCCTCCGGAAAGCGGCTGTGGACCGTGCATCAGAAAACGGCCTCGCACGACGGCTGGCTTCCCTTCGGCGTCGCCGTCTATCCAAAGGCGCCCTTTGGTAACGGTTTTTCGGTGCAGAACGCGACGGCATACGAAAAGCTCTACAATTTCAAGGGCATTCCCGACGGCGCCAGCCCCAATGGACACCTCGTCGATTCGAACGGCCTCTTCTACGGAAGTACGTATTACGGCGGCGCGTCTGGGGCGGGGGCGGTCTTTCGCATGACCGCATCGGGCGAGGAGCGCGTCGTGCATAGCTTTCAAAGCGTAAAGCACGAGAGCGCAAATCCCCTCGGAATCGCAATGCTGCACGGAGTGATCTACGGGACGACGCCGGGCGGCGGCGCGAACGACGAAGGCACCGTCTTTACGGTGACGCCGGCCGGCAAAGAGCGCACGCTCTACAGCTTTGGCCATACGGGCGACGCCCGAGAGCCATACTCGGGCTTGCTGCCGTCGAACGGTACGTTTTACGGCGAGGCGGGCGGCGGCACGTATGGTCTCGGAAGCGTCTATAGCATCACGCCCGCCGGCGAAGAACGCGTGATCTGCAGCCTCCCGTCCTCAGTGGGCCCGCCAACCGGCGGCCTCATCGCCGTCAACGGCATCCTCTACGGGACCAGTCCCAATGGGGGCTCGGATAGCGACGGCACGGTCTTCAGTCTGACGACCGCCGGCTCGGTGCACGTGCTCCATAATTTTACCGGAGGCAGTGACGGTTCTTCCCCCAATGGTGGAGTCACTGCGCTGCACGGCGTGTTCTACGGAACAACGATGAGCGGCGGAGCGTACAACAGCGGTACCGTGTTTAGCCTCAGCGAGTCCGGAAACGAGCAAGTTCTGCACGATTTTGGCTCGGGCACCGACGGCGCGTCGCCGCTCGGCGCTTTGGCGGTGCGCAACGGCGTCCTCTACGGCACGACCGAAGCGGGAGGCACGTACGGCAAAGGCACGTTATTCAGCATCACGACGGCGGGAACCGAAAGCGTACTCCACAGCTTCGGACGCGGGTCGGATGGCGCGGAGCCGGTCGGTAACCTGTTCCTTCTAAAGGGAACCTTTTATGGCACCACGGTTTTCGGCGGCAGCGTCTGCAACGGCGCCGGTTGCGGAACCGTTTTTGATCTGACCCCCTAGTCTGCCGTCCCCTGCGTTTTTGGGATATGGCCCCGAGGGGCAATCGTGGTATATTTTAGGCCCTTGCGCTCGACGAAAGGATGCCAGCATGAGGCCAGTTGGGTTGATCGTCATTGCCTTCGTGCTCGCCGTGAGCGCGCCCGCGTCGGCGACGGGAAACGTCCGAATCCAGCAGCGAGACGGTTCCACACAAACGTATACCGGCGTGACGTTCAAGATCGCGAACAAAACGCTGACGATCGAATCGGCCGACAAATACTCGAAGGTCGTCCTGCGCGGCGCCGACTGTGCTCACGAAGGCGACATCGTTCGTTGCACGGGTGGAGCGTTCACGCTCTTCCAGGGCGGGGAGATGCACGCCGTCAAGTTTAAGTCGGCCACGTTCTATTTCAACCTGACCGATCAGGATCAGACGATGCCGCTCTCCACGATGAAGGTCGCCGCCCACTCGGTGGTCTTCGTTATGCAGACCGCAAAGGGCACGTATGTAACCGGAGACGGCAAGCTCGACCAGGAGCCCACACCATGAGAATCTTATCGTTTCTCCTCATCATCGCACTCGCAGCCGCGCCATTGACGGCCTCGGCGCAGCGCGGCGGCGGCCGCGGCGGTGGAGGCGGCGCAGCTCGCGGTGGCGGTGGCGCGACCCGCTCGACGTCCAACCAAGGTCGCGGCTTCAACATGAGCAACGACGTACCGAACCAAGGCAGCGTAAACGGCAAGAACGGAGCCGCAGCCTATAATAAGAACACCGGAAATGCCGCGGTGTACAACAAGAACACCGGAACCGCAACGACGTACAACCGAAACACGAACACGGCGAACCAGTACAATCGCAACACGAACTACTCGAACACGTACCATAATAACGGCAACTACAACAGTGGAGCCTACAACGGCAGAAATTCCGCGGGGGCGTACAATAAGAACACGGGCAACGCCGCGGTCTACAACAAAAACACCGGCAACATGACGGTGTACAACCGGAACACCAACAGCTACAGCACGTACCATTACAATAACAACGGCAGGAACGGGTACTATTATAATGGCCGCGTTATCGTTAACCCAAGATACTACCCGGCTTGGGGATGGAATCGCGGCGTCGCTTGGGCGCCGTACGGAGCGTATTGGGGCGGCGGATTTTGGGGAGCCTTCGCGATTGGAGCGGCGACGGCCGCGGTCGCGGGTTCCATCTACTATGCGAATCAGCGGTACACGTCCTACTACGTGAGTGCCGGCAGTCCGGGAGCGACCTTACTGTCGAACTACAATCTGCGGCAGGTTCCGTGCGGGCCACCAGGCCTGGTCGTGATCAACGGGCCCAACCTCGGCATCATTTGCGCCGAGCCGAATGGATTGGTCTCCGCCGGCAACTACGCAGTCAACGTCGACAACTTAACGCTGCAGTCTCAATAGCCGGCGTTCCCTCGAGGCTCGCCGGTTAATGGATGAAGCCTACTGCGCAGAAGGCGCTGCCGACTGCGCCGATGAGCAGGCTAAGATACCAGATCGGCTTTACTCGGGTCAGCGCTGAAACGGCCCCCACGGCGATGGCAACCTGGAGGAGGGCAACGGAATACTCGAAGGCGTGGTGTTTGCGCATTTCGTCCTCCGTCTCGCGCTCCAAACCCCTCGCCGAATCCGAAAGCGCCGATTCCTTGCGCGATTCGTCAGCGACCTTCGCGCGGTACTCTGCGATCCGCGCGGCCGCCGGTTTCGTCGCCGGCACCGCCGCAGCGGCGTCGAGCAGTCCGTTGAGCGCGATTGTATAAGCGTGATCCTTTTGCCGGTCGGCTTGGTATTCGGCCCAGGTATCCGACGCTTTGATCTGATGGATCAACGCCTCGTTGACCAGATTGCTCGACTGCAGCGCGGCGATGGCGGCGAAGACCGCGAGGATCGCCGTCGACAGGCCGATGAACCGCAGCCAACCCCCCTCCTTTTCGGCGCGCTGACGCTCCGCTCGCTCGTTGTTTAGGTCCTGGATGCTCTCTTGCAGGTCTTTCGTGTCGACTTCAATCTCATCTGGCACTTTGCTTACGGCTCCATCGGTGGGCGAGATAGGTTCGCAGCGCCGCAAAACAGCGCCTTTCGGACCGCCTCTAAATCGCAACTGACAGTTTGCGTTTTTAGTGCATTTATGCTATGCTGGCCTGCGGAGGTTCCCGCATGGCTATTTCGTTCCCGGGATCGGCGAAACGTGTTCTTTCGCCGACCGGATCTGTCGACGCCGAAGGTCTAGCCACTTGCTTAGGATTACGGGCGAGCGAGCTTTCTCGAGCGCTTGGAGTGGCGACTTCGACCGTTACGCGAGGCGCGCATTCGCCGCGAGCGCAAGAGCAAATGAGAGCGGTCTACAGTCTATTCGTGCGTGTGGCCCAACTGTTTACCGGAAACGAGGAAAACGCACGCGTCTGGCTGCATGCACCCAATCCAGAATTAGACTTCAAGCGCCCGATCGACTACGTTGTCGATGGCCGGTGGGCCGTGCTCGCTGCTTTTCTGTCGAGCGTTGAAGAAGGCGCACCCTAACGCATGCTGCGACCGGCGGCGTTGCGCGATGTGTTGCGCGCCGCGCCGGCGCACTGGCTCGTCACGTACGACGGCGATTTATATCGGTCGCTCCGCGAACGAGATATTGGTAATGCAACGTTTAGCAACCCTGGCATCGACCACCGATTCAATCGCGGAACCACTCGCGCGAGATCGTTCTCCGCGTTGTACGCGTCCTCGGACAGAACGACCCCGCTGTTTGAAGCGCGGCGTCGTATGCAAACCGCTACGGAAATTATCGACGTCCCTGGTCCCGTAACGCGTCTTGCGGTTTTATCAGCCGTCGTTTCGACGTTGCTCGACCTTCGCAAAGATGAGGTATGCTACAAGCTCAAGACGAGCCATCAAGAACTTACGGGAAACTGGTGGGATTATATCGATTCGCGCGATGGTGCCCCAACGCACTGGCTAGGTCATGCGCTCCACCTCATAGGCAATTCGTCCGGGATCATTTACCGCAGCAAGTATGGTACCGGCGACAACATTTTCGTTATGCACGATCGCATCGGTCCCGGGCACGTACGATTGGATCACGTAGAACTCATTAATTAACGCCGTCCTGACCTGAAGAAAAGGGACGTTGTCGTATGGCGAGGCAAATGCGCCCAATGCTGCGCTTGCTCCTGGCCGCAATACCGATCGGTGCGCTGAGCGTTGCCGTGCCGCTCGTGAATCGCATCGAACCGCGCTTTCTTGGACTTCCCTTTCTCCTCTGGTGGATCATCGGCTGGGTCTGTTTGACGCCGGCCCTTCTCTGGACGATCGGGCGGTTGGAGAAACGCTGGTGAGCGGCTCGCCGGTCGCGCTGGCGATCGTTGCGGCGGTCGTCCTCGGCACGATCGTATTTGCGCTGCTGGCCGTGCGCCGCGTCAAGATGGATCCGGCGCAATATATCGTCGGCGGCCGGTCCTTCGGCACGATCTTTCTCTGGGTGCTCCTCGCCGGCGAGATTTACACTACGTTCACGTTTCTCGGGATCGCCGGTCTCTCGTACTCGGGGGGCGCGCCGGCCTTTTACGTGCTGGCCTACGGCGCCTGCGGCTACGCGATCTCCTACTTCGTCACGCCGGCCATCTGGCGCGTCGGCAAGGAATGCAACCTTCTCACCGGGCCCGATTTTTTCGAGACGCGCTACAACAGCCGCGCGCTCGGGACTGCCACCGCGATCCTCTATTTCCTGATGGTGGTTCCGTACGTTGCATTGCAGTTGAGCGGACTGCAGATTCTGCTGCGCATCGCGGGGTACGGCGCGTACGACGCCACCGCTTCGGTCTGCATCGCGTTTCTCGTGCTCGCCCTCTTTGTCTTCACCGCGGGATTGCGCGGCACCGCATGGGCCAGCGTCGTCAAAGACGTCCTCGTGCTGGGAGCCGTGGCCTTCGCGGGAATCGCGATTCCGATGCGCTTCTTCGGTTCGCCCAGTGCGATGTTCGACCGGGTCGCAGCCACGCATCCGCAGATGCTCGTGCTTCCGACGGGGACGGTCTTCCATGGAACGATTTGGTTTGTCTCAACCGTGCTCTTGTCGGGAATCGGCTGGTCGATGGGCCCGCACTCCTTTAGTGCGACCTACAGCGCGCGCAGCGGCGATTCGCTGCGGCGCAACGCGATGCTTTTGCCGCTTTATCAAGCCTTCGTGGCGTTGATGATCTTCGCCGGTCTCTCGGCCGCCATGATCGTGCCGGGATTAAAAGGAACGGCCGTCGACCAATCGTTTCTGCTGGTCGTTCAACATTATTATCCGAGCTGGATCCTGGGATTGGTCGTTGCCGCGGGGGCGCTCGCGGCCTTGATCCCCGCCTCGGCCTTGCTGCTCGCCGGCGCCGCGGTCATCACGAAGAACGTCGCCGGCGACGTGTTCGGCATCGCGACCGGGGATGCGGCGCGGACCCTAATGACGCGCGTGCTGGTGCTCGTCGTCGCCTTACTGGCGCTGGGCTTTTGGCTGACCGGGCAGCGCACGGTCGTCGAGATGCTCTTGCTCTACTACAACGGCATCACGCAGTTCGCGCCCGGCGTCTTCGCGACGTTCCTGTGGCGGCGGCGGGCCACGGCGCTCGGCGTCGGAGCGGGAATCGCCGCCGGCCTCGCCGTGGCAATCCCGCTGGCCGCACTCAACATCACGCCCTGGGGAATCAACGCCGGGCTCGTCGGCCTGGGCGCCAACGTCGCGACGCTCGTCATTCTCTCGCTCGTTACGCGCCCTCCTCGTGAAGGCGAACACCGATCCGCGTCCGCCGACCCGGCGCTTATTAGCCCAAGCGCGAGCCGCGCGGAGTAGCGTGCGCTCGTCGCAACCCATCGTTGGTGGAGTACACGTTTGACATGAACGCAGCAAACGAGGTGCCCGAGTGTTAAGATGGGAACCGAGCCGACGGCAGCTTTTATCGAGTCACGGCGCGCCTAAGTCTGACCCGTTACGACGCGCCTGCGTTTCCCTCGGGTCTTCTGAGTGAGTCTTAGCCTTATGAAGCCATCGAAGTCTCTCATCTCGTGGACCTTGATCGCGTTTGCATGCGCCATCGTGCCGGCACTCGCGAGCGACGCGCGGCACACCGTGCGCACGTTAGAAACCGTAAACTGCAAGAGCTCCAATCCATGCATCTCGGGCGGCAACGCCGGCTCGGGTCCGGGAGTCGCCGGCGCATCTGCGAGCGGCAACGGGGTCGAAGGGTCGACCAGCTTCAGCGGCTCGGGGTCATCGAACGCCTACGGCGTCGCGGGTATTGCCAACTCGAGCGGAACCTCGAACGCCGGCGTCTTTGGATATTCCACGTCGGGAGACGGCGTGTCGGCGTACTCCTCGACCCTGAACGGCGTGTACGGCAACACTTCGAGCGGTACCGGCGTGTTCGGTAATGCAACGTCAGGCGTCGCCGTTTACGGTTCGTCCGGGGGAACGCTCGGCGGCGTCTTCGGAAACGCAACAAACGTGGACGGCGTCGGCATCGACGGCGGCAACAGCAGCATTGGTGGAACGGCAATCGTCGGAGTGGCGAGCGGAACCAACGGGAACGCAATTGGCGCGGCGGGGGTTCTCAATGACGATGCGGCGAGCGGAACGGGACTCCTCGGCATAGTAACGAGCGCGTCGAACAATGCCGCGACAGCCGTCGTGGGCACCACCGGATCGCCCAACGGCGGAACGGGTGAGCTCGGCGCGGGTACGGGCGAAGGCGTCGTCGCGATCGGTGCGGCGGCGGCCGGGAGTGCGAAAGATCCCGCCCTCGACGTCGCCAGCGGCAGCGGCGCCGACAGCGTCGGCGTCTTTAACAGCGCCGGCAGCAAGGCGTTGGAAACCTTCGAGGTCCAAGCGACCACGCAAGACACCAAGCTCTGCAAGAACTTGAAACCGCCATGCGCTGCGGGCGGCGACGTCTATATCACGGGAGACGTTCACGTCAAGGGAACGCTGACTTCGAAAGACGCGCCGGCAACGTACGTGCCGAGAACGCGCGGCGCCGGCGCCGTTGCCTACTACGGCACGGCGGCGCGCACCGCGCGGCTGGAAGATGACGGCGAGGCGCAACTTCAGCTGGGTCGAGCCGACGTTTCGCTCAAGCCGGACTTTGCCGCTACGATCGACACGCGCGTGCCATACCTCGTCTTCGTGACGCCCGAAGGCGATCAAGCGATGTTCGTGAGCCGGCGGTCCTCTGCAGGTTTCACGGTGCGGGCGATCGGCGGTAGCCGCTCGAACGTCCCGTTCGCCTATCGAGTCGTTGCCGACGCAGCATCACCGACCGAAGACGTCGGAGGTTTTCGCGAAGTGCGCCAGACGTTCGCCGATCCGAAACGCCACTTCCGGCATGTGGCTCGATTGATAGCACAGCGAGAGGCCGTGTTATCGCGGAAGTATCGTCCTTAGCGTAAATATCCGCGAATCAAAGGCGAAGGGCTCGAGCGATTTGCCGATCTCGATCGCGCCAAACCGCGCGTGCAGTGGATTGATGATATAGTTGAACTCCTGCGGCACGACGACCGAAGGTATCGCAAGCGCGAGCGCGCGTCCCTCTGCGACAAACCTTTCCCCGATCTCGACCGTCGTGCCGCTCCGGGCCGGCCGCCGCCATTCCGGCGGCAGCGGCGGGAGTTGAAAGACGTCTTCCTCCGCAAAAGAAGCCGACGCGAATGCATAGTCGGTCGGCGCCTCTGCCCGCTCGATCGTGGCAAGGATCTCTAAGATCGCAAGCGACCTCGACCACGAGGCGTAGGCTACGCGGGTGCCCTTGCGGTTCCAGCGTCCGCCGGCGAGCGCCGCACCTTCTCCACTGAAGGCCGCTACGGTCGTGGCGCAAAAACGCATCCGTACGAGTCGCCATACCTCGATCACGCCACGCCGCCGTAGGCAATCGTGGCCAATGCCTGGCGAACGATTTCGAGGCCTGGCTCGGTCGCGAGCAACTCCAGCGGAGTCCGATCGCCCAACGCCCAATTCTTTGTGCGAAGCCAACGCAAAGCGCGGCCGCGACCGCCGATATAGAGGTCGGCTTCGGCAAGCGTTCGCGCTAGACGGACGGCCCGGTCTCCTTCTGCAACGTCCAGGCGCGCGCTTCGACCACGTTTGCGATGCAACGTGCGAACCGAGAATCCAATAACGCCCGCGACCTCCTCTTCGGAAAGGCCCGCATCGAGCAGCTCGTCGAGCACCGACGGCGGCAGACCGCGGTGTACGGCGCCGATAATCGCGTCGTCGCTGGGTTTGGCTTGACGCAACAACTCCCGCACCAGACTCCGTGCGGGCCCTCGTTTGACAGATGACACCTCAGAATATGCCATTTGTCGAGTATAGTCTCTCGCCTCCACGTTGTCAAAAAACGTTTCACGCAACAAGAGCGCCGAGCGGTCACGGCCGATCTGCCGACCGCGCTTCCCGAGGTTCCGCAGACGCCGCCAGCTTGGCAGCTCGAAGGGCGCGCGGAGATTCTTGCCGCGCGAGGCAAGCCTCGGGCGCTGCCTGAGCCGCCAAGAGATATATAATTCACCTGGTGTTGCATCCTGTGATTTACCCTGTTATACTACCTGTATTCCGAGGGGGAGGATAGAAATGCAGTTACCGCAGGGACTCGACGCACGAATACTTACGGCCGGCGAGGCCCACAATGAAGCCATGTCGCTCCCGACCTCGACGGTCGTCGAAACCCTCGTTGGCCTCCTGGGCGCCACGACCGTGGCGGAGATCGCCGGTGTCAAGGAGACCCGCGCGGTGCAGCAGTGGGCGTCGGGCGAGCGCGAGCCGCAGCGCTCCCACGTACTGCGCTTCGCCTTGCAGCTGGCGATGATGATTTCGACGGTGACGTCTCGCCACATGGCCGGCGCGTGGTTTCACGGCGCGAATCCGCACCTCGACGATCAGGTTCCGATCGTTCTCCTGCGCGAGCAACCGCTCGAATCGATTCAAGTTCGGTTGATGGCTGCGGTTCGGTCGTTCGCATCGCGCGACGAGTAATTCGTAACACCGCAGATCGCACCACGCGGGCAAGGGCAGAACCGGCCCCTCGGGCCGCCCTCAAACACTTCTTGTATGTTCGGCGCGCGCAGCTTACCATTTCTGAAAGCTCTGTGAAAGGACGCCAGTGATTCAGCCCATCACCAAAACGCCGCTGTCCGTTAAGACGATTCCGTTTCGCCGCAAGCCCGAACCAAGCACTCCACGCCTGGCCGTCATGATTTTCACTGGCGAGTACGATATCGCCACCGCCGAGCAGCTGCGAGCCGACCTGCGCCGGATACGCGACATTCAACGAGTCGTCTTAGACTTTACCGATGTCACCTACGTCGATTCGAAGGCGATCCACGAGCTCGTCGACTTGCACCACTACCGCGCGGCGAAAGGCTACAAGCGCGAAGTCATCGTCTTTCAAAGCCCTGTTTTGCGCAGAATTTTTGCCGTCCTCAACCTGGAACAGGTTTTCCACTGCGTCGCCAACTTGAGCGACGTCGTCGGAAACGACAACGCGCCCTCCCACTTGTACTACGCCTCGCCTCCTTTCGGCTCCGAGGACTAGCCGTTCGGGCGAGCCGGCGAGGCAGAGCCGGCAGCGGGCCCGAATGCGACCACTAATGCCCGTCGCCTCGCGCTCGCTCGTCGCACTGGTCGTCGCTGCTGCTGCTGCCGCTGCCGTGGCGGCGCACGGCACGATCGACATCATTGCCGACTATTTGGTCGCGCACGCGAGCTACGACGACGTCTCCATCCACGACTCGCGCGGCGTCGTCGTGGCGCTCGCGGCCATCGTCGCCGGCGCAATCGCGTTGCACGGCCTGCGGCTCTGCTGCGACGCGGCGGCGAATCGAACGCTTGCGTCGTCCCCGGCGCCGAGCTGGCGCAGCGCCCCGCTCTTTGTAGGCGCCACGATGCTGCTCGCGTCGATTATCGTTCCGGCGATGGAACTGCTCGACTCGCGACTTGCCGGAACGACGCTCGCGGGCCTCGCCGACGCGTTTGGCGGCTCGGTCTTCCTCGGGCTGAGCACGACGCTTGCGTGCGCCGCCGCGGTCGCGCTCGCGGTCTTCGCTTTGGCCCGTTGGATTCTCTCTCATCGCGATCGCATCATCGCCGCGATCGTCGGGATCATCCGTTTCCGCTCGGAGGTCTATACCGGCCCGCGTCGGTCGCGCAGCTTTGCCGGCGCTCCGATCTGCCCGCGTAGGCTCACCGCGCTGCGGCGCGGTAAGCGCGCTCCTCCCGCCGATGTCCTTCGCCATCCCAGAACATCACGCTTACTTTGCGAGGGCATCGATGCTTCCCATACTCGTCGCGGCGTGCTGCCTTGTCGGCGGCAACGTCCACACCCCCGCCGGCGCTCCGATCGCGCAGGCGCAACTGACCTTTCGCGGTCCAAAATCGACGACTATCTCGACCGACGCGAAAGGCACGTTCTCGGTCGTGATTCCGGCCGGGCGATACGATCTCACGGTCGTTGCTAAGGGCTATGCTACCGTCACCGTCAATACCGGCGAACTGTCCGACGGAGCGCGCATCTCCGTAATTCTGGAACCGAGCGACACACCCAAACTCCGTACCATCGGCCAGGTAACCGTCAACGGCGGCTTTACGCTAGATCGCAGCGTAATACCGGCGATCGACGTCTCGCGCGCGCAAATGGACGCGCTGGGATACTCGCAGGCGTACGAGGCGCTCGAAGAGGTTCCGTCGGTGGTCCTTCAGCATCCCGACTCCGGCGCGCCGACTGCGCCGATGGTCGCTTCGCTGCGCGGGCCGGATCCCTCCGAAGCGATGATTACGCTGGACGGGCAGCAGCTCAACGACGGCAACACCGGTGACGTCGATATCTCCGAGTTTGCCGTGCCGGCCTTCAACAGCATCAACGTGACAGAGGGCTTGGGTCCGACCGATTTGGAAGGCAGCAACACGTTCGGCGGCGCGGTCAACTTCGTTTCGCTGCGGCCGACGCAGGAAGAACACTTCGCCCTTTCGGGCTCGATCGGCTCGTTCGGCACGACGCAGACCTGGGTCAACGCGACCGGCACGATCGGCAAGCTCGGATACGCGCTGGCCGGCGACGACTTCCAGCAAGCCGGGCAAGTCAACCAGAACGCGTTGGTCGTTCCGGCGAACAACACGCCGATCTATTGCGGCCCGTATTCCAGCAGCGGCCCCACTCCAAACTGTCCGACGCTCGTGCATCTCGGATCGTCGATTGCCGCCATGCTGGGGCTGGTAAATCTCGATTATAGTTTCTCGCAGCGCTCGGACGTTGGCTTGCGCATTTTTACGCTCGGCAATAACCGGGACGAGTCGAGCGGCGTCAACGGGATCGCGGGAAATCCGACCTGCGTATTCAGCGGCCCCGGCCCGGCCTGCAACTTTTCGCCGATGAAAGGCGACCCAAACGAAGTTGCCAATCCGGTGTACGGCTACAACGTCGGCGCCGGCAGCGCGGCGTTTGCGCAGAGCATCCGGGCATACGACGCATATTCGCGAACGCCGCTCGGGGCGGGAACGCTCTCCGCCGGCTTCTTGGCCAACGACGACAACATCGATTTCCAAGGAGGCTCGATCTCGCCGTACGACGTCGAGCACGTCGACACGCGGTACAGCGAAGGCGTGTCGTGGGGCCGGACGTTCGACGCGAGCGACTTCTCGTTCGGCGGCTACGCGCGTCAGGAGTCGCTTGCGGGGGCCAGCATCGTCGATGCCTCAGGCGGCCCGATGACGCTTTCGCAGAGCATCGACTCCTACTTCTTCCGCGGATCCCAGCAGTTCGGCACTCTACGGCTCTCGGGCGGCCTCTACGACGCACAGTATTCGACCTTCGGCAACGACTTGAACTGGCGCCTAGGTTTGAGCCAAGACCTCGGCTCGTCGAGCGACGTTCGCTTTTCAGTCGGAACCGGCTTTCGGGCACCGCTGCTGTACGAGCGCTACTTCCAACCCGGCGGTCAGACGCCGCCGGATCAAAACTGCGTCATTTTTAACGGCAATCCGGACGAGAGGCCGGAGCATGCGACGGAGTACGAACTGGGATTCTCGCATCTCTTTTCGAGTACGTCGAACCTCGACGTAGCGCTCTACCGCTCGAATCTCCGCGACACGATCGAGAACTACTATCCAGGCGGTGGCGCGAAGAGTTTCTGCGGCACGCCGCCGGGATACGCCTATGAGATTCCAATCAACATCGGCAACGCCGTCTACGAAGGTGCCGAGGCGCGCTACAAACGGCTCTTCCCGCGATTGAACGTCACCGCCACGCTCTCGTATGGCCTCAACGTCGCGTATCCATACGCACTTGGGCCCAACGTTTCTAATCCCACGTCGGGCGGCACGCTCGTCGACTACCAGCAGTTTCTCGGAGTCCCGCAGCAGCAGGGCTCGGCCGTCTTCATCTGGGCGCAGCGCGGCTGGCACGCCTCGACGGCGCTGACGTTAGCCGGTAGAGACAATACGCTCAACCAGCAGCCGTATGCTCTGGTCGATGCCGCGTTCGGCAAGAACTTCGGTCACCTCGACCTCACGCTGGCGGCGACGAACGTCTTCAACTCAGTTTCGGGAACCTTCACCCGCTATGACGCAGGCGTCCCCTACCGCGGACTCTATCCCGGACCGAACAATAGCTCGTATCTCGCCAACTACCCGACCAACGCGCTCTTCATCCAGCCGGCGTCGATCAAGTTCATCGTAACCCTACACGAATGAAATGCTTTCCAGCCTCGCGATGCTACAGGCCGGCTGCGCCGGGACTTAGCCGGCGCATTAGCTCGTCGTTTCGGCGGCCGAGCTCCTCGAGCTCGCGACGCAGACTCTCGGCCTCCACATGGTCGAGCGCCGCGCCGGCGGCGTCGGCTACTCTTTCGATCGCCGCGATTTCGTCCGCATCGATGTCGGCGCCGCTCGAATGTTTGTCCGTACAGAGCGATCGCGACGACGCGTCGCCGCGCAAGAACCGGGACGGCAAGCACCGGACGCGCCAGTCCAAGCGGAAGGGAGGAGACGGTCCAGCGAATGTTTGCGATCTTCAATGGAGTTTGCTCGGCTAAGACGTGCAGTACGACGGCGTCGTTGACTGCAAGTTGCTCCAGCGCTCCTCGCAAGTAAAAAAGGCCCCGCATTGCTGCGAGGCCTTCGTTCTTTGACGTGCTCTACAGGTCTTCTGGGTTGATGCCCTTCAGACGATCGTACTGCGTCTTCGTCGGCGAGGCGTGCGGGTGTGCCGCCGGTTCGTACTCGCCTTCGTACTGTACCGTTAGCGGTTCCCGGTTGCGCTCGTAGGCGGTAACGAGACGGCTCATGCCATCGCCGTTGGCGCCCATGACTTCGGCCAGCGCCGCTTCGTCGGCCGTCATCGCCGCTTGTGCGAACGGGATTTCGAAGTCGTGGCGCGGGCGTCCGTCGTCGTCGACGTCCTGGCCCTCCGGCAAGATCTCGACGTTGCGATATCGCGACATGCCCGTACCGGCCGGAATCAGTTTGCCAATGATCACGTTCTCTTTGAGCCCGAGCAGCGGATCGTACTTACCCTTGATCGCCGCATCGGTGAGCACGCGCGTCGTCTCTTGGAAGCTCGCCGCGGAGAGGAACGACTCTGTCGCGAGCGAGGCCTTGGTGACGCCGAGCAGCACCGGATTGGCCGTCGCGACGTCCTTGCCGGCTGCCTTCATCCGCTCGTTGGCTTCGTGGAACTGCGCCGCTTCGATCAGTTGACCGGGCAGCATCATCGTGTCGCCGCCCTCGACGATCTTCACCTTGCGCAGCATCGACCGCACGATGACTTCGATGTGCTTATCGTTGATGTCGACGCCTTGCGAACGATAGACTTTCTGCACCTCTTGAACCAGGTAGTTCTGCAGAGCCGTCTCGCCTTTGACGCGCAGAATGTCGTGCGGGTTGAGCGAGCCTTCGTTGAGCTGGTCGCCCATCTCGATGTGCTGGCCGTCCTGGACCAAGAGATGGGTGCCCGGTGGAATCTCGTATTCCCGCTCTTCGCCCTGCGCGTCGGTAATATAGACGATGCGCTTGTTGCGCTCGTCGCCGAGGCGTACGGTTCCGGTCGCTTCCACGATCGTTGCTTGACCCTTGGGTTTGCGCGCTTCGAAGATTTCCTCGACGCGCGGCAGACCCGTGATGATGTCTTCCGTGGCGACGCCGCCGGTGTGGAAGGTTCGCAGCGTGAGCTGCGTTCCCGGTTCGCCGATGGACTGCGCCGCGATGATGCCGACGGCCGTGCCGATGTCGGCGCGGTTGCCCGCCGCCAAGTCCCGCCCGTAACACATCGAACAGACGCCGTACTTCGACTGACAGGTGAGCACCGAGCGAATTTTCACTTCGGCGATCCCGGCATCGATAAGCGCCTTGGCCTTCTCTTCGTCGATCTCTTTGTCGCGCGTGATGATCGCCGTCGTCGGCCGCTTGGGATCCTGACGAATCTCTTCGGCCGCCCGGCGCCCGATGATGCGGTCGATGAGCGGCTCGATGACCTCTTTGCCGGCGCGGATGTCGCTAACCGTGATGCCGTTGGCCGTGCCGCAATCTTCCTCGCGGATGATGACGTCCTGCGCCACGTCGACCAACCGCCGTGTCAGGTAGCCCGAGTCCGCCGTGCGCAGCGCGGTGTCGGCCAGACCCTTGCGCGCGCCGTGCGTCGAGATGAAGTACTCGAGAACGGTGAGGCCTTCTTTGAGCGACGCCTTGACGGGGATTTCGAGAATTCGGCCCGACGGATCCGACATCAACCCGCGCATGCCGCCGAGCTGCTTCACCTGCGCGATCGAGCCGCGCGCACCGGAGGTTGCCATCATGAAGACCGGATTGAGCGGATTCTGCGCGGCCTGCATGGCGGTCGTCACCTCGTCCGACGACTTCGACCAGATTTCGATCGTCTTGTTGTAGCGTTCGTCTTCGGAGATGAAGCCCTGCTCGTAGAGCCGGTGCAGCTCGTCCACTTCGTCTTGCGCCTTGCCGACGATCTCGTACTTGCTCTGCGGAACGATCACGTCGCTGATCGAGACCGTCGTGCCGGAGAGGGTCGCATAATGGAAGCCGATGTCTTTGATCGCATCCAGGAAGCGCGCCGTCTCCGCGTTTCCGTATTTGCGATAGCAGTCGGTAATCGTCTTCTTGAGGCTGCCCTTGTCGACGATACGGTTGACGAACGCGTGATCCCAGCGCTCGGGAAACGCGAGGTTGAAGATCACGCGCCCGACGGTGGTCTTGATCAGCTCGCCGTTCCAGCGCACGTAGATCCACTCTTGCAGATCGATCTGCTTGGTCTCGTATGCCATCACGGCTTCTTTGCCGTCGAGGAATGTCGGAATGGCGCCCGCCGCGTCGGCCGACGGCGCGTTCTTCTTACCCGACCGTTCGATGCGCTCGTACTCTTCGGTCACGACCGCTTTGGCCGGGCCGCTGTACTCGTCGCCCTGGAACGTGAGGTAGTAGAGGCCCAAGACCATATCTTGGGTCGGAATCGAAACCGGATTGCCGTACGCCGGCAGCAGAATGTTGTTCGAGGAGAGCATCAAGATGCGCGCCTCGGCCTGCGCTCCCGCCGAGAGCGGGAGATGCACGGCCATCTGGTCGCCGTCGAAGTCGGCGTTGTACGGCGTGCAGACCAACGGATGCAGATGGATCGCCTTACCCTCGACGAGCACCGGCTCGAAGGCCTGAATGCCCAAACGGTGCAGCGTCGGTGCGCGGTTGAGCAGCACCGGATGTTCTTTGATGACCTCTTCGAGAACGTCCCACACTTCCGGACGCACGCGCTCGACCATGCGCTTCGCGCTCTTGATGTTGTGCGCCAGCCCGCGATCGACCAGCTTCTTCATCACGAAGGGCTTGAAGAGCTCGAGCGCCATCTCTTTGGGAAGACCGCACTGATGCAGCTTGAGCGACGGGCCGACGACGATGACCGAGCGTCCCGAGTAGTCGACGCGCTTGCCGAGCAGATTCTGGCGGAACCGACCCTGCTTACCTTTGAGAATATCTGAAAGCGATTTGAGCGGCCGGTTGTTGGGCCCCGTGACGGGACGTCCGCGCCGGCCGTTATCGATCAGCGCGTCCACCGCTTCTTGCAGCATGCGCTTTTCATTCTTGATGATGATTTCGGGAGCGTTGAGCTCGAGCAGCCGCTTCAACCGGTTGTTGCGGTTGATCACGCGCCGGTAGAGATCATTGAGATCGGACGTGGCGAAACGGCCGCCGTCGAGCTGCACCATCGGGCGCAACTCGGGCGCGATCACGGGAACGGCGGCAAGCACCATCCACTCAGGACGGTTGCCGCTGCTGAGAAACGCTTCGACGACTTCGAGTCGCTTGATGGCCTTGAGCCGCTTCTGTCCGCTGGTCTCCTTGAACTCTTTGCGTAGATCTTCTTGCAGCTTGCGCAGGTTGAGATCGCGCAGCAGCTCGCGGATCGCTTCGGCCCCCATGCCCGCTTTGAAGCGGTTGCCGAACTTCTCGCGCGCTTCGCGATACTTCTGCTCGGAGAGCACCTCGCGCTTGGTCAGCGTGGTGTCACCCGGATCGATCACGACGTAGGCCGCAAAGTAGATGACCTTCTCGAGCTGCCGCGGCGACATGTCGAGCAGAATGCCGATGCGGCTCGGAACGCCTTTGAGATACCAGATATGGCTGACCGGAGTCGCCAGCTCGATGTGTCCCATCCGCTCGCGGCGCACCTTGGCGCGGGTGATCTCGACGCCGCAGCGGTCGCAGATCATTCCTTTGAAGCGAATGCGCTTGTACTTACCGCAGTGACATTCCCAGTCTTTGGTCGGGCCGAAGATCTTCTCGCAGAAAAGGCCGTCGCGCTCGGGCTTGAGCGTGCGGTAGTTAATCGTCTCGGGCTTTTTGACTTCGCCAAACGACCACGCCCGAATCTGCTCCGGGGACGCGAGGCCGATGCGCATTGCGTCGAAGTTGTTGACGTCGATGAGATTCAAGAAATGGACTCCGTTGCGCCCACCGGCACCGTTGCTTACGCAGGGAACGCCCGACCCACGTCGTCACGTAGGGGCTCCCACCGTCGCTCCTGGCGCGGGGCACAGCATGAAACTATACCACGGGTCCCGTGGAAAGTCACGCAAGGCAAGCGAGCCCCAACTGACAAGTTTGCGGAATGGCGAGGTTACTAACGAGAACAGCCAAGGCCGCCGATATAAGTAGTAGGGCGAGCAGCCGTTTAGAGCGGCGGCCTCTTCGAGCGTTCCTCACACACTTAGCGCTCCTACCTTGCTAGCCAGGAACGAACGCTCAGGTCGCCGCCCTGGTGCAACGCGGCTTGCTCGCCGGTCATCTCCCCAGGCGTCGGCCTGCATTGCAGGGTCAAAGGCAACCAGGAGGCGGTTGCCTTGACCCTGCTGCTTTTTGATGAACCGGCGAGAAGGCGGCTAAACTCGGGCGCCCCGTCCCGTCAGCAGGTTGACCACCACCAGCACGAGCACGACGAGCAAGATAATGTGAATCAGACCGCCGCCGATATGCATTAATAAGCCGACGAGCCAAATCGCGAACAGAACAACGATGATCGTCCAGAGCAAACCTACCATGTATTCTCCTTCAACAATGCGAGCATTTGGACTCTCTTTCCCCAAACGGGGCCAACGCACGCCTCGCGGCTCGGAGCGGCCGCTCTGCCTCGGAGAAGCCTGGGAAAACGCTGCAGGGGCTTTCTTGAATGGCCAGCTAAGATGGGGCGCATACGGTCGAACCTAACTAATGAAGCGACTAAACGAACGCGAGCTCGGTCCTAGAGCGGCTGCTGAGCACGACCTGCAGTCCGTTCGCATGGTCGTTTCGCGGACCGCCGATGCCCTCTGGCAGGCCGACGCCTCGGGTGCCGTCACCGGAATCACCCTCTGCCGGCCGGCCCTTCCCGAGCGTCCCGGCGAGCTCGACGAAGCCGAAATGGCGCAGGTCGAAATGCTCTGGCGCAAGGCCGTTCTCTGCGCAAAGCGGTTCAGCGCCGTCTATCACGTGCGCAGTCCGGGCAGCGCGGCACCGCGCAACTTCCTCGTCCAAGCGATCCCGATCTTCTCGAGCAGCGACGAGGTGGTCTACTGGTCAGGGCACGCCACCGAAGTCGATCGCTTCGCCGATGCCGGGACGCGGTTCATCTCCGAAGCCACCGCCGTTCTCTCGTCGTCGCTCAGCCGATCCACGATCGTCAATCGCCTCATCGAGGCGTCGCTCGAAGAGTTCGCCGATCTTTGCGCCGTCCACACGTTCCACGATGACGGTTCGCTCACCCTAGAAGGCTTCGCCGATCGCCGGGCCGACGTCAAGCTGCCGCCCGAAGCGCTCGCCCAACCGGTCGGCGATGCGCTGCGCACGCGTCAACCGGTCTTGCTGCTCTCCGGCCAGATAGCCACCATGCGCTCGGGCATCATCGTGCCGCTCTTCGTCGGCACGACCTGCGTCGGCGCGTTGAGCTTCTTCGAATCGGAACGGCGCTCGAGCTTTGCGGCACGCGAGTTCGACATAGCACTGGTGGTCGCTCGTCAACTGGCGCTGGCTCTGGAGAACATCAGGACGTTCGAGCGCGAGCAGCACGTCACCGAGAAGTTCCGCTTCCTTGCGCGGATAACCGAACGGCTCTTCGCGACGCTGGATTCCAAGAAGACGCTCGCGTTGCTGCTGGACGAGCTTACCGAAGACTTTGCAGATTACGCGCTGGCCGCCAAACTGACCGGCGGCCGTCTACGGACAATCGCCGAGACCGGCACCAAAGCGGGCCTTGCGGCGGAGAGCGAGCGGGAAATTGTTGCCTCCCTTCTCGACCGGCGTTCGATCCTGCAGGGTGCGACCTTCGAGACGGTGAGCGGACCGCGGCTGCGGGCCGGTCCGCTCGACGAAACCGCGCGGCCGCGCTCGTGGATAATGGTTCCGCTCTTCTCCGGCGATTCGATTTACGGCACCATCATCTGTTGCTCGAACGCCCGTCAGTACGACCGCGGCGATCTCGAGCTGCTCGAAGAGATCGGGCGGCGCGCGTCGCTGGCGATCGCGCATGCGGAGAGTTTAGCGCGCGAGCGGAGGTTGATCCACACGATTCAGGAAGCGACGCTCCCCGCACAACTCGCCAGCGTCGCGGGTGCGACCCTGACCGCCATCTATCGTCCGGCGGCCTCCGAAGTGCAAGTTGGGGGCGACTGGTACGATGCGTTCGAGATCGACGACCATCGCGTCTTGCTCACCGTGGGTGACGTGACCGGGCATGGCCTCGAAGCCTCGATCGTGATGGGAAAGATACGCCACGCCATCAATGTCGTCGCCTTGTACGAAAACAATCCGGCGCGCATTCTCGACGCGGCCGAAAGCATTCTCTTGCGCCGCTATCCCGGTGCAGTCGCGACGGCGTTTGCCGCCGTTTTCGACACGCGCACGCGCACGATCTGTTATGCCAACGCCGGCCATCCCTATCCGTTCCTGCGCCGGCACGATGGGACGATCCAGGAACTGGAAGCCGAAGGCCTACCGCTGGGATTGCGTTCCGTCGGCGCGCCGGCCCCGCCGAAAACCGTACGCCTCCACGATGCCGCGCTCTTGGCTTTTTACACCGACGGCTTGACCGAAGCGACGCGTGACCCGCTGGCGGGCGAGACGCTGCTGCGCGAAGCGATCGCCAGCGATGCCATCTTCTTTGTTGAAAGTCCCGCGCAGTTCATCGAAACGTATTGCTTACGCCGTCAGGCTCCCGACGACGTTGCCATCTTGGTTCTGAACTTCGTTCGATCGCAGCGCTGGACGTTTGAGTCGGGCGATTGGCACGCAGCCAGACGCGCGCGCCGCGACTTCGTAGCGAACCTCGAGGCCGCGGGCTGCGCGCCCAGCGACATCAAAGCCTCCGAGCTTATCTTCGGCGAGCTTACCGCCAACGTCGCGCAGCATGCCGTCGGACCGCTTGACGTCGCGCTCGAGTGGACCGGGAAGAACGCCGTGCTCCACGTCATCGACCGTGGCGAAGGTTACACGACGAGCGAACGACGAGAACCCACCGACCTGCTGACGGAACACGGGCGGGGACTCTGGCTGGTCGGACGCCTCGGCGCGCAGTTGAACGTCGAGCTGCTCCCGGGCTTCGGCGCCCACGTCCGCGCCACTCTCCCCCTGTCGTAGTTAGGCCTGCGCGTACTCCTGCGCTTTAGCGAGGATGTCGTCGGCGTAACGCGGCAGCGTGCTGCGCAAGCGCAGAATCATGGCTTCGGCCCTTAGCGAACGCAAGCCGTCGTTGCGATTGCCCACCACGTCGTCCATTGCGCGGCGCATCGCGATGTCGAAGTTGTGCGCGATGGCGGGAACGACGCGCGTATGCGAATCGAGCAGCGGGTGCACGCACGCGAGCTGAAACTCTTCACCGAGCACGTCGATCGGGTAGCCACAGAAAAGATCGAAGCCGACCGAGGCGATCAGGGCGTTCCACAGACCCTCCAGCGCGATCGCCGCGGTAAACGATCTTTGCGACCACAAAACGCCGACCATTTCCCCGTAGGCGCGAAAGCCGCCATACTTTTCGGCTAGCTCTCGGGCGAGCGCACCCACGCACGCGTCGAAGAGCGTGGGGTCGGGCCGGCCGTCGCTTCCGAGGAATTTGGCGAGCGTTTCCTTGTCGTCGAGATAAACGACACGTTCCGAAGCCAACTCGCGGCCGATGCTCTCCCGCCGTGCGGGACTCGCGATGACGAGCGCGCCGCCCCCGCCGCGCAGGGATTCACTCAGAAAACGGGCGACGTTGCGCCCGAGCCGAGCGTCGTCGCCGCCGTAGAACTGAACCAGGTGCTCGTGACCTGCTTCCTCCGGCTTAGCGTTCACGTCACTCATCCTACGTTGCTTATCCGAAAGAGTCAAATCCGCGCAAGCGTTTCCGCCCGCAGATTAGCCGGAGGGAGACCACCCGACCAACGAAATAGAAGGCAGCCATGAAGAATCGAGCGTTTATCCCTTGCATTTGTGCGATCGTCGCGAGCGTCGCCGTTAGCGGGTGCGGCGGAACCTCCGGTTCGCTTCTCAAGAACGGGCGTTCCGGGCAACCGGCTTCGCAGAGCTCACCGAGTCCGATCCAGCACGTCGTCATCGTCGTTCAGGAGAACCGCACCTTCAATGATTTCTTTGCGACGTTTCCCGGCGCCGACGGCACGACGACGGGGAGGATTGCTAAAGACGCGGCTTGCGGGATTCCCAAGCCCGAGACGATTCCCCTGACGAAAGCTCCGTTGATCACAAACCGGGATTTCGTCCACATCTACAAGGGATTCGAAACCGCGCGCAACCATGGGAAAGACGACGGCTTCGACAGGGCCAGCGGCCAGGGCGGCCCGGAGTGTACCGCTCCATATCAGTACACCGACCCGTTGCAAATTCAGCCGTACTGGGATATGGCCGAGCAGTACACCCTTGCCGAGCATATGTTCACGACGCAAGGCGACAGCAGCTTCACGGCGCACCAGGACCTGATTGCGGGCGGAACGCTCCTTCCCAGTTCCAACAAGGCACTGGTGAATTTCCCATCGTGCGGCGGCAATTGCTTCTGGGGATGCGACGCGCAGCCTTCGACGACGAAGACCTCCCTGATCACCCTTGACAACAAATGGATCCCGTACATCAACAAAGGTCCGTTTCCGTGTATGACGTACGAAACGATCGCCACGCTGCTCGATAACCAAGGGATTTCCTGGAGATACTACGTGCCGCCGGCGAGCAAGAACTTCGGCAAGATCCTAAGCGCTTTCGATGCGATACATGACGTCCGCTACGGCCCCGATTGGAAGAACGTCGTTTCCCCGGAGACGCAGGTCTTGAGCGACGCCGCCCACGGCCAGCTTGCAAGCGTCTCATGGGTGATACCGGACGGGCCGGATTCCGACCATCCCGGAAAAGGCACCGACCGGGGACCGTCGTGGGTAGCGAGCGTCGTCAACGCGATCGGCGAGAGTACGTACTGGAACTCCACCGCCATCATCATCATATGGGACGACTGGGGCGGGCTCTACGACAACCTGGATCCGCCGCAGATGGGGTATGGCGGGCTGGGCTTCCGGGTTCCCGCGATCATCGTCTCACCGTACGCCCGGGCCGGCTATATTTCGACGACCCAGTACGAGTTCGGCAGCATCCTAAAGTTCGTGGAGGATAATTGGAATCTCGGTTCGCTCGGAACGAGCGACGCTAGGGCTGCGAGCATCATCGACTGTTTCGACTACTATCAGGCTCCGATCCAGTTCAAGCCGATCGTTTCACAGTACGACCAAGCATACTTCCTCCACAAACAACCCTCGTACGCGCCGCCCGACTCCGATTTTTAGAGTCGGGTTACGGACCAAAGACCAGCGCCCACGGTTCGTCGATGCCCTGGGAGATCGTGCGCAACGGAGAGGACCCGCCTCGCGGATAAACCGTCACGGTGTTATTGCCGTAGTTTGCGACATAGAGACGGTTAACGGCGTTGGCCAGCGCGTACGGACTCTTGATGCCCTCGGAGATCGTCCGCAGCGGCGACGACCCGCCCGGGGCATAGACCGTCACGGTCTCACTGCCCAAGTTTCCGACGTAGAGATTACGCGAGCCGTCAAGTGCTAGCGCCTGAGGGAGGTCGACGCCCTGGCTGATAAAGCGTACCGGTTCCGAGCCGCCTCGCGGATAGACCGCCACGGTATTTTCGCCAAAGTTTGCGATGTAGAGTCGGTTAGCAACATAGGCCAGTGCAAACGGGTTGTTGATGCCGTCCGTGAGCGTCCGCGTCGGCGATGAACCGCCGGGCGGATAGACCGTTACGGTGAAACTGCCCCTGTTCGCCACGTAAAGATTGCGCGAACCGTCAAACACCAGCGCCCACGGATTGTAGATGCCCAGGGAGATCGTCCGCAGCGGCGCCGACCCGCCTCGGGGATAGACCGACACGGTGCTGTTATCGTCGTTTGCTACGTAGAGACGGTTAGCAACATACGCTAGCGCCACCGGATGGTCGATGCCCTGGGAGATCGTCCGCACCGGCGAGGACCCACCTGAGGCATAGACCGTGACTGTGTTATTCTCGCTGTTTGCGACGTAGAGGTTGCCTGTGCCGTCAAACGCCAGCGCGCGAGGAGAGTTGACGCCCTGCGAGATCGTCCGCAGCGGCGACGACCCGCCTGCGGCGTAGACGGTCACGGTGCTGTTACCGTAGTTTGCGACGTAGAGATTGGCGCTCGTTGCGTGGGAGAACGACGAGCTCGCAACTGGGGCGGTGGACGCAGGAAAACCGCTGCCGCAAGCGGCTAAGAGCGCTGCGCTGCAGCACGCGCCGATAAGCTTCCTCAAACGCTCGAACATGCGTTCCGGCCTTCTTTCCGAGCTCGCGGGGAACCGCTCGCCCTCTTGCAAAGATGCCTCCTTCGGCGCCTTTTGTCAACCAAAAGCCGCACGCCGGAACCGCGCCCCCGCGGTGCTCAGCAGCCCATCGTTTTCCCCGTCAGCACGTAGTTGAGCGATTTGAGGGTTTCGAGGTAGCACTTGCCGTCGACGTTGAGCGATTTGTACTGCTGGCGGCTCTTCCCGTTCGATGGGGTGAAGCCGGCCGCCAAGATGGTCAGCGTGTCGCTGGAACTGACGGTGTTGAGCGACGTCCACGACGACGCCATGCGGGGCCCGTTATTCAAGCCGCTGCCGCTCTTGGCTTGTAGAACGTCGGTCGTCTGTATTGCTTTGCTCGACCCGGCGACGTAGTTATAGCGCAAGTTGAGCGGATAGCTCCACTGGCTTTGCGTCTTGAGGCTCTTGCCGCCCGCCGCGGTCGTCGTGGTCGACGAGATCGTTCCCGTCTGCGTGATGTTTTGGAAGTCTCGCGTCGACGTCACGTCGATCCGTTGCACGTTGGAGAACGAAATGCTCTGCGCTACCTGCGTCGTGACGCGCCCCTTGGAAGTAATCACGTAACCCTTGAGGCTGACCGGGTGCGTCGCCGAGACGTTGATCGTTCCCGCGGCGTTGCCCGCTTTACTGAACCGGACGTGGTCGATGACCGTTTGCGCGGGCGAGAGTGCGGTGCCGTCCTCGATGAGCGCGCCGGTTACTTGCGTCGAGCCGTGATCTTCGTAGACCAGCAGCGTGGCGTTGGCCGCAAAGTAGTCGTCGTCGTTGAAGACGGAGACGGCGACGGTGTGCTGGTTGCCGTCGTCGAGTTGCGCCGCAAACGGCGTAAGGTCGATGCGGTACGGCGCAAAGTTCAGCGTCTCCACGCCCGGGATCGGAATCCACAAGTACGGGTCGATGCCGCCCGTATATATCCACGGGTAGATCGGGACTACGCCGGCCGGTTGCCCGTCGAGCGTCACCTCACCCTCGCGGAAGGCAGTGTTGCCGCAGTTGTTGAGCTTCTTGGCTAAATCGTTGGGGAAGCAGGTGTACCAAAACTCGTCGCCCGACTGTGATTCGAGAAAGACGTCGAGATACGCCGCCTCGACGTTGGTCGGAAACGTGAACGTGCCGGTCATCTGATCGGTGGCGGCGTCGAGGTAGACGTATCCGCCGTCGGGGCCCGAGACAAGCGGGTAGACGGCGTCGGCACTCTTGCCGGCCGGGTACTTTTTGGTGGCCGGATAGAAGTCCATCTCGGCGGTGCCGTAGATAATGCCGGTGTACTGCGAGTTGACGACGTTATAGACCGAAGCTTGGCCCGTCGACGGCTGCGCGAAGGCCGCCGCATATTCCGTGACGTCGCGCTCGACGTTCCATTGCGGGCTCGCGTTCTGGCCAGGCTCCGACGTGGTTCCAAAGAAGACGTTCGTCGCCCCGACCCACACGGCTCCCGTGCGGTCGTACTGCACGCCGGCCGAGACGCGGAAGTGCATCTTGAAGATAATTGCGGCGTAGGGCCCGGGACAGTTCTTCGGCGGATTGTAGTTGAACGGATGGTCCGAGTAGTCGGCGAACTTGCCCACCGGCAACTGCCCGGACGAAAGCGGCGGAGTATGCGGATTGAAGAGCTTGTCGACACAGGGAGCTTCATTCGGATGCGCGATCGGCGGATCGGCGGTTACCGGATACCCCGCGCCGTGTGACATCATCGAGTGCAGCCGAGCAGCGCTGCGCTCCAGAGAGAGCGGTCCACGCAGCGCCGGCGCTCCTGCGCCTCCCGGCGGAACCGTTCCGTCGAACATCGCGTGGCTCGAACACGCGGAGAGAGCGAACGCAAAGAGCACTGCTGCACCCTGCTGCAGTCGACGGATCGTTGCCTGATGCATCTCCAAACCTCCAACGGAAAAGGAGATGAGGCCTTCGGCGTCACGCCGTCGTACTCATCCGTAATGCTGTTGCTCGGAATCGAAACGTCGTGCGACGATACGGCGACCGCCGTGGTGCGCGACGGGCGCGACGTCCTGTCGAGCGTCGCGACGAATCAGGACGAGTTTCACGCCAAATACGGCGGCATCGTTCCCGAGATCGCGAGCCGGCGTCACGTCGCGCTGCTCTCCGCCGCCGTTGAAGATGCGCTCGAGCGCGCCGGCACGACTTTTGAAACCATCGACGGAATCGCGGTTACTGCCGGCCCGGGGCTGATCGGCAGCCTCGTCGTCGGCGTCGCCGCCGCCAAGGCGCTGGCCTTTGCGCTGGACAAACCGCTGTATGCCGTGAACCATCTGCACGGCCACATCTTTGCGCCGTTCCTCGGCCGGACGGAGGAGCCGCCCTACCCCTTTCTGGCGCTGCTGGTTTCGGGCGGCCATTCGCAACTCGTTGCGGTCGAGTCGCCGGTTCTTATGCGGGTCCTCGGGCGCACGCACGACGACGCCGCGGGCGAAGCCTACGACAAGACCGCGCGCCTTCTCGGGTTGCCATATCCCGGCGGCCCGGAACTCGACCGTCTCGCTCGCACGGGAGACGCGCAAGCCTATGCATTCCCGCGCTATCGGCCAGCGGGCGACGCGCTCGACTTCTCGTTCTCGGGCTTAAAGACTTCGGTGCGCTATTTTCTCGAATCCGAAGCCGGCCGCACCGCCGCGCGCGCCGACGTCGCCGCGTCGTTTCAAGCTGCGGTGGTCGATGCTTTGATGACGCAGCTGCGCGCGGCCTTCGAACGCGTTCGCTACAACGCGGTCGTCGTTTCCGGGGGCGTGGCCGCAAACTCGGCGCTTGCCGCCGCCGTGACGGCG
>DATGGV010000058.1:0-20743 GCA_035308305.1 Candidatus Cybelea sp. | reverse complement strand
CTCCCGTCCTTGCGGATCCGAGATATCGGCCGGAGTAACCTTTCGTCCGTGGCGATGCTGGAGAAGTAGGCGCTATTAAAAATGGCGTCTTGCAGCGCTCCTGCCTTGAGCAGCGTCTCGCGGCGACCAGATTCCAACGCGTCGTCATGGCGATCTTCATAATCAAGCGGCCTAGACATCGCCTGAGCTTACAACGAACCAAGACGGAGGCGGTATAGTGGAAAGCCGGGTTTATCCCTCAAATGCACGATAGCGCGGCACCTTGGTAATCTGCTATAATTGCTCTGCCGCAGTTGTCGCCCAGCGGCGCCGAGCCGTTCGAGCCTAGCGCGTGGGCAAAGAAAGAATGCTATTCGTCTCTATCGCATTTGTCGCCGCTCCCATACGATCGCCGGCGCAGGTCGTGGTGCCACAGTGAGCAGGCTCGGCAAGAAATCGCCGCCGGCACTTTTGGCGGCGCTCCTGAGTGCCTTGGTGGCCGCCTGCAGTGCAGGGAACTCGGCCCCATCGCCGCCCGGCCTCGGTTCGGGCTCTACGATCGTGCCGGCAACGGCATCGGTCGATCTGCGGACTGCGGCCCGCTTCGCCATTCTCGCGGGCTCTACCGTGACGAACACCGGGGCCACCAAGATCGTGGGTGATGTAGGGATATCTCCTGGAAGTGCAATGACGGGTTTTCCGCCCGGAGTGATTCACGGGCACGTGTACCTCGACGACAGCATCGCGCGGCAAGCCAAGCTGGATTTGACGACGGCCTATAACGACGCCATGGGGCGCACGCTCAACCCGATTAAGGTGGCCGGCAATATCGGCGGCCAGACGCTTTACCCGGGCCTCTACAAGTCGACTTCATCGCTCGCCATATCGTCGGGAGATCTGACGCTCGATGCTCGTGGCCACCCCCGCGCGGTATTCATTTTCCAAGTAGCGTCCAAGTTCTCGATGACGACGGGCCGCAGCGTCATCTTGACCAACGGCGCGCGGGCGCGCAACGTGTTTTGGGCGACCGGCAGTTCGGCAACGTTCGGAACGGGCTGTTCCTTCTACGGTACCCTCCTCGCCCATCAATCGATAAGTATGGCAACCGGTACGGTGATGGTCGGCAGAGCGCTTGCGCGGGTGGGAGCGGTGACGATGCAAAAGAACACTATTGTGAAGCCCTGACTTGTCACGGTCGCCGATGAGAAACCGTGTGTTGTCGCTGTTTGTCGTGCTGGCCTGCGCGAGTTGCGTTGCCGCGAGCGCTGCCACCGAGGCGCCCGCTATCACGGCGTTCGATCAGGCTTTTGCCGGCATTTATGACTACACGTGCATTCTGCACGTCCATGAAGCGAACGGAACGCAATCGCAGGACCGCGTCTATCAATATTCATTCATGAAGGATCATTACGTCAAGACTCTGATCCTCGACGGCGCCGGCAAAGGTTCGGGCGGCGTATGGGTTGGCGGCAATTGGGTGAGCGGCCATCTGGGGGGCATTCTTTCTGGCATTCACCTGAAGATCGATTTGCACGATCCGCGCGCCGTCTCACTGCGCGGCGTCACGATTCCCGAGGCTCTGCTGCCGCGCGTCATCGACGATTACGGGACCATCCCGGGAAAGCTCACGCAGATCGACGGTGGTAAGGTCGGAGGCGTAGAGACCGACCGCCTGGCACTAACGGTTGCCGATCCGGCGTCGAATCACGACGTCACCGAGCAAGTGCTGTATCTTTCGAAGCAGACGCACTGGCCGATCCGGCAGATTATGTATTCGGGAACGCAGATCGTGCTCGACGAATCGGTCGACGATCTAAAAACAAACGTGGGGTTGAGGCAAAGCGACTTCCCGTTTTAAGTACCCCATCGTATAGGATCGAAAGCCCGACCGGCCAAAGATTGGCGGGGCTATGAAAACCGTGTCGTTCGTGGCTACAGCCGCGCTCGCGGCCTGTGGAAGCGGCGCGGTGCAGCCCGCCGCCGCGATGACGGCACTGACGCGCTCGCAAGTGCGAATATCCTGGATGTCTCCCGACGCAAAGAATATCAAGAGCTTGCTGTACGTCGCGGGTGCCACTACGGATACCGTGTATGTTTACAACTTTAAAACCCGCGAACTCGTCGGCGAACTGACGGGTTTCGATCAGCCCAGCGGTGAGTGTGTCGACGGCAAGGGCGATATTTGGATTACAGACTATATGGGAGGAACGGTAGCCGAGTACGCTCACGGCGGATCCACCGCCCGCAGGACGTTGTACGCGGGTACCCTTCAGACGACTTGCTCGATCGATCCGACGACGGGGAACTTGGCCGTAGGAACTTTTTCGCCTGGAGACATCTATGTCTGGAAAAAGGCCCGCGGGACGCCGAAGATTTACACGTCGAGCGCGTGTCCGAGTATTTGGGGACCCGGCTACGATGATAAGGGAAACCTCTTTGCCGAAGCCGCAGGCTCTTCAAGCGCCATATGGGTTTGCTGGTTGCCTCACACTGGACCGCCGTTGACGAAGATTCCGTTCAATCAGACGATCAGCTATGGCGCCGGCGCAATGTGGGACGGCAAATACATGACGTTTGCCGATCAGTCGTTCGGAAATTCCGAGCTTCAAGCCGGCCTCTATCAAGCCAAGTTGAACTCGTCCGGAAGCCTCGTCGTCGAGGGAAAAACGCCGCTGCCGGACCCTTGCGGCCATAGCGACGTGCTTGTACCCTTCATCGTCGGGCACAAGAATACGCCCGACAACAGGGAGCAAGGCTTTGCCGTAACCGGCAGCAACAACTCGTGTCTGACCAACGTCGACATATGGGCCTATCCCGCCGGCGGAGAGCCGAGCTACGTCATTCAGGCACCCGACAAGGTAACCTACGGCACCGCGGTAAGCATCAAAGAATAGCGCCGGCAAGGTGGCGCATCCTCGCGGCGGATTTGTTCTCAACTGCGACATGGTTGCGGTAAACTACTAGGGGGGAGATAAGTATGGTTCAAGCAATGATCACGTGCCCAACGACGGGCAGAGCGGTTCCAACCGGAATCGTCTTCGGTACCTTGGCCGCCTTCGATTCCACGACGCTCGAGAACAACGTCATCGGATGCCGCGAGTGCGGCGAAAAGCACCTCGTCGACAATTCAACGGTTAAGGTTTTTCCGCAAGAGCCCTAGGCCGCTATCGGCTGACGCTCACGCCGATCAGGGCCCGGCGGTCACCTTGCCGAGCAGACGAGGAGTTCGAACGAGCCGGGCACCGCGGTATAGCGATCGCGGTACGATGTCGGGTGCGGATTTTCGATCAGCTTGGCGGTTACGAGAAAGATATCGCCCGTCTGCGGGTCGAGTTCCATCGTCCGCGCACCGAATACCGTCTTGGCATTCTGCACCAGGATAAAGCGGTCGGGGGCCTCCTCGTGCACGACCGTCAGCGTGGCGTCACGTCCGTTGGAAGCAAACGCCAAGCCGGAGGCAGCGTCGTATCGCGTCGCGTCGGTCCCGGCGCCCGTCGGAACGGTGGCGACGAGTTTTCCATTGTCGGCATCGACGACGCCCATCTCACCCGTACATGCCGTGAAGAGCCGGCGGTGTTCGGCATCGATCGAGAGCCCCGACGGATGGAGGCAGCTTCCGAGCGGGAAGCGCGCGACCAGCCTGGCGCTTCGCGCGTCGATGGTGACGATTTCGCTCGTGCTCTCGACGTTGTCGTAAACTATGCCGCGTCCATCGACCGCGGGAAACTCCGGCCGGCCGCCGAGCGGGATCGTTGCGACGACGGCGTTCGTGCGCGCATCGATGACCGTCGCATCGTTGCTGCCGCCGTTAAAGGTTAAGACGCGCGAGCTGGCGGGATCGTAGGCGATTCCGTCGGGGTTCTTTGCGCCCGTCTGAATGGTCGCGGTCGTCGCGAGCGTTGCGAGGTCGAAGACCGTAACCGTTCCATCGGCGCCGTTGGAGGTAAAGCCTTTGCCGAGCTGCGGCGCGAGCGCGATACCGTGCACGCCGGGCGTATTGGGGATATCGCCGGTGATCTTCCCCGTGCGCGGATCGACGACCATCACGTGCGTGCCACGCGAAATGAAGAGCCTATTGGAAGCGGCGTCGTAGGTGAGGTAATCCCAACCGCCGCTGCCGCCGAGCACGTAGGTTTGCGCAAGATGGTAGTTCGCACCCAGCACCGCGGCGGCGAGCGTCCCCGCGAGCAAGGCAGCCAGAACGACGAGCGGCCTCATGCCCGTTCTTCCCCACGCCCCGCCCGCGCTAAGCGTTTCCGCTTGCGCCGACGATCTGAGCTAGCTTGCGGGCAAGGAACGCTCCGCTTCTCTTGGCATGACCTGGCTGCAGTCGTGCGAATGGCTGCCGGATGATTTATCGCATTGCAATCGTCTGCATTACTGCTTCCGTGCTCGCTGCGTGCGGCGGCAACGTGCCGCCGGCCGGGACGCCGGCGTCGTCAACGCTACGGCCCGACAAGGGCACAACCTCGCTGCTCTATGTCGGGGATCTCGGCAAGTCGCAAGTCGACGTGCTCAGCTACCCGCAAGGGATATCACACTTCACCCTAACCGGATTCGGGACGGTCAACGGCCTTTGCACCGATGCCGGCGGCGACGTCTGGGTCTCCGACGGACACAACGGCAAGCTCGACGAGTATGCCTACGGCTCGGAGGAGGTGAAGCGGACGCTGACCGATCCGGGCTTCTTTACGCTGGGTTGCGCGGTCGATCCGCACTCGGGCGACCTCGCGGTGGCGATCCAGCCGACGAACAGCAATCCTGGCGGCATCGCGGTCTTCCGCCACGCAAAGGGCAAGCCGCTCAACATAACCGGCCAGCTGACCTACTTCCCCAGCTTCTGCACGTACGATAACAAGAGTAACCTCTTCTTCGACGGGAACGGCGAGAGTGGCATGTTCTTCTTTGCCGAGCTGCCGAAGGGGAGTAAGTCGAACCATCGCATTACGCTGCCGCAGCAGATCGAAATCGGGGGCGGTGTGCTGTGGGACGGAAAGAACGTCGTCGTCGACGATCAGGGAGCCGGTTACAAAGGCTCGACGCTCTATGAGTTCTCGATCAGCGGCTCGACCGCAACCGAAACCGGCACGACGCCGCTGAACGGTTCGTCCGACGTGATTAGCTTCGCGCTCGATGGCAAGCGCGCCATCGGCCCGAACATCGGCCAATCGCCCAATGTCATGTACTGGCCGTATCCCGCCGGCGGCCAGTCAAGCAAAACGCTCACCGGCTTTACGGAACCAACTACGGTCGTGGTAGATGCGAAGCCGTAGCGGAGGCTACGAGAAACAGTAGGAGTCGGACGAGGCATCGCCGCCTTGCAGGCGCACCTGATGCACGCGGTGTGACGGATCGAACTCCACGAAGAACTTCTCGTCGAACGCGAGCTTGCCGTCGCCGGCAACGTCGAGCTTCACCATCCAACTGCCGACGCCGTCGGGATAGAACTGATCGTCCCACGCGCGGTAAAGTGAGTTGGTGAAATAGACGCGCCGCCCGTCACGGCTGATCTCGACCATTTGCGGGCCGCCCGCCAGCGGTTTGCCGGGATTGGCCGGATGCGGCGTGCGCTTCGCGATGCCGCCGATGCGCACCGAGCCGACAAACTTCGGATTGAAGGGATCGCTGACGTCGTACTGCCGCATCTCGCCGGTTCCCCAACACGACGCGTAGAGATAGCGATCGTCGACCGAGAGATCGATGTCCGAAAGCAGCGGCGGAACCGCCGCAAAGCCTTTGAGCAAATCCGGCAGCAACGACGGATCGGCCGGCTCGGCCGGAATCTCGATGACCTTCTCCGCCGTCCACTCGCCGCCGCGGCGATGCCAGAGCCAGATCGAGCTCGACAGATCCTTGAGCGAGACCACGACGCCGGCGAATCCCCACTCGTTGGCGGGGTCGTGCGACGGGCGAAGCTCGAGCACCATCTGCTGCTCGGCGCCGAGATCGATGCTCTGCTTGTGCTTTCGGCTCTTGAGATCCCAAAAATGCAGGTGATGGCCGTACTTGCCGGCGAGCAGCAACTCCGGATTGAGGCCGCTCTCGATCATCTTCGGCGTGCCCCATTCGCTGCTGATCAGCACGTCGTGCGTGAGGTGCCACCAAAAATCGTACGCGAAGTATTGCGGGCCGCGATCCTTCTCCCACGGGCCGATGATGTCGAACGTGTCACAATCCATCATGAAGATGCCGCCCGGCCCGTCGCCGTCGGCGTTGCCCAGGGCGCTGATATAGATCGCGTCGGGACCGCAATGCACGGTGTGCGGACGGGTGTAGCCGGTGCGCTTGACGATCTCTTCGGGTTCGATCACGCGCACGATGCGCGGCTGCGACGGATCGGGTTTCGTATCGATGATGTGGATGCGCGAGGAGCGCAGACCCGGCACGACGAGGTAACGCCGCTCGACGTGCGGGTGCGGCGCGAACGGACACAGCGCGGCGCTGCACGCATTCCAGCCGAAGTGATGCAGTTCGTCGCCGGTGCTCGACAGCGTGACACCCCCGACCTCGCTTGCGTAGCGCGGCGACGCGGCATCGGTATCGATCACCCCAATGCGGTCGGGCACGCCGTTGCCGCTCGCGCTCAAAAGCGCGACGTAGGCGAGCGTTTCAGGCGGAGCGTTGATGGCGTCCCTGGGAGAGGCGTAAAAGGTCGGATCGGGTTTCAGCAGCATGGCGGCGGTGCTCCCTCTTGTTAAGGCTGGAACTTCATTCTAGGCTTTTAGGTCAAGAAAGCAATGAGGCCGGTAAGGATTAAGGCGCCGGCCCACACGGCGTCGACGTTCAGCCAGGCCGTCCGCAGAAAACGCACTCCCACCTTCGAATAGACGAGCAGCGCGACCGCCGCTACGGTGAACACGTAGCCCAGCGTGTGCACGCCGACCATCAGCCAGCCGGTAGTGAAGGCTCCGGGCATCGGCATCGCCATTGCTGACGCGTCGCTCGGCCGCGCGGCGGTAACGAACGGCAGCAACATCAGCCCAGCCCCGTGCGCGCTCGACATGAGAAAGCCCCAGAGCGCGAGGCCCCAGAAGCCGACGCGCATCCCCACCCAACGGATGTGCCGCGCGCGAACGAGCCGGTAGACGCCGAACCCGATCAGGATCGCCGCAGCAGTGACGTGCACCGCCTTGTGCGGGAGTTGAACAGCCGCGAAGGTTGCGACGAGCACGACGATGGCGACCGAGATGACGTGTCCCAACGTGAGCGGCACGATCGCGCGCAGGACTGCGAGCGTACTGCGGTCCTGATAGCCGAGCGCGACGGCGAAAAGCCAACCCATGCCGGGGTTCAGACCGTGGTAACAGCCAAGCAGAAAGAGCGTCAGCCAAACGACCGAGTTAGTCACCAAATAGCGGCGTCGTGATAGCGTTCGGCAGTGTCGGCGCGCAGCACGGCGGTTGGCGTCTAGCGGCTGACGGTTACGCCGATCTGCTCGGAGCCGAGGCTCTGCAGCGTTTTCGTGGGCGAGCCTCCGGCGCGGTAGTTCCAAAATCCAATGTCGGCATTGCCGCCGTCCGGCTGGACGAGGGTCGGGCCCTGCAGCCAGAACTGCGTCGGCCCATAGGAGTTCGGCGGAGCCGTAAGGCCCGTGGTGCCGACTACTTTTCCGGTCGATCCCGAGACTTTAACGAACGCAAACGTTGCGGTCCCGTCGACTTGAGCGGTTTGCAGCACCAGCTCTTTTCCGTTCCACTGAATTCCGGTTTCGTCGGCGACGGTCGCATCGACCGAAATGATCTTGAGCGTGGGACTTCCGTGATCGAGTTCAACGAGTTCGAAGTAACCGGCGTCGTTCTCGCCGTCGGCGAAAACATCGCCCTTGTCGTCGTACGTGCAGAAGAAGAGCGTGGCAACCCCGACGATGGAATAGCTCACCGGCGTGCCGCTGCCTCTGGGGTACACGTCGAGGATTCCCGCCTCACTCGTTGTGGCCAGATCACCGGTCTTGGGATCGACGGCGCATTCAAGCGGCCCTGAATCATCTGTGAGCGTAGCGCTCGGCGTCGTGGCGCCGTGCGCGTAAATGGTGACGCGGGCGTACTCGGGGCTAGGAACGTAGATGTTGCCCTGCCGGTCGGAACACAGGCCGCCCTCGCCGTCGGGAGCGGTCAACGTTCCGGCGAGCTTTCCTTGCGGGTACGAATAGAACGATACGGCGCCCGTGAGCGAGGAGACGTAGAGCAAGTCGCGGTTCTTGGCCGGGCGCGCGTCGCTCGGGGGCAAGGCCCCAGCTCCGGGAGACTGCGAGACCGCTTGGCATCCGGTTAACACCACGATCGCGAAACCGGTTCCCAGCGCGCCGAGGAGCATACGCGTGCGCATCATTCTGTTTCCTCTCTTGAAGCCACGACGTTCGCCCAGCGAAGCCGGACGCATTCCCTAGTTCGATACGGCTATCGACGAAGGGTCCTGAACCGGAAGTCACCGTCGTCATGCCTTCCTGCAACCGACGATCCCGATCGTCACCGGATCGGGAATTCGCTGAGCCGGGAGGGGCCGAGCTCGCTCGTGTAGGAGGATGAGGCAAGCTCGGATATCGTGATGTGAAAGGCGCTCAGCATGAATCAGAAGCACGCTGCAACTCCAAGCGTGACGGCCATTATCGTAGCCGTCGCGTTCTTCTCGTTTGGAATCGGCTATATGATCCGACCGATCGAAGTCGCTCGAGCCCAAAGCTCCGCCCCACAAGCAACGCCCGACGGGAATCCGGTTGGATTTACGCTGCAAGGTACGCTCAGCGTTTCCAATTCGAACGGAGTGCCCCCGGCGTGCCTTACTAAAGGCAGCACTCCTTGCAACGTAACGTTTGAGTTTTCCACGGAGAATACCGCCCCTGGTTGCGCAAGCGCCACCTATTGCGCGCAATTTGGCGGTGGTAGTAACTTTACGCTCACCGGGACCAACGCTGGTGGCACACCAATCCAAATTGCTGGAGCCGCAGGAACGGGCCAAATAACGTCGCCGTAAGCCGGGCGGCATCGCCGGGCGGGATGTAGAACCATCGCGCCCCGGAGGGCTGTTGCTTGTCGCAAAATATCGGGTGCCGCTTTACGGGGTCACGATTCCGTTGAGCGCAGGCGCGCCGTGATGAAGATTGGCGAAATCGTCGGACCGGGGTTCGTCTATCAGACCGAGAGCACGATCCTGCGGGTCGCGGTGCGCACGCAGCACGCCGACGACGCTTTCCAGCGCGCGCGGCGGCGGGCACGGCAATGGCTGCAAGGCGTCTGTTCGCGCCACGATCTCGACGTAGCGCTTACGGAGGACACGTCGGCATCGAATGGGGCCTGCAGCGTCGACGCCGTCAGCAGACCGGAGTTAATGGTCGCGGCGCTGCGTCACGTGGACGAGCGCGTTCCGGAGCGAACCTGGTACACCAACATCGAACTGCGCGCAGAAGAGAACGGGGACCGCGCCGTCTGCGACTTGCGGTTGCGCGCCGAGCATCCCAGCAACGCGCGTCCGATCGACCCCCACCCGGCGCGGTTAGTCGGGATACTGTGCGACGACCCGGGCCTCTTCGACGTCGAGCCGATGGCCGCGGGCGCTCCGGTGCTTCAAGCGCGCGACGTGCGGCGTCTGGGACAGCTGATCGACGCACCCGAGCGCCGGTTGCCGGTGATCCTCGCCAGCCGTCCTCGGGCACTCGAAGTGCACCGGGTTGCCCGCGAGATGGCGGGGCTGGCGCACGTCTTCGAACTCGACGAAGAGACTTCGTGGGAGATAAGCCGTCGTTACGACCGGCAGCACTCCGTCTATCTGGGCGCCGTGAAAATTTATCCGCCCGGCGTGACGTTTGCGTCGGACGCTACGGCCGCTCCGCTGTTCCTCGAAGCGACGCTGCAAATGCTCGTGCGCGAAGGAAAGGCCGAGAGTACGCTGCGCCGCGGCGTGCTCGCCGATCTTACCGCCTTCTTCGAGTCGGAACCGTTGCTCACGCCGTCGTCGCTGCGGACGCAGGAGGCGGCGCGGCGCCCACCGCCTCCCGATGTGACGAGCGCGCCGGCGAAGGAAGCGCCGCCCGAGCCGGCGGTTTCCGTCAGCGACGAGGAACTGTTGCGTGCTCGCCGCGAGGCGGCCGATGCCCGCCAGGAAGCCGAAGGCTACTGGCGCGAGGTCGTCGAGCTGAATGCCCGCGTCGAGGAGCTGGAACGCGCGAGCGGAGAGCGTCGTCAGAGCGAGCTAGGCGTTTCGGTCGAGGAACTCTCGCCGAGCCATCGCGGCCTTCTGCGCGCAGCGTTCGACACCGTGATCCAAGTGCGCGATGCGTTGCTCGAAAACGATCGCTTGCACGACGAACTCGAACAGCTTCGTTCCGACTACGAGGGCATTCGCGCGCGCTTAGCGCGAGCCTACGAAGGCGATGCGGCCCCGAGCGTTGCGCCGGCGGAGCCGATACCGCACCCGGCGTGGGACGATTTCGATGCGCTCGAGGCCTGGGCGAACGCGCAGTACGGCGGAACGCTCGTACTGCATCCGCGCGTCCGCGACCGTCTTCGCGACGGCAATCCGCAAGACGTCGACGCGCTCTTCGATATCCTCGATATCCTCGGAACCGACTACGCCGCGATGAAACGCGGCGCGGCCGGCGCCCGCGAGCGCTACCTGGAGCGCGCGAAGCGTTTCAAGACCGGCAAGGCCCTAACCGTCGTCGGCGCAGGCCTCGTGGGCGACGAGTACGAGTGCACCTTCGAGGGCGTTCGGTACGCCGCCGAAGACCATCAGCACATTCGCGAGCGCGGGCGAAACTTTACCGGGCGCACCGTCTGCGTGTACTTCGTCTACGACGACGCGAACGACCGCGTGATCGTCACCTCGATGCCGCGACACTTGGAGACCGCCAACTAGTACTCCTCGAGTGCTTTTACGATCGGGTCGAGTTCGGCAGCGAGTTGGCGGACGCGCGGATCGCCTGAGTCGGAATAGAGCTTCAGAAGCGTTTCGTAGTTCCATAGACTGCCGTCGCGCTTGCCGGTGAAGCGATCCCAGACGCTGGCCCCGACGCGCTGGAGATCGCCGAGCGTTGCCCGCGCGTTGTGAAGCTTGTCGGCGGCGCTTACCAGAAGCACCGAAGAATTGGCCGTTTGCCGAGCATGGTTATGGTAACGCTCTTTGCGAAGGCGCCACTCCTCTTTCGCCCACGGTTCGACTTCCAGCGAGTCCGAGCAGCCCTCGACGATCGTCGCGACGCGGTCCCCAAAGCGGGCGCGAATCTGGGCGAGCTGAGGATGGCCGCCCTGATCCTCGGGAGCGTCGTGCAAGAGCGCCGCGATTGCCTCATCCTCGTCACCGCCGGCTTCGAGCACGATGCCTGCCACCGCGAGCAGGTGGCTCACATAGGGGATTTCCGTACGCTTTCGGCGCTGGTTACGGTGGACGGCGTTGGCGTAAGCAAAGGCGTCGGCAAATCGATCGGAGAGAACGACCATCAAGACCTTCCCTTTCCATCAAGGCGCTCGGACCACTCCTGAGTTTGGTGGGGTTCCCCTACTACGGTTTCAGCGCGCGGCGGCATACGATGGCCCCGATAGGAGGGGATTATGATTTCTCACGCGCGTCAGTTTTTGTTCACGTTTGCCGTCGGGCTGCTCGTAGCGAGCGCGGTCGCCGCCTGCAGCGGCACGAATGCGGCACTTCCAGGCGGCCCGCAGAGGTCGGGCGCCATACGACCCCGCACCGACCAAGGCGTTCGCCGGGCGGCACTGCACAGCATCGAGTATTTTACGGGAATCACGGGCGGCAGCACTCCTCGGGGCATCTCGGTCGGCCGCCGCGGCATGTGGTTTACGCAGCCCGGTTCAAACCAGATCGGCGTCATCGATGCGAAAGGCGTCGTCACCGAGATCACCGCTCCGACTAACGGTGTAAACAACATCGTCCAGGGGGCTGACGGGAACATGTGGTTTACCCAAAGCGGCGCCGACGCGATCGGCCGCATAACGCCCAAAGGCAAAGTCACCTTGTTTTCCACCGGCAATGAGGCCTACGGCCCGTTCGACATCACCGCCGGGTCGGATGGAAATCTGTGGTTCACGTTTCGTTCGCCGAGCACCAACGCGATCGGCCGAATCACGACCGCCGGCGCGGTGACGCTGTTCACCAGCGGGCTCTCGCCGGGGGACATCGGAGTGCACGACATCGCCGAAGGTCCCGACGGCAACGTCTGGTTCACCGAAACGTTCAACAACCGAATCGCTTCCTGCACCCCTTCGGGCGTCATTACCGAGTATTCAAACGGAATCACGTCGGGCGCCGGGCTCACCGACATCACGGCAGGACCCGACGGCAACCTGTGGTTTACCGAATATAGCGCCAATCAGGTCGGCCGGATCACGACGGGGGGCACCGTAACCGAGTTTTCCAGCGGTATCTCGCCCGGCGCGGAGCCCGGAGGGATCGCGCAGGCCCGAGGATCCCTCTGGTTCACTGAAATCAATGCGAGCAACGTGGCCCGCCTGACGACGAGCGGGCAGATTACCGAATACGCAATCCCCGCGCAGTTGGCTTCCGATATCGCACCCTCGGGTAACCTCTCTTCGCTCTGGATCACCGACTACACCGGGAACGGGATCGTGAAAGTGACCCCATGAGCGCTAATCCGATCGGCTCTGCGATGCCGCGACGAGCGCGGCAAGTTGGGCGCGAGAGGTCAGACCGAGCTTTGCATAGATCGAGGTCAGGTACTTCTCGACGGCCTTCTCGCCAATCGAGAGCGACAGCGCAACGGCGCGATTGGGTTTCCCCAGAGCAACCTGCAATGCGAGCTCGCGCTCGCGCGTAGTCAGGACGCCGAGCGGCGAGCTTTCTTCGCCGCCCGGCGGTCCGAACTCCAGCCGCCGGACGTCGGCGGCCGCCCCGCATCGCCGATAAATCGCAAGCGCCGCTTGGCGCTTGCCGCCAATTTCCAAGCAGCGTGCTTCGAAGAGCGGCCAGCCGATGGCGGCAAACCGTTGCGCGCCTTCGAGCGCGGTCGTGGCGTCGAGCAGCGCCAAGAGCGCCTTGTTCACGCGGTCGCCTTCTGGTTCGGCGGCGGCCTGCAGCAGCGGGCGAAGCTCAGACGCGCGTTCGGACATCAGCGCGGCGACGGCAAAGACCACGAGCGCCATGCCGAACGCCGTGTCGAGCGATTCGACCGCGCGTCCGAGCAGCGCCCGCGCCTCGCGGCGCCGGTTTTTTGCCGCCAGCGCCAGGGCCTGCCCCGCCGCCACGCGCGCGAGCGTCGCCGTGAACGCCTTCGGGCCGGCGTCGAGGATCAGGCTTTCGTCGAAATGCTCGTCGAGTAGTTCGGTGTCGCCCAAAGCGACCGCGAGGGGGAGCGCGACTTGCGCGAGCATCGCACGGATCAGAAAACGCCGTGACGGCGCCATTGCGGCAACGATGCGCCGCGCCTCTGCGAGATTTCCGGCGTACAGCTCGACTTGAGCGCGCATGATGGCCTGGTCTTCGAAGTGCAGCGTTTGCGCGAGTTCGGCCGCCGTTTGGCAGTGCTCGCGCGCTAGCTCCATCTCGCCCATCGAGAGTGCCTGAACGGCGAAGTTCGCGTGGGCGATTTGCGTCGGACCGGGATGGCCGAGCGCCTCGTAAATCGCGACGCCCGTCGCGAAGTCGTCCTGCCACGTTGCGAGGTCGCCGCGGAGTGCGTGCAGCTCGCTCGCGCATAGATAGTATTCGCCCGTCGCGGCGGCGTGCGGGTCGAGCTGCGCCGCGTCGATCGGCAGCAGCGCGCTCCAGGCTTCATCGGTCCGCCCGTCGCGAGCCAGGGTCATCGCCAGGCGCGTTCGCAGGCGCGCCTGGAGCGCTGCATCGCCGCGCTGCGCGAGCGGCAGCGTCGCCCGAAGGAGGTCGGTCGCCGCAGCGCGCTTTCCGCCGTCGAACATGTGGCCGGCCATCAGCACGCGGTTTTTGACGACATCCGCAATGTCGCCGAGTTCCAGCGCGAGCGTCACCGCGCGCTCGTAGAGATCGAGCCCGCCGCCAAGCTCGCCCGCAAAGATCATCGCCCGCGCAGCGCTAGCGCAGGCCCGCGCGCTCGCTGCCCGGTCGCCGGCAAACCCGGCCGCGGCACGCTGGTAGAACGCCGCGGCATCGTCGTAGGCGAAGACCGCGATCGCCGCGTCGCCCGCGCGCTCGTAGTAGCCGGCCGCCTTTGCCGGCAGGCCCGCCTCCCAAAAGTGGTGCCCCAAAACCTCCGGAGCGCCGGCGGCGTTCGGCGATCGCTCCAAATGCTCGGCGATCGTTTCGTGCAAGTCGCTGGCAACGTCGGCGGGTATCTCGGCGTAGACGCTCTCGCGCGTCAAAGCATGACGAAAGCGATAATCGCCGGTGGCCGCGTCGACGGCGTCGATCAGTTGGAGTTCGCAGAGACGATCGAGAATTGGCTGGAGCTGCGTTGGTTCACTGCCGAAGATCTCGTGGAGGTGCTCGATGCGAAAGTCGCGGCCAAAGAGCGAGGCTTGGCGCAGCGCCGAGCGTTCGTCGTTCGAGAGGACCTGCAAACGATCGGCGACCAGCGCGTGCAGTGAGAGCGGCAGCGCTCGCACGGCATCGGCGCGGCCGGCGCGTTGGGCGTCGACGGCGTTGCGCAGAAGTTCTTCGGCGAAGAGCGGGTTGCCGTCGGAGCGGTCGCGCACGGCGTGCAGCACCGGGATCGAGAGCGTCGCACGCTCCTCGATGGCGAGCAACATCAGGCGATCGAGATCCGGCGCCTCGAAGCGCGGCAAGGTGACGACCGAGACGGCCGGCTCGCGAAAGAGCTGCCCAAACCATTTGAAGAGCGGATGCGCGGGCGAGAGTTCGTTGTCGCGGAAGGTTCCGACGAAGAGGAGCCGCTTCGTCGCCGCACGGCGCACCAGCATGAGGAGCGTCTGAACCAAGTCGACGTCGGCCCAGTGCAGGTCTTCCAGAATTACGACCGTCGTACGTTTGGCGGCGGCGTTTTCGAATGCGCCGGCCGTTGCGTCGAGCATCTCCGCCTTCGTCGCGTGCGCCGACGTCGCGGAGCCGCTGCCGATCTGCGCGAGGACCTCAACGAGCGGGCCGAGCGGCTTCTGCGCGAACTCGCGGCACGCGCTCGATGCAACCAGCGACGTGCGCCGATTGAGGCGTTCGAGAAACTGGCGAACGAGGCGCGACTTTCCGATGCCGGGCTCGCCGCCGACGAGCACCAGGCCGCCGTGAGCGTCGCCCGCCGACCGCCGCCGCAGCGCGAGGTGCTCCAGTTCGGCCGCGCGACCAACGAACGGCCCACAGATCACGCGCGTCGAAATCATCGAGAGCGTTCGCTTGCATGTTCCGCGCGAACTTGCCTGCCGGGATCGGCTCTTGAGCGGGGCTCGAACCATATTGACGCCTGTCGCGCGATAGGCTATATTTTGAGGCCGAGAAGGCTGCAAGGCGACAGATGCAAATAGCCGATCGGGGCACACTCGATATCTTCCACGGGAACCACACGCCTGCAGCGCGCCGGCTGCTTCCACGCAATCGGCTCGAGAAGTTACGCCACCGCTGCGGCGCTCGGCATCGACCGCACGAGCCTCAACGAACTACTCAATGGACGTCGTGCCGTGACCGCACAAATGGCCCTTCGGCTCGCGCACGCATTCAAGACCTCGCCGCAATACTGGCTTAACCTACAGACGGCGGTGGACTTATATGACGCACAGCATTCCAAAGTTGCCGCTCAGGTGAAGCGCCAACCCGTCCTCGTATAGAGATCCATGCGAACTTGCCTGCCGGAATCGGCTCGAAGTTGCCGGCCTAAGCGCTTATGGCGCGAGGGTCAAAGACGCCGACGAGGCTGAGCTCATGATCGAGCGCAAAGCGCGTCGCAATCGCAATCGTCTCGTCGTCTGAGGCAACGATTTCGATTCCGACAATTTCACCCGAGCTATCGAAGTCAACAGCGACCTCATAGTTTTCGTCGAGGGTCTGCGTACGAGCTACGGGATTGCGCGAGTAATAGAGATAGATCGAGTGCGGCGTTTCGTGGTCGCGTGTTATCTCTAATAAAGGCTCCATCGCAACGATATCTCTGCTACGGTGACCACGAGCGGACCTGCAGGTGTCTCTGCGACCGTGATCCTTACAGCGCGCCGCTCCTCCGGAAAACCTTTGAAGTAGTTGCGGCGCCCAAACCTAGCCGGGACCGCAGTCTCGTAGTCACGGTAGACCGATTCCACCTGCGCTGAGCTGATTTTGCCTTGTCCTCATCCGCTTGCGAGCGTGCCTCGTGTAGGGCATCGCGCACGTTGGCAGTGCCCGCGACTGTCACGAAGTGCGTCACGCTTCGACGACCTACCAAATCGGCTTCCATTTCTTCGGCAGGCGCAAAAGCGCGGCATTAACTTCGTCAACGTCGAACGCTTCAGGGTCCAATCCGTCCGGCCCATACTCGGGCCAGCCAGCGGGCGATTTCAAAAGATCCATGTAGCCCCAGACTCCACCGATGTCCTCGGGCGGGCACGCGCGTCGTCCGGTTTCGCAGATCGGAGTTGCGACCTCGCTCGCGGGCTCGATGGCCTCTACCACAATGCGATGTATCCACCCATCGCCGAAGTCGTACACGTAACGAAACGAAGAGCCTACCGCGAGCCGGAGGTCGGCAAGTTGCACGCGACGCTCGTCCTCGTCTTCGTCAGGTTCGTCGGGATCGGGAACGCTATAATGCTTGCCGCCAATCTCGAACGCGTGCAGATGCATATCCATCCAACCCATCGCTGCGTTCAAGATCATGTGCACCCGATCGAGCGGCTCGTCGCCGCTCACCAAGAGACGCCGCCAAATCGGCGGCTTGGCACCCGTAAGCGTTACCTTGAGGCGGTAGGCAGCACCACTCTTGCCGCCCCGCTTGGCACGCACTAGCGGCTTTCGTCCGGTTCGCATATTCATTGGAGCTTTCGGATCGATGCCAAGCTCTACCCACATCCACGAAAAGTCGTACGCGTACCGGCCGTTCCGGCGCTCAAGCTCAGATGCGGCCGAGAAGTCCTTCAGGAGCCCAACCAGCGCACTCCTCAGTGCGCGCACTCGCGCCGCTTGCCGCGGGCTCACGCCCGCGAGAGCGGGTAGCGGAGTATCGATCCAGGCGCGGTAATGCCGGTCCTCAATCCCAGCCAGTAGCCGTGCCTGGATCTCGGGTGGGATCACCGGCTCTTCCGGTTCGCGTTCCTCGGGTGGTCGCGTACGGTGCTCCGCCAGCACGGTTTGCAGGTCTTCCTCCTCCGTTCGTTCGTACCGCGCCGCACCGCCGAGCAGACGCTCAAGGAGCTTGCGCGCGGCGTCGGCGCGTTTTGCCGAATGCGTCTCGGCAATCAGCTTGCGGCCCTCGAACGAGACAGAGGCATGGATGATGCGCCCCTTTCCGCGTACCCAAACGTACGAATCGTTGTCGTCCGGGCTGAGCTCCTTGGCGCGTTCGAGCGCCGCGCGAACCGCCTCGCGGTCCGTGACGTCGAAGATGACCTTGCAGAAGGAGACGGGCTCGCCGCTGGTCGTGGTCAAACGCGGTGGCGGCCGAAGTAACATGTTGAAGACGACGTGCTGGGCGATCACCGCACCTTGGTAGAAACTGAAGCGCCCATCGGCATCGCCGTCAGCTTTACGAACTGCGTCGTGCTCGGCATGCAGGCCGGAGAGGATCGCATCCTTGTCGGCATGGGTGAATCCAGCGAAGCCGGGTCCGTCGATGACCGTCACACGATCCGGGTCCAGCCGCAGGCGCAGTGCAGCCACCGAATGCTTCGCGAACTGATGAGTCGCCATGCGCTCGCGAACGTCGTGCGCAGTGCCGTCCCAGCAGTCGCGTAATCTCAGCCCTTCGTCGAGTCGGACGGCTTCGACTTCATAGAGGCGCAAGTGTGAATCGCGCATCGCCTCCAAGTAGCGTCGATCGGGAAGCGGCAGCCCGGCCCCTCGGCGCGCCAAGAAAACGCTCACGAGCGTACCGGCCGGCCCCTCGAACGATGCCTCGAAGAGAAACCAGTACCAAAAGTTTGACGTGCAGTTTTCGTTTTCGAGCACCTCACGCTGCTCAGCGGCAAGAAGCTCCGAAAAAGCGGGGCCGAAGAATAACTGCAATAGCGCAGCGCGCAGCGGGTGGAACTCGTCGCGCTTGGCAAACTCGGAGAGCGCATCGACGGCACGCGCCCTCACACCCGCCGAAAAGCCCAGCGGCTCCGGCTCGCGGTTCTGGAGGCAACAATGCTTATGCTTCTTGCCGCTTCCGCACGGACACGGATCGTTGCGCCCGACTTTAATCATGCGCCACCCTCCAACGTATATCGGGGGATTTCAAGACGATCGCCAACGTAAAGCTCGATGCGGCTGCCTTTGCGCAGGCGATCCGGGAAAATAACGAGATTCGCTCCAAGCGGTCGCACCGCCGAAGGAACTCGCAGCGCTTCGAAGTTCGTGGTGCGAGCGGCGGCGCCGATGCGATGCGTAAGGACCGCCTCACCGCGTTCGCACTTAAGGCGCCACTGCGGATCGCAGAGATCTTCGCGCCCGATCTCGAGAGCGCCAAGATTTAGTTCATCTTCTAAATCCAGCGCGGCCTGCAGTGTAGCATCGAGTGCGAGCATTACCCGAGGCGGCTGCTTCACGCCGATCAGACGAAGCCCACAAGCCATGAGCGCTCGCGTTTCAAAGAGCGCCGTCTCCGGGGTGTCGGCGAGATAGAGCGCCTCGAACGTATGTTGAGCGTTATAACGGCCGCCTGCGGCTACCGAGCCAATGGCGGAGAGCGGCGTTCCTCGCGCGAGAAAAGCGTAATCGATCGAGCGAAAAAATGTCCCTCGCACGTAAATGGCAGCGAGGGACGAGAGGATCTTCGCGAGCTGCCGCTCTTTGATCAACCAGGTTGACCGCTTAGAATATCGTGCAGCAACCCTTCGACGGGGCCGAACTCTCCCTTAAGCGCGATGTCGAGCGGGCTTTTGCCGCCAAGTTCTTCGCGGGGGTACCGCATCCAGATCAGCGCGGGCTTCGTTCCGCCAAAGAGATAAACCGCGCTCGAGAGTATCTCGACAAATCGGCGACCCGCCGGCTGCGCTTTGTCGGAGGTGGGGTTCTTGCGCAGGGCATCGGCGGTTAACGAGGTCATCGGTGCAAGCCGAGCGACCGGCTGGCCGGTTAGCTCGGCTACGGCGGCCAGATCGACGCGACCCTTTTCGTCAAATAGGGTCTCGATGACCGGCTCGCGGTCTATGATCGGCGCGACAATCATCCTTTTATGTTATCCTTCATATCGCTTTTCAGTCGTGTTACCCTCCGCCCATCTTACCACGGTGGAAGTGGTGCAGTAAAGCAGCGGCCAGATCAGTCGGTGGGCAGCTAGAAGCTCAGACATCAAGCCTTTCCCTTCCTATCGGGCGCGGGTGTCGTTGCGTCGACGTAGCCATCCAGAAGGTCGCCGGCGTTCGCATTAGCCTTTAACGTGGCATCAAAATGCGCCAAGGTAAGTCCGGCAACGATGCGATGTGCCTCCGCCTCGGATCGAAGATCGGCAAATGCGCGCATTTCCTCTTGGATCCATCTGAGTTCCGGCGGAAATACCATGGCTCGGACGCGTTCGTGCTGCTCCTCGGCGTTATCGACGAAATGCAAGTGATCGACGCCCTTGAGTACGAGCAACCTCTTTACCGAAGGCACGCGATCGAAAACATCCCGAACGCGATCAAGGGGAATCGACACGTCGCTGTCGCCGGCTATCACGAGCGCCGGCACATCGCGGCCCCACGCGAAGTCGAGCGTTGCCGGAATTATTCCCGGGCGCGGGCGGGAAGCTCCGGCTGGTGCCAGAGCAACGATTGCTTCGATGCGACTGACCTTCGACGGCGCGGCGAGCGCCGTCCATCCGCCGAAACTGTGCCCGACAATTCCAACCCGTTGCCCGGCTTTACCAACGACCTCCAGGAGAAACTCAATATCAGGCACCCGAGCCTCGATCAACGCAGCCATCCGCGCGTTCTTCTCCCCCGGATCGGTAGCATCGCTTGGTCGCGGCAAGGCATGGTCGGAATGATCTAACGAGGCGACCGCGTAGCCATGGCTCGCGAGATGCTCGCACAGGAAGCTCGACGTGGTCTTCGAGCCTCCGCTGAAATGCGAGAACAGAATCAGAACACCGGGCGCCTGACCGACCGGATTCCACGAAGCGCAATTAAATTGACGCGCGCGGCGAACGTCGCCGGCCGCGAACTCCCTCGTTTCTACGTCATACGGTCCGCGCGCAAAAGGATCGTACAAGCGCAGCGCCATCCTCCGCTCCGCTGATGTCATCGATGACCTAGCGGAGTGGCTTCGGCTATCCGCAGGGCGAGCACGATAACCGTTACGGAAAAGACGTAGACCATCGCGCCGTTGAGTTGCCGGGCTTTCTTATCGATTATTGGGGCGTTACGATTAACCGCGTCGACCGTTCCCTCGAAAGCGGCCTTCAAGAATGTTTGAGGCCAACGCTGCCAAGTTTCCTTGAGGTTGTTCAGGTTCGGGACGTCGACGTACTCGTACGTGCGAAAAGCGACGAACAATTGCCACAGAGGTACGAGGTAGAGGGCTGCAGCGAGTATGTCCAGCCAAGTGTTCGGCCTATCGAGAAACAGGGCAAAGGCCGCGATCGTGCCTGCTATGATTGGAGCGATCTTGCTTTCGATACGATCTAGCCGGTTGCGCTCGTTGTCACGTCGCCGCAGCGCGATTTCGAGGGCGATCTTGTAGTCGGTTAGGACGTCTTCTGCAAGCGGCTCGTCCCGGAGGCCTGGGT
>DATGGV010000057.1:0-69432 GCA_035308305.1 Candidatus Cybelea sp. | reverse complement strand
GGCTATTGCGGTTGACGCCTTGCTCGCGTGCGACCGATCGGAGCGACGCGCCATCGCGCAGCGTCAGCTCGACGATGCGGCGTTTTTCAGAGAGCGGTAAACGACGACGGAGTGCGCGCTGATTCGAAGCTTTCGATCCTGCCATGAAGACCTCGCGACGTAGGAAGTGTTTCTACCATCATCGCGGAGCCGAGCTCACCCGAGCAAGACGGTCCTGAGCGGACGCTTACAATACATTTGCGCTGCCTTTCGCCTTAACGGCTTGAGCCGACGCTAATGGTAACGCTACTGATGTCCGCGCGTTTGTTGGGCACCTTAACAACCTGGTAGGCCTTTCCGCCGGCTGGATACTTCCAAAAACCTATTTGGTTGCCTAGTTTCCCTTGTGGTCTGATAACCGAACCACCCTCTATCCAGGACTGCCAAGGATGACGCAACGTAGCACCCTTCACGCTCGTATGTCCAACGATCTTTCCTTCTGACCCGGAAACAGTAATGCGGTAGATCGATTCCCTGCCAATGTCCGCAAGTGTAATATACTTACCGTCCCATTGCACTTGGCCGCTGGCGGCATGGCGGTTCAACCAAATGTCGGCAAATGTGCTGCTGTTAAAGGAAAGCTCTGCGATTAGGTTAGTCCGCGAGCCATCTATAAAAAGGTTACCGCTGTCGTCGTAGCCACAGAACGTATAATAAGTGAAATCGGGTGCCGAGTACGTCTCTGGGTTACCTCCAGCGCCCTTGTAGATGGCAACGCTTCCGGTCTGCCCGCTCGGTCCCTCCAAGCTCGTTACGGCAAGGTTCCCGGTCGTGGGATCAACCGCGCAACCATAAGGTTCTGCGTCTGGATCGCTGAGGGTCGCTATTGGCTGTGTAGCGCCATGAGCATATTCAAGAATCTCAGGCTGCGGACTATCCTCAGGTACAAAAATATCTCCCTCGCTGTCGGAGCATAGAGAACCGTAGCCGGTTTCGTTCAGCTGCACCTCTCCTACCAAGATACCCTGAGGATACGAGAATACCCATATTACACCGCCATTATCTGATGCATAAAGAAGGTCGCCGGAGGAACTACCACGCCTTATCCAAGAGCGGGCAGCGACGGGCGACGCATTCGCGACGGTCTTTGGAACCAGACTCGGAGCTTCGCTCGGCTGGGCTGAGCCGCAGCCACTTAGAAGCGTGAGCAACACGGTCGCTATACATTCACGTCTCGTCGAACCCGCGATACCCATGGCGGCCCTCCTTCACGTATCATTAGATTTTAGTCGAACCCGATCTGTGACTTCAAGCTAGGCCAGAATCTAGAGATGCCCCTTTACGCGCCCGGCGGAAGGTTTCAGCTCGTTTGAGACCACGCGTCGCGCGTGATTAGTGAGCGACTGCGTTGATTTTACGTACACGTTATGCGTTTGTCAAGCATGGATCGGTTTCGTTTATCGTATCCGTTGCAAGTTGATTTGTCCCTTCAGGTTGATCGAACGATGGGCGGTTGATGTAAACGGCGCCTGCTAGCGCGTAGGGTGCTGGTCCGCTAGGATGAAACCGGCGCGGATGCTGCAGCCTCGCCTGCTGCATCGCAGCATTTCGTTTCGCCAACACATCGTACGCACGCCCGTAGTGCACATCGGCCGGCGTGAGGAACGCAAGCCCGCTGTGGCGATGCTCGTGGTTGTACCATCGCACAAAATCAACCATGAACGCGCGTGCGGCTTGCACCGAAGCAAAGAACTCCGGAAACTCGGGCCGGTACTTGAGCGTCTTAAACTGCGCTTCGGAGTAGGGGTTGTCGTTGGAGGTGTGCGGCCGGGAATGGCTCTTGGAGATGCCCAGATCGGCGAAGAACAGCGCAAGAGACTTCGCCTTCATCATGGCGCCGCCGTCGGCGTGGATGTGCAGCTGTCCTGGCGCAATGCCTTGCTCGCGGGTCGCGTCGCGAAACAAGGCTTTGGCAATGGCTGTCGATTCTGCCGCGGCAACTTCCCAGCCGACGATGTACCGGCTGAAGACGTCGAGCACGAGGTAAAGGCTTAGCCAGGTCCATTTTGCTGGGCCCGGCAGCTTGGTCACGTCCCAGCTCCAGAGCTCGTTGGGCGCCGTGGTTACCAGTTCAGGCTTAACGCGCGTGGGATGCGTCGCGATCGCTCGGCGCTCGCGCACCAGGTTCTGCGCACTAAGAATCCGATAGAACGTCGATGCGGAGGCAAGGTACTGCCCCTCGTCGAGCAGCGTCGCGACGATTGCGCGCGGGGCACTGTTGCAGAAACGATCGGAGGTACAGACCGCTAGCACCGCCGTTCGTTCCTGGGCTGCGAGCGCGTGCGGTTGAATGCCGCTGCGCACGATACGAAACGGCGATGCTGCCGGCGACCTCGCCATCTTTTGCCATCGATTCCAGTTGGCACGTGCGATACCGGTACTGCGGCAGGCTTCACGCCCAGAGATGCCAACCTCGATGAGTGCGCTCATCGTTTGCCGCGTGATGGCTCGGACGGCGGCGCTGTTTCCTTGCTCCCGAGCTGCTGCAAGAGCGCCTGCATTTTTCCCTGGATCTCAACGATCTTCTCGAGCTGCTCATTACGCTTGACCAGCCGTTCATTTTGACGGCGCAGCTTCTCGAGCTCTCGGGCCTGCGGGTTGGGTTTGGGACCGCGCTTGCGATCGAGTGCGGCTTTTCCGCCGCTGTCGCGTTTCTGGCGCCAAAGCGCGATGTGCGAACTGTAGAGACCTTCGCGTCTCAGGACGGCGCCGCGCGATTCAGGCGTGGTCGCGGCCTCGTACTCGGCGAGGATCCGCAGCTTCTCTTCGACCGTAAAGCGCCGGCGCGTGGCCCGCGCGGGGGATTGAGCCTTGGTGGATGTCGACACGGAGATAGACCTTTCTCCGCCCTTTGCACATTAAACTACGAGGGGGTCATGGTCTCATCCAAGGCTGAAACTAAGCGTTCCGTCATTCGGACCAAGATGCCGCCGTCGGGCGCAAGGCCTAGCACGTTGACGCTGAGCGTTCCGTTGAAGGGGCCTTTCGTTTCACTAGCGGTCGGCTGCGTTGCAAAGGCATACTCCAGATGCCGTATCGGCGCAGCGGGAGCCGCGCCCAAAAGTAGGGCCCCGCAAAAGGGGAGCGATAGTCGAATGATCCTCATATCGAAGGGTTCGGCGCGGCCCCCCTCAGTCCCAGCGTCTCGACCGCTTTCGCTGTGCCGGCCTATGATAGCACATGGGCTGCGAACAGCGCCGCAGCCGGCAAGCAGCGCAACGGCCACTCAGACGCGAATTATGGAGTTAATGCGAAGACGTCTCCACCGCTGGACGTGTTGCCGTAAAGCGTACCGTCCACGTCGATCATGCTTGCTCTGGGATATGCCGCGTTGCCGTTTTTCGTCTCCGGCACGAATATGTGCAGCACGTGTTCCTTCCCAGCCATGGTGACGCTAAATACGGTGCCATAGCCCTGGACGCCATCGATGCCGCCGTAGTACGTCGTGCCGTACAGCGTACCGTGCACGTACGTCAAGCCGGCTTGAGGAGCCGCGCCGTCGCGACCATCGAAGGTAAATGTGTACAGCACCGTTTCCGCACCGGAGGTGGTAACGCGGTAGACGGTTCCGCAAGGTCCACCTGATTCGAGGCAAAAAGTTCTGCCGCCGGCCCACGTCGTGCCATAGAGGACGCCGTTCACGTCGATCAAGCCCGCGTAAGGAAAGGCGCCGTCTGGGGCGTCGCGGAAACTGTGCAGCACCTTCTCCGAGCCGCTCGTACTCACGCTGTACACCGTTCCGACGTTGTGCGCGCCACCGCCCGCCGACGCGCCATATAACGTACCGTTCACGTCGATCAACGGCGCCTGGGGATACGCGCCGTCCGGCCTATCGGCGAAGCTGTACAACACCGTCTCGGCGCCGCGCGTCGTTATAGCGTACACCGTACCGCAGCCAAGTATCGAACGGTTGCGTTTGCAGCGTTCCGAGGTGCCGCCTTCCCTTGTCGTGCCGTAGAGCGTGCCGCGCACGTTTACTAAAGACGCAACCGGGTATGCACCATCGGGCGCGCCGGTAAAGCGATGCAGCACCTTCTCGGAACCGTTTATGGTCACGCTGTAAACGGTTCCGCACCCGCGTTTTTTGCATCCCTTGCCGCCGCCATACTCCGTCGTACCGTAGAGCGTGCCGTCAACGTCGGTCAAGGCGGCGGCCGGGTGGCTGCCGTCGGAGCCGCCGGTAAAGGCGTACAGCACCTTCTCGGAGCCGCTCGGCGTCAAGCTATATACCGTTCCGCAGCCGAGGCGGTCGAAGCATCCCGAGCCGCCGCCGGCGTACGTCGTGCCGTAAAAGGTGCCATTCACGTCGATCATCGGGGCGACGAGGTCGGATCCGTTGGACCCGCCTTGAAAGTGGTAGACGAGCTTGTACGAGGTTTGCGGCAACGCACGCATCGGCGACACCGTACGCAGCACGCCGATCGGCGGCTGCGTTCCGCCGCACCCGGCAAGCATCGCAGCAGCGATGCATGCGCTCGTCGCGAAGCGGCTCAAATCTCGACTCTTCATCTCTGTGCGCTCCTGGCACCGCGAACGTCTCGGCGCTTGTTGGCATTTCGACGAGGCCGCCCGCAGTCCCACCGAAGCCGAGGCGGCTGATCGTGGAGCGCCGAACGGTTCTCGTCGCCGATCCACTTTGTTCATCGCGTCGACGGATACGCCCCCTCCCCCGTCGTCCTGAGCGAAGCCGAAGGACGACAAATCGACGACAGCGACATCTTAGACCTCCTCTCATCCCTGACCGACAAGTCCTTGGTGATAGCCGCCTTAGCCGTAAGCTATTGCTCGAGTTCTTGGAGCGTGTTCGTTTTCGTATCGGTATAGAACAGCACCGTATCGCTGTCGCTGGTGCCGGTCGCAAGCAGTCCGAAGACGTGAGCCGTCGAGGACGTGTCGATTGTTTTGGTGTCGAGCACCTTCCCCGCCGGCGTCAGCTCCACAAGCTTGTTTCCACCTTTGGTATTCGCAACGATGAGGTTTCCGTTGGGCAGAAGAGCGGAGGCCACGGGTGCATCGAGCGGAGCGCCACTATAGACGAGCGTCGCACACGTGCGTTTCGGGTGAACGCATTTGAACGTCTTTCCACCGGGCTCCACCACGATCTCGTTCTTCTCGAGCAGCTGGCTGGCGGTCGAAACGGCGACGATCGTGTTATCGACTCCGTCCAAGATATATAGCGTATCGTTACACTTAGTCCCGATCTTCGTCGCATTGTATTGGATTCCCGATGGCCCGAGAGCGTTCCAACCGGACGCCTTATTAACGGCGAAACCGGCGATTACTTGCAGCTCCTTCGCACGACCGCCGCTTACCGGAAGAAACGACAACTTAACGATCGCGCCGGTCTTGGCATCGGGAACGTAGACGCCCTCGCGCGCGTACGCCTCACCGCAGTATGCGTCGGCGTCGCCCAGCGGCTCCTCGATCGGCGAACCGTAACCACTTTCAAAGGTACCGCTTTGGTTGAACTGCGCTACCATCCCACTGGTCATCCCTGCGCCGTAGACTGCATTCGTCGCAGTCACCGCATTGCCGTCGCAGCCTTCGATCTTGCCCGTCTGCGTAAACGTTCTCGGCTTCGAGTGGGGCTTGGGATCGAACACTTCGATCGTTGAGCCTTTGCCGGCGTCACCCGAAGAATCCTCAAAGTTGCAAACGAGCAACTGCCCTTTCTTGAGCACGAAGGTCGACCGGACGAGCGAGATCGCGCGGGGACCCATGTCGCCGTTTTTGGAGTCGACCGTCGAACCGATCTCCACGTCCTTCGTGAGCTTCCTGAGAATTGACGTCGTGTCGGTCAAGTCGGCCGCATTCGCCGTACGGACAACATCCGGTCCGCCGCACGCCGGTGTCGCAAGAAGTATGCTCGCAACGAGCATCCGCGCGAGATTGTTAAAACGCGACATTCTTGGGGCTAACGGCGAGTCCGAAGGGGGCGTCTATTCCATGGGTGATTTCGAAGAGGGGACCGCTGCCGCTGGGATAATCGAACGACTCGACATCGTAGCGGCTCAGGATCTGCGTGCTCTGCGATTTTGAGCTTGGTATGTAGATTGCATAGGGCCCGTATGCGTCATAGTTAGCCAGCTGCGTATCGCCAACGTAATACGCCAGGCCGTGAAGTACGGTTACTCGATAGGCCGTCGACTCAAAGTCGAGCACGAAATACCGTCCATCCCACTGGATTCCCGCAACGTAATACCACTTAAAGCCGGACTTCGGGATGGGCATCGTAATCGTGACCAGTTGCGATCCGCCATGAGGAAGCCACGCGAACGCGGATGGGTCGGCGCCGTTTGTCGTCAGTAAGTTGCCTGCGGCATCGTACGCGCATCCGTCGAAACTGCCGAGTGCCGCGTCGGTGTAGCGCGTCGGCTGACCGCTCCCGCCTTTCGGCCAGATCGCGATGTTGTCGTTGTTCGCGACGGCAAGGTTCCCCGTCGTCGGGTCGACGGCGCAGGTGTACGGCGTGTCGGGAGAGTCGTCGAACGTCTCGATCGCCTTCGACCCTCCGTGCGCGTACTCGACGACTGTATTGGCGCCCGCATCCGCGATATAGATGTTCCCTGAAGCGTCGACGCATTCGCCCATGGGCTTAGTGAAACGGGTCAAGACCCCGACGAGCTTCTGCGTTTCGAGGTTGTAAACGGTGACCTCCTCGTTGCCGTTCGTGACGTAGATAAGGTCATCCTTAGCAAGGGCGGCACCTGACCACGAGGGGGCGAGGCTTTGAAGCGGGATTCCAGGGGAACTCGAAGCGGCGCATCCGGTAACGAACGCGGCTACGAAGAACGCCGTACCTTTCAATGAGTTCATGGACTTACCGCGGCGCCCACCGGCGCGGAGTCCGTCGAGCTATTCGAGAGCGTTGGCGCGCCGCCGGCCGGGTATGGCCAGACGTAGCTCGTGCTCGGTGACGAACCGCAGATGTCGTTATCCGATCCGGCGAGTTTGCCTTCATAGATAACGCCTTGAATAAGATCGCAGATCTGTCCGCCGCTCGAGTTCTGCAAGTCGATCGTACTCTCGATCGTTCCGGCCTTGTTCGCAATCTGAACGGCATAAAGGCAGCTCGCGGTGTAGGCGCCTCCACACGACTGGTCACCCACGATAAGCTCCTTGCTGGTTGCGTCCCACTGCACCATGCCAGGGTAATAGATTGTTCCGCCCGCGATCGCGATCGTGAGCGCCTTCTTTGCGCCCTTAGGAAGCTCGGAGAGCGTAAAGGCACCGCTCTCGCTCCGGCCGTCGAAGAACAGGTTGCCGTTCGTATCGAAGCCGCCGAAGTTATAATAGTACTGCTTGGGGTTTTGATATTGGTGCGAAGAGCCGCCCGCGCGTTTCGGGTAGACGGTCACGAAGCCGTGCGACCCGCTGCCGCTTCCGCTGCCGAAAAGGCTCATTACCGCCAGATTTCCGGTTGTCGGATCCCAAGCGCAGCCGACGGGATACGCCGTCGCGGTGAGCGTGTTCTCGAGGCGCCCTTGGTGTGAAAGCTCGTAGATGGAATCGGCGCCCGCGTCCGTTACCCAAACGTCGCCTTTCGTATCGGAGCACTCCCCTTGCGGGTCGGTTAAGCCGGTAACGGTGTTAACAACCTTCAGCGTCGAGAGCTGGTAGATGTAGACCACCGCGGCCGCTGAATCGGAGACGAAGAGCAGCGGTCCCTTCGTGCCTCCTGCCGAGCCGGCTCGCAACGAGTGAGCTACACGGTGCAGCGACGTCGCCGTTGTCGTCGGGACCGCGCTGGCGCTGCACGCGGAAAACGCGACCGTAAGGAGGATTGAAACTGCCTTCACGGCTTTAGGCTTATCGCGACGCCATACGGCTTGTCGAGATCCTTTGATTTTATTTGGAATATCGGTGCGCCGCCGGCAGGATACTTCCAATATGTAACTTCTGGTGTGCCGGAATAATTGTAGCCGCTGGTCCCCACGAGCTGTGTACCGTAGGCGTTGCGGCTCTTCCGATAGATTGCGATTGGCCCCAGGTAGCCCTCGCCCGAGAGCGTAATCGTATCGATGTACTGCGCTTTGATGTTGATGCTATATCGATAGAGGTCATTCGTGTCGATCACCCAGTACTTCCCGTCCCACAGGATGCTAAAGACCTCGTACCAGTTCCAACTCGATTGAGGCCCCGGAATGTCGATGCACGAGACGGTCTTACTCTTTGCCGGAAGGTAGTAAAAATCGCCGCTGTAGGAGCCGTCGTAGTGGAAGGATGCCTCAGAGAGGAGATTGCCGTACTTGTCATATCCAACCGACCAGAAGTGGCTGTCATAGCAGGTCGCCCCATATATAATCGGCTTGCCGCGAGCGTGAACGTAAATCTCGAGGTTGCCGTCCTCGTCGTATGGGCCGAAGTTTGCCAGCGCCAGATTACCCGTTTTGGGATCGATGGCGCATCCGTAGGGGCCGTAGGTATCCTTTATAACGTAGGTTGGTTTCTTCGCCCCGTGCACGTATTCTTCGACTCTATTTGCCTGGTAATCGGTGATGTAGACGTTGCCTGAAGCATCGACGCATTCGCCCATCGGCTGTTCGAAATCCGTCAGGACGCCGGCAAGGGTGTGCTGCTGGTAGCGGTAGACGTTCACCAACCCGTTCTGATTCGTAACGTAGAGAAGATCCTGGTTCTTCAGCCCGCCATCCATCCACGAACTGCCGTGATAAGCGCGGACGGCAGTAGCCGGCGCTTGCGGTATCGCACCCGGCGCACCGACCGGCGGCGTGTCATCTTGAGCCTGTCGAAGGGCGCCACAAGCCGCGAGCAACACGGCAACGGCCGCTGCGGCTGAGCAACGAGCGATCACGAAAGTACACGTCGCCCTTCTCATCGGTCCGCGTCCGGCGCCGTTACGGCGGCCCGAAGTGGAGATGCTCGCTGGTACTGAAGTTCGCTTGCCCGAAGATCAAGAGCTGATAGTTGCCGCCGGTGTCCTCGTAGTTGACGGGCGTCGTCGGGAAGTAGAGTATTCCCGTGAAGTCGCAAGTGCAGGTGCTGAAATTGATGGACGCGTCCTGCCCAGGGGGCCGATAAAAGAGCATGCCGTTGTAGTTTCCGCCCGTCGGAGCCGATAGCGTCAGGCGGGCACTGCTGAAGTTCGTGTCCTGCACGGTCGCAGCCATGTAGATCGTGACGCCGCTGCCGGAAACGTCCGCATTGTTGACGTGGAACTGACCATTGATCACGTAAAGGCCGGGACTTAGCGTGTCGGTACCGGAGAGCGTCAGTCCCTTGTAGCAGCCTGGGGAGACCGTGGAGTTATTGTATTGCCGGGCAGGGCCGCACTTGGAGATCGATGGCGGATGGTCCATCAGATAGGAACAGCCGGCAATCGTGGGACACGGGTCGTTCACGGTAGGCCCGGGGGCCGGTGTCGCCTCTGGGAACATCGCCCCGATCTCTCTCGGAGCCGGCCCTGAGTAGAGGATCTTCGCCGCGGTGATGACGGAGTAGCTCATGTTCGCCGTGTCGTTGATGTAGATGAAGCAGTTTGGCGCGACGATTTGCGAGTTGCTAAGGTTCGACGCCTCACTCGTACTAAGAAGATAGACGCAAGGAGCCCCCATCGCAGCGCGAGCCGGCCCGCCCTGAGCCGAGTCGAAGGACTGTGGAAGGCCGCCGCACCCTGCAAGCAATGCAGCGGCAGCGAAGCTGCTGAAGGCGTAGTGGATAAAAGCTGAAATCCTCATCGCGTGCTCCTGGGGTGTGAACGGGGTCCCCGGCTGAAGTACGTTCGCCGCTCCGTGGCAATATCCCGGCTAAGTGCCCGGCCGCGTTACGGGCCTAGCTCGAAGACGGTGCCGCAGCCGATGTAGTACGGCGGATCGCAGCCAAGACCACTGTCGCCGCCGCTATATGTGGTGCCGTAGAGCCGGCCCTTCACGTCGATTAAACTAGCCTGAGGGAGTCGGCCGTCAGAGCCGCTGCCGAAGCTGTGCAGCACGTGTTCTGTACCGGTCGTACTCACGCTAAAGACCGTTCCGTAGCCGTAGGTGCCGCCGCCATATGTCGTGCTGTAGAGTGTGCCGTTCTCGTCGATCAAGCTTGCAGCGGGAGTGCTGCCGTCGGGGGCTGCGCCGAAGCTGTACAGGACCTGCTCCGTGCCGGACGCGGTGATGCTGAAGACCGTTCCGTTGCGGTAGGTGCCGCCGCTCTGCGTGGTGCCGTAGAGCGTGCCGTTCACGTCGATCAAGCTCGCGTCGGGCCCACGACCATCAGAACCGCCAAAGCTATGCAGCACCTGCTCCTTGCCCGACCTCGTGATCCTGAAGACCGTTCCGAATCCGGACGTTCCGCCCAACGCTGTGGTGCCGTAGAGCATGCCGTTTACATCGATCAAGCTCGCGAAGGTCCAATAGCCATCGGATCCGCTGCCGAAGCTGTGAATCACATGCTCCGTGCCGGTTGTACTGATGCTGAAGACCGTTCCGACTTTGTTAGTGCCGCCCGAATACGTAGTGCCGTAGAGCGTTCCCTTCACGTCGATCAAGCTCGCCTGCGGTCCAGCGCCGTCCGAGCCGCCGCCGAAGCTGTGCAGCACCTGCTCCGTGCCGGTTGTACTGACGCTGAAGACCGTTCCGTCCCCGTCCGTGCCGCCTGCAGCTGTGGTGCCGTAGAGCGTCCCGTTCACGTCAATCAAGGCTGCTTCGGGTCCATAGCCATCGGTGCCGCTAAAGCTGTGCAGTACGTGCTCCTTGCCGGACCTCGTGATGCTGAAGATCGTTCCGTCTCCGGACATGCCCCCATAAGTTGTGGTGCCATAGAGCCTCCCGTTCACGTCGATCAAGTTCGCCATGGGCCGGCCGCCATCAGAGTGGTCAAAGCGAAGCAGCACCCGATAGGACGACGGGGCGATGCGAGCCGGCACTTGGGGTATCGCGCCGGGCGCGCCGATCGGCAACTGTGCGCCGCACCCCGCTAGAACGGCGATAGCCGCGCAGAGCCTCAGTGCAGACCGACCTCCGAGCAGAGCGGACGTGACTGACCCCGAGACTCGCATGTGGGCTCCTCCTCCAAGATGGCTGCCGCTTACGACAAAAGCGAAGCCCATCATACGCGAACCGAGACCGTCGCGCCACGGACATGCGGACAAGCGATGCAAGTATCTCCGGCTTCGTCGCCTACGAGATCGTGTCATCGAACGCTCCGCTTCTTGGCGGAAAGCCTTGGAAGCGCATAGAAAAGGCATGGCCCGACGCCACTAACTTTCAGCAAAAAACAAAAGCGCTCGAAGAGAGGACCGTCATGGAATTCATAGATGACTCCCTATATCCCGAAAACATGGACCCACTCATAATTACGGCTGCGCCGTATGGGCCGTCGTGGATACCAGGTGATGCCGATATCCCGGTAACCTGGAAAGAGCAAGTGCAGACCGCCATCGATTGCCAGAACGCTGGAGCCACGCATCTGCACATCCACGTGCGCAACCCCGCGACCGGGCAGCTTTCGAAAGACTTCGAGCAGTTCAACGAATTCATCGGCATGCTGCGCCAAGCCGTCCCTAAGATGATCCTGTCGGTCGGCGGCTCGATCTCATTCGCGCCGAAGACCGACGAGGCTAAGGCGAAATGGTTAGACTACGACACGCGCCACATGCTGACCGAGCTCGACCCTAAGCCAGACCAAGTCACCATCGCGATCGGCACCGGCATGATGGACCTGCTTCAAATGTGGAGCGAGGACGACATCAAAGGAACGCATCTCGAAAATAACGAGAAGGCGCAGCAAGCCTGGGCAGGCTTGTGGGCCGACGCCGGCCCGGCGTTCTACATCGAGCACCTAAAACGGCTGCGCGCGAACGGCATCCAGCCGTATTTCATGCTCGGCTACGTGCACCAACTCGAGATCGTCGAGCGGCTTATCCGCAAAGGCCTTTACATGGGCCCGCTCAACCACTGTCTGGTGGCAATCGGCGGAGGCGCGTGCGGCCGCAATCCGTTCGACTGGATGGAATACTTGCGGCGCTCCCCCCAAGGCTCAGTCCTCTGCTGGGAAAACACGATGCGCGGTGTGATCCCGATGTGCGCTATGGCGGTCGTCCTCGGCATCCACTGTCGGCTCGGAAACGAAGACAACATCTGGCGCGTCAAAGGCGAGCGCTTTCCCTCCGTCAAGCAAGTCGAGCAAATGGCCCGCTTGTCGGAAGCCTACGGTCGTAAGGTCGCGACCGCCGAAGAGGCGCATAAGCTGATGAAGACCGGGGTTTGGTACGACAGCATCGATGAAACTCTCAAGCAGCTCGGCATGACGCCCAACCGCAAGAGCGGTGAGCCTGGATTCGTCACCTGGGAGACTGCGGGAAAGAAAGGTCTAGCCGCCGAGGCGTCCGATTCGCACCCCATGGCCTACTGTATGGTGCCGGCGGAATAGCTTCGTGCCTTCATCGGTGACGCACTTCGAGATCTACGCCGAACAGCCCGAGCGACTCGCAGAGTTCTATCGCGAACTATTTGGTTGGAAGATCGACAAGGCGACGGCGGTGGATTACTTCCGGATACGGACGGGATCGGGTGATGATACGAGCGTTCAGGGCGGGCTCCTCCACCGCCCGATTCCCGGACCGCGCAGTTGGGTTCACTACGTTGACGTTGAGTCTATTGATGCGGCGGTAGCACACGTTGTCGCACTCGGCGGTAAGGTCGTGCGCCCCAAAGCGGCGGCTCCGAAGACGGCTTGGTACGCCATCGTTGAAGACCCGGAAGGCAACATTTTCGGCATCTACCAGCGTGACGCGACCGCCTTTCCCGCGCCCGAGCCCGAAATTTGATGGCGGACTTCGTACGAGCTGCCCGAGTCGACCAAGTCCCCGTCGGCAGGGGCTGGCCCGTTACCGTAGACGGCAAAGAACTCGCGCTCTTTAACGTCGACGGCACGATCTACGCGATGGACGATACGTGCTTGCACCAAGGGCTCTCGCTGGCAATGGGTGAGCTCGACGGTCCGATCGTGACATGCCGAGGCCACGGCTGGCGCTACGACGTGAGGACCGGCAACACCACGCACGTACCCGATTATGGTGTGGTAACCTATCCGGTAAAGATCGAAGGTGACGACATCATGGTTAGCCTGACTCCAACGAGATGACCGATTTTCTCTATCAGTCTAATCCATGGATCCTGCCGGCGGTCATGTTGGTCGTGTTGGGCCTGGCGATAGAGGTGCCCTATCGCCTGCGGGCCGTTGTGTCGCTAAAAAACCCGAACTTCGATCCCGTAAACGCGCTTCAGGCCGGACTCCTCACGTTAGCGGCTTTCGTTTTAGGCCTGTCGTTTTCCCAAGCGTCGGCGCGTTTCGATGCGCGCCGAGCGGTCGTTATCGCCGAAGCCAATGCCATCGGCACCGCATGGCTCCGCGCAGACCAACTCGAACCCGCAGACTCCAGGCGCTTTCGCCAGATATTGACTGACGCCACCGCCGCAGGCCTGGTCGCCTATCAAAGCGCTGACAATCCGAAGTTGACGCAACAAACAGCCGCCCGGACTGCACGCGACGAGAATCAGCTGTGGGGCATCGCGTCCTCCGCGATGCACGCGCGAGGAACGATAGGACTCTCCTTGCTTATGCAAAGCGTAAACAATCTAATTGACGTTCTCGCGCAACAACGCCAAGCGCTGGCCAGTCACGTGCCGACCGCCATCGTGGTCCTTACGCTCTGTTTAGTTACGCTTGGCGCCTTGTCGTTCGGCGTTCGCTTTGCGCTAGACGGGGCGCGCCCGCTCGGGCTCAGCATCATTTACGTCCTTGCTTATGTAATCGTAATCGAAATGATGGTCGATTACGACCGCCCGAAGACCGGCTTCGTCTCGGTCAACCTAACGCCGATGACCGAGCAATTACGCCAAATGCAAGGCGGACGCTAAAGCTTTGCACCGACGCCAAGCGCGTAACGAGCTATACGCATCACAATAGCCCAAACGGAGTAAGTCTCGCGTTAAACATTCCCGCCACCGGCGCGGCCACGTGGGCTTCGCTTGAACTCCAGAGCGAAAAAAGCCTTCACCAGCGTTTGACGCTGGGCAGCGAAATCGTTCTGAATGAGCTTACAGGAGCGAGACGGAAACGAGTGTAGGGTGGATCCTCGCTCTCTTTGCAAGGCCGCATGTCGTCGATAAGCTTCATCCGCCCAAATCCGTCGACGGATATCTGTGCGCTCTTGAAGACCTCCACCTCGAGAATCTCATCATCGAGCGCGGCGGCGAGCCCTTCGGTAACATGGTGCTGGAAACTGCTCCCGAGTGGCTACTGACGATCCGAGCGCTGGCCGTCTGGGGAGCGCGATGCGGAGCCGGTAGATTTGCCATGGAGTACGCCATACGCCACGCTTTCGACGATATCGGTGCGCATCGCATCTTCTGTACGAGTCCGTCGGCTTTCGAGCCGAGGGACTGTACCGTGACGGCTTCCGCGACGAATCGGGTGCTTTCTGGAATCTCGTGCCCTACGGCATGCTGGTCGGCGACCTATCGCGCAGACGACGGCCGCCCTAAGCGGCTGACGGAGCCCTCACTTCAGCACGATATCGAGCGTGATCTCAACGCTGCTGCCGATCGTCGGATCCAACCGCGTTCGAGCCATCCCAAACGCATGACGGTCGATCTGCGTCTTCGCGCGATACTCGGGATGCTCGGGATCGCCGGTCACCGTCACGTCGAGCTTTTCGGGCTGCGTCACGCCGTGGATGGTAATATCCCCGTCCATCTCGAACGCCGCCGGCCCCGTTGGAACGACCCGTGTGCTCGCAAACGTCCATCGCGGGAACTTCGCGGCATCGAAGAAGTCCGGCGACTCGAGCGACCGATCGCGGTCCGGCTCGCCGGTCGTGATGTGCGTCGCATCGAGCACCGCGACGGCACTTGTCGGAATCACGGCGCCGGGCTCCAGCGACACGTCGCCGCTGAGAATCGGAAGCGTTCCGGTGACGCGCTCGACCCAAATGTGCGCCACGCTAAACTGCGCGCTCGACTTAGCCGCATCGATCGCGCGCGGCCCAGGCGCCGCGCCTAACAGCGCGCAAACAAGCGCCAGATGAACAAGCATCGCGCCGCGCTTCTCAGTACGCAATGCTGAACTGCGCGTTCATCGTATTGCCCGTCTGAGGCTGCTGCGAAATTACGTCCTCGACCGTGAGGCGCGTGTTCTCCGTCGGCCCGTAACCGGCGAGCAGCACGCCGTCGCGTTGGAAGCCGCCGTTCGAATTGCCGGTCCCTTCATATCGGGCCTCGGCGAAGAATTGCCGGTTGAAGGCGTAACGCAGCTGCTCGAAGCCGCCGCTCGACGTGCAACTCGCAATGTGCGGAGTCACGCAGTTGGAGTCGGTTCCATCGATGAGCACGGCTTCGCTCGAAAAGCGCGTCCATAGCCCGTACGTGAAGCCGAAACCGACTCGCTGGAAACGATCGAACGGCCCGAGCGTGGTAGGCCGAAGTCCGTCGTAACGAAAGGCGCTTAGCGTGAACGCTCCCATCGCATCCTGCAGATAGGTTTCGGTATCGGCGCCGGTCGGCGCGAGGTCGCTCTCACGGTCGTACCCGGGCCCGGTAAACAGCTGCAAGTTCAACCCTCGCAGCGGATCGCCGACGCCCAGTCGCGCGCCCAACTTCGGATCGAAGAAGTCAAACGGATTTGCGCCCACGGTTTGCACGTACGGCGTGTAGTTTTGATACGAGTCGCGAAAGGTTTCCGGATCGACCGGCAACGGGAGCGTAAACTGGCCGCCCTGCAGGTAGATTGGAATGCGCGCCTCCCACGGATTAACGCGCTCGCCGATCCACGCATCGCGTAAGAGCCCCGGCTCGCCGCCGTCGATCACGTACTGCTCGACGAAGAAGTTCGCGCGCGATCCGATGGTCGCCGAAGTGAACGCCTCGACCTCATCGACGATCGCTTTGGGCAGTCCAGCGCCGTTGGGCCCGCTGCCCTGATACTCACTCGAATCCACGAAATTCGCCTTGACCGAAATCGGAAACGCCGGCCCCGACGAGACGCCGGGAAATCGCTCGCCGTAGGCCAAAAATGCCGCGCCGAACGCATTGAGGTGCGGTACCACCGAGTGGCACTTTTCGCACGTCACGCCATACTGGTGCGCAAAGAGCGGAATGGCGCCGGCGGCAGCCGGTTCGCCCACGAGAAGCGCGGCCCAGAGGGCTGCCGGCCACTTAAGCATTCCTCACAAGCTACTTAGGCAAGCCTAATATCCCTGCCCCCATCGCGTGTTTGAAATGACACGACTGACCGTTTCTTTCGAGAAAGGCGCCGCCGAGCGCCTTACCGAGCTGGCCGAAAAGTCAGATCGCAGCAAATCTGATGTTCTTCGTGAAGCCCTCGCCCTCGAGGAGGTCTTTCAGAGATACCGCGGGCAGGGTGGAATCTTCATTGTGAGGACCCCAGATGGCACGGAGCGCGAGATCGTTCGGCCCTAGACAGTGGCTGAGGAACCCATCGACGACAATAGCGGGCGAGATCGGATTGCTCGCTGGCCTTCTCGGCTCACCGCACGACCGCAACAACGGCTAACGCTCCGCGGAGGCGGAGCTAGGCGCGCCGCTACGTCGGAGGAACGCTAACCGTCACGCCGGCGGGGTCGTAGAAGCTTGAGTACAGCTCGATTCGCTGACCGCCGGCCGGATAGTCGTAAAGGCCGAGGTGGCGTACGGTGGTCGCCCGTTGCGTTGCCACGATCTCGTTGCCGGCAATCCAGTAGCGTGGCGTGACCGCGAGGTTTCGCAGATGAACGACGCCGACGACCTTCCCAGTCGTACCGGACACCTGAAAGCGGTAGACCTGCCACGCTTTTTCCCGCAGCCCCAAGACGCCGATGCTCATGTACTTGCCGTCCCACTGCACGCTGCCCGGCGCGAAGCTGGCAAACTTGCTCAATTGTATGTTCCGAACTTTGCCTCCGCCGTTCGGCAGTTCGGCGAGGATAAAGTTAAACGTGCTCCCGAGCACGCCGTCGACAAAAAAGTTGCTGCTGTCGTCGAAGCCGCCGCAAGTCGGTTCGAATCCAAGCTTGTGAACGATCGGCTTTCCCTGTCGCGCGCCGGGCCAAATCTCGATATCGCCGTAGGCGCTACGCGGGCTGCCAAATCCCGCGAGGTCGCCGGTCGCGGGGTCGACCGCGCAACCCTCGATGTAGTCGCGCGTTTGCAACGTTTCGATCGGCTTGGTTCCGCCGTGCGCGAACTCGTAGAAGAACGACGCGCGGCGGCTTGAGTCGTACGCGCCGATCCAAACATTGCCCGCTGCGTCGGAACAGATGCCCTGCGGTAGTCCAACGCTCGTGATCTTCGCCACGAACTTTCCCTGCGGGAACGTGAGAACGCTCACGCCGTCCGAAGCGCGCCGGTTCGCAACGTAAAGCAGATCGCCACTCGTCGCCGTCAGCGCCGAACCGCCGCTCGCAACCGGCAACCCATTATGCGAGCCGCCGCATCCCGCCAGCAAAAGAACCGCTGCAAGGGCCGCCACAGGCAGCCGGCGACCTGCAATTCGCATGATCTCTCTCCTCGTTATTTTGGTGCCACGCTGATCGTCATTCCCACGGGATCGTCGAAGCCCGAGAACACGTCGAGCGCCTTGCCGCCGCCGGGATACTCGTAAAGGCCAATGGTGCGAACGACCGCGCCGCGCTGGGTCGCAACGATTTCGCCGTTCACGATCGCAAACTGCGGCCAACCAGAGAGTTGCTGCAGATGCACCATGCTGGCGATCTTGCCGCGCTCCCCCGAGACCTGGATGCGATAGAGCGAGGCCGATCCGGAGATCGTGGCCGTGCCGAGCGTGACGTACGTACCGTCCCATTGCACCCCGCCCACGGCCCACCCCGAGTTTCTTCCGATGATGAGGTCCTTAAAATACTTCTCGCCCTTCACGAACTCACCCAACGCGACGCCGTCGCTCCCGACGCCGTCGACGAAAAGATCGCCGTTGTCGTCGTACGCGCATCCGGACGGAGGGATCGCGACGAAATAAACGTTCGGCCGGCCTTTGCGTCCGCCCGGCCAAATGTCGACCACGCCGTCTTCGGATCCGCCGTAACTGACCGCGGCGAGGTTCCCGGTCGTCGGATCCACCGCGCAGGCGTAATCGTAGCGGCGCGTGGTGCGAACCTCGACCGGGTTCGTTCCGCCGTGCCGGAACTTGTAGATGTTAAACGGGCCGTTTCCCTTTCGGAACGTCGTCATCCACACGTTGCCCGACGTATCCGAGCAGATTCCGCGAACTCTCCCGATCTGCGTGATCCTCGCGACCAGCTTTCCTTGCGGGAACGTGAGAACGCTCACGCCGTCGGAAGCGCGCTTGTTCGCAACGTAGAGCAGATCCCCGCGCGTCGCAAGCGGCGCTGCAACACCGCTCGCAGTCGGCAACCCATTCGAGCCGCCGCATCCCGATAGCACCGCGATAACTCCGGCAACGGCCGTCACCGGCCGCCAGCGCACTGCAGTTTTCATGATTCTCTCCCGCGTTATGAAGGCTGTACGCTGATCGTCATTCCCCTCGGTTTGTAGAAGCCCGAGAACACGTGGAGCCGCTTGCCGCCGGCCGGATAATCGTACAAGTCAATCTGCCGAACGGTGTTCCCGTACCGGTTCGCGAGGACCTGACCACCCTGAATCCAAAAGGTTGCCGGACTCGCGATTTGCTGCAAGCGCACGCTCTGGACGACCGTGGCGCGGTCGCCGGAGATCCGTACGCGATACAGCACCGGACCTTCCGACTGAAAACCAGCGCCGACGACGATGTGCTTGCCGTCCCACTGGACGCTCCCGGGATAGCCCGTGGGCTTGTTCAACCGAATGGGCATAAAAGTCTTACTGCCCTTCGTTAGTTCCTCAAAGATGAAGTCGCCGCTGTTCACGATGCCGTCGGCGAAGAAGTTGTGGTGGTTGTCGAAAGCGCCGGAAACCGGTTGGAACTTCGTGTAATAAACGATTGGTTTGCCTCGTCGCGCGCGGGGAAACACGTCGACCAACCCCGCCGAACCCGCGTCGGGGAACCACGTCGCAAGATCGCCCGTCGTCGGATCGATCGTGCAGCCCCATGCGCCGCCGGGAACGCGGATCGTTTCAACCGGCTTGGTTCCACCGTAGTAGAACTTATAAAGGTAGTACTTGCGAGTCGAGTCGTCATACGCCGATACCCAAACGTTCCCCAACGGGTCCGAGCATGCGCCGGTCGGCGCGCCGATATTCGTGATCGTCGCAACGAGCATTCCCTGCGGAAACGTGACAACGCTCACGCCGTTCGTGGCGCCCTCGTTCGCGACGTACAAATAATCGACGATGGAACTCTGCGGCAACGAACCAGCCTTCGATGAAGCCGGTTCGAGCGACGTTGCCCCCGGTAAAGCGCGCATACCGCATCCGGAAAGCGCCGCGACCGCCACGGTGGAGAGTAGAACGCGTCTCAGAATCAAGCTCTGCATCTGCTCGTACCTCCGAATTTTGTTGACGCTGGTTATACCATATAGCGAAAGTTAACTCAGGTCTAGATTTCCAAAAGCGAAATCGACCCAAGAAAGTTAACCTAGGTCACTAAATTAGCGCGCGCTAAGGCCGGACGCCTACCTAGGCCGTGAACACGATGTGAACGACTTCGCGCCCGCCGAACCCACATAACCGGGCCGTTACCGTTTGCATGCTACCCTAGGGTTTCGAGCTGAGGTCGGGCTTCATCGTGTCGAAGCTAATTGGTACGGAGACGTGCTCCATCACGATCAGCCACTTGCCGTTGATTTTGCGCAAGACGTCGGTCACTCGTACGGTCAGCGCCACGTGTTGACCCTTGGTCGTCGTCGCGGTGAAGGACTGAACGCTGTGCGAGTACGCAACGTCGCCGCTGATGGTGAGGCTCATCTCGCTAATCCCGAACGACGGAATCGTTGAGCCCTTAAAGCCGGCGAAAAGACTCTTCCAATCGGCGCGATAGCTGTCCGAGCCGACGTGCTCGCGCGGCATCCCGACGTCAAAGACGAACAGGCCCGGGCCGGCAACATAAACCGACATAATGCCGTCGAGATCCTTATGCCGAAATGCCGTCGTGAATTGCTGGTACAGCGCGGTGATCTGAGCGTTGTCGTCGGAGGCCGCCCGCGCCGGCGGGCCTAACGCTAGCGACGATGCAACGACCACGGCGAACAGAGCGATAACGGTCCACTTCATGAATCAACCTCCAAGCGGTATGGGTGCTGCGCACGTTCGCGGAAGCCTGCCAAGGCGAGGCATTGCGATCGTCGGCAGCCGAACGCCGCCCGCGGAGGCGGAGACGTTCGCCTACGACCTCGCGCGTAACCTCGGCGAGCCGATCGTTAGCGGCCTCGCTCCCGGCATCGACGTCGCCGCGCATCGCGGCGCGTTACGCGCCGGCGTTCCGACCGTCGCATTCCTCGCCTACGGATTTGGCGCCCCCAACCCGCCCGAGGTGGAAGAACTCGAGCGTGCGATCGTCGCCGGAGGCGGAGCGGTCGCGACGCTGCTTCCTCCGGGCACTCCGGTTTCCCAGGAGACCTCGATCGCGCGCGATCGGCTTCAAGCGGAGCATGCGCGCGCCGTCGTACTGATCTGCTCGGAAATCGACGGCGGGGCGATGCACGCGATGCGCTTTGCGAAGCAACTCGAAAAGCCGCGATTCGCAGTGATGCCGCCGGAAGAAGTGAAGAACCACCCCGAGTGGGCCGGCAATCTCGCCTGCATTGCCGGCGGCGCGACGCCGCTGCCCTTCAACCTGAAGGCAGTGATCGATCTTCTACGTTCCTAAACGCCGCAAATCGGGCGGCGTCAACCGACCAAGTAGCGAAGCAAGGACACTGTGACGAAGCCCACCGCCGCTCTAATCTTGGCGATCGCTCTCGCATCCTGCGCTCGAGGGCCGGCCCAAAATACCGTTCCCACCGGAACCCGAACGGCGCCGACCGCACGATTCGATGGCGCGTCCGGCTATAAGACGATCTTTTCTTTCGATGGCGCCGATGGTTCTAACCCGGCCTCACACCTTCTCAACGTGAAAGGCACGCTGTACGGCACCACCTACCTCGGCGGCGATTGGTCGACCGGAGGCGGCACGGTCTTCGCGCTAAGTGCCAACGGCCGGGAACGCGTGCTTCATAGCTTCGGTCAGGGCGCCGATGGTAGAACGCCGGCGGGGGACTTAGTTTTTCTCAACGGGACGTTCTATGGCATGACGACCGGCGGGGGCAAGTACGGCAAGGGAACGGTCTTCAGTATAACCGCTACCCAACACGAACACGTTCTGCATAGCTTTGGCAAAGGCAAGGATGGCAACACGCCGCTGGGCGGCCTAACGTTGTTAAACGGCACGCTGTACGGGACTACGTCCGGAGGCGGCGCGAACTCCGGCGGTGGAACCGTATTCACCATCACGACGGACGGTGTAGAACATATAATTTACAGTTTCGACGGGACTCACGGTGCTGGTTCCACGCCACGAGCGAGCCTGACCGCAGTGAAGGGCGTACTCTACGGAACGACCTACTATGGCGGCTACGGCTGCTTTGGAACCGCATTTAGCCTGACCATGTCCGGCAAGGAACGCGACCTCCACAATTTTTGCGGCTACGGCGACGGTGAGTATCCGGCGGCCCAGTTAGTCGCCGGCAAAAACCTTCTGTACGGCACAACCGAAGACGGCGGCAGTGGCCAATATGACGGCGGAATCGTTTTCAGCCTCACATTGGCCGGCAAGGAACGCGTGCTGCATAGTTTTGGTAACGGCAACGACGGCAGAAATCCGGAATCCTCCCCTGTCGTCGTGAACGGAACCTTGTTTGGCGTTACCCTCGAGGGAGGGACAAACCACGACGGCATCGTTTTCAGTCTCACGCAGTCGGGAACCGAACGCGTTTTGCATAACTTCGGGCCGCCTCCCGATGGCGAGGGCCCAGGCGGGGGCCTTCTCTACCTCAATGGCATCCTTTACGGAACCGCCGAAAACGGCGGTAAGTCGCCTTACGGGGGCGGCACGATATTTAATTTCTCACCGTAGTTCGGCAAGTCGCGGTTCTCGCTAAGGCGTAACTTCAAAGATCGTACCGCAGCCGCCGCTGTTCGCCCCTCTGGTGGCGCCGCAGCCCGTTCCGCCCGAATAGGTGGCGCCGTAGAGCGAACCGTTGACATCTGCCAAGCCGCCGACTGGGTCCGCGCCGTCTTCGCGGCCCTTGAAGTTATGCAAAACGCTCTCGCTACCCGATGGCGTCACCGCAAACACGGTTCCACAGCCGATTCTGGTGGCGAAGCATCGGTATTTACCACCGTTTGCCGTCGTTCCGTACAGCTTGCCGTCGACGACGGCGAGGTCGCCTTCGGGACTGGTTCCGTCCGTCGGCGAGCCCTTGAATTCGTAGACGGTGCGCTCTTTGCCCGCCGCATTGATGGCAAATACGGTGCCAAACCCGTATGCCCCGGCTCCTTCAGTCGTTCCGTAAAACTCACCGTTCAAGACCGTAAGGCGACCGAAGGGCGACGCGCCGTCGTGGCGTCCGCTGAAGCCGTAGAGCACGGCCTCCTTCCCGGCCGGCGTGATCGTGTAAATCGTTCCGGCTGAATCGCTGCCTCCAAGGGTCGTACCGAAGAGCAGGCCGTTGCTCGCGACGAGGCCGGCACGCGGCCAGAAGCCATCTGTCTGCGAGCGGTCGTTTCGAAAACTGTAGACAACGGTTTCCTTGCCGGAAGTCGTTACCTTGAACACCGTTCCGCACGTAATGCTGGCATAGCAGTAGCTCTTGCCGCCGTACTCGGTCGTGCCGTAGAGCACGTCCTTAAACGCGAGAAGATCGGAAGTCGGATACCGGCCGTCGCCGTCGCCGTACGCGCCAAAACTGTAGAGCAACTTTTCTTGGCCCGCGCTGCTCATTGCGAAGACCGTGCCGGTAATGCTGGCTCCTCCCCCGGAAGTGGTGCCGTACAGCTTTCCTTTGAATTCAATCAGTCCCGCAGCGGGGTAAGCGCCGTCGTTGGGGTAGCCGGCGAAGCGGTGGAGTATCCGTGAAGCGCCGCTAGTGGTCGTCTCAAAGACCGTGCCGCATCCGTATGCGCACCTGGAGTTCGAGGCGCCTCCGCCGGAGAGCGTCGTGCCATAGAGCTTTCCGTTAACGTCGAGCAGATCGGATTCGGGTAGCGCGCCGTCCATGCCGCCTTTAAAGCTATAGATGACCTTGTAGCTGCCGCTACCGTCACTATGGCTTGCGATCGAGTGGCTCAACGGCAGCGTGCCGGACGCTCCGCCGCAACCTGCGAGCACTACTGTAAACATGCAGCAGATGAGTGTACTGCGGCGATATCGCAAAGCGTCGTCCATCTCCGCGCCTTTCGCTCCGCGATGCCGTTGCGCCCGCCGTGCACGCAACGACAAAAAGGGATCGGTCACACCCGATCCCTTTTTGCAGCCGGAGAATTTTACACGCGGGTTCCAGGCGGCGCCGTGCCGGCATAGTCGACATCGCGTTCGACATCGTAGCTTTCCGTGTAACCAGGATCGAGCGCCCGGCGTACCTCGGCCCGATGTTCTTTTGCTTTCGGTCGGACGGCGACCAAAATGCCGCCTTCGCTTAGACCCTTTTCGTAGTCTCTGGCGCGCTTCTCGCCGATTCCGACACCGATGAGCCCACCGACAATACCACCGCTCGCTGCGCCGGCTCCGAGTCCCGCCAGCGCGGCCGCCAACGGACCGACGACCAGCGGCGCGGCCAATCCGCCGGTACCGGCGATTGCGACCACGCTGCCCGTGGCCGTAAGTCCGGCAACTATCGCGCCCAGAACGCCACCGATAGTCGCGCCGGCAGCAACGCCTTCGCTCCCTTTGGCGTTCACCACCGCCGAGAATGCCTTCTCGCGTGTTTTGTCATCCATCATCACGCTGATGTCGTCGCGACCGTACCCCAGCCCGTGCAAACGGTCCACCGCGGCGCTGGCCGGCTCGCGTTCGTAGTAGATTTCCGATTCAAACGCATCGTCTTTATCGTACATGAGTCCTCGCTTTCCGGCGCTTTCTACCCTAAGCCCTGAAAAACAAAACAGATAACTGCACTAATCGCAAACTCATCACGCAATGCATTCCAGCAACGTTTAGCTCGCGCACACCTTGGGAACTGCTCAACCAGCACATAAGGAGAGTAACGAGTGCCTGTTAAGAAAAGCGGAAAGCAGAAGGCTGCGGGCAGCAAGCGCAAAGTCAAGGTCGCTGGGGCACGAAAAACCGCGGCAAAAGCCGCCAAGAAGGTTGGCGCAGTCGCAAAGAAGGTCGGCGAGAGCGCCAAAGCCGCTGTCTCAAATCCTCGGCGAACAGTTCGAAAAGCCGCCGACAACGCGCACGCAACGGTAGGCCGAGCCCGCAGCATCGGCGACTCAGTCGTCGCGGCCGGCGAAATCATTAAAGGCACGGCGGATCTCGTAGATTCAATCGCGCAGCGCGCCAAGAAAAGCACCAAGGCCAGGAGCGTTGCGAAAAAAAAGTCGCGCTAACGTCGGCGCCGCCGTCGTATCGTTTCTAGGGAGCAGACTCCATAAGCGCGTCGCATTTTGCGGCGAAGATAAAGTCGCTCTCGGTTAACCCGCCGATCTTGTGCGTCCAGATTTCAACCTCGAGACGCCCCCAGGAAACGTGAAGATCGGGATGATGCTGCTGCTCCTCGGCCATCTCGCCGACGCGCACGGCCGCGCCCAGCGCCTGCGCAAAATCGCCGAAACGATAGGAGCGCCGCAGAATCTTCACCGTCCCATGCTTCGGATCGGGTCGCTCCACCACGCGCCAGTCCGCATCAATCTGCGCGAGCAACGGCGCGATTTGCTCGTCGGTCAACGGCGGGACGCCGCCGCGGCACGGCACGCAAGCACGCGCAGCCAGATCGCTCACAATTCACCGATCAGCTTAGCGATCTCTCCGGGCCGTTCCACGATCGCGTAATGCCCGCAATCGCCCAGTTCCACAAAGCGCGCGTTGGGCAGCAGCGCGGCGACCTTGCGCTGATACATCTCCGGGTTATCGCGTTCCGGCGCAACGACGATCGCCGGCGCCGCAATCGCCCGCGTCGCTTCGGCGAAGTCCGCATTCGACCAGGACTCGAAACTCTCCAACGCTGCATCGCGCGGCGTCTTGCCGGCCGCGGCGCAGAGACGATCGAGCACGCCCGCGTCGGGCTCCGCTGCAAACATGGCCGACAACCATTTGCGCGCCGCGGCCGGATCGCCGGCCGTCGCTCGCAAGAAGTCTGCGCCCCTGGGTGAGAAGCCGCCGCCGCCAGCGGGAACCGGTGCGATAAGAATCAACCCGCTCACAAGTTCCGGCGCATCAACGGCCAACCGCAGAGCGACCGTCGCGCCCATCGAGTGGCCCACGACAACAACCGGACCGATTCCCAGTGCTTCGATCAGCTCGCGCAGGTCGGCCGCAAACCGCTCCAAGTTGTACGGCCCGCGCGCACCCGACGACGCACCGCTCCCGCGCAAATCCACCGCCACGCTTCGCGTGCCGGATCCAAGCGCCGCAACGACGTCGTTCCAGACGGTATGATCCGCCTGCCAGCCATGAACGAACAAGAGCCGAGCCCCGCCCGACCCTTGTTCGAAGTAAGCAAACTCGCCGCCATCACCAGCGCGAAACACCTTTGTCATCCTGAGCGCAGTCGAAGGACGAAGGACGGTTAGTTTAAGCTGGTGGCTGCCGCGACAGGTCGGCCTTCGTCAAGGTCGAGGAGGTCGAACCAAGTGACGATATCCTTCCGGTCGGGCGCGACCTGCGAACGGAGATTCTCGAAGTAGGTCGCGGAGGGCGTTCCCGGTTCGGGATGCCAGTGCATGCGCTCGGCGTTGTACTTGTCGATCTCGGCTTGGCTCTTCTTGGAGAGAAACGCGCTCTGCACCCAGGCCGCGATCGCATCGTCGGTCCCAAGTTCCTTGACTTTTCGCGCGAACTCCTCACCGTTGGTGCCGAGAAATGCGAAGACTGGTTTATCGTGCGGGCAGTCGTAGTCGTACTCTCCGAGCTGCCCTTCGTTGTACGCTTTCGCCTTATCGATCACGCGCTTCAGCGAAAGGAGCCCGATAAGTTTGTCCTTTGGGCTCCGTGGTTTTTCGATCGTTAGATTCATGGTCTCCCCTCAAGTGTGGTGTATGGCTCTAATGCGCCGGAACGGCGCGAAGTTGCACTTGAGGGGCGGGCGGTTGTCAGCTTGCCTTTGCCTTCGAATCCTTCAGCAGCTTTAGCTCGATCATGTCGTTGCTGTAGACGCTCTTCATTGGGATGTGCGTCCGCACGTCGCGCACGATCGAGGGAACCTTCGCGACCGGGTCATAGACGATGCTTTGCTTGGACGTCGCCTTGAGATTCCGCCCGGTCTGTTGGTCGAGCGTCCCCGTCGCCGTAATCAGAATCAGCGGGCCGGCGTTGGCGATGGGGCCTTTCCCCTGCAGGGCGTAGTTGCACATCCACGTGCCCGACTGGCCCGCGAATCCGGAGGCTCCCGGAACGATTGCCGCCTTCACCTGATAGCTGCGCTCCCAGCTGGATTTCCCGCTCGCCGACAACCCCTTGAAAGCGTTGCGCGCCAGCAGCGGAAAGAGCGTGAGCTGTACCGCCGACAGCGCGTAGGGGGCTTGCGCGCACCGCACGTTGCCGTTCGGGTACACTTCGCACGTGTTCGTCGCCCGCGGCCGCACCGTGTTCCACCAGAAATCGCTTCCGCTCACCATCACGCCGCCGTCGGCGACCGGCGCGGAAATGTCGACGGTCAAAGTCCCAGTGCCCTGACCGGAACTCGCCGCCTTCGTATTGTAGCCAAACTGGTAAACCAGGTGGCGAACCGGCGGCGCCGGGGCTTGTCCGCTAAGCCCAACGAGTACCGCCAAGAGCAACCCAATAGTTTTCATGCTGCTGCACCTCCGATGCAAAGCCGACTATTCGGCGGCGGAACTATCCTCAACTGCCCCGCGCTAGGCCAAATGCGGCTTCGGCCGATATTCCAGGTCCTGGGGCTCAAAGCGGTGCTCGATCAGCTCGCCGTCGGGTTTCTTGTAGCGAACGACGATCGACCGGGTATCAACTTCGATCACCTCTCCCTCGATCCCGAGGTTGGTAATGAGCACTCTATCGCCATAGCGTAGTTCCATAGGGCAATGCTTCGCCTAGGGCACCTCAGACTCCATCTCTTCGCAAAGGGATGAGCAATGGGCGGCTCGAAGCGGCGACGCGTCCATCACGAAGACCGCTGGGAGGGATAGACTTTGCAAGCCGAGCTGATCAACGAGATAAGAAAACTCGACCTCGAACGTGCGGAGTTCTTGGGCGCTAATGGAGCAGAGGACCAGGAAGGCGGCGACGCGGGTGACCGCGAGGGCGGCGATGCCGGCGATCGCGAATGCGGCGACCCCTGCGCCGGCATGTACGCATTAGAAGTAAGTTCACGCTTCAATGTAGATCTGGAGGGAAGCGAGAAAGTCGATGGCTACGTAACGGCACCGTCGGTGCGCGACATTCTCGCAAAGATGTAATGGGCCGGTGGCGACTAACGTATTAGTCGTCGCGTTTTTTTCTCTCTGGTTCCTTGCGTGCGTAATAAATCAGGTGTCCGTCCCGTTCAGGCGACTGACGTCGCGGCTAGAGTTGTCGATAGTCATCCCAAGTTGGCGCTTATTCGCACCAAGGCCGCTTCGCGTGGATTACTTGATAATGGCTCGCGTGTTCTGCCCGAGCGAGGACCGATCTTGGCGTCACGTCCCGGTTTATCGTGGAAGGCCGCTCTCGTATGTACTCTGGAACCCCGAAGCGAGAATCAACAAGGTCCTAGGCGACGCAGTTCGCACGCTGTCGGGCCGTCGGCCGCTCGACGCGATCGACAACGCGCTCTATCTTTGCCTCCTGTCGCACATATCAAACGCGACGTGTTGCAACCGCTGCGAGGCCATGCAGTTCTCCATCGTATCGTATCGGGGATACGATCCCGAGTATCGCCCTAAGGTCCTTTTTGCCTCGCTCGTCCATCGCGTATGATAGAGAGGCTAGGTGATGCGCATACCGCGCTGCGCGCCTGCCTCTTCGTGGCGAGCCTAGGGCACTTCGTCTACGCGGGGCAGATATTAGCTAATCCGAGCCTCGCCCTTGATACCGGTTTGCTGCCCTGGAATATCACTCGCTGTCGCTACCGGCTCTCACCCGTTCGGCTCCTGCGACTACTGGCGCGAGTCGATATGCCGCCCCGACTCTTACCTGTCATGCTTTGTACGGTGCTGGTTGGGTCCGTTTGGCTAATGGCGGCAGCAGTATTCAACGCCAATCTCATTATGCCGCTGACGCTGTTGCTATTGAGTTGCGCCTACGTTCGGATCACCCTACCTTACGGCGCGAATGCGGCCGATGCAATGCTCGCATGTATTGTAGTTGCCGCGTTATTCGCTGAGAGCGTTCCAAGCCCGATTTCGGAAAAGGCCGTTCTCGTTTTTATTTGTGCGCAAGTAATTTTAGCCTATTCAACGGCCGGACTGATGAAATGCTCAAACTGGAAATGGTATAATGGTTCGTTCGTGCGCGAGCTGTTCAGCACGGAATCATTTGGGCTTTCCGTGGTGACTCGGGGCTTTCGGCGCTTTCCGCCCCTGGCTCCCCTGGCGGGGACCAGCATAGTAGTTGGCGAGACTTTATTTTGGACCGTCCTGCTAGTGCCCCTTCCGTTTCTGCTCGTGGCACTCGGCGTGGCGTTTATGTTTCACTGGCTCGTAGCGGCTGTAATGGGACTGAACACATTCGTATGGTCTTTCCTTGCAACATACCCAGCGATCATATTCTGCGCGACAGCGATACATGGAAGCGCTTAGGCCGCGCCCTGGCCCCCCTTCGTCGGCCGACCCCCAAGGTTTGAGGTGAACACTCGACGGCTTAGGGTGAGGGAACGGGGCGGATGACGATTGCGGTGTGAGTATCGTCGGTCCAAATGGCGCGGGCGACGTAGGGGCTCGTCAGCCAGGTGAATGCGGCGTCGATTTCGTCGCGGGTGACGCCGCGCGTGCTGGCGGCTCCCGAAAGACGGTCGTCGATGAGGGTGAGCGCAACGTCTCGCGTAAGCAGCGGAACGGAGTCGTGGTTCGACAAGCTCGCCGCGGCACTCGGGTCGCTGAGGTCTTGCGCCACCTTCTGTTGCGCCAGGCCGATCTCGACGAGCAGCGAGGCGACGACCCGCAAGCGTTTGGCGGGACCGTGGATCCGCGCCCACGCAAGATCGCCAAGCGCATCCGCTGCGTAACCAGGCGCGAAGAGCGGCCGGAGCTGCGAGCAGTCGAGCCGCAGCGTCGCCGCGCGAACGAGATCGTCGACGGTCTAGGCGGAAACGCCGTGCACCTGCAGCTCCGAAACGAACGTAACCTCGGCATCGAACGACGGAGCGACAAGCATGCAATAGTCGGCGTGGTAAGGATCGCGGAACTTGGCCGTTTCAGCCACCGCGTCAGATTGGGAGATCCTGTCGTCGCGGCTAAGCTTGCACTCGACGGTGGCGCGATAGGCGAGCGGGCCGAGCAGCGCGTCGGCTATATTGTCGGGCGCGTCGTTTCCGCCGACGTGCTTCGCGGTGAAGCCCAAGAGCGCGATGATGTCCCGGACCGCGAGTTCGAACGCAAGCGGATCCGAGCCGGCCGCAGCGCTTTGCAAGGCGGCCACTACAGCGGCGGCCGCGGGCGGCAGCGCGGCGGAAATCGCGAGCGGGGGCAGGCCGGTGGTATCGATGTCGGGCCAGTCGTCGACCGGGCGATTGAGTCGGAAGCGGCGCTCGGCATCCTCGACGATGTCCGGCTTGCGGCCGCGCCCGAGCGTGCGTTGAACGTACTGCGAAAGCGCCGTGTAGATGTGCTTGCGGGTCTGGCCGGCATCGAAGAGACCGCGGCGCTGACCTTCCGCCAGAATCTCGTCGGCGGAGCGCGGCTTGCCGTCGGCCAAGATCGCCACTGCCGCATCGAGCAGCGGGCTCGGGGGCGCCATGATCGGGCTATCCATCGCAGCCTCACCTTCGGAGAAGCGGCAGCCGCGGGCCTGCAACTACGGCACCTCAGACTCCATCTCTTCGGGTTCTTCGCGCGGTCTGAAAAGAGCTTGCGCGATTGCCGTGGGAACGACCGCGGTCAAAATCACGACCGTCACCAGCGCTGTATACTGCGCCTGAGTGATGTAGTGATGCGTCAATCCATAGAGGCTGGAAATCGTTCCGAACGTCAATCCCGTGGCCATCATCAACGTTAGGTAGTTCGCATTCGCGCTCGGATACTTAAAGGCGTAGCGCGCGAGCGGAAATACCGCAACGATCTTCGCGATCACCTTGACGAAGAAGAGCGAGCCGATGAGCGCCGCATTCGCCAGTGCAGCCCCAAACTCGATATACGTCCCAGCCTTGAGGAAATAAAACGGCGCCAAGAGCGTCATCGTCATCGTTTGCAAGCGGCGCTTCACGTCCGGATAGCTGATCATCAACCCCGCGCACGCCAGGCCGAGGAAGTACGCCGGCAGCACGCCTTCGCTCTTCGCATACGTCGCCACGGCCGCAAGCAGAAAGATCACCGCAAACAGCACCCTCAGCGCCGGTTCGCTCACGTACCGCCGCGTGCGATCGATCAGCGCCGGCAGCAGCTTCGGCACCAGCACCATCGCGGCAAGGATCGATGCAATCAGCGCAACCAGCCACAGGTTGTAGTTCGCAAAGAGCAGCCCCAGCGCCACGACCGTCCCGAGATCGGTGAAGAAGCACGCGGCCAGAATAATCTGCCCGAACTCCTTCCCCGCAAGCCCCGACTCGATCATCACGGCATACACCACCGCAACCGAGGTCGTCGACATCGCGACGCCGGCGATCTTTGAGGCGTCCGGGCTCCACCCTCCAAAAAAATACGCAAACGCCATCGCCGCCAAGAACGGCGCGCCAAACGACGCCGCCCCAAGCACCGTCGACGGGACGAGCTGCCGTCGCAGCACCACCGGATCGATCTCCGCGCCCGCAAGAAACGTCAGCAGAATGCTTCCAAACCCTGCGACGAAGTCGATCCACGCATTCGTCCGCAGCGCGATCAGGTTTCCGGCCAGCATGCCCAGGATAATCTCGACGAGCGCCGCCGGCATCTTGATCCGGATGGCGATGAAAGCGCTGACGGCCGCGAGCAGCATCCACGCCCCCGCCACCATCCACATATTGCTGCCGTCTAGGAACTGGTGCAAAAGAAAAACTCCCGTCTACGGTTAGGTCGACAGGAGCCATCAGCCGTTGTGCGGCGGTTAGGCGGGAGCTCCATCCCGCTGTTCGAAGCGAGTCTTCAGCCTTAAGGGTTTGATTCCTTGCTGAGGGTCGCGCCCAACGGCACCGCAAGACCGGTAATTTTCTTCACCTCCGAACCGCCGGCCGGATACTTCCATATGCCGACGTTCCCCTCGCCCGCATCGGGGCCGATCAGCTTCGAGCCCGCAATCCAAAACTGCACCACTTCCGTGGCGCCGCTCAGCGCCGTCGAGCCGGCCTTCGTCCCCTTCTTTCCGCTCACGTCGAACTGATACACCACGTTCGTGCTCTGGTCGCCGACCGCCACGTGCTTGCCGTCCCACTGCACGCCGCCGGGGTTTCCGATGCTCTGGTTAAGCGTGATGTTGGTTAACGTCGTGCCGCCGCTGCGCAGCTCGGCAAACGCAAACCCGCTGGCTTTCGTCAGCCCGTCGACGAACAGGTTCCCCTTATCGTCGTAACCGCAGAGCAGCATCTGTTCGATGTTCGGATCGGTGTAGTCGCCCTTCGGCTTCCCCTTGGCATGCGTGTAGATGACGACGTTCCCTTGTCCGCTCCCGCTGCTCGGGAAGTTATTCGCGACGCCGAGATTCCCGGTCGTCGGGTCGATGGAGCAGCCGAAAGGAAAGTAGCCCGGGTCGCCCAGCGTCGCGATCGGGCTCGTGCCGCCATGCGCGTATTCCACCACGTCGTCTCCGCCCGTGTTCGTGACAAACACGTTGCCGTTCTTGTCCACGCACAAGCCGCCGGGATCCTTGAACCCCGTCAGCGTTCCCACGAGCTTGTCGCCCGGGTACGAGTACACGTACACGTCGCTCGATTCCGTGTCGGAGACGTAGAGCAGATCCCCGCTCGTCGCGCGCGGATTCATCCACGATTGCCCACCCGGCGCCGCTTGAACCACCACCGGCAGCGCTCCGCCGTTCTGGCGCATCGCGCCGCACCCCGCAAGAATCGCCGCAACGGCGCAAAGGCTAAGCACGGATCGGCCAAAGTATAAACTCATCTGCCGCCTCTTCGTCGCAGCGAAACGATCATCTTTCGCCGATTCGACTCCGCGTGCAAGATGCGGCCCGGCCAGGCGTCGAAGCAGCCGTCGTGATCTTACGCCGCCGTATGATACTGCGATTCGCGCTCGCGCTGGTTTGCGGGCTCTTCGCGGTTCCCCTGGCCGCTCGCGCCTGCCCGGAGCCCAATCGGGAAGCCGGCGTGACCGTTGCCCATCAGCCGGACTATCCGCGCTCCGCAAAAGGCCTTGCTTACGTAGCGGTTCAGATCGAAGTCACCATCGATCCCTCGGGCAATCTCGTTGCGGCGCACGTCTATAAAAGCTCCGGAAATCTGGCGATCGACGACGCCGCGCTCAAAGCGGCCTCGCTGTCGAAGTATTCGCCCAAGCTCGTCAACTGCCAAGGAACGACGGGATACTACCTCTTCCGCGCGGATTTCGATCCCAACTCGGGTGCGTCGGGGCCCAACGGCTCGTATCCGGCGGTGCCCGTCGACATTCCCCGAGGCTCGGACTGGGAGAATCCCTTTTGCGGCGCCTCGGCAATCGTCGTGCCGTCGAGCAGTAATACGGTCCACCTATTTCTTTGGGCGAACGCCGATTCAAACTTCGCCGCTCGCGTAACGCTGATCGGGAACGGTGCGGCGTACAGCGTCGAGATCCCGCGCACGGCCGTTGCCGGTGGTCCGGGCGGCAAGAGCCGGCGCTACGCCTATCTGGTCTCGCTCCCGTCCCCGATCTCCGTCGATCACTACTTCGTCGACGGCGCCGGCGTCGACGGTGCGCCCGTCAGCGACTGTCCCTCTTTCGTGAAAGAAGTAACCGCCCCAACGGAGTCCGACGCCAGCCTCGTTGCCGCGCCTGCGAGTTTCACGAACGTCGAGGCCAAGCTCATACAAACCTTGCCGCCGCCGCCGTGCGGCGCGATCTATAAAGGACCCGTGATCGCCACGCCGTTCGCGCCGGTCAGCGGCTTTTACGGCTATCGCTCGCGAACCGCGCAAGTCGCAGCTTTCATCGACTCCGCCGGGCACGCCATTCGAACCGAAGTTTGGCAGTCCAGCGGCGTGCCCGGCATTGATGCTATCGCGCTGGCGTTGGTCCAGGGCTCAACCTACGAGCCTGCGCTCTTTCTCTGCACGCCGGTCGTCAGCACCGCGATATTTCCGGTCACGTACGAGGGAAGGTAGCCTCGCCTCAGCGCCTCACCAGTGAAACGCTCCCGCGGCGTGCGGCTTCACCCACACGATGAGATCCCAGATCGTCGGAAACTCGAAGATCGTCGCGATATAGTTCGCACTCGGCACCTTGCCGATCTTAACGACGGTCTCGGCCGAAGGCTTCGTCAAGCTGCCGCCCGCGGCCACGAAGTCGCTGTTCCAAATCCACTGGTCGTACATCATGCTCCCGCTCGTGGGATCCTTCACCACGTAGTGCACGTGTCCGTTGAACTCATACCAGCGCCCGGGGTCGATGCCCCATAATTGCGGTCGCGGCTCTGCGTTGGGGCGCGGAACCGAAAAATCGGCGCCCATCAGATTTCCGTCCTTGTCGTACCAGAGCTGGCTGGGATGCGTCGGGTCCGAGTTCCACTGCTGGTTCGCGTAGCTGATCGCGCCGGTGTCGTCGGCGCTGGTGTAGCGAACGTAGCCCGCCTTTAAGGCGTCGTCGACGTGCGGGAATCGCGCCAGCAGATCGGCGCGAACCGACGCCACAAACTTCGTCTCGCTCGGCGTGAGCGGCCCCATATTCTTCGCCTGCTCATCTGCCCGGGCGGCAACGGCGAACGTGCAAAAAACCGCCAGAAGGGCGGCGGTCAGCGATACCTTCATTGAATCTCCTCGCGTCGTGGCGTGCTGTAAAGTGCCAACGCGGCGGAACTTCGACGTGTGACGGCAAAAACCGTACCTCACGGCTTTTGCCAGGAGGTGTGCCATGCGTTTGCTTCTCGTTGCGGCTCTCTGCGCGCTTGCCGCCGTTCCCGCGCTCGCGCAGACGACGAACCCTCCGGGCTACACGCCGCTCGACGTGGCCCAGCAGGCCAAACTCGGCGCCCACGTGGGAACCTGGCAGTGCGTCTCGGTCCCCGGCGGCGCGCCGGTTTCGTCCACCGAAACCGAGCAGGGCAACTGGTTCGTCACCCGCCGGACCGGCGCGGCGCCCGCTACTTCCTACGAACGCTGGAGCCACACGCTCAAAGCCTATATCTTGCTCGAGATCTTCGATTCCGGTGCGAGCAACGTCTCCGAGACGACCTCGCTGGACCCCGACAACGCAACCTACACGCAGATGTGGCCGGCCCTCGACGATCAAGGGCGCAAACGCTTTGACTTCGTGGTCTCGCGCACCGGAAACGTGATCCGCTCCACGTTCCGATTCTACGACGAGAAGGGCACCATCCGCAACGGCGCCTCGACCTGCACGAAGCAGTAGCTCGCGGCGCTACTCATAATCGGGAGCACGATAGTCGTCGCCCTGCTGCAGGAAGAACTTCGTCTTCTTCGGCGCCTTGATCGGAACGAATGCCCGCGGCTTCTGTGAAAAGTCGAAGCAGTCGTAGGCCGGCGAGTTTGCGCGCGCGTCGGCCTCCGCCAACTGCTTGAGCCCGTAAAGGTCTTCGGCGAACCGCAGCACGCTGGTCGTTTCGTATTGCACGTGCGACACGTAGTCGTGCTTGGCGTACGGCGAAATCACGATAAGCGGCACGCGAAAGCCGACGCCGTCGTAGCCTTCATAGGGAGGCGGAACGTGGTCGTAGAGCCCGCCCCAATCGTCCCACTGCACGAACACGGCGGTGCTGTCCCAGAACTTGCTTTCGCCGACCGCGTTGACCAGCGCCGCCACCCACGAAGGCCCGAATCCGCCGCCGCAATCGACGTGATCGGAATCCCGGCACTCCGGCGTGATCCAAGTAAAGCTGGCCAGTTGCCCTTTCGCAACGTCGGTGATGAAGTTCTTTTGCGGCGACCGTACGTCTTGCAGCCATTTGGTCGTGAGAAAAATATGCCGGATGGCGCCGTAACTCGACCATTCGGAGCCGTCCCCGCTCGCCGGGTCGCCGTACCGGCTGGCATAAAATCGCCACGTCAGGTGTGCGTCGTCCAGCTCGTCGCCCAGCGTCTGATAGTCGAAACAGGCTTGCTCCGTCGGCCCGTTCGGATCGCGCTGCGGCGTTATCGTCGCGATCCGGTTGATCGTGCCCCCGAGGCAGCTCCAGAATCCGCCGTCGGGAAGATCCACGCTCGATGCTGCCTGCGCGGCAATAATATACTGATGGGCCACGTAGCTTTCGTCCAGTTGCGATTGGAACATCCGGTCGGCCAGCACGCCTTCGTGCGCCATCTCGAAATACGGCTTCGACTCATCGTGCGGCACGTAGACATACTCCGGGTGCCGTGGCCCGCCATACGAAAACTCTTTATTGAAGCCGTCCATGCGGCACTCCGTGCCCGGCAGTTTACCCGTTCCGTGGCACGCCGCGAACATCGCCGATGCCGAGTGATCGATGTTGTACGCGCGGCGCAGGCTTACCGGCTGCAGCGCGATCGTGTGGCCGCTCGAATCCTTGCCGCTCGAAACGGTATCGGCGCCGGGGTAGCCTTGAAAAAGATTATCGAAGCTGCGGTTCTCCTGGATGATGTAGACCACGTGCTTGATCTTCCCGGCGCCCGTGCCCGTCAGGTGCCGCAAAGCGGCCCCGTTCTGCATGTACGGCAAAGCTCCGGACGAACAGCTCGCAAGCACGGCCGCGGCGGCGCAAAAGACAAGAGGGCGCATCGAGAGTCGCATGTTCCACTCAGCCGCCCAACTTCATTTCGCCGATCTGACTGCGGCGACGGGCCGATAGCTCAGTACGAACCGACACGTCGTCGAGGTCGCAGAGGACGACCGGCTTTGCGAGCTGGGCGAATACCTTGGATTTGTCATAAAGCGATGCAGGCATGGCGGGCGGTCGCTCCGCAATTTCACGGTCGCGTTCAGCCTGCTCAACCGCCAGGCGTTGTTCCTCCGCATCCATGTCTTCAGCGGGTGCTTCTGCCCGTTGAACGTAAGTTGCATCGACATGCGGTTTCCACGGCAGCGCTACCTCGAGGATACACGTCGTTGCGGAGTCACCGCCATAGAGCACGGCTAGCTTGCGTTCCGGATCGTCGAAGCGTCCTGAACCGTCCTGGTATCCCACGCGCCAAAATTCCGAAAGCCGATAGTACACGTGAGTGAGCGTTACTCGCTGGCGTGATTTCTTACGGCGCCTAACACATCAGCGTACCGGCCTTCGCGTAACACGTCGACGGGCATCGCAAAACCAAGTACCGGGTTTGCTCCGCGAAACCACTGCTCGGCATTCGTGGGGGTCAGCCCAAAATCAAGCAGCGCATAATAGGCCATTGCCGCATGCCGGAGTCGGTCCATGCGATCGGCCGACGGACGGTTTCGTCCCAGCGACCACCGGGTGCTGATGCCCCTATATACGCCCCTGTCTTTGCTTCAAGAATACCCTAGCCCGCCGCCGCGGTCAAGATCACGGCTGGCTACAGGCTGAACCGTAGCCGCACCTGCGCGGTGCGTGCCAGCGGATAACTCTGCGGAACGTAACCCGCGGTGCCGTACTCCCAGGGCACGACCTGCGATTGACCGTCGTTGGTCGGCACGCCGTTTCCCAGCGTGTACGAACAGCCTTTGCAATACTGCGCGCCGTACGCCTTCTCATAGTAGGGGTCGCCTCCGCCGTAGCCCGGCGGTCCGATCAAGTACGGATTGCCCTGGAACTCCGTCGGCGTCGCAGTCCCAAAGAGATTTGCGACGTCCAAGATCGCCGTCAGCCGCGGCGCCAGATCGGCCTCGACGTGCAACGACGCCAACGTCTGCGGCATAGTTCGCAGCGTGTTGGGGTCGGCGCCTTCGTTCGTGCCCAGCGTGCCGATGTACGGATTTGCCAACGCGCTGAACGGCTTTGCGGGATTGCGTAAGAAGTAGTAGTTGTAGCCCGGGTTCACGTAGTTGTCGTTGCGCACCAGCTCGGGCGCGCCGGTCTTTGGATTGGTAATCCAAACCATCGTGCCGTTGCCGTACGGATAGCCGCTTTCGTACGAGAGCAGCGGCGTCAGCCGCAGCCGGCGCCGGTCGAAATCGAACTCGTACCCGAGCGTGGCCGTCAGATCGGGAACGTAGCCGGCGGGATAGAGATGCCCCGCGAGAATCGCCGCCGGGTTGAGATCGTTGTACGCGAACTGATCGACGCTCGAGGTGAACGTCCGCCCGTAGTTCGCGTTGAGCGTAAAGCCGCCGCGCTTGGCGAAGAGTTCGATGCCGTGCGATTGCAGCAAGCCGGCATTGGTCGGCACGCCCACCGCATCCGGATTCTGCGAGGTGGCGCGAAAGTTGAACGGCAGCACGTCGATCCGGTTCTTTTCCAGCTCCGCATAGTAGGTCACGCGAATCTGCGTCGGTCCGCCGCGCTCGTAGGAGAAGCTGTAGTCGTCGGCGGTCTCCGGTGCCAGCTCGACCGGCGGTGCGGGCGACGTCGAGTCGGTGCGCTGCACCTCCAGCGGCAGCGGCGCGACCGACGTGTGATCGAACGTCGCGCGAAACGCGCTCTCGTCGGGCATCGCGTACGCCAGGCCCAAGTGCGGATCGATCGCTCCCACGCCGTACGACAGTCCCGTTCCGGTCGCCACGTGCTCGCCCATCGCGCGCAGCGTGCCGGTCGCGGTGAGCCGGTCGTCGATCGACCACGTGTCGCTCGCATAGGCGAGGTACTGGCCCAGCCGCGGATTCGACGTAACCACCTCGTCGGCCGTCGGCACGATCTGATCGAGATCGCTGACGTTCACCGAATACTGCGCGCCGGCCCGCAGGTCGTGCTTCGCTCCGGCCTGGTCGTCGAAATCGTAACCGATTCCGTCTTGTTGCTGGCTCTGCTGCGACCAGAGCGAGATCACGCCGTCGGGAAACGAGAGGTCGTCCCAAAACGGCCCGTTGGCCGTCGCGCCGGTCTGCGACCGGTACACGTACGCGCGCCCCAGCGAGTGCTTCCAGCTATGGATCCACTGCAGTTTGCCCACGAAGTACGTTCCGCGCGCGCGCGACGGCGTATCCACCTGCGCGTTCGGATCGGACGGCTCTCCCGGAAACGACGACGAGCTGGAGTTGAACGTCGCCCAGCGTTCGCCGGCGTAAGGAGTATTGTACTGGTCGTACGTCGCGATGCCCGCGAGGAACGTCGCGGAGAAGTCGTCGCTGCCGTCGGGTTGGAAGTGAACGTTCCCCGACCACGACGACTGCGCGCGGCTCTCCAGCGCCAGGCCGTACGTCCCCATCTCCGCGGGATAGAACGTCGAACCGTCGCCGTAGGGAAAATACGCGTTGGCCAGCGTCGTCGCCAGCGAGTAACGCCAGCGCAAGTCCGGCGTCGCCCAGCGTTCGCTCGCGTCGATCTCACCGAACTGCGCGCCAATGCCGTCGGCGATCTCGAGCGATCCGCGCGCCGGATACGTGCCGACCGACGGCACTTCGTTCACCACGCCGCCCAGTGCGTTTTGGCTCGCATCGGTGTACCCCCCCAGCGTTAGCGTCGTCGCCGCCACGCCGGTCGTGCCCAGTTGCGCGCCCACGATGTTCCCGCCGGGCTCGGCGATCAAGCCTTGCGGAATCGGAACGCCGTCGAAATCAAAGACGGTGTCTTGCACCTTCCCGCCGCGGACGATGGCGTTGGCGAACGAGTCGAGTTGCACGCCCGGAATCGCGGCGATCGCTCCCTGCACCGTGCCTTGCGTGTAGTTTGCCAACCCCGACGACGATTCGCTCGGCGCGGCCGCGCGCGCCGCATCGCCCGTCACCGCGAAGGTATCGCTCGTGCTTCCCACGGCGAAGGCTTCACCCTTGGCCTCGACCCTCGCGATCTCCCGAAGTTTCGGCCGCAATACGAACGCAATCTGTTCGCGTTCGGCCGGCAAAACGATCGCCACCTCATCCGCCGATTCATAACCCTTCGCGTCCGCGGTCACCGTATACGTATCCGGGTTCACTCCAAGAATGATGAAGCGCCCCGACGCGTCCGTCACCGCCGAATACCGCCCCGACGGCGCTCGTGCGGAAACCACTGCACCGGCGATCGCCGCGCCGCTGCTGCTGTGGACGCTTCCGAGAATCGCTCCCGTCGTCAGCTCCGCCGCCGCCGCGGAGTTCACGCTCAGCGCGCTCGTAACGGCGGCGACGAGCAGCGCGCGTTTCAGTACGACGGATGTTCCTGACAGTGCTCGACCAACGGATCGTCGCTGGGAAAGACGCTGAACATCGTCCCGCGCGGCACGACGATGTCCTTGCCCTTACGGAAATAGTTGAACACGCCGATCGCCGCGCCGACGCCGAACAGCGGAATCGCGCCGAGATAGCCGGGCAGGCTGTCGTTTCGCCCCGACTCGACCAGCGACTCGGTATTGTGATTGAGCACGACGTCCAAGTGGTTGCCGTTGGGCAGAATGAGGTAGCGCGGTTCGAGCACGAGCGTCCCCGGCCGCGCGTTGCGCCCCGCCGGCGACGCGACGGCAACCATGCCCTCTCCCATCGTCCTTGCGGGAATCACCACCGCCGCGCCGTTCGTCACCGCGTTGACCGTTTCGAAGCGGAAGAAATCGCCCGGCCGCGCGTCCGTTGAATCGACCGTATCCATCATTTGAACCGCGACCACCGTGCAGCGGTCGATCACCAGCGCGCGCGCCGGCGCCGCGGTCACCATGCACAGAATCGCGCTCCAGGCGGCCAGCCGTCGCAGCATCTAGGTCTTTCTCGGAATCAGATGGATCTCGCCGTTGGCATAATCGAAGCCGACGACGAACTGCTGCCAGAAGCCGGCGCCGAGATGGCCCGAGGCCGTGCCGTGCAGCGTCCACGTCGTTCCGATGTGTTGCGGTCCCGCGCGATATCCGCCGATCGTCACGTCGCCGATCTCGCCGATCAGCTCGACGCTGCTGCCGCCGATTCCGCTGACGAAACGGCGGCTCGTGACGGTAAACAGTCCTGGGTGCTTTGCATAAAAATCGTAAGCGAGGTTAACGTTCGACTCGTCTCCGGTATCCACTGCCAAGTCGACGTCGAGATTTCCCAGTCCGACGCGAACCACGGGTACCGAGTGTTGGAACGAAATCGGAACGTCGATCGCGTGCGCCGTCAGCGGCGCGCCCAACGTCACGAGGTGCGAGCCGAGGTCCATCTCGACCGCGCTCGTGCCGAAGATGTCGGCGCCGAGGACGACGTCGTAGCCGTAGCGGCGCAGATCGCTGAGCACCACGTAGTAGGCGTTGGAATAGGCCGCGTTGCCGACGCGCAGCGGGCCGGCGCGAACGACCTGCGTCGTGTAGCCGCCCAACCCGCGAACTTGATAGGTGCCGACCACCGGGGCGCCAAGCCGGCTCGCAAGCTCCGAACTCATCGAGAGCCCCGAGTTTCCGGTATCGATCATGCATCGCACCGCGATTCCGCCGACGCTGCAATCCACGATCGGCTCGATCGCCTTGGCATCGGTTGGAATCGCCGCCGGCGCGCCCTGCAGCGACGGCTCCAAGCCGTGCGGCGGATGAAAGGCCGACGAGACCGCCGCGCGGTTGTCGTACCGCTCGAAGAGCTGGCCGTCGTGCATCACTTCAAAAGGAAGCGTGAAAGCGCCGACGCGCCGGTAATCGCGGAACTCGAACGTGTCGCTCCCGCCGAACTCGCGCGCGTAGCGGACCAGGCCGGTGTTCGGATCCACGAACACGCGCATCGGAATCGAGTCGGCGTCGCCCACGACGATCGTTCGATACGCCGTGCCGTACAACGTCGTCGTTCCCGCATCGCCGAAACGGCCGCCGTGCGCGAGGAAGGACGGAGAGAGGAAAGCCAGGCTCGCAACCAGGCGCAGCGAGCGCAAGTACGGCTGCGTCTGCGGCGACTCCGGCAGCGTCGTGCCGTTGAGGTTGACCGTGAAGAGACGCTCGCCGTCGAAATACGTGCCGTCGCAGAGTTCGCCGGTGCAGTGGCGCAGCGCGACCCGCAGCCCCTCGCTCTGGGTCTCGACAACCGCCGGCTCGCCGTCGAACGTCAGCCGGGAGACGGAGACCAAGTGTGCCGACCACACCGGTCCCGCGGCAGTGCTCATCCGCTCGAGCAGCCGCACGACATCGTTTTGACTCCGGCTAGCTCCCAGCTCCGTCAGTAGGAGCGCGAAGAGCATGCCGGTCCGTGCGGCGAACCCCATGGCCGATGGACTTCGAGTTGCTCGACGGCTACCTTCTCGATGGGGTGCCGCCCAAGGGCGAGGTCGTGCGGCGGCTGCTCGAAAATCGGTCGCAAGCGCAGGCGGCCGCCGCCTTCTATGAAGGTTTGCAGCGCCTGGGAGCGCGCACGCCCGACCTCGCGCTGATCGCGCTGCGCCTGACGCTGGCCGGCGTGAAGGCCGACGACGCCGCGGTAACGCGGGCCCGCGACCTGATCGCTCGAGTCCACGCCGGCGACGCGGGCGCGCGTGGCGAGTTTCGCGCGCTGACCCGGTCCGCGCCGTAGTGAGCCTTTCGACCCGCGCACTCGTCGCCGGTTACCCCCGGCACGCGCGCGCCCTCGATCGCGTCTCCCTCGAAGTCGCCCGTGGCACGACGCTCGCCATCGTCGGACCCTCGGGAGCCGGTAAGACGACGCTGCTGCGCGTGATCGCGGGCCTGCTTCGCCCGCGCAGCGGCGACGTGCGTCTGGACGGTGCCTCAATCGCCGCTCTGCCGCCGCAGGAACGCCGCGCCGCACTCGTCTTTCAAGACGACGCGCTCTTCGAGAACATGACGGTGCGCGAGAATCTTCGCTTCGCGCTTCGCAGCAACGGCAGGCCGGGCGACGAGCGGGTTGCCGAAATCGCCGCCGCCTTGCACGTCGCGGAGCGGCTCGAACGGCGCCCGCGCCAGCTCTCCGGCGGCGAGCGGCAGCGCGCCTCGATTGCCCGCGCGCTCTTATCGGAACCCTCGATGCTGCTCCTCGACGAGCCGCTCGCGCATCTCGATCCCTCGCTGCGTCGCAGCGTCCGCGACGAAATCATCGGCGTGCGCCGGCGCTTCGCTGGTCCCGTCCTCTACGTCACCCACGATCACGTCGACGCGATGAGCGTCGGTGATCTGCTCGCCGTGCTGATCGACGGACGGCTCGAAGACGTCGGTGAACCGCAGCGCGTCTACGATGCGCCGCGCACGATTGCGGTCGCGCGTTTTCTCGGCGAGCGCCCGATGAATCTCTTCGCGCACGGAGGCGCGCTCGTCGGCATTCGCCCGGAGCGCGTCCGCCTTTCTTCCGACGGCACGCTACCCGGTCGAGTCACGCGTCGCGAAACGACCGGCGCCGACGTCTACCTCGAGGTGGAAACCGCGAGCGGAACGATCGTCGCGCGCGCACCCGCGACCGATCGTACGCAGCCCGGCGAGAACGCGACGCTCGATCTGCCGGCGCAGTGGCTGCGGCGCTTCGATCCGGCGACGGGAACGGCGGTCGCATGAGTGAGATCGCGGAAAAAGCGCGCGGCATTATCCTTACCGGCTTGACGGATATTCCCACCGCGCGCGAACACACCGGCTTTGCCGGCTACGTGCTCTTCTCGCGCAACGGCACGTCGGTTGCCGAGCTGCGCTTCTTTACCGACATGCTGCGCGCCGAATCGCTCGACGCACCGCCGATCATCGCCATCGATCAAGAAGGCGGCGCCGTCGCTCGTCTGCAGGATGGCGTCGAGCCGATTCCGCCGATGATGGCCCTGGGCGCCGCCGACGATCTCGAGTTGACGCAGCGTGCCGGCGAACAAACCGCCTTCGATCTGCGCCGCGCCGGCTGTACGCTCGACTTCGCGCCGGTGCTCGACCTCGCGCTCGATCCGGGCAACACGGTGATCGGCACGCGCTCTTTCGGCGACGATCCGCAAAAGGTCGCGGCGCTCGGCGCCGCTTTCGCCGCGGGCCTGACGCGCGGCGGCATCACGCCGTGCTACAAACACTTCCCCGGTCACGGCGCAACCTCAGTTGATTCGCATCACGCGCTGCCGGTTCTCGATGCAACCGAGGCAACGTTGCTCGCGCGCGATCTAATTCCGTTCGCTGCCGTAGCCCCCGAGGCGAGCGTATTCATGAGCGCGCACGTGCTCGTCCCCGAACTCGATCCGCAGCGCCCGGCAACGCTCTCGCGTCGCATTGCGACCGATCTGCTGCGCTCGCAACTCAGCTTCAAAGGCGTGCTCGTCACCGACTGCCTCGAAATGGATGCGCTGGCCGACGGCCCGGTCGAATCCGCCGTCGAGGCCTTAATCGCCGGCGCCGACCTTTTACTCTTCAGCCACCACCTCGAACTGGCAATCGCCGCCGCGGCCGCCATCGAGACGGCCGTCGCGCAAGGTCGCGTTCCACTTGAGCGTTTAGAAGAAGCGCACCGGCGCGTTATGCGCCTGCGCGAAGCCGCAACTCCGCCATTGCCGCTGGACCAGTTTCCACCGCATCCCAACGTCGGCCGCGAAATCGGACGCCGCGCGGTCACGCTGCTGCGCGGCATTCCGGAAGCCAATCCCATCGCCTCGATCGTGGTCTCGTTCGGTGCCGACGCGTCATCGTTGCAGCGCGAAGCGCCGGCGCTCACCGCCCTCACCGCGCCCCTCGATCCAACGCCGGCCGACACCGACCGCATTCTCACGTCCCTCGCGCAAAGCGGCCGCCGCTCAATCGTCCTCACCCGCCGCGCCCACCTGCATCCCGCCCAAGCCGCAACAATCGCCACAATCCTACAACGCTACCCCGACGCCGTAGTCGTATCGCTCATGGAGCCCTTCGATCTCCCACTCTTGCGCACCGCGCGCCACCTCCTCGCCGCCTACGGCGACGACCCCCCCTCAATCGCCGGCCTAGCCGACATCCTCTTCACCCCCACCACCCCCACCGGCCACCTCCCAGTATCAATGTCGTGCTGCTAATGTCATGCAGATAAGTGTCACGCTGATTTTGTCATGCTGAGCGCAGTCGAAGGGCGAAAAGGGTGACCACCTTCCCACGCGTACAAGAAGTCCTCGAATCAGCCCGCAGCATCGAGTACACCGGCGCCGTCGCGCGCATCGAGCATCGCGGTAAACCCGTCTTCGAACGCGCCTACGGCATGACCCGCGACGATGCAATGGCCAAGCCCGTCTACTGCGATACCCGCTTCGATCTCGCATCGCTCACCAAGCTTTTCGTCGCAACGCTCGCTTTGCAACTCGTAGCCGACGGCACCCTCACCCTCGACGAACCGCTATCGCAAACGCTCCCGGAGTGGAAAAACACTAACCGCGCAACCATCACGCTGCGCATGCTGCTCGCGCATAACTCCGGAATGAACTCCGGTGCCGACTATCGCGCGATTCTCGACGAAAACGTCGAACGCTTCGCGCTAAACTCCGAGCCGCTTGCGCGACCAGGCGAGCGCGTGATCTACAGCGACCTCGGCTTCATCGTTCTCGGCGTCGCAAGCGAGCGCGCCGCCGGCCTCTCGCTCAACGCGCTGGCCCGCCGCACGTTCGGCGGCTCACTCGGTTTTCGCCCGCGCCTTTCGGAGCGCGCGGCAATCCCCGCGACGGAAGAAGATGCCTGGCGCGGTCGCGTCGCCGGATTCGTTCACGACGAAAAGTCGTACCTAATGGGCGGAGTCGCCGGCCACGCGGGACTCTTCGGAACGGCGGCCGACGTGGCGGCGCTGACGGAGTCGTATCTCGCCCCGCTCTCCCGCGGACGCCCCGCCACCCTCCCCACAAACCTCATCCGCGAGGCAACCCAAGAGCAGGCCGCCGACGCCGTTCTCCGCCGAGGTCTAGGTTGGGCGCTCAAAACCACCAACGACAACTCGTGCGGTCGCTGGCTCGATCGCGCGTCATTCGGTCACACGGGATTCGTTGGAACCTGCGTCTGGGCCGACCCGGTGCGCGACCTGCAAGGCGTTCTCCTCACCAACGCCGTCTACTTCGGCCGCGACGCCGCGCCCGTTCCCGGCCCCGGCTTACGCGTGCGCTTCTACGAAGCGATGGTCGAGGATTTAAAACTCTGATGCTCGCGTGCGGCCTGATGAGCGGCACCTCTCTCGACGGCATCGACGCCGCCCTCGTCCAAATTCTCCCCCGCGCACAAACCTACGATCTCGAACTCGTGCGCTTCGAAACACTCCCCTTCACCCGCGCGCTCCACGACGAACTCCTCGCGGCATTGCCGCCCAACGCCGGCAGCGTCGCCGCCGTCGCGCAACTGCACCGCTCCTTAGGCGCGTCCTTCGCCCAAGCGGCAAAAACCGTAATCGGATCTCACAAGATCGACTTCGTGGCATCGCACGGTCAAACGCTCTGGCACGACGGTCGCGCGCACGTCACCCTTCAAGCCGGCGACGCATTCCTAATCCGCGAGGCAACCGGCACCACCGTCTGTTACGACTTTCGCAGCGCCGACTGCGCGGCCGGCGGCCACGGCGCCCCGCTCGTGGCGCGCGTCGACGCACTCCTCCTCGGCGATGCCCATGAAGATCGCGTTGCTCTCAACCTCGGCGGAATTGCAAACGTCACGCTCCTGCGAAAAGCCTCGTCCCCCGAAGAAGCCGTCGCCTTCGACACCGGCCCCGGCACGATGCTGCTCGATGCCTTCGTCGCCGAACGCACCGCCGGGCTGCAGCACTTCGACGCCGGCGGCGACCTGGCGCGCCGCGGGCGCGTCGACGAATCGCTCCTCGCCGAAATGCTCGCCGACGAGTTCTTCGCGGCTCCGATTCCCAAAACGACCGGTCGCGAACGCTTCGGCAAACACTTCCTCGCGCAACACGCGCGCCTGAAAGAACTCCCACTCGAAGACGGCGCCGCGACCCTCTGCGAGCTGAGCGCCGCATCGATCGCGTGCGCGATTCGCGACGCCGGCCTGCAACCCGCGCGCGTCATCGCCGCCGGCGGTGGCGCCCGCAATCGCACGTTGATCGCGCGGTTGGCGGAACGGCTGGCGCCCGCATCCGTCGAACTCTCCGACGCGATGGGGCTGCCGGTGGAAGCCAAGGAGGCGATGGCCTTTGTGGTGCTCGGTTATGAAACGCTGCGCGAGCGCGCCGGCAACGTTCCCGCGGCAACCGGCGCGGCGCGTCCCGTTGTGCTCGGCGCGATCGCGCCCCAGAACCTGCGCGCGCTGCTCGACCGAATAGACCGCGAATGCACGCTCTCTTCGTAGGCGTCGACGCGGGCGGCAGCCATACGATCGCGGCCCTGGCTCGCGGCGACGAGCTGCTTCGAACGATCGCCGGCCCCGCCGCGAATCCCAACCTCATCGGCATCGGTGCCGCCGCTGAGACGCTGGAACGCTGCATCGCGCGCGTCCTCGAAGGCGAAAGCCCGGCGGCAATTGCCGTCGGCGTCGCCGGCGCCGGCGACGAAAGCATCGCGGCGCACTTGCGCGCAGCGTTGACCCGCAGCTTTCCCAACGCGCGCATCGTGCTCTGCCACGACGCGCGCATCGCGCTGCGAGCCGCGTTACCCGAAGGCGACGGGCTCGTCCTAATCGCCGGAACCGGCTCGATCGCGTACGCGGAAATCGGCGACGAAACGTCTCGCGCTGGAGGCTACGGCTATCTGCTGGGAGATAAGGGATCGGGGTATGCCGTCGGCGCCGCTGCCCTGCGTCATTTGTTGACCGAAACCGAACTAGGCTCCGGCGAAAACGCGATGCTCGCCGAGCTGGCCGCGCACCTCGGCGCGAACGATCGCCCGCGTATCCTCGCGCGCATCTACCAAAGCGCGACGCCGGTCGCCGATATCGCCGCGTGCGCGCCGCTGGTGCTGCGCCACGCCGCCCGCGGCGAGCAGCTTTCGGTCGGCATCGTAGAGCATGCCGCCCAAAGCCTTTTCGAACTGATCGCGCGCATAACGCTCCGCCATCCGAAGCCCGCGCTGCCGGTTGTTTTTTCCGGAGGGCTGCTGCGTCAAGGCAACGCGCTCACGCAGCAACTCGAGCAGCGCATCGCCGGCGCCTCACTCGACGTGCGCGTTCTCGCCGCGCGAGTCGAACCATGCATCGGCGCGCTCCACGAAGCCCGCCGCCTAATGGCGACATCGTGATGAGTCGCCTGCCACCAACCGAAGCGGAAAACCCGCAGAGCGCCGGGCTCGATCTGCTGGCCACTCTGGCCCTCGTCGAACTGCTGATCGCCGACCAGCGCTCCGCCGTCGACGCGGTGCTCGCGCAGACGCACCCGATCGCGCAGGCCGTCGACGAGATCGCGCGCCGGCTCGGCCGCGGCGGACGGCTCCACTATGTCGGCGCCGGCAGCAGCGGACGGATCGCAACGCTCGATGCCTCCGAGATGCCGCCGACCTTTGGAACGCCGCCCGAGATGGTGCGCGCCCACATCGCCGGCGGCACGCCCGCGCTAGTCCAAGCGGTGGAAGGCGCCGAAGACGACGCGACGGCCGGCAGCGATGCGATGCTCGAGTTCGTCCGTCCCGAAGACGCGGTGCTCGGCATCTCGGCGAGCGGAACGGCGGCCTTTGTCGTTGCCGCGATCGCTCGCGCCAAAACGCTCGGCGCCTACACGATTGCGCTCACCGCCGACGCCGAATCGCCGCTGGCGCGCGCGGCGGCGCTGGCGATCGTTCCGCGGACCGGCGCCGAAGTGCTCGCCGGATCCACGCGTTTGAAAGCCGGAACCGCGCAAAAACTCGTACTCAACGCAATCTCCACCGCGGTCATGGTGCGCTTGGGCAAGATCTACGACAATTTGATGGTCGATGTCGTCGCAAACAACCGCAAGCTCCGCGGCCGCGCGCTGCGCCTGGTCGCGCGTCTCGCGCAAGTGAACGACGAGCGAGCCGAAGCACTGCTCGCGGCCGCCGGCGGAAGCGTGAAGCTCGCCGTGGTAATGCAGCGTCGCGACCTCACCGCGCCGCAAGCGCGAGCGCTGCTGGAACAAAACGACGGCATGCTGCGAGAACTTCTCTGACGCAACTCGCCGCGCTGCTGCTGGCAGCCATCGCCTTCGTGCCGATGGACGATCGCCCCGTGACCGCCGAGTTGCCCGTGATGCTCGGACGAATCGCCGGCATCCAGGTCGAGGCGCCGCCGCAACCATTGATCGGCCGCTTTCTCGATCCCGGACATTCCGACGATTTAATTGCCTGGCTGAATCACGAAGCCGCTAAACCGCAGACTCACGCCTTCGTCGTCTCCACCGACATGCTCGCCTACGGCGGTCTCACCGCCTCGCGCGTTCCCGGCGCCACCTACGCCGACGCCGTCTTTCGCCTGCGCGCGCTCGCGCGGTTGCGCCTCGAATCTCCCAGCGCGTGGATCGGCGCCTTCGGCACGGTCATGCGCCTTGCTCCAACCGGCATTCCCGCCGGCACGCCATTCTTCGCCGCCTATCCCATCTGGCCGTACCTGCAGCAATATGCCAACCTGCACGATCCACCGTTGCCCAACGAAACGGCAAGTGCCGAACACCTCCAGGCGCTCATCGGTGAGCCGGCCCTCAACGCATATCTCGCGACGCGCGCGCGCGATCTCGCCGTCGATCGGCTGCTCTTGCAAATGACCGCCAAGGGCGTCATCGATCGGCTGGTGCTCGGCCAAGACGACGCCGGCCCGGTCGGTCTCCACGTGCGCGAAGTCGCGCTCTTGCAGTCGGAGCTGGCCGGCGCAAACCTCTCGAACCGCGCGTCGATCGAACCCGGCGCCGACGAACTCGGCATGGCGCTCGTCGCGCATGCGATCGCGCGAGCCGCAACGTGGACGCCGCGCATTAGCGTGCGCTACTCGACGCCCGCGGGCGCTCTCTACCAAGACCCGATCGAGTACGCGCCGATCTCGGCCGCGATCGACGCACTAATCGGCGTCTGCGGCGGCGTCCGCGACGACTCGGCGAGCGAGATCGTCCTCTACGTTCGCGTCCCCGGCACGACGTCGTCCGAAGACGACGCGCTGATGGCTTCGATGGCAAACGACGTCGATCAGGGCCGCTCGGTAGCCCTCGCCGATCTCTCCTACCTTACCTCGTACCACGATCAAGCGGCGTTTGCACAACGCCTGCTGGGATCGGGCTTAGCATCGCGACTCGACGCCTACGCATCCTGGAACACGAACGCCAACACCGCCGGCACCGCGCTCGCCGAAGCGATCGCCGCCGGCGCCGGCCGCCGCCTGCACAGCTATAATGCGTTAGCCCATCGCACGTTCACGTTCGTGCGCTTCGTCGACGACTACGCGTTCCACGACGAAGTTCGGCCGCAGCTCAACGCAACGCTCGCCGCCGAGGGAATCACCGACCACACGCTTCTTCCCCCCGCCGCCGCCGCCGCGATCGCGCAGCTCGATCGCTCCCTGCTCTGGAACGACGCCGTCGTCATTCTCTCGCAGCTCGATCCTAGCTACCATATTGCCGCCATCTCGATTGCCCTCCCATGGAACCGAACCTTCGAAACCTCCATCACCGCAGGAATCGCCCCCACCCTCTCCCCCTGACCGCACTCTAAGGATGTGTCACCCGCCCCTTGTCGTCCTGAGCGCAGTCATGTCATCCTGAGCGCAGTCATGTCATCCTGAGCGCAGTCGAAGGACGAAGGGCAATACCAGGTTTACCTAATTAACCCAAGTTATCATTTCCAACTCACACTCTGACTCTCACTCACTCACACGCTGGCCCAATGCGCACGCCCGCAACGATGGTTACCCCCCACCGTTGCCGAAGAGTGCGACAATTCTCGGCGTGTATGGAGGAGCTAACGTTGAAAAAACTGGCGCCAAATCTTTCGGCTTTTGTAATTGCCGCTATTCTCGCTGCATGCAGCGGCGGCGCGACTTCGAGTTCTATGGGAGCACGCGGCGGCGGGTTGATGCCCGCGACGTCCAGCGGCTCTCCAATCAAGCATATCGTGCTTATCGTTCAAGAGAATCGCACGTTCAACGATTTGTTCGCGACGTTTCCCGGCGCTACGGGAACGACCACGGGCAAAGAAGACGTCAACGGCCTTACCAAGTCGATTACCCTAAAAGAGACGACGCTCTCGGACACGACGAATCTCAAACATTCGTATCGCGGGTTCTTGACGGCCTACGACGGCGGCAAGATGAACGGCTTCAACCTCGTCGAGTTCCCGGCGACCGGCCGGCACGAAAACGCGGCGCCGTACCAATACGTCAATCCATCCGATATCACTCCGTATTGGACGCTGGCCGAAACCTATTCGCTCGCCAATCACATGTTCACGACCCAGGGGAGCGAGAGCTTTCCGGCCCATCAAGATCTCATTCGCGGCGGCACCGCAATCAACGGGACCGAGAGCCTGATCGACAACCTGCCGTACTCCAATCAGTCCTGGGGCTGCGATTCGCCTCCGGGAAGTAAGACGACGCTTCTCACAACCAGGCTCGTACTGAAGGCCGACGGCGGCCCGTTCCCCTGCACCGATGATTTCCCATCGTCGGGCGTCGGTTACGTAACGCTGCGCGACCTGTTCGACGGCGCGTCGCCGGCGATCACATGGAAATATTACACGCCGGCGCTCGGCGATCCGGGCGGCATCTGGAGCGCCTTCGACCTCATCTATCCGGTTCGCCACGGGCCGGAATGGACGAACAACGTCATCTCGCCTGAAACGACCATCCTAACGGACATCTCGAACGGCAACTTGGCGCAAATGTCCTGGGTGATCCCCGACAACGCGGATTCCGATCATCCGGGCAGCGGCACCGACAACGGACCTTCGTGGGTAGCCAGCGTCGTCAACGCGATCGGCCAAAGCCAGTACTGGGACTCGACGGCAATCATCATCACGTGGGATGATTGGGGCGGTTTCTACGATCCGGTTGTGCCGCTTTGCACGTCGGGATCGGCCTGCCGCGACAATCAGGGCGGCCCCGGACTCCGCGTTCCGTTGATGGTCGTCTCGCCATACTCGACGGTCGGAGGCGGAAGTAAGGGCGGCTATATTTCCAACGAGGTCTACTCGTTCGGCAGCATCATCCGCTACGTCGAGGATACGTTCAACCTCGACCGCCTCGGAACGACCGACGAAACGACCAACAGCCTCGGGCCGGAAAACGGGAGTCAAACCGGCGATATGTTCGACTTCAATCAGTCTCCGCGGCAGTACCAATCGATCGGCTCGAAGTACTCGCGGGCGTTCTTCCTCCATCATAAACCTTCGAATCGACCCGTCGACTCGGAGTAAGCCGAAGAGGCTATCTTGAGGAGGCTCGCGCGGACGCTTTGGCTTGCCTCCGCCGTCGTGGCCGCCGCCTGCAACGGCGGCGGCCCTTCGGTTTCGTCGGCCACCCGCCCAAACGTGCTGCCCGAATCGAACTCCACGAGCGGCTCGCCGATCAAACACGTCGTGCTCCTCGTTCAAGAGAACCGCTCGTTTAACAATCTCTTCGCGACCTTTCCCGGCGCCACCGGAACGACCGTCGGAAAAGAACTCGTAAACGGCCGAACGAAGCGCATCAAACTCGCCGAGAAGCCGCTCGAAGACAGCCGGGACCTCATTCACGAGTACTCCGGATTCTTGACGGCCTACAACGGCGGCAAGATGAACGGCTTCAACCTGATTCGGCGAGGTGCGAAAAGGCCGGCCGAAGGTGTGGCGCCCTATGAGTACGTCCAGCCGTCCGACCTCGTACCCTATTGGACGCTCGCCTCAACCTACGCGCTCGCCAACGCAATGTTCGCGACCCAGGGGAGCGAGAGTTTCCCGGCCCATCAAGACCTCATTCGCGGCGGCACGTTCATCGATTCTACCCACAGCCTCATCGACGACGTTCCGAATATCGATGAGAAGTGGGGATGCGATTCGCCTAACGGCAGCAAGACGTCGCTCATCACGACGCAGCTCAAGTTGGAAGCGCGCGCCGGACCATTTCCCTGCAGCGATGACTTCCCGTCGTCGGGAAGCAACTATTTGACGCTGCGCGACAGCTTTGACGGCGCGTCGCCCGCCATCTCGTGGAAGTACTACACGCCGGCGCTGGGCGATCCGGGCGGGATCTGGAGCGCCTTCGACGTCATCTATCCGGTCCGCCACGGTCCGGAGTGGACGGCGAACGTCATCTCGCCGCCGTCAAACGTTCTCACCGACATCTCCGACGGCAAGCTGTCCCAGATGTCCTGGGTCATTCCCGACGGCGTCGATTCCGACCATCCGGGCGCCGGCGCCGACTACGGCCCGTCGTGGGTAGCCTCCGTCGTCAACGCAATCGGCGAAAGCCAATATTGGAGTTCGACGGCAATCATCGTGGTCTGGGACGATTGGGGCGGTTTCTACGATCCCGTCGTGCCGCTTTGCGCCTCGGGATTGCGCTGCCGCGACGATCAGGGCGGCCCCGGGCTTCGCGTGCCGCTGCTCGTGATCTCGCCCTACACGAGCTTGAACCAATCGAGCCAGCCTGGCTATATCTCCAACGAGGTCTACTCGTTCGGCAGCATCGTCCGCTTCATCGAAGACACGTTCGCCCTCAAACGTCTCGGAACGACCGACGAAACGACCAACAGCATCGGGCCGGAAAGCGGGAGTCAAGGCGGCGACATGCTGAACTTCAATCAGCCGCCGCGCCAGTTCCAGTCGATCGGCTCGAAGTATTCCCGGTCGTTCTTTCTGCATCAGAAACCTTCGAGAATACCCCCGGATACCCAATAGCGGCGCTGACGCGTTAACGAACCCGCAACGCCGCATTAGAAATTCCACGAATAGCAGAAGTCGGCGCCGCGGCGGACCGAATCCAAGGTAAAAGGCCGACTTCTCTAAAGGGCGTTCCATTGAACAAGCGACTCTTCGTGCTCCTCACCTGCGCGGCCGCTTCGAGTTTTGCAGCGTGCAGCGATACCAACCCCAGTGCGCCGGAAGTCTTGCAGCAGCTTCCGGCCTCCACCCGGCAAACGTCGTGGATGTCGCGCGAAGCCACCAGCGAAAATCTGCTGTACGTTTCGGACATCGGCACCAACGAAGTCGACGTCTATCCCTATCCCAGCGGGCAGCTCGTAGGGAAGCTGAGCGGCTTTGGATCCGTTGCGGGTCTATGCGTCGACAAAGCCGGCGACGTTTTCGTCGTCGACGAGGCCGGCCCGGTGCAAGTCTTCGCGCACGGCGGCACGAGCCCGATCAGAAAACTGACGACGTCGGGCGCTCCCTACGGTTGCGCCGTCGATCCCACCACCGGTAACCTGGCCGTCACCAATCTCTCGTCATACCTATACGGCACGATCGCGATCTACCCCAAAGCCAACGGCAATCCCAAGGAGTACGCGGATTCCATCGTCGATTCAACCTTCTTTTGCGGCTACGACACCCACGGCAATCTCTTCGTCGACGGCTGGAACCGATCGGCCGACCCAATCCTCCTAAAGCTCGCGAAAAACGGCAAACAGTTCGGGACGCCGTACAATCTCAACGCGAACGACAAGAATCCCACCGGCGTCCAATGGGACGGCAAATACGTCGCCGTCGGCAACCGCGGCTCCGGCGTCGTCTACCGCATTGACGGCTCAACGGGAAAAACCGCGCAAACCATCACGCTCAAAAACGGAACCAACGTCGAACAGTTCTGGCTCGACGGCTCCACCCTAATCGGCCCCAACTTCCAAGTCAGCGGAGCCGTAGCCTACTGGCACTACCCCGCCGGCGGCACCGCCACCAAAACCCTAACCTCCTTCTCCGAACCCTTCGGAACAACCCTAAGCCCCGCCAAAAAGTAGCGTCGCCTCCCCCCTTGTCATGCTGAGCGCAGTCGAAGCACGAAGGATGAGCAAGCAATCACTCAGCACGACAAACGGAAAAACGGAAAATCAGGACCCCTCGACATACGAGCGATCCAACCCCCCAATCTCCAAACACCCCAGCAGCCGCAGCGTCCGAATGACGCCGCTGCGCAAAATCTCGATCGCCTTCCCAACACCCGCGCCCCCCGCCGCCCCCAAGCCGTAGGCGTAAGCGCGCCCCACGAGTACCGCGCGAGCGCCAAGGCAGATCGCTTTAACCACGTCGCTCCCGCGACGAACGCCGCCGTCGAGGTAAACCTCCGCGCCGCCGCCGACCGCGTCGACGACGCCGGGTAGCGCCACCAGCGTCGGCGCGACGCAATCAAGTTGCCGCCCACCATGATTGGAAACGACGATCGCATCGGCTCCCGCATCGAGCGCGCGACGCGCATCCTCCGCGTCGAGCACGCCTTTAACCACCAGCGCCCCCTGCCACGCATCACGAATCCAAGCCATATCGCGCCACGTCACCGTCGAACGCTCGAGCGCGGCCCCCACGTCCTCGTACGCCATCGCCCCCTCACCCGGAATCACGACGTTGGGAAACTTCATCATTCCGCCGTCGCGCAGAAAGTCGATCAGCCACGCCGGGCGCGCGAGAAGTTGCGCCACGTGCGGCAGCATCTTCCAAGGATCTCCGCTGACGAGTTCCCGCCCGCCGTTGCGCAGATCGCGTTCGCGCTGTCCGGCGACCGCCGTGTCGATCGTCACCACCAGCGCGGAGAACCCCGCAGCGCGCGCTCGCGCGATCGCCGCCGTCGCGGCTTCACGCCCGCCGATGAGGTAAAGCTGATACCACGCCGGCCCGCTCGTCGCCGCGCGAACCTCTTCGAGCCGGCAGCCGGAAAGCGTCGATAGAACGTATCCCGTCCCCGCGGCGCCGGCCTGTGCCGCCGCCACGCATTCGCCGCGCGGAAAAAACATGCGGCTGCTGCCGATCGGCGCGAGCAAAAAGGGCAGCTGAATCTCAGTTCCAAGCACCGTCGTCCGCAGATCGCAGGGACCCATCGCCGCGGCGTTGCACGGCCGAAACCGCACCCTATCAAACACCGCGCTGTTCTCACGCAGTGTAACCTCACCGTCGGCGCCGCCGTCAATATAATCGAACACAACCCGCGGAAGCCGCCGTCGCGCGCGCCGCCGCAAATCCTCGATCGTAAAGACGCCCCTCACGTCGGTACGCTCGAAAGAAAGCGGTTCACGGCCTCGCAAAATGCGTCTGGACGATCGACCATCGGCAAGTGCCCGCATGCGTCGATCCGACTCTCCACCGCGCCGGGAATCGCTTGCAGCAACTCCTGCGACAGCGGTTGCGGCAACAGCCGATCGTCACTGCACCAAATAACGTGCGCCGGCAACCGCAGGCGCGGCAGTCGCTCGAGCGTATCGGTCCCTAGGCTCAGCTCCCACTGCCGAACCAGCGCCTCGCGCGGCGCAAGCGCTCCAAGCGCCATGGCGGCGTCGGTCTTTTCCCAAATATTCGCCTGGCGCAGCGTCGCCGCCCCGGCCCCAACCCAAAGCAGCGACGCCAACAGCGTGCGATCGTCGCGAACGCCGCGCGCGAGCGCGCCCATAAGCTCGATGCAGTTGCGCGCATAGCGGTCCGTTCGCGCCCACGAGCAGACCAGCGTTAACGACCGGCACCGCGCCGGCAACGCCAAAGCCAGCTCTTGCGCGACGACGCCGCCCATCGAATGCCCGACAACGTGCGCGGTTTGCGCGCCCACGCCATCGAGCACCGCGGCGGCGTCAGCCACGAGATCGTGAAATGCATACGGCTCCGAAACGATCGAGCTGCGGCCGGAATCCCGGTTATCGAAGGCAATCGTTCGCCACGATTGCGCCAACGCCGGACGCGCCAAACTCCAAAGGGCGCGCTCCGACGCCGTTCCGGCGATCAGCAGGAGGTTGGGACCGTCTCCTTCGACGTCAAAGGCCAGTTCGACGTCGCCGTTACGCGCCGTACCCATCGAGCACTTGACGTTTGCCTCACGGAAACGATACCCTGTCCCCGCATCATGGACATTGGGTTTGTCGCCACGGCGTTTGCTACCGCGTTCACGATCATCGATCCGATTGGCATGATTCCGATGACGCTGGGAGCGACGGCGCGCGACCTTCCGGCACGCCGCAATCAGATCGTCGATCAAGCCGTGATCGTTGGGGCTGCGGTCATTCTCTTTATGGGGCTCGTCGGGCGTCTGCTTCTCGGTTATCTCGGGATCACGCTGCCGGCCTTCACGATTGCCGGCGGCGTGTTGCTCTTTTTGATTGCGATCGACATGCTCTTCGCGCGCCCAACCGGCGCGAAGCGCACCGAGGCCGAAGAACGCGAGGCGGCCGAAACGGAAAATCCCGCGGTCTTCCCGCTCGCCGTACCGATGATTGCCGGCCCGGGCACAATCGCGACGGTGCTGCTGCTGGTCAACTTGGCGCGTGGCGACCGTCTCGATTACCTCATCATCGCCGTCGCCTATGCCGTTGCGCTGTTCGTGACGTGGCTCTGCATGCGAGGCTCGTCGTTCTTGATTCGCGTGATCGGGACGACGGGAATCCACGTAGTCAGCCGGCTTCTCGGCATAATCCTCGCGGCGCTCGCCGTGCAGTTCGTCCTCAACGGTCTCGCGCTCACGCCATTGCTACGGCGATGAGAGCCCGGGGTCGTTGAGCCACTCTTCGTAAACCGCTTTCTCTTGCGGCGGCAGTAGCGCGTCGGCAGGCAGCTTGAACCCGGCACGCGGGAACGGGAATGGAATCCGGTGCGGAGGCAGCATGAACGGATCGGCTCCCGGATCGAAGCAGAACGGCCAGACGATCTCGCCGTCCTCCTCCGAGCCGTCTGGATTCGTGAACTCGTAGCGGGCGTAATAGCAGTGGAGCCCATTGTCGCGCCAGTGTCGCGTCGGCGTGATGATTCCGTTGCCCCGCGGGTCGCCGCGCAACGCCGACGGGACCGTGAACGCATAGTCCTTGGTTGCCGATTCCTGCGAACCGGGATCGATGGTCGGAATTGCGCGCGGGTCGTTCGCTTTGTTGAGCTGCGCGACTTCTTGGGCGAATCCGGCTTGGTCGCGCTCGATCTTCGACGATATCGTCGAGGAGTGCCGTGGCAGCAAAGGGGCGCGAATCGGGACGATCTTCGCCAGTTCTCTCAAGGGAGCGTGCGCGGGCGCCGCTTCGCGCGGCACGACGACGCGCGCCGGATGTCGTGGCGCGGCCGGGGCAGGCGTCGCAGGCGGCGGCTTCTGGATCGTAACCGTCGTCGTCGCGGTAACGGTCTCTTTCGCGCCGCGTTGTACGAAGGTGTAGGCCACGGCCCAAAACAGCAGCGACAAGAGAACGGCATGCACGGCGACCGAGGCAAGCGCCGACCATAACAGCGCCCGGCGGCGCCGTTGGTACCTTCCTGAGATCAAGCGGTCGTTCGAGTTCCTACTTTAGCGTGTGGGTTGGCAGAGTTCGATAAGTACGCCGTCGGTCGCCTTCGGGTGCAAAAAGGCGATTAGATTTCCGTGAGCCCCCTTACGCGCGTGCTCGTCAATCAACCGGACGCCCTTCGCTTTGAGCTCCGCGAGCGCAGCCTCGATGTCGTCGACGCGATAGGCCGTATGATGCAGCTTCGTCGCAGCGTCCCCCCGGAAGCGAGCGATCGGCGAGCCCTCGTCAAGCGGCCGGAGCAACTCGACAAACGAACCCCCCGCCTCCAACCCCACCGCCTCAACCCCCTGATCCGCAACAACCTCGCGATAAGCTTCCTTAAAACCCAACGTCTCCGTATACAGCCTCAGCGTCGCCTCAATATCCCTGACGACAATCGCAACATGATCAATGTCCATTACTCACCCCTGTCATGCTGACCGCAGTCGAAGCACGAAGGACGAAGCACGAAGCAAGAAGCAAGAAGCACAAAGCACGAAGCAGCATCACGCAACAACCTCCCGAGCGCGATACGTCCCAAAAACATCGCGCAGCACGTTGCATATCTCGCCTAGCGTCGCCCCGGCATCGACGGCCTCGATGAACGGCGGCATCAAGTTCTCCGCCCCCGAAGCGGCGCCGCGAATCGCCGCGAGCGTTCGCGTAACGGCCTCCGAATCGCGCGACGCGCGCAACGCCGCAAGCCCCTCGACTTGCTCGCGCTCGGCGCGCTCGTCAACGTGCTGCAGAGCAATCGGCGCCCCGGCCTCCGCTTCGGCGAACCGATTGACGCCGACGACGACCTGCTCGCCCCGTTCGATCGCCTGCTGCGCGGCATAGGCCGAGTCGGCGATGCGCGCCTGCATCCAGCCGCTTTCGATTGCGGCGATGCTTCCGCCCATCGCGTCGACTTCCCCGATCAATCCCGCCGCGCGCTCGATCAACTCGTTGGTGAGCGTTTCGAGATAGTACGACCCCGCCATCGGGTCGACGACGTCGGCCACGCCCGACTCGTACGCGATAATCTGCTGCGTGCGCAAGGCAACGCGCGCGCTCTCCGCAGTCGGCAGCGCCAGCGCCTCGTCTTTCCCATTGGTGTGCAGCGACTGCGTGCCGCCCAGCACCGCCGCCAACGCTTGCAGCGCCACGCGGACGACGTTGTTATCGGGCTCCTGCGCCGTAAGCGTTGAGCCCCCCGTCTGCGCATGAAACCGTAACGCCTGCGAGCGCGGATCCCGGCACCCGAACTCATCGCGGGTAATTCGCGCCCAAAGATAACGCGCCGCCCTAAACTTCGCAATCTCTTCGAAGAAATCGTTGTGAGCGTTCCAAAAGAACGAGATGCGCGGCGCGACGTCGTCCAGCGCGATTCCAGCCTCGCGCGCCGCCTGCAGATAGGCCTTGCCGTTAGCCAGCGTAAACGCAATCTCTTCAACCGCCGTAGAACCAGCCTCGCGGATGTGATAACCCGAAACAGAGATGGCGTTCCAAAGCGGCACCTCGCGCGCGCAAAATGCCATCACGTCGGTGACCAATCGCATGGATGGCTTGGGCGGGTAGATGTAAGTCCCGCGCGCGACATACTCCTTGAGCACGTCGTTTTGCACGGTCCCCCCGAGTTTGGAAAACGGAATCCCCCGCCGGCGCGCGACCGCGAGATGGAACGCAAGCAAAATAGCCGCGGGCGCATTGATCGTCATCGAGACCGTCACGCGGTCGAGCGGCACGCCGTCGAGCAGTGTCTCCATATCCGCGATCGAATCGATCGCGACGCCGACCTTCCCGACCTCCCCACGCGCCACGGGCGCGTCGGAATCGTATCCCAACTGCGTCGGCAGATCGAAGGCGACCGAGAGCCCCGTCTGCCCGCGCTCCAGCAGATAGCGATAGCGCGCGTTCGACTCGGCCGCCGTCCCAAACCCGGCATACTGGCGCATCGTCCAAAGCCGCCCGCGATACATGTCCTTGCGAATCCCGCGCCCGTACGCGAAGCTGCCGGGCTCTCCGAGATCGTGCGGCATCCCTTCGACCGCGTCGTAGACGGGCTGAATCGGGATCCCGGAATCGTTGAGGTCGCGGGCCATCACGCCCTAACTACGCCGGAACGTTGACATTCCTTTCGCCCGCGGTCTCGCCGCTCTGATTTTTGGTGCCAGCGGCGTCCGCCGCTGACGTTCGATCGAAAAGCCCTGCGCATCCCCTGCTTCGCGCTAGCTTAACGTCATAATCGCGGTGCCGCTCTCTACCGTTGCTCCCGGCGCAACGTGTACCGCACTCACCGCGCCGCTCTTATGCGCTCGCACTTCGTTCATCATCTTCATCGCCTCGATTATGGCCACGACTTGCCCCTCGCGCACCGCATCGCCTTTCGCGACCGCGAGTTCGACGACTAATCCGTGCATCGGCGAATGCACGTCGTTGCCGTCGGCGGAGTTCGCGCGCTTGCGCATCGTGCGGAGACGCGGAGCGGTGCGGCGCGTCTCGACCTGCGAAATCGGCGCCGGCAAGCGCGCTCCCCCGACGACGGCGGCTGGTCGCAACGCCGCGGCGAACGGCTCGAGCGTCGCCGTGCCGTACGAGGCGTCGGCCACCTCCGGATCGTCGCAGAGCGCGCGCAGCAGCCGCAGCGTCGTCGGAACGCCTTCAATTAAGTATTCGTCGAGGGCGCGACGCATTCTCGCGAGCGCGTTTTCGCGGGTCGGCGCCCAGACGATGAGTTTGGCGATAAGCGAATCGTAGTCCGATGGTATGGTCCAACCGGCGTAAGCCGCTGAGTCGACGCGAACGCCAAGCCCGCCGGGCTCGCGATAGGCGGTAATCGTACCCGGGGCGGGCTGGAAATTTTGCAACGGATCCTCGGCGTTGACGCGTGCCTCGATCGAGCATCCGCGAAAGACGATCTCGTCTTGCGAATAGCCCAGCGGCTCGCCCGCCGCCACGCGAATCTGCTCGCGGATGAGGTCGATGCCCGAAATCATCTCGCTCACCGTGTGCTCCACTTGAATCCGCGTGTTCATCTCCAAAAAGTAAAAGGCGTCGCCGCTCACCAGACATTCGATCGTTCCCACCGAGTCGTAGCCGATCGCGGCGGCGGCGCGCACGCCCGCCTCGCGCAGAGCGCGGCGAACGCGCTGGGGGATTTGCGCGGGCGTCTCCTCCCAGAGCTTTTGATGGCGGCGCTGCAGCGAGCAGTCGCGCTCGCCGACGTGCACCACGTTGCCGTGCTTATCGGCAAGCACTTGCAGCTCGACGTGCTTCGGGTTTTCGAGATAGCGCTCGGCATAGATCGTGTCGTCTTTGAAATAAGCTTTGGCCTCGCGGCGCGCCGTTTCAAAGGCAGATTCCACGTCGGCGAGTGTCGCTGCAACCTTCAGGCCTTTACCACCGCCTCCAGCGGCGGCTTTGAACGCGACCGGCAAGCCGTACTCCTCCGCCGCGGCGCGTGCGCCGGCAACGTCGACGATCGCGTCGTAGCCTCCCGGCACCGAAGGAACTTCCGCCTCGCGCATCGCCTGACGTGCCCGCAGCTTGTCGCCCATCGAATCGATCGCGTCGGCGTGCGGCCCGATCCACGTCAAGCCCGCCGCAACCACGCTGCGCGCAAACGCCGCGTTCTCGGCGAGAAAGCCGTAGCCCGGATGCACCGCCTCGGCGCCGGCCGCGCGCGCGCACTCGATCAGTCGCTCGCCGTTCAAATAACTCTGCGAAGGCGGCGCCGGACCGATCTCGTACGCTTCGTCGGCCAGCGCGACGTGCAGCGCGGCGCGATCGGCCTCCGAATACACCGCGACGGTCGCAATCCCCATCTCGCGCGCCGTGCGAATGACGCGAACCGCAATCTCCCCGCGATTCGCAATCAATATCTTAGAAAACAACGCTCACGGCTTCTGACCTTTGTCATCCTGAGCGGAGTCGAAGGATGGCGGGTACATCCCCATGGCGTGGTAGCCGGCATCGACGAAGTGCACGTCGGCGGTAACGGCGGACGAAAGGTCCGAAGCGAGGTAGACGGCGACGTTTCCAACGTCCTCGGGCGTCACGTTCCGGCGCAGCGGCGCGACCTTCGGCACGACGTCGAGGATACGCGAAAAACCTCCGACTTGCCGCGAGCTGGCTGTTTTGATCGGCCCGGCCGAGATCGCGTTCACGCGAATCCCGCGATCTCCGAGATCGAACGCGAGATAGCGGACCGTCGCCTCGAGCGCCGCCTTCGCAATGCCCATCAGGTTATAGTTCGGCACGATTTTGGTCGCCCCAAGATAGGTCATCGCCATGATCGAGGCGCCGTCCACGAACGAGTCGCGCAGTTCGCTTACCAGCGCGATCAGCGAATAGGCCGAGACGTCGAGCGCCAGCGCGTAGCCGGCTCGCGATGTCTCGAAAACCTTTCCGGCGAGATCCTCTTTGTTGGCAAAGGCGATGCAGTGAACCAGCACGTCGAGCGGTCCGAATTTATCGGCAAGCTCGTCGCGCATCGCCGTGAGCGAGGCGCCGTTACTCACGTCGCACTCAATTACCGGGCCCTCGCCGAGTTCGGCCGCCAGCTTCTCGACCTCGTCGCGCACGCGTTCGCCCTGATACGTCAGCGCGATGGAAGCCCCGTGCTCGTGCAGCTTTCGCGCGATGCCGGTCGCGATCGACCACCGGTTTGCCACGCCGGTCACCAGCGCGCGCTTTCCATTCAATAGTTTCACCCGGCCTACATACCCTCTCCGTGCTCGAATTCCCGGCTATCCCTACGATGGCGGATTGCAAACGCAGCGCCGTTGCGGTAGCCTGCCATACGTGAGCCTCGAGAAACGGCTGCTCCTCAACTCGCTGCTCTCAGTGCTGGCGACCGGGCTGCTGATCTTTCTTCCCGCGGGGACGTTGTTTTATTGGCAGGCGTGGGTCTTCCTCGCCGTCGTTAGCGCCTGCGGCTGGCTGACCTTCGCGTACTTCTGGCGCAAGGACCGCAGCCTGCTCGAGCGCCGCATGCGCGTCGCCGAGAAAGAGCCGGCGCAAAAGATCATCGTCACCCTCCTGTATTCGCTCATCGCCACGACCGTCGTCATTGCGGCGCGCGATTACCGGCTGCACTGGTCGGCCGACGTACCGCTGCTGGTGGTGCTCGGCAACCTGCTCGTCGTCGCCGGATCGTACGTGTACTTTCTCGTCTTTCGCGCGAACAGCTTCGCCGGGTCGACGATCCGAATCGCGCCGGGTCAGCGCGTGATTTCAACCGGACCCTACGCCGTCGTGCGCCACCCTCTGTACGTCGGTCTGTTAATTTTTGTTACCGGCATACCGCTGGCGCTGGGCTCGTACTGGGGACTGCTGCTCGTCGCGCCCGTGCTAGCCCTGATCGTCTGGCGTTTGCTCCACGAGGAAGCCTTTCTCGTCGAAAACCTGCCGGGCTACGCGCAATACTGCGCCGCGGTTCGCTGGCGCCTAATACCCGGCTTGTTCTAACGTACACGGCGAGGAGGCAGAAGCCCCGCCCGTCGAAGGTATCGGCCGGTGCTATTCAAGACGTGGCTTTATGCCCTCGCCGTTTTTGTCATTGGTGCGACGCTGCCGGCCCGTGCCACGGATTGGCCGCTCTTTGACTTCGACTCGGCGCGCAGCGGATTCAACCCGATGGAAAGAACGCTGACCGTGCGCAACGTTCATCGCTTGCGCGTGCATTGGCAGACGGCGCTCGGCGCCGTAGCCGACTCCGCGCCCATCCTGTTGGATCACGTGGGTACCGGCCGCACGAACGGCCCGATGCTCTTCGAAACGACGACGACCGGAATTACTCTGGGCATCGGGGCGATGACGGGCCGTATTCTCTGGAAGTTCGAAAGCCACGGCACGACGCTGACAAACTCGACGCCCGCAGCCGATCCGTCCGGGCTCTACATCTACGCCGCCGGCGCCGACGGAAAAGTCTATAAACTCTCCGCCGCGACGGGACGCCAAGCGCCCTCGCCGGGCTTTCCCGCGCGAATCACGCACCTTCCGCTCACCGAAAAGAACTCGTCGGCGCTCAACGTCGCCAACGGCTACTTGTACGCCGTCACGGCCGGCCATTATGACACGCCGCCCTACGACGGGCACGTCGTGGCCGTGCGGCTGAGCGACGGGCAGACGACAATCTTCAACACGCTGTGCAGCAGCTATCGCAAACTCGTGCGCGCCCTGACCTGCTCGCAGCAGCGTTCGGGAATTTGGGGGCGCGGCGGCGCGGTGGTTGATCCCGATGCCTCGATGGACCGGCGCATCTACGTGACGACCGGCAACGGCGACTTCGACGCAAACTCCGGCGGCGACGATTATGGCGATTCCGTCGTTGCGCTGCAGCCCGATCTCTCGGACGTGCTCGGGAGCTACACGCCCACCAACTATCAGCAGCTCGACGCCGGCGATACCGACCTCGGCAGCTCGTCACCCGCAATCCTGCCCGATCAGCCCAACAGCCAGACGCCGTATCTTTTGGTGCAGGGCGGAAAGGACGGCGTTCTTCGGCTCCTCAACCGTCAGGCGCTTCCGGGCGTCGGCAACGAGCTGCAGGAACTAGACCTGCCCGGCGGCCTCTTCTCAACGCCGGCGGTCTGGGCGGATTCCGGAGGCAGCGCCTGGATTTTTATGGGATTCACCAACGTCGTCGAAGCCTATCGGCTGGAGACCGGCGCTGCGGGCGTGAGCAAACTCGTCAGCGCCTGGCAAGACATTGGCGGCGAAAGCTATGGAGACGGCTCGTCGCCCGTCGTGGCCAACGGCATCGTCTTCGTGGCCTTCGATCACGCGATCTTGGCGGTCGATGCCCGGAACGGCCGGCTGCTATGGAACAGCGCGGCGTACGGCGCGCCGGACTCGATCGGCGCGATCCACTGGGAGAGCCCGATCGTGGTGAACGGTTGGCTCTACTGCTCCGACCAGCGCGGCGTTCTGACTGGCTTTTCGCTACAGGCGGCCACGAGTGCCGTTCGGAACTAGGGAGCCGATGCTTCGCCTTCGATATACCGGACGGTGACGAATCCCTAGACGCACGGCGATTCCCACGGGAAGCGTGACGCTGCTCTTCTCGGATATCGAAGGCAGCACGGCGCGCTGGGAGCAGAATCGCGAAGCGATGGGGGCTGCGCTAGCGCGTCACGACAGGCTCCTCCGGGCGGCGCTGGAGGCCCACGGCGCATATATTTTCAAAACGATGGGCGACGCTTTCTGCGCTGCTTTCGCAACCGCTTCCGATGCGCTCGCCGCGGCACTGGAGTCGCAGCGCGCGCTCGCCGCCGAGGATTTCGCGGCCGTCGCCGGCATCCGCGTGCGCATGGCGCTGCATGCCGGTCAAACCGAAGAACGCGACGACGATTACTTTGGGCCGGCCGTCAATCGTGTCGCGCGGTTGCTGGCAATTGGTCACGGCGGGCAGGTGTTAATCTCCGGCGCTTGCGCTGAAATGCTCGAAGGAAGGATGGCCCCCGGGTGCACGCTGCGCGACTTAGGCGTCCACCGGCTCAAAGATATCGACCGCCCCGAACACGTCTACCAACTCGTTGCCGCCGGGCTGGAGGATGAGTTCTCACAACTCCGCTCGCTCGAGCACCTCTCGAACAATCTTCCTGCGCCCCTCAATGCGCTCGTCGGCCGGGAGCAAGTTGTCGGCGAGGTTTGCGCATTGCTCGAGAGCCGGCGCATCGTCACGCTCGTCGGCGCCGGAGGTTCCGGAAAAACGCGCTGCGCGATCTCCGTCGGCCAACGGCTGCTCGACCAATGCGACGACGGCGTGTGGCTTGTCGAACTGGCGTCGCTCTCGGAACCGTCGCTCGTTATCGCGACCGTTGCGCGACACTTCGGAATCGCCGAATCTCCGAGCCGCCCGCTGCTCGACATGCTGCTCTCGTACCTAAAGCGCAAGCGGCTCTTGCTCGTGCTCGACAACTGCGAGCACCTGATCGACGAGACGCGCGCTCTCGCGCGCTCACTGCTGCACGCGGCGCCGCAAGTGCGAATCCTGGCAACCAGCCGCGAAGCGCTCAACCTAGCGGGCGAGCAAATCTATCGCATTCCGTCGCTCTCGCCTGCGGCGGCCGCGCAGTTATTCGTCGAACGCGCTTCAGCGGTCAATCCGCGATTCGAAGCCACCGCCGAGAACGCGCCGCAAATTGAAGAGATCTGCGCGCGGCTCGATGGGATTCCGCTGGCAATCGAACTTGCTGCGGCGCGCGTAAAGGTGCTTTCCCCGCAGCGGCTGCTTCAAATGCTCGACGAGCGCTTCCGCCTGCTGACGGGCGGCGATCGCAGCGCGTTGCCGCGCCACCAGACGATGCGCGCGCTGATCGACTGGAGCTACGACCTGCTCGATGAACGGGAACAATCGCTCTTTCGCAAGCTCTCCGTCTTCGCCGGCGGCTTTCGCTTCGAAGACGCGGCTACGGCATTCCACGACGGCGTCACCGACGACATTGCGATTCTCGACGTCCTCTCATCGTTGGTTGACAAGTCATTGGTGCAGGCCGAGCCCGACGAACGTTATCGCATGCTTGAGTCGACGCGCGAATACGCGCGTGAGCGGCTCGTTGCTCTCGGCGAAGAGCAAGCCGCGTCGCGCGCTCACGCGGCGGCCTTCCTGACGCTCGCACAAGATTTTGACGACATGTGGGAGACGACGGCGGACCGCGCATGGAGCGAGCGTGGCGAGCGTGAGTTGGAAAACTTCCGCGCGGCCCTCGCGTGGTCGTTCGGAAGCGCCGGCGACGTGGCGCTCGGCCAGCGCTTGGCCAGCACGTTTGTGAGCATGTGGGGTTCTTTCGGAGAGGCCGAAGCGGATCGCTGGGTGGAGCGCGGAATTGCATTGGTCGACGAACGGACGCCGCCATCGCTGATCGCGAACCTCGAGCTCGCCCACGCTCGACTGGTCGTAGGCTTTGCCGAAGCAGGGGCTGGCCGCGCCGCGGCAGAGCGGGCGCTGGAACGATATCGAGCGCTCGGGGATGCGGTTCGGGCCGGGCACGCGCAGCGAATCGTCGGCTTTGCGCTCGTCGTCGAGGGCAACGTTGCCGGCGGGTCCGCCATCCTCGAGGAGGCGTTACGCACGGCAAAGAGCGCGAAGGCACATCGTCTCGCCATTCTCGCGCTGTTGGGAGTCGCGCTCGCGCGCGAGGTTGCGGGTGACGGCGACCGGGCTCGGCAGCTCTACGCCGAGGCGCTCGACATCGCCGAAGTTCTCGGCGCGGAACGCCAAGGGGCCGGTATCCGTTGCAATCTGGCCGAAACGCTCTTCCGCTGCGGTGACGTTGCGGAGGCGCTGGAACTCGTCGAAGTCGCCTGCGACACGTACCGCACGCTCGGCCTTCCCACATGCAAAGCCGTCATCAACGTCGCGGCGTATGCGATCGCGCTCGATCGTTTCGATGAAGCGCGGGAGGCTGCGAGAGCCGCTTTGACGGACGCGCTCGATCTGCAGTACCGGGTGGTCGCCGTGCTCGCGCTGCAGCACCTGGCCGCCATCGCCGCTCTAGAACCAAACGCGGGGACCGATGGAGCTGCGGCGCGAGTTCGCGCGGCCCGCATTTTGGGTTTCGTCGACGCGCGGCTGGCGGCGTTAAACGTAGCCCGCGACTTCACGGAGCGGCAAGAGTACGATAGGCTCTCGGCGCGCCTGCGCGAAGAACTCGATGAAGATGCCGCGCGCAAACACGGCGAAGAAGGGAGAGCGTGGAATGAGGACCGCGCCGTTGCCGAAGCCATGGCGGTCTAGCGGCGGAAGAACGCCTTACAGAGGAATGTTGCCGTGCTTGCGCCGCGGCGTCTCGACGCGCTTGTCGCGCAGCATCTCCAACGCATCGGCTATCGCGCCGCGCGTCTTTCGAGCCTCGATAATGTCGTCAACGTAACCGCGCGCGGCGGCAATGTACGGATGCGCGAAGCGGTCGTTGTACTCGCCGATCAGCTCCGCCATCTTCGCCTCTTTGTCGTCGGCTGCCGCGATCTCGCGGCGGAAGATCGTCTTGACGGCGCTCTCCGCGCCCATCACCGCGATCTCCGCCGTCGGCCATGCGAGATTGACGTCGGCGCGAATGTGCTTGCTCGCCATCACGTCATAGGCGCCGCCGTAGGCCTTGCGCGTGATCACGGTAATTTTGGGAACCGTCGCCTCCGCGAACGCGTAGAGCAGCTTGGCACCGTGCAGGATGATTCCGCCGTACTCCTGATCCGTGCCCGGAAGAAAGCCGGGGACGTCGACAAACGTAATCAACGGTATATTGAAGGCATCGCAGAAACGCACGAAGCGCGCGGCCTTCACCGACGAATGCGTGTCGAGCACGCCGGCCAGCACGTTGGGTTGATTGCCGACAATGCCCACGGCTCGGCCGTTGATGCGCCCGAAGCCGCAAATAACGTTCGGCGCGTAGAGCGCCTGGATCTCCAAGAAGTCTCCATAATCCACGACGCCGTGGACAACCTCGCGCATGTCGTACGGCTTATTCGGCGAGTCGGGGACGAGATCGTCGAGCTGCGCGACCATTCGGTGCGGGTCGTCGTCGCACCCATACTCCGGCGGAGCCTCGGCGTTGTTCTGCGGCAGAAACGAAAAGAGATCGCGCGTCAGCTCGAAAAGGTTCGCTTCGTCCTCGGCTACCAGGTGCGCGACGCCGCTGCGCGTCGCGTGCGTCATCGCACCGCCTAGCTCCTCAAACGTTACTTCCTCGCCGGTGACCGTCTTGATGATCTCCGGACCCGTGATGAACATCTGCGAGATCTTTTCCGTCATGATGATGAAGTCGGTGATTGCAGGTGAGTAGACGGCCCCGCCGGCGCACGGCCCCGCAATCAGACTTATCTGCGGAACGACGCCGCTGGCCGCAACGTTGCGCCAAAAGATTTCGGCGTAACCACCCAAAGAGACGACGCCTTCTTGAATGCGCGCTCCGCCCGAGTCGTTGATCCCGACCATCGGCGAGCCGGTGCGAATCGCCAAATCCATCATCTTGCAAATCTTCTCGGCGTAAGCTTCGCCCAGCGACCCGCCCAGCACCGAAAAATCCTGCGAAAAGAGAAAGACCTGGCGCCCGTCGATCGTCGCGCGCCCTGTGATCACGCCGTCGCCCAAAAACTCCTTTTCGTCGAGCCCAAACGCATTGGCACGATGGACGACAAACCGATCGAACTCGGTAAACGAGCCTTCATCCACCAGCGCCTCAACGCGCTCGCGCGCCGAGAGCTTCCCCCGCGCATGCTGTCGCGCGAGCGCCTCGGCTCCAGCCGGAATCGTCGACTCCGCCCGCTTAGCCTCCAACTCCTCATATTTCTCCGCACGACTCTTCACGCCGCCCCCTTTGCACGCACCCTCCCCTTTGTCATCCTGAGCGCAGTCGAAGGGCGACTGAGCGATCACGCCCGCAGGCACCAAGGTATATCATTCGAGAATAGTGGCCCGATGCTCCGCGTTTGCTGCTGCATGCTCGCCCTCGCCGTGACCGGCGCGATCCCTGCGGGTTTTCCGTCGCCGCCGCCGATACCGCCGCAGCGCGCCGTCGCGGAATCGAAGTACGGGACCTCGGTTACCGACCCGTACCGCTACTTCGAAAACATGTCCGACCCCGTCGTGGTGCAGTTCTTCAAGGAGCAGAACGACTACACGCGCGCGGTGCTCGCCCACCTCGGCGAACCCCGCGAACGGCTCTTCGACCGCATCAAAGAGCTGGATAACGCCGGCGTTATCGTCACCGGCGTAACCCGCGACGGTCCGTACTATTTTTACGAGAAGCTCAACCCCGGCGACAACGGGCCCAAGCTCTACGTGCGCAACGTGGACGGCAGCGGGGAGCGCGTCCTGATCGATCCGCAGAGCTTGGCAACGCCGGGCAAACATTACACGGTCAATTATTTCCTGCCGTCGCTCGACGGACGGCACGTCGCGTACGGCATCTCCGAGGGCGGCTCG
>DATGGV010000056.1:0-260973 GCA_035308305.1 Candidatus Cybelea sp. | reverse complement strand
AGCGCGCCCAGCTTGGCAAAAGCGGCTGCGACGCCGCCGCGCAATGCCAGCAGTGCGCGGTCGATCTCGGCTTCGGTTACGACCAGCGGCGGCTCGAGACGAATGACGCGCAGCTGGTTGAGCGTCCAAGCCGCGGTTACGCCCGCTTTGAGCATTTCGGGGATGATCCATCCGCCGTAACCTTCGTGCGTCAACTCCACGCCGACCAACAGCCCGAGGCCGCGGACCTCCGCAACGACCTGCGGATAGTCGACGGCGATCGCGCGAGCGCCGTCGAGCAGCCGCTCTCCGCGGACGCGGGCCAAGCCGGCAAGCCGTTCGTCTTCCAACACATCCATGGCCGCGAGCGCTGCCGCGCACGCCAGCTCGCTGCCGCCGAAGGTCGAGGTGTGCAGCAGCGGCGCATTCCCGAACGCGCGGTTCCAAACGCTCGGCCGCGCGATAAAGGCCCCGACCGGAACGACGCCGCCGGAAAGACCCTTGGCAAGCGTCATCACGTCGGGAACGACGTCGTCGCGATTGCAGGCAAAACGATACCCGCAGCGCCCGAGTCCGGTCTGCACTTCGTCGGCGACAAAAACGGCGCCGCTGCGATCGCAGGCCTCGCGAACGGCACGCATATAACCCAGCGGCGGCACGTTGACGCCGCCCTCGCCTTGCACCGGCTCGACGACGAATGCCGCCGCGCCGGCGAGCGCCTCGTCGAGCATGCTCGCTTCACCGTAGGGAATGCAGACCGAGTCGGCCAGCAACGGACGAAACGGCGACTGAAAGGTTTCGCGTCCGCTGACCGAAAGCGCGCCGAGCGTTTTGCCGTGATACGCATCGACCGTTCCGACGATCTTCGCCCGCCCGGTAGCGGCGCGCGCGAGCTTGATCGCGCCCTCGATCGCCTCCGTTCCGCTGTTGCACCAGAAAGTAATCTCCAAATCGCCGGGCGCGAGCTCCGCGAGCCGGCGCGACGCGCGTCCGAGCACGACGTTGAACATCGTCTTGCCGGATAGCGCGATCAGGTCGAGCTGCGCGCGCACGGCCGCGACCACGCGCGGATGGCGATGCCCCAGCGTAAAGACGCCGTAGCCGCCGGCAAAGTCGAGATAGGCTTTCCCGGTTTGATCCCAGATCGTCGCCCCCTCCGCGCGCACTTCGACCGGTGATCCTGAGAGCCTCATCACGCGCGCCAACGGCGGATTGACGAACCGTTTGTAGTTCTCGTACGTCTCCGCCGCAAGTTCTTGCGGCGACGCCGCACCGTAAAGATCGTCGCGCTGCTCGATCATCTCGACGCGGCCCTTGCTATCGCACCGGCTAAGCACCTTGACGCAGACAAGTCAGCTGCACTAAAATGCAGGTGTTTAGTCATGGCTGGATAGTCCAGCCTCGTTTTTTGTTCACGCTGCAACCAGCGGCGGGGATTCGAGGCGTGAGATCGTGGCTTCGATCGTGCCGATCGTTTCAGCCGCGCTCGGCGTGCGCATGATTGTTTCGCGCAGCATCGCGGCGCCAGGGATTCCCTTGAGATACAGGGCCAGGTGTTTGCGCATCTGGGGAACCGCGCGCGCTTCGCCAAGCTCCTGCACCATCGTGCGGTAGTGCACGATCGCAAAGCGCAAACGATCGGGCGCGCTCGGCAGCGCGCGCGCCTCGCGTCCCTCCATCAAATCGCGAATTTGCGAGATCAGCCACGGGTTGCCCAGCGTCGCGCGGCCGAGCATCACCGCGTCGACGCCGCTTTCGCGCATGCGCTCGATTGCCAGATACGGATCGTCGAGATCGCCGTTGCCGATCACCGGAATGTCGAGGCCGCGTTTGAGCCGCGCGATGTGTTCCCAATCCGCCGCGCCTCTATAAAACTGTTTCGCGGTGCGCGCGTGAAGCGTCACCGCCTGCACGCCGGCGCGTTGCGCGCGCTGCGCGACGTCGAGATAGACCAGCGCGTTTTCGGTCCAGCCTAGCCGCATCTTCACCGTCACCGGACAGTCGACGGCCGCGACCACCGCGCGGACGATCGCCTCGCAACGATCCGGATCGCGCAGACAGGCCGAGCCGCCGTTTGTCTTGGTCACCTTCGGCGCGGGACACCCGAAGTTGATGTCGACGATGTCGGCGCCGCACTCGCGCACCACCTTGGCGGCGTGCGCCATCGTCGCCGGGTCGTCGCCCCAGAGCTGCGTCGCGACGGGTTTTTCCAAGCCGTGCTGGTCGATCATCTCCATCGTGCGCCGGTTCCCGTGCTGCAGCGCATTGGACGAAACGAACTCCGTCACCGTCAGGCCCAGGCCGAACGGGCGATAGAGGGCGCGCATCGTCCGGTTCGTCACGCCGGACATCGGCGCGAGAATCAGCGGCGGCCAGATCTCGATCGAGCCAATCCGCAGCGGCTTGAGACGCATAATCCTAGGTTAGACCATTTTGCTCGTCGCGCCTCGCAGCGCATGCCGAGCGATGAAATAGATTCAATCCGACGAGGCTCAGGTAGGGATCGACGGCATCGACAACGGGCGTCTGCTTGGCGACCACGTCGGCGAGACCGCCGGTTGCGACGACTTTGGCGCGCACACCCATCTCCGCCCTGATCCGATCGACGATGGCCTCCACCTGCCCCGTGAAACCGTAGACGATGCCGCTCTGCAGCGCCTCGTTCGTGTTTCGGCCGATCGCCCGGCCCGGCGCCTCCAGCGCAATCTGCGGTAGCTTGGCGGTGCGGCCGATCAGCGCATCGATCGAGACGGTGATTCCGGGCGCGATCGCCACGCCGAGATATTCACCCGCCGCAGAGATCGCGATGAAGACTGTGGCCGTGCCGAAACTCACGACGATCAGCGGCGCGCCGAAGCGTCGTACTCCGCCGATCGCCGCTGCGACGAGATCGGCGCCGACTTCCGACGGATTCTCCGTAACGACTGAGATGAGTTGCTGCGTTTGCGGTTTGAGAAAGACTGGGGTCGCATTAAAGAAGCGCGCGCATGCACTCTCGAGCACCGGATCGAGCTTCGGCACGACGCTGGCAATCGCCACGGCGCCGATCGCCCGGATGTCGATGCCGCTGGCGGCAAAGAGCTGCGTGAAGAAGACTCCGTACTCGTCGGGCGTGCGTCGCAGCTCCGTCGTCACGCGCCAGGTTCGCAGCAGCTCGTCGTGCGAGAAGCAGCCGAGTTTGGTCTCGGTATTGCCGACGTCGATCGTCAAGAGCATCGCATCAGTTCCTCGAGCGCGTCGAGCAATCGCGCCGCCAGCGTCTTCTTATCGGAGCGTCCGAGCTCGCGGCGTCCGCCATCGCCCCACAAAAGCACCAGCTCGTTGTCGCCGGTACCGAATCCGCGTTCGCCGCGCACGTCGTTGACGGCGATTGCGTCGAGATGCTTATCGCGAAGCTTCTTGCGGCCGCGCGTCTCGTGCTCGCCGGTCTCTGCCGCGAAGCCGACCAAGAAGGTCGAGCCCTTGCGCTCGCCGAGCGCGGCGAGAACATCGGGGTTGGGCTCCAGCCGCACGGTCAAGGCTTCGCCGCTCTTCGAGAGTTTCGCCTCGCTGTGCTCCGCCGGCCGCCAATCCGCCACGGCCGCCGTCGCAATCGCGAGGTCGGCGCCGACCGCGTGAGCCAGCGCCGCATCGTAGAGTTCGCGCGCGGTCGCGATCCGAACGACGCGGACCCCGGCCGGCGGCTCGAGCTGCGTCGGGCCGAGCAGCAGCGTCACGCTCGCGCCGCGCAGCGCGGCTTCCCGCGCGAGTTCGATGCCGGTGGCGCCGGTCGATGCGTTGCTGAGAAAGCGCACCGGATCGAACGGCTCTCGGGTCGGACCGGCGGTAATGGCGACGCGTTTGCCGTGCAGCGATTGCCGCCGGGACAACGCACGGTCGAGCGCCTCGAGAATTCGCTCTTCGCTCGCTAAGCGCCCGACGCCGCGTTCGCGTTCGGCCAGGAAGCCGCGCTCGGGATCGACGATCTCGTAGCCGCGCGCGCGCAACGCAGAGATATTTGACTGCGTCACCGGATCTTCGTACATCGCCGCGTTCATCGCGGGCGCGAGGATGCGCGGAATGCGCGCCGCCAGCAACGCGGCCGTCAGCAAATCGTCGGCGACGCCCACTGCCAGCTTTGCAATGAGGTTGGCCGTCGCCGGCACGACGAGCACGGCTTGCGCCTCTCGCACCAGGCGAATGTGAGGAATTCGTTCGGGGAGATCCCAGAGCGAGGTGTAGACCGGCCTCGCCGTGAGCGACGCGAAGGTTAGCGGCGTTACGAAGCGTTCGGCTTCGGCCGTCATCACGACGTCGACTTCCATACCCTCGCCCCGCTGGACGAGCGTGCTGGTCAGGGCCGCCGCCTTATACGCAGCGATCCCGCCGCTTACTCCCAGAAGGACTCGCGTCACTTGGGTACCCACAAGTTGTCGATCAGGCGCGTCGCGCCGAAACGCGCCGCACCGATGACGAAGGCCGGCGGGCGCAGCTCTTCGATCGGCTCGAACGCTTCGGCATCGACGACATCGAGATAGTCGAGTTGGGCGCCCGGGCTGAGCGCTGCGGCGCCGGCGGCGAGCGCATCTGCCTTGCGCGCGCCGCCTTCAAGCGCTCGCTTCGTCGTGCACAGCGCTTGGTAAAGCGTCACCGCCTCCGCGCGGCGCGTCGAATCTAAATACCGGTTGCGGCTCGACCGCGCCAGACCGTCGGGCTCACGCACCGTCGGCACGACCTCGACGTCCACCAAATAATCGAGATCCGCGATCATCTTGCGCAGCAGGACGGCTTGCTGCGCGTCTTTCTGGCCGAGGAAGAGCGCGTCGGGCTGCACGATGTTGAGCAGCTTGACGATGACCGTCGTAACGCCGCGAAAGTGTCCCGGCCGCTGGGCGCCTTCGAAGCGGGCGCTCAACGGCTCGACTTCGACGAAGGTCGAAAAGCCCGCGGGGTACATCGCCGAGGCGCCGGGCTCGAAGAGCGCGTCGACGCCGGCCGCAGCGAGCTTCTCGCGGTCGTGCTCCAAATCGCGCGGATAGGTCGCCAGGTCCTCGCTGGGCGCGAACTGCAGCGGGTTGACGAAGACCGAGGCCACGACCGCCGCACACCGTTCGCGCGCCCGCCGGACTAACTCGAGATGCCCTTCGTGAAGCGCGCCCATCGTCGGAACGAACCCGAGAGGCCGCGGCAACGCAGATGAGAGCGAGCGCGCCTGCGCAACCGTAGCGGCGCTTTCCATGAACGTAATGGTTACGCGCGCGTCACTCGCAGAAGGGTGCGGCCAACGACGAACGGCTCGCCGACGGGCAGCGGCACGTCGCCGACCACCGCCTGACCGCCCAGGCGCGTTCCGTTGCGGCTGCGCAGGTCGGTCAGCCGGATCGAGCTGCCGTCGATTTGCAGCCGTGCATGCTGACGAGAGACGTACCGGTCGAGCGAAAGACAGGCGTCCGCCAAGGCGTAATCGCGCCCAATTGTGATCTCGCGCTCGAACGGCCAGGTGGTGCCGTCGAGCGGGCCGCTAAGCACTTCGAGCAGGTACATGGCCGCCAGCCCTTCTCTAGGGGCTCCGGCGGCTTCCTGGCGCGGCGCCACTAAGAAATCGCGGGTGAGGGGACGATACTAGAGAGGACCATGGACAATCGACTCGACCAGCTCATCGAACTCATCGAAGCCGAGCCGGAGGGATTGCAGGCCGCAGAGTTTCTGCAAGCACGAGAGATTCTGCAAAGTCTCGTAGGTAAGACAGTAACCAGCGCGTCAGTCGAGGACACGCGCATCGCAGTATCTACCTCCGACGGATGCCGCTATCACTTCTACGGCTTTCTGGGCTGCGTGAGGCCTGACTAGCTAGACAGTTCGAGCGCGCGAGCGGCGAAGAGGCCGCCCAAGTAGGCGTGCGCGGCGAGCACTCCACCCTGCACGTACACTTCGTATGGCGGGCGCAGCGGCGCGTCGCAAGAGAGCTCGATCGTAGCCCCAGCCACAAATGCTCCAGACGACATGAGCACGGGATCGGCATACCCCGGCACCGCTCCGGGCACCGGCGTGAAGCGCGCGTTGACCGGCATCGCAGCTTGTAAACCCGCAGCAAAACGCTCGAGCCGCCGCGCCGTTCCAAGGCGAATCGCCTGCACGATGTCGCTGCGTAGTGCCCCCGCGACCGGGTCCACACCGTAGCCCAGCGCGTCGAAGAGCGCGGCGATAAAATCCAAGCCGCGCAAGGTTTGCTCGACGACCAGCGGTGCGAGAAAGAGTCCTTGCACGAATGCGCGGCCGAAGCCTAAGGTCGGCCCGAGCGCGGCGCCCAATCCGGGCGCGTAGAGACGAGCCGCGACGCGCTCGACCAACTCGCCGTCCCCCGCGACGTAGGCGCCCGCGGGGGCGATGGATCCGCCGAGATTCTTGATGAGGGAGCCCATGATCAAATCGGCGCCGGACTCCGCGGGCTCGCGCTCTTCAACGAGTTCCCCGTAGCAGTTGTCCACCAGTACCAGCGCATCGGGGGCCACGCTTTTGACCATCGCATAGGCGGCTTCGCACTCGGCGACCCGCAGCGAACGCCGCGGCGCGTAGCCGCGCGAGCGCTGAATGAAGACGGTTACCTTCTGCCGTGCGCGGAGCGCGCGTTCCACGGCCGGCAGATCGATCGCGCCATCCGGCGTCAAGGCGACCTCGCGGTACTCGATGCCGTCGCCGGCGAGGCAATGCGGCGCATCGCAGATGGCATTGCGAAGCGTATCGTATGGCGACCCGGAGATCGAGAGCAGCGTCGTGTCCCGCGGAGTGCATGCCGCCAGCGCGGCGACGATTGCATGCGTACCGCTGACGATCGAGAGCCGCGCGATGGCGCGCTCCGCGCCCAGAACGCGCGCGAGCAGCGACTCGTAGCGCGCGCGGGCGGCATCGTCGTAACCATAGCCGGTCGTTCCGGCAAGATCGCTCTCGGTAATGCCCTCGTCGATGAAGGCCGCGAGAACTTTGCGCTGCACGCGCTGCTGCGCGCCGTAGGTCAGCGCTTCGGTTTGGCGTTCCGCCTCGAGCGCCGCCTCCCTGACGCGCCCGGTTATATCGAACCGCTCGCACAACTCGGCGATCATTTGCCCGCCGACAGGTGGCGCTCGTAGGCGCGCACGAACGGATAGTACATCACCGTCGCAAGCACGATGTTTACGGCCGCGAGCGCGACCGCGCGCAAGTCCTGCGTGGCGACGTACGTCGAGATAAACGTTGGAACCGACGAAGGAACGTAGAATGCGGCGCGCGCGACGAGGCCGGTTGCGACCGCGGCATACGTCACCGTTGCGAGCACGACCGGCACGCCGACGAACGGCAGAACCAGATGTGGGTTGAAGACGACGGGGGCAGCAAAGAGCAGCGGCTCGTTGAGATTGAAGAGCGACGGCACGAACGTGGCGCGCCCTACGGCGCGAAGGCGCGGCACGCGCGAGATCGCGAACAATCCGGCCAGCGGCAACGTCGCGCCCGCTCCCCCTGGAAAGACGAAGAGAAAGAGCGAAACCACGACGATGTACGGAAGCGGTTCGTGGACGGTAAACGCGCGCGTATTCTGCATTTGCATCGTCAGATAGACCGGCGTTACGATCGCGGCCATTACCGCCGGCCCGTGCACGCCCGCCGTCCAGAGCAGCGTTTCCACCACCACGATTACGACCAGCGCGAGATACGTGTCGCCAAGGTTGGCAATCGGATGCATCGCAGAAGCGATGGCCGCCGGTAACGAGACGTGCAGAGCGATCAGCCCGCCAAAGGTTACGATGGCTAACAGCGCGCCGGCCCAATCCGCTACCGCCGGCGCAGCGTACCGTCGCGCAAGCGCCGTCCAGGCAGCGGTAACGCCGCATGTCAGCATCGCGACGAAGAGTCCCGCGGTGCCGAGCAGGCGAAGGTAGGTAATCGGGTCTGGCCCAAACGGCTGCGGCAAGGCGAGCGCGAAACCGCCCACGCTGCCCACCAGCAAGGGTCCGGCGGCAAAATGCGTCGCGCGCGCCAGCCGGACCGGCAGTATGACGACGAGGGTTGCCGCCATGACGCCGAACGCGGGCAGCAGGGCCGACGCTACGCTCAAGCCCAAGTTGTGTCCCCGGAAGGTTCCCGCTGCGAGCTCTTGGATCAAAATCCCAAGAAAGGCCACCGCCAAGCCGATGAAGCTCCAGGGCAGCGCGTCGCGCAAAGACGCAACGAACGGAAGCTCACCGAGCCGGCGCATGACCGGCACGGCCCGCTCTTCGAAAGCGAGGAAAAGCTTAGAGGCGGCGGACGACGGCTTCGACGCGACCGACGATCTCGACATCGCTCGCGTAGATTGGCGCCATCGCGCGATTCTCCGGCTGCAGACGGACGCGCCCTGCCTCACGGTAGAAGCGCTTGACGGTGGCCTCGCCGTCGAGCATTGCAACGACGATTTCGCCGTTTTCGGCGTTTCGCTGGGGCCGAACCAGGATCAGATCGCCGTCGAGAATCGCCGCTTCGACCATCGAATCGCCCTGCACCCGCAGCATGAACGCGTCGGAGACCCGCGGCACGAAGCCGGCTGAGAGCAAAAACTCGCCTTCGACGTCCTCCTGGGCGGTGATGGGCACTCCCGCCGCAACCCGTCCCAAAATAGGCATGACCACCGCGTCGTGCCCCTGGAAGGACGCACCCGAGCGCATGGCTCGGGGCTTCGTCGGGTCGCGCGAGATCAGGCCGCGGCGCTCCAGGGCCTTGAGGTGCGCGTGGATGGTCGAGGAGGACGAGAGGCCGACGCGCTCGCCGATTTCGCGCACCGAGGGCGGATAGCCGCGCTCGGCGGTAAAGCTCCGAATGACGTCTAGGATGCTCCGCTGACGTTCCGTCGCCGGTTTCTCCAACGTCGCTTTGCGCATCGCTCCTCCCATCGGCAACATGCCAAGCGTATGGCACAGATGACGGCTACAACCCTATCACAAATCACGAATGATGGCAAACATACGTTCGTAATCGCTTGACAACGCAAGGCGGCCACGTGCTAAAATGTAGTGGACGAACAGGCGTTTGGCACTAGATATAGGAGAAAACAGCGGTGGGTAGGCGCAAACGGTTCACGCTCATGCCGGCGATCGCGCTGGCGGCCCTAGGGGTCATGGTAGCTTTTCCGATGCTCTCGAGCGTCCGTCTCTACGCGGCTTCGGCGCAGCGCTACACGACCGTTACCGTCCAGCCGGGCGACACGCTGTGGGGGCTCGCCGCCGCCCACGCCGGCCCGAGCGCCGACGTCCAAGAGATCGTCGACCGAATCACCGACGCGAACCATCTTCAGTCGGGCGCCCTTCAGCCCGGCGAACGCCTCCGTATTCCGCTCCTTCGACTGGCTCAGGATGACAAGTAGCCCTTCGACTGGCTCAGGATGACAAGTACCCTTCGACTGGCTCAGGATGACAAGTACCCTTCGTCTTGACGTGGAACCGTGCAAAAATGATGCCTTCATCTCGGCGTCATTTTTGTTTTTGGCGGTCTTCCTAACGGCGAGCCACTAGCACGACACTGTGCCCCTGGTGCTCGTCTAGAAATCCGAGCCCCTCCATCATCCAGGTGTCGAGGCCGCCCCCTGAGTGTTTGGCGACCTCGCGAACCACGTGCAGCCGATCCTGCAGCCAGCGCAGCTCGCTACGGGTCGTGGTAGGAAAGATCGCCGTCTCGCAGTCCTCGCACCGGTAGCCGTACTGCGCTATGTCTTTACCACGGTGTCGGAGACGAGTTGGAGCGTCGTTTGATAGATCGTCGTCGCCGTTCCGGTGACGCCGCGATCCTGACGTTGGGTCACGTACTCCTGAATGTTCGTGGGGACGGTGCGGCTCATATCGTAAGCGATCTTGGTCTCCGCGTCGGTCGTTACGTTACTCTGACCGGGCGTAACGATTTTGCGGGTCTCGCTGATCTGCACGTCGCTGCTGGTCGTGGGTCCGATCACGTAGTCCGCCGTCACGTTGTTTTGCACGATCTGCCAGTGGCGCTTTGCATCGATGTTCGCCGGATCGACGAAGTTTTGCCCGAGAAAACGCAAGAGCGTGTACTCCTCGGTGTAGACGGTCTTGTTCGGGTCGCAGATGATGCGAGTATTGCCGTAAACCACGCAGGTCGCTGCTGGGGCTCTGCGCGTCTGCTGGCCGGCCTCGCTGATTGAAACGATCAAACCGCCGTCGCTCTGCTTGCCCAAGACGTACACGGTCATCGTCCCCTTGTCGTTCAGCCCCGCGCTGTAGTGGGACGTACCCGAACCCGGATTGGAGAGCGCGTTACCGCCGCCGCTGGTGTTGCTCTTACCACCGCCGGTACTCGGGGAGCCGTAGTCTTCGGCGGGATTCGCCGAGTCCTTTGCGTTGATATCCTGATTCGAACTGTACGTGAAGTTGTAGACGAGCGTCGGAACGGCGGTGTCGGCGTGGGCCACGCTGGGCAAAAACAGCACCGCCGCCGCTGCACCGGTCGCTACGATTTCCTTGATTCTCACCACGTCGTCACCTTCTGCTTTTCTAGCGCCGAACCGCGCTACGTCTTCGCCATCGTGTCGGAGACCAACTGAAGCGTCGTTTGATAGATCGTCGTCGAGGTGCCTTTCAAGCCGCCGTCGGTATATTGAGCCGCATACTCGTTGACCGAGACCGGTAGGGAGCGATTGAAGTCGTAGCCGATCTTCGTCTCGACGTCCGTCGTCAAATGCCCTACTCCCGATGCCTTAACGATACGCTTCTCGCCGATCTGCATTTGGCCATTGTCGTTGCTATTGATCGTGTAGTCGGCCAAGACCGTGAGGCCGGGACCGTTTAAGCCCGTGGCCGTCCAATGCTTATTCGCGTCGAGCTGACTCGGATCGACGAACTTCCCGCCGAGAAACCGCAGGAGTGTGTACTCCTCGGTGTAGACCGTCTTGTTCGGATCGCAGATCACGCGAGTGCTGCCGTAGACGACGCACGTTGCTGCCGGAGCTCGCCGCGTCTGCTGGCCGGCCTCGCTGATATTGACGACCAGTCCCCCGTCTTGCTCGGTACCGACCACCTGCACCGTCATCGTGCCCTTGTCGTCCAGGAAGCCGCCGTAGTGGCTGATGCCATTGTCGGCGTTGCCGCCGGCTAATTCTTCGTTTTCGGTGTCAACGGACTCGATGCTGTTGCCCGAATCCCTCGCCTGGATCGCTTGTTTTGCGGAGTAGGTAAAATTATAGACGAGCGTGGGCCCCGGAGTATCTGCCCTTACGATAGCCGGCGCAAAGATTATTGCGGCCGTCGAAGCGGCGGCCGCGATTTTCGTAATCCTCAACATGTCGTCACCTTCTGCTTTCTTAAAGCCAACTATTTTGGACACTGACTGAGTGCCGCGGAGATGCTCTTACCGGCGACGTCTTCCCGCTTAGCAGTTTCGGATTGCAGCCACTGCATCCCGTCCATGATGTGGGAGAGCGGATTATAGCCGACGGCCAGGCCTGGGATTTGGCTCGGGTCGAGGGAGTATGGATTCTGGGATATGCCCGGCGTATTGGGATCTTGCCAGGGATTCGGGGTCTCACGAACCGGTTGGTCCGTCGTGTCCGTGCCTTGAATCTCGGCGATGTACTCCTCGCCGGCATGCTGAAGCTCGCCCATCTGCTGCGTCTGTACGAAGCCGTTGATCAGATCGAGCGATGCGCTCTGAAAAGCTACGGTCTCCAGCAACTGCTTCTTGATCTGCGCTAGGGTTGCATCGTCGGCCGGGTTCCCAGTCGGCGCAAGGAGCTTCTCGTCGTCGAGCAGCGTCTGAGCCGAGATCAGGTTGCGCGCGATCGGCGAGACCAAATACGACATCTGCTGCAGCGTCATGCTCGTCGCGGGGGAGGTGTTATTCATCGAATCGCCGCCCACGCCGCTCGCGACGCCATTCTCAAAAACGGCGCGCGCGTATCGCTTGAAGAGCGGCGGGCTCTTGGCGATCGTGCCATCGTTCTGAAGAATCATTGCGACGGCGGGCCGCACGGCTTCGTGCAGGCGCGCGCACAGCGCGGTGGTCACGATGTGATAGATTTGCGGCGGTGGGGTCGCCGCGGCAATAGCGTTACCAGACCGGGCCGGTAGCGGCAGCAGCCCAGCGCACGCTAGGACACACGCCCAGAGTAGCGGCGATCTCTGCACGACGACAATTTTTCGCTCGCGCGAGCCCGGCGCCTGCCGCGCGGAAAGCAGAAGCGGGGCCCCAAGGGACCCCGCTTCTCATTTGTTAGGTTGCGAGGTTTGGATCGGCTAGATCTTCACCTGCGCGTTGATGTAGAGGTTGATCGGGGGCGCGGCGCCACCGATTGCGCCGTTGTTCAGGCCACTTGGTATGTAGCTCTGAGTAAACGGCGTGCTTGCCTTGTTAGCCGCTCGGTCGCCGATGCCGGTGCCGTTGTAGAAGTTCGACGGATAGAGCGAGCTGTTGAAGTTACCGCCGGCCGGCGTATATCCGCAGATGACGTTGCTCGGCGGATTGGCTGACGTCCACGGTGCCGCGGTACCCCCGAAGCACGAGTGGAAGAGGTTCGCACCCAACAGCGATATGCGGATCGTCGGGCTCACGTCGTAGGCGACTTGAAGATTGCCGACGATTGAGCTGGGCTGCTGGTAGTTATCGAACAGGAAGGTTCCGGTTTGCGGATCGGGGATGTAGAGATACGAGAACTGCCCCACGCCGTTTCCGGTGCCGTAGAGAACGTTGCACTGCAACGGATTCGTCTTTGGCGAGACCTTCGTGATTCCGGTCGTAGCCGAGTTGTACTGGCACGCACGCGGATCGAGACCGTTGGTATCCAACGGGCTGCCGTAGAAGCCGCCGGTCTGGAACGAGAAGCTGGGCGTAATCGCCAGCTTGTCGTGGCGCCAGTTCAGGATCAACGACGAAACGATCGGCGAGATGTAGCTGCCCAACGAGGCGTTCAGGTTCGGCGCGATCGCGGTCGAGTAGGGATTGTACCAGCCGCCAGTGGCTAGGAGCCCCTGCGACGGCTGATTGTAATACGGGTTCAGGATGGTGTCTTGCCCGCTCGCGTTTTTCGCGCTGCACGCGACAGGCTTCAGGCCTTGGTAGCACGGGGAACCGCCGCCGGCCTTGGTCAGCGAGTTGAACGCAGAGATGGCCTCATTGACGGCGATGAGTTCGTTGGGAATGGTGCCGCCCGTGGAGGTCGGAACGTTCTGGAACATCACCTTCGAGTTGGTGTACGTGAAGGCGAACTGACCGGAGAAGCCGTTACGAGTGAAGTCTCCCTTGTTGAACTGGAACTCGACGCCTTGGTTACGGTTGACGCCGACCGGCACTTGCGTGACGAAGCCGGAGCCGATGAACGTCTGCTGCTGCCAGTTGGAGACCCACGTGTAGAACGGCGTGAGCTTAAAGCTCATATCCGTTCCGCGGAAGTGCTGCTCGTACGAGAGGTCGTACTGCCCCGACGAGATTCCCGGAATCGGATGGAACGGCGAGTAGAACCCGAGGTTCATCGTGTTGTTCCAAACGGACCGGTCGTCGCCCGAGGCGCTGAGATACTGGACCGATGCCGAGATCGGCGGCTGCGTGTAGCGGCCGGCCGAAAGACGCCAAACGACGTCCGGCGATTGGGTGAACGTTGCCGAGAAGCGCGGCTCCCAATAATCGAGCGAATACGAGCTGGGCGAAGCCGACGAGAAGTTCGGCGCCGCTACTCCGTCTTGGGTGGTCCCGTTGGGATGGACCCATCCCGTGTGGGGTCCGGCGGGGTTGAGCACCGTGGCTGCCTTGTCGCAGTCGCCGACGACGTACTGCGCCGCTGCCGGCGGGGCCACGCCCGGCGGCAAGGGTTGCGTCAGGACCTGGTTGGTGGACGCCTGAACGCAGGTGTAGTTCGAGGTCATTCCCGCGTAGAACGCGTCGGCCGGCCCGGCCGAATCGGGAAGGTCGTACGTGAAGTTGTCGTAGCGAATCGAGGCGTTGAACAGGAACCGGTCGCTGGGCCGGAACTGATCCGACAGCGAGTAGTTGGTGAATCTCGGCTTCACCGAGTTGAGCGATCCGGTAGCGTTCCCGCTCCAGAGACTGTTCCACGTTGCGCCGGTCGGGCCGGCGAAACCGGTCGGACCCGCCTGCGCGGAGCTTAGCCAGCCGCAAGGCAGGCCGGAGCCGCCTTTTTTGACGCTAAGGTCGCAGCTGCCCGGTCCGCCGGTGTAGACGGCGGCCGGATTGATCGTGGCCCCTGCGGCCACATCGTAGTAACTGCTCGCGAGGCACGTCTGAGTTTTGCCGCTGTGCGCGTCGAAGCATCTTCCGGTGCCGCTCATGTAGCCAATCGGAGAGCAGCCGCCGAGGCAGCCTGCATAGGCCGAGCTGTTGTTGAACCGGATTACGCCGGCATCGGTGTAGTTACCATCCAACGATACCAGGTTTTGATCGTTGAGCTGGTCCTGGAAGTCCAACGCGCCGCCCGAAGTGTGGGTGATGAGTTGGTATTGGGCCGCGGTCGCCGACGGCGTGTAACCGTCGGTCGCGCCGTACGACGCACTCTGTTCCATCCAGTCGGAGTAGAAGGTGTACCCATACGCCCGTAGATAGGCCGCCTGGCTCAGCGCATAGGTATATTGCACCTTCGTGATTCCGGTGTCGTTACGATTCGTGCTGAGGCCCTCGTCGTTTGCCGGAATCGGTCCGCCGAACGCATGCGAGGGCGTATCGGGCGACATGTAGACGCCCGGAGCCTTGATGTTCGTCGCGCTCGTGGCAATCGGGGTACCGAACGGAACGTTGTACGCGACGTTATCGCCATAGCCCAAGTAGGTCGGGCCGCAGGCGATCGGTTGCGACGGGCACATGAACGGTGGCTGGTACGAGCCCGGCAGGAACCGCTTGGCATAAAACAGGTTCGGGTTTTCGAGCGACAGGATCTGTCCGGCGCTGCCGCACCCGTTGACCGTTAGCCCCGGCGCGATGGCTTCGGGACCGCAAGTCGGCTTCGCCGCGTTCGTACCGTAGAGCGCGGAGATGAACTGGTTGTTGCCCGGGCCCATGTCGTTGAGGCTGTTATAGAAGTAGTTGTTGAGCGCCGAGCCGCTCCAAAGCACTTGGATGTCGTCGCGAAGGCCGTTCGCCTTCGGGACGCCCATGTGCAGGTTAATGACATCTTCGCGATCCGCGATCATGCTGGGGTTGGCCGATACTCCGTTGTAGTACTGCCAGCAGCCCTGATCCGGATAGTTGTTGGCGTTCTTTGCTCCGAAGAGCGGGCAGATCGGCTTGACGCCTTGGCACGTGGCGATGGCGATGCACATATATCCAGCGGAAAGCACCTGATCGTCGGCGACGCCATACCCGATGGCGTTTCCAATGGTGTTACCCGAGAAGATGCCGCCGGGCGTCATGTAGCCGGCGCCGTTTTGGTTGTCCAACACGCGGTAGTCTTGGTTGTAACCCAAGAGACCGATGTAGTAGCTGAAGTTCCGGTCCGGCGTCGAGCCGCCGATTTCGACCGCCGCCTGATGGTAGTACTGCGGCGATGCGATTCCGAGATTTGCCGTGGCAAAGCCCGGGAAAGTACCGGTCTTGATGACCTGGTTGATAAAGCCCGACGTACCGGCTGAAGCTACGCCCGCCGGACCGCCGCCGGTGTAGACCTGCAGTTCTTGCAAGCCTAGACTGGACTCGGTCGACGAGTTGTAGTTATCAAACGCGCGGTTGACCGGGATGCCGTCGTACTCGAACGCGGTGTAGTACGAGTTTTGACCGCGAACGTACGCGGCGTTGAAATCCCAGCCCATGCCGCCTTGCGACGTCTGGACTCCGGGAACCGACGCCAACGCCGAGTAGGCGTTGTTGAGGTTTCCGCCGCCACCGAGCGCCTTTGCGGCCTCTGCCTGCGCGGCGGTGACGTTATATAGGTCCGAGCCGACGCCGGATTTGACCAGCGACGTACCGGCGGTTGACGTAACGCGCGCGATCGTCACGAGCGTGGGCGTCATCCGGTAGGAGACCTGTTGCGTCTGGTCGGCAAAGACCACGACGCCAGGATACGAGTAAGGTTGATATCCCGACTTGGTGAGGCTGATAGTGTAGGTGTCGGGGCCAAGCGAGAGGATCGTAAAGTGACCCCCCGCGTCCGTCGTTGCGGTCCGGCTTCCCGAGGGAGCGACTGCCTGCACTTGCACGCCTGCAATCGGGGTTCCCTTCGAGTCGGTAACTGTGCCCGCAATGTTGCCGGTGACGCCTGCCAGTGCCCATGTTCCCTGGCTGAGGAACGCCACAAGTAACGTAGCGGCTATAACCGCGCGACGGAGGGTTCGTTGTGAACTCATTGTTCGTTTAACCCTCTATCATTATCGAGTTGTCAAAAGGCGAGCCGCCCCGCTTTCCCGGTGGCCAGACGGCCCCAGGAATTTCACAGAGTGACCCACTGCGCCAAGCATTTGCTCAGGATTGGGTTGGTTCCTTTAGCAACCCTTAAGGGTTGGCGGCCGTCGCCGCTTGCCTGAACTACGCGCGAACGGCGAGGCGTTCGGCAAGCAAGCGTGGGATATCGGACGGACGATCGGCCACCGGCACGCCGGCCGCTCTAAATGCAGCGATCTTACTCTGCGGCGTTCCGAAGTTTCCGGAGATAATCGCCCCCGCATGGCCGAGAGACTTACCCGGCGGCGCGTTGCGACCGCCGACGAAGGCGACGATCGGCATCGCGGGCAGGTGCTCGGCGATAAACGCGGCGGCATCCTCTTCGTCCGAGCCGCCGATTTCGCCGCAAATGACCAGAGCGCCGGTCTGCGGATCGTTCTTGAACTCGCGCAGGCACTCGACAAACGTCGTGCCGATGATCGGGTCGCCGCCAACGCCGACGCAAGTCGACTGCCCGAAGCCCGCGCGCGTGAGCAGATCGACGACCTCGTAGGTCAGGGTCCCCGAGCGCGACATGAGCCCGACGCTGCCTTCCTTGAAGATGTGGCCAGGCATGATGCCGACCAGCGCCTTTCCCGGCGAGATCAGACCCGGGCAGTTCGGGCCGATGATGCGCATCCCGGGCGTCGTACCGACCACCCTGAGGGTGTCGTGCACCGGCACGCCCTCGGTAATGCAGACGGCAAACGTGATCCCGGCTTCGTAGGCCTCGTACAGCGCGTCGGCGGCGAAGGGGGGCGGAACGAAGATGCAAGTATGCGTCGCGCCGGTTGCCTCAACGGCTCCTTTGACGGTGTCGAAGACGGGCAGCCCTTGCGGCGTCGTTTGCCCGCCCTTGCCGGGCGTTACGCCGCCCACGATGTTGGTCCCGTACTTCACCATGCGATCGGTGTGATACGAACCCTCCGCGCCGGTAATGCCTTGCACGATCACGCGGCTGTTCTTGTCTAAAAAGATCGACACGCTCTTAGCCCTTCATGCCCTTCATCTCCGCAGCGAGCCGCACCGCCTCGCTTGCGCCTTCGTCCATAGTTTCTACGGGGGTCATTCCGGCATCGGCGAGAATGCGGCGCCCCTCAGCTTCGTTGGTCCCCGTCAAACGGATGACGAGCGGGATCTTTCGCGACTTCGTTTCTCGCATCGCCTCGACGACGCCGCGGGCAACTTCGTCGCCGCGCGTGATGCCGCCGAAGATGTTTATGAAAAAGACGGTCGCGCCGGTGTTGTTGACGACCAGCTCGTAGCAGTTGCGAACCCGTTGCGCGTTCGCGCCGCCGCCGACGTCGAGAAAGTTTGCGATCCGGCCGCCCGCATTGCTGACCGCATCCATCGTCGCCATCGCCAGTCCGGCGCCGTTGGCCATCGTGCCGACGTCGCCGGGGAAACGGCGAAAGTTGCGAATCCCGACGCCGGCTTGCGACGCTAGCGTTTCGTCTTCGTCGAGCGGCAGCACGGAGTGCCATTGGGCGAACTCCGGGTTTTTGAATAAGGCGTCGTCGTCCAGCTCGACCTTGGCATCGGAGGCAATCACGCGTCCGTCCGCGGTCAACGCGAGGGGGTTGATCTCGACGAGCTTGGCGCCGTATCGGAAAAACAGCTCGTACAGCGCACCTGCGATCGCCGGAAACCGTTTGTGAAAGCCCGGATCGAGTTGTGCGGCAAATGCCAGCTCGCGCCCGATGAACGGCGAGTATCCGATCGCGGTCTCTACCGGAAACTTCACGATCGACTCGGGATGGTGCTCGGAGACTTCCTCGATGTCCATGCCGCCATAACGGCTGACGATGAAGACGGGCTTGCGCGCCGCGCGATCGATCGCCACCGCGCAGTAGGCCTCCTTCGCGATGTCGAGCTTCTCTTCAACGAGCAGCGATTTTATCGGTTCGCCTTGCGGATTCTGGCGGTTGGGGGGCATCGGCGTTGCCAGGATATCCTCGGCAACACGGCGCCCTTGCGCGGCATCGCTTGCCATCTTGATCTTGCCGGCCTTGCCGCGGCCGCCCATTAAGACTTGCGCCTTGACGACCCACTCGCCGGGGTTCTCTTCGACGAACCGCGCGACCGCGTCGGGGTCAAGCGCGTGCTCGCCGCGCGGCACGGCGATGCCGACGCGCTTGAAAAGCTCCTTGCCCTGGTACTCCATCAAATTCATAGCGGGCCCTCAGGTTCGCGCAGAGCCGCGTTTGTCATCCTGAGCTTGTCGAAGGACGAAGGCCTTGCTATCTCAGCCGCACTTCGTGAAAGGGGGAGCATTGGGCAACGAAGGGAAATTCATGAGCGCAAACGTGGAAGAACGAGTCGCCCGGCTCGAAGGGGTTATCGAGCAGATACGCGATCGGCTCAACAGCATTGACACGCGAATAACGTCAATGGACGATCGCATCAATGGCCGTTTCGGCCAGGTTGACGGCCGGTTCGCTCAAATTGACGGCCGGTTCGCTCAAATTGACGGCCGCTTTGCTCAAATTGAGCAGAAAATAGATTCCCGCTTTGCGTGGCTGCTCGGCGTCGTCCTTACGACTTGGATGACGACGATGCTAACGGTGCTCTTTCACCACTAGCAAGCTAGTCCAGGCGGCCTAAAAGCGAGCGGGCGATGATGATTTGCTGAATCTCCGACGTGCCTTCGTATATTTCAGTGATCTTCGCATCGCGATAGTGGCGCTCGACGGCGAACTCCGTCGTGTAGCCGTAGCCGCCGTGAATTTGCAGCGCTTCGGCGGCGTGCTTGCGCGCGGCCGTTGAAGCAAAGAGCTTGGCTTTGCTCGCGGCCAGCGCGAAAGGCTCGCCGGCGTCGGCCAGCGCCGCGGCACGATAGGTGAGCATCCGGGCTGCGTCGAGGTCCATCGCCATCTGCGCGATCTTGAACGAAACGCCTTCGAACGCCCCAATGGGTTTTCCGAACGCGATGCGCTCCTTGGCGAACTTCACGGACTCGTCGAGACAGGCGGCGAGAATTCCGATCGCCTGTGACGCGATGCCGATGCGCCCGGCGGTCAACGCCGTCATCGCGTTGCCGAAACCGGTGCCCTCTTCACCGAGCAGCGCCTCGGGGCCGACGCGCACGCCGTCGAAGGCCAGATCGCAGGTGTTGCTCGTATGGATTCCGAGTTTTTCGGTGACGCGTTCGATCGTGACGCCGGGCAAGTTCGGCTCGAAGAGAAAGGCGCTGACGCCGCGAGCGCCGGAGCCGCCGGTGCGAAACATTCCCATGATGACGCCCGCATAGCTGCCGGTGCTGCACCACTGCTTTCTACCGTTGAGCGTGTAGCCGCCGTCGGAAGCTTTTGCAGTAGCGCGCAGCGCCGCCGCATCGGATCCGGCATCCGATTCGGTCAGGGCAAATCCAGCGAGGACGTCGCCGTTTGCCAACTGCGGCAGCCAGTGCTCCCGCTGTTCTTTCGTTCCGAGTTTGAGAATCGCCGAGCAGATCATCGAATGTACCGAGACGGTGACCGCCGTTCCCGCATCCGCTCGGGCGAGCTCCTCGATCGCCAGCGCGTATGAAAGATAGTCCGCTCCCGCGCCGCCATACTCTTCGGGCACGAGGATGCCCATGACGCCTGCGGCCGCCAACTTACCGTAAAGCTCGCGCGGAAAAACGTGGTCCCGATCCCACTGCGCGACGAACGGCGCGATCTCGCGCTGCGCGATCTCGGCCGCGAGCGCTCCGATCTGCCGCTGGTCGCCGTTTAACTCAAACTGCGAAATGCGCCGCTACTCCACGCGAACGAGTACGGCGTCGCCTTGCCCGCCGCCGGAACAAATCGTCGCCACGCCATATCCGCCACCGCGTTTGCTCAGTTGGTTGATCAGCGTGGTCAAGATACGCGCACCCGACGCGCCGATGGGATGTCCCATCGCGACCGCGCCGCCATACTGGTTGACGAAACCGTCGGCGAGGCCCAGACGGCGACCCGACGTAATCGCGACGGCCGAGAAGGCTTCGTTGATCTCCCACACGTGAATATCGTGCGTGCTCAATCCGGTGCGGTCGAGCAGCTTACGTGCCGCCATCGCCGGCGTTAAGCTAATGTAGGGCGAGTCCCAGGCGACCGTCGCATGCTCCACGATCGTCGCCAATGCTTTGTATCCATGCTCCCGTGCGTAGTCCGCGTCGGCGAGAATCAACGCGGCAGCGCCGTCGTTGACGCCCGGCGCGTTTCCGGCGGTCACCGTGCCGTTGCGTTCGAGCGGCTTGAGCTTCGCTAACGCCTCGATGCTCGAATCGGCCCGTACCGCTTCGTCGCGATCGACGAGCGTGTGCGGCTGCTCGCCGGTAATGAACGGCGCGTAGGAGGCGTAATCCAGAGTGAACTCTTCCGAAGGCTCGTGATCCCAGACCGAGGTCGAGCCGCCCACTGCGACCGGCACCCGAACCTTCCCCTGGCGTGGAAGGCGCTCGACGACGACCTTGCCCTTCGCCTTGGTCGCGACTTTCACGCCGACGATCTCGTCGGCATAGTGCCCGGCGGCGTGCGCCGCGGCCGCGCGGCGATGGCTCTCCAGCGCAAAGATATCTTGCTCTTCGCGGGTGAGACCGAGCTCGTCGGCCACTTTGCTTCCCTGCGTCGCCATCGTCATCGGAAAATATTGATCCCAAAGACCGTCGAAAATCATGGCATCGACAACGGAGCCGTCGCCGAAGCGATAGCCCCAGCGCGCATCGCGCAGCAAATAGGGCGCGTTCGACATCGACTCCAACCCGCCGGCGGCGACCACGGAGTTGGCTCCGGCGTTAATCGAGCGCATGCCGTTGACGACCGCGAGCAATCCCGACGCGCAGACTTTGTTGATGGTGTCGGCAGTCACGGTCTTCGCAAGGCCCGACTTGAAGAGCACCTGACGCGCCGGATTCTGTCCCACGCCCGCCTGCAGCACTTCGCCGAACGTCACGTGCTCGATCTCCGTGGGATCGATTTTGGAGCGCTCGATCGCGGCGGTGAGTGCGACGGCCCCGAGCGTGGTGGCGGAGAGCGGAGCGAGCGCTCCCCCGAGTTTGCCGAACGGCGTCCGCGCCATTCCGAGAACGACGGTCTTTGAGTTATTGGAAATCATATCCCGCGCAGTTTCGAGTCTGGCCTCCAAAGGCCTAGGCGCGCCGGAACGCCTCCTTTAAGGGAGCCTCACGCCCAGTCATTGGAGCGTCGTAATCGATAGAGCACGTGCCGGCGCAGAGGGCTTCCCTCTCGTACTTTCGGATGCTCGAAGTCGTCGCTTGGGTCGCGCGTCATACCGAGTCGATCCATGACTCGCTGCGAGCGAACGTTCTGCACTGCGGTCATTGCTACGACCTCGTCCCAGCCTAACACGGCAAACGCGTGCTCCAAGGCTCCGCGTGCGCCTTCGGTCGCGTAACCCTTTCCCCAGTCCTCGGGCGCGAGACGCCAGCCCACCTCGCGTGCCGGTGTGAAGTGCGCTTCGAATGGAACCTCGCCCAGAGCGACCACGCCGGCAAACGGCGTTCCGCCGCGCACTTCAACGACCCACCATCCGTAGCCGCGCTCGTCGAGCTCGCGCCGGCGCAGTACCGCTGCAGATTCCACGATTGGGCGAGTGTATTCCGACGTGAAGAACTCGGTCACGCGCCGATCCAGGTTCATCGTCACCCATGGCTCGATATCGGAGTCTCGCCAATGTCGCAGGAGCAAGCGCGGCGTTTCGATTGAAGCCATCGTGTGCGGTTTCTCGGACTAGTGCTTGACCACGACGGGACAGGTCTCACACTCGAATTGAATCGTGACGTGCGTTATGCCGAAGTGCTCGCGCGCGCAGTCGTCGATCTCGCGCAACACGTCGGTGGCTTCGCTCAAGCGGCGGTCGTCGAGCAGCACGTGCGCCGAAAGCGCATGCGAACCACTTCCGATCGACCAGACGTGCAGGTCGTGAACGCCGGTTACCCCGCCGATTCTTTCGAGGTGCTCGACGAGATCCGCGCTGTTCACGTCGCTCGGAACGCTTTCGAGCAGGACTTCGGTCGCGTCGCGCATCAGCCGCACGACGCCGACGACGATGATCGCCGCGACGAAGAGCGAGAGGAGCGGGTCGATCCATGCCAGGTGCGTCAGCGCAATCGCGATGCCGCCGGCGATCACGGCCGCCGCGCCGAGCGCGTCGCCGAAGACGTGGAAGAGTGCGGCGCGGACGTTCATGTCGCGTTTGCCCGGCGCGCGCAGCGAGAGCCCGACGCAGGCGTTGACCGCAAGGCCGGCGGCGGCGACGACCGTCATGACGCCGGCATGCGGCTCGACGGGCGCCGCAAAGCGGCGAACGGCAAAGTAGACGATGGCGAGCGTCGCGACCAGCAGAATCGTTCCATTTACCAAGGCGCCGAGCACCTCGATGCGCCCGTAACCAAACGTGCGGCGCGGGTCGGCGGGTCGCGTAGCGTTGATGGATGCAACCAACGCCAGCGCCAGCGCGACGACGTCCATGCAGACGTGCACCGCGTCACCGGTCAGCGCCAAGCTGCGCGAGACGGCGCCGCCCCAGAACTCGAGCAGCGCGACCAGCGCCGTCGCCAAGAGCGCAAAACGCAAACGGCGCGCAACGCTGGTCGCGCCCATTACGGCGTCTTCCGGGCCTTTAGCCAGAGCGCAAGCAGCATCGCGCCAAACGTGACGAACGTCTTGCTCTCCGCGGTGCGCACGACGTCCGCGCTCCATTCGCCTTGCGCGCCGTCGATCGGCGTCGACCGCGGAATCGCGCGGGGGACGGCCTCGCAATAGCGCTCGAACTCGTCGGGGAACTGCGAGCGCAGGAATGCCTCCTCGTGCGGCACGATCGTTGCATAGACCGCGCTCATCGCCGCCAGCGACCCGCCCACGAGCAGGGTTCGCATGAACGGGCAGTTTCGACCGGTGAAGGCGATGGCGAACCCCGCCGCGGTCACGAAGTTGCCGATATAGAGCGGGTTGCGGACGTACGCGTAGGGCCCCGCCGTCACGAGCTTGCGCGCCGTTACCACGTCGTTGCGCGTGGTCTCGCCGGAATAGCCGACGGCCCAGCAACGAATCAGCTCGCCCGCAACGGCAATCGGCAAGCCGAGCGCAATGCTGCCCGAGCTAGGCTTGCCGCGAGCCACCAGCGCGATGGCCGGCAGGCTCAGCAGCAAGCCGCGGTTCTTAAAAACAAATGCGCGCACTATTTGTTCTCCGTTGCGAGGGCCGCGGTGTAGACGTCGCGCAGCGAGCGGTCCAGGGGAATCTTCGGCTGCCACCCGGTCGTCTTGCGCAGCTTCTCCGAGTTACCGACCGAGAGCGGAATCTCACTCGCCCGCATGCGCTGCGGATCTTCGCGCACTTCGACCGGCACGCGCGCGATCGTGATGAGCTCGCGCAACACGTCGCGGATCGTCACGGCGCGACCACTGCATACGTTATAGACTTGCGCGCCTTCGCCGCGGCGCGCGAGCGCCAGATAGGCCTCGACGACGTCGCGAACGTCCAAGAAGTCGCGAGCCGAGCTGAGGCTGCCCACGTACATCTGTGGCTCGGCGCCGCCGGCGATGCGAGCGAGTTGCGCTGCCAAAGAGGCAACGACAAATCGCTCGCTTTGATTCGGGCCGATATGGTTGAAAGCTCGCGCGACCACGACGTCGAGCCCGAAGCTTCTCGCGCCCGACAGAAGAAACGCTTCCGCGGCTGCTTTGCTTGCGCCGTACGGATTGGCCGGACGCAGATCGAGCCGCTCGTGCAGCGGATACTCGCTCGGATCGCGTACGCCGTAGACTTCGGCCGAGCCGGCGAAAACGATGCGCGGCGACGGATCGGCATCGTAGGCCCGCACCGCTTCGGCCAAACGCGCGCTTCCCAGCGCGTTGATCTCAAAGCTTTCGATCGGCGAACGCAGCGAATCCGGCACGAAGGTCTGGGCGGCAAGGTGAAAGATGACGTTCGGGCGCGAGGCTTCCAACGCGGCCCGCAAAGAGTCCGAGTCGGCCAGATCGATCGGGAAAAAGTCGCTTCGGTCGTCGTGAGGCCCGCCACAGGCCAAGACCTCGTCGCCCTGCCGGCGCAACGCGGCGACGAGGTAGCGCCCGACGAATCCGCTCGCCCCCGTAACCAGCGCCCGCACGGCAAACCCTAAGCGCCGATGCGCGCGGCGAGACGGATGATATCGGCCTCGACCATCATCGCCACGAGGCGTTCGAACTCGATGCCGGGTTTCCAACCGAGTTGGCGCGCAGCCTTGCTCCCATCGCCTACGAGCAGGTCGACTTCCGCCGGGCGAACGAATCGCGGATCGATTACGACGTAGGGCTCGAACGAACCCAAGCCGGCGACTTCAAACGCGATTGCGACGAAATCGCGAACGCTGTGCGTTCGGCCGGTGGCGATGATGAAGTCGTCGGGCTGCGGCTGCTGGAGCATCATCCACATCGCCCGCACGTAGTCGCCGGCGTACCCCCAATCGCGCTGCGCGTCGAGGTTACCGAGGCGCAGCTCCGAGCGCAGGCCCAGCTTTATCCGCGCAACGCCGTCGGAGATCTTGCGCGTAACGAACTCTTTGCCTCGACGAGGCGAGTTGTGAATCACGAGTTCCCCGACACCGGCGTGAAAACGTCCCGTTTCGGTCGTCAGGTCGTAGAGCCAGCCGTCATAATGCGGGATCTCGGCGATTCGCTTGACCGTGCGTCTGTCGGTGCACACATGCGAACCCAGTCCGCGGGCGTTCGGCGACCACAGGTTGATGGAGTAAAAAGGCCCAGGACGATCGGGAGGTCCGGTATCTACATTGAGAACGCAGTCTCGTCCAAGCGCCATGCGCGCCATCCACCACAAGCCCATGGCGAGCGCCGGCGAGTTCGTCTTGAAGTTTTTGAACCGGTAGGCTCGGTTACCGGCCTCAAGGCCATCGGCGGCGTTGTAACCATCGAGGAAGGCGAGCCATGCCTCTTTGCCGGCGTTGAGTATGACCCTCGGCACGCGCTTGTGCCCATCTTTTGTATAGCACTCGTCACGCAACCACTCGACAAAGCGTGGCGCACCGTCAAGCGCCAACGCTCCGACGGTCCATCCGGGTACGAATCCGGACGACGTAGGAGAGTAAGCCGTCGAACCGAGAGTTTGGCGCTCCCACGCGTCCGAGAATTCCTTTCCGATGGATGCGCTGCCATCGCCGACGAAGGCGCCCAGCAGCCAAGCAAACTCGCGCGTGGGCGTGGAAGAGTTTGGCGGCTCGGGAAGACGCGCTTGCAATACCTTGTCGCCGAGAAGCACTCCGCGCGCCGGGCATTCTCCGTCGGACAAAAACATCACGTGGTCGGCGGTCAGCGTTATCGTTCCGCAACGCGCTTCGACGCGCCGTACCCCTTTGTTTTTGACGACCGGCCTATGCCGGTACGCCGTCCCGCCACTTACCGAAACGAAGCGTTCTCCGTCCCAGACCTCTAGAGGGTCGTCGAAATCAAAGCTTTGGACCCATGGCCCCTTCTCACGAACGGCAAGGAGCTCTCCAATCGCTACCACGTCGACGACGTTTCCACGCCGCACGATCAACGGAGTCTCGGGCGGAATGCTTTCATGGTTGAAGCAAATGCCACTGCTGGCGTAGAGGCCGTATGACTCGCGGTAGTTCACGGTGATCCAGTGGCCGTATGCCTTTGCCACGCCGTAGGGACTCCGCGGGTAGAAGGGCGTCGTCTCGCGCTGCGGCGTCTCGACGACCTTGCCGAACATCTCCGAGCTCGACGCCTGATAGAAGCGAATCGAAGGATCGACTTGGCGAATCGCTTCGAGTACGCGCGTGACGCCCAGCGCCGTGAACTCGCCGGTCAACACCGGCTGGGTCCACGAGGCCGGCACGAACGATTGCGCCGCGAGATTGTAAATTTCGTTCGGACGGACTTCGCTGACGATCGACGTGATCGAGCTTTGATCGAGCAGGTCGCCGGAGACGATCTCGACGTCGTCGACGATGTGTTCGATGCGCTCGTGCACCTCGGTGCTCGTGCGCCGCGTCATGCCGACGACGCGGTAGCCTTTCTCGAGGAGCAGCTCGGCAAGATACGAACCGTCCTGGCCCGTAATTCCGGTAACGAGTGCGGTCTTGCTCACCAGTGCGGTCTCCCTTGCGCGAGGCGCTCCGTCAGCGTAACGGCGATAAACGCGGCGACCTGGCTGGGCAGCGTCCCACGACCGAACCCGGCGTCGTAGCCGAGTTCGCCGGCCAGCAAATTGGTTACCCGGGGGCCGCCGCAAATCAGCACGACGTTGTCGCGCACGTTCTCCGCCTCCAACAACTCGCTAAGCGCCGTAAAGTTCTTGATGTCGCTTCCCTTCTGCGTGACCGCCTGCGATGCGAGCAGTGCATCGATCCGTCGCTCCTTGGTGAAGCGTACCAGCTCCTCCACGGCGACTTGACTGCCGAGGTTATGCGTCTCGAACTCATGATAGCGTTCCAAGCCGTAATCGCCCTTGTACCCCTTCATGTTGAGGATAGCGTCGATGCCGACGGTGTGGGCGTCGGTTCCAATGCAGGCGCCGGCAACCCGGATCTTGCGACCGACCCGTTCTCGGACCAACGCGTCGATCGCCTCCATCGACATCGCGTGCGCGCCGGCCGAGGGCGCCGTGATCCCGTCGGCGTCGACCGCCTGCGTCGTGGTCGCGTAGATCACGAAAAAAGAAAAGCCCGATGCGATCGCTTTTCCCTCCACGACCTGCACGTCGCTCAGGCCCATCTTGACGGCGAGCTGACGCGCGGCTTCATCGGCCGCTTCGCTCCAATCGACCGGCAGCGTAAACGAAATCTGCACCTTCCCGTCGTCGCGCGTGTCGCCGAAGGGCCGGACCAGACGCGTCATGCGAAGGGGTTCCAATAGCCGGGCACTTTTTCGAAGACCCCTTCGAAGCCGCGTCCGCCGCCGGGTGTCCGCGAGACGTCGGCAAAGAGCGCCGCCTCGATGGCCGCCATCAGACCCATTGCGGCGACGCGTTCGAGCAGGGCTTCGCACGACGCGAGCACATCGTGCGCGCGCCGTTCGATGATGCCGCCCGGCCGCACCGCGATCTCGTCGCCGAAGTGCCGGGCCGTTCCCATGATGTAACGGGCGTTCTCGAGGGAGAGGGCGCGGTCGCCCAAAAACGGCGTATGGATCGCTTCGGTCGGCATGCCGCACAAGTGGATGTTCTGCCCGGTCATCACCGACGTCAGGTTGAACATCGCGTCGATCAGATGTCCCTTGAAAATGTCGCCGGTCATGTGCTTGGTCGGCGGCATGAACTTCAGCGGCGCGTCGGGGAAGATCTCGCGCGCAAGCTGCGCCTGCGCGACTTGATAGAGGAAGCCGTCTTCGCGATCGGGGTCGATCTCGTAGGCGTCGCCCAGCCCGATCTGAGCGTCCGGCAGGCCGGCGCGATGCGCGAACTCTTCGTTGATGAACTGCGAGGCCAGCACCGCCGGCGCTTGTTCGACGGCATCTGCCGTCGTCAAGTAGTTATCCTCGCCGGTGTTGATGATGATTCCGGAGTACGCATTGAGCATCCGGCTGAAATGCTGATCCACGAAGGTGCGCTTCATGTTGATATCGCGAAAGAGAATGCCGTACATCGAGTCGTTGAGCAGCATGTCGAGCCGTTCGAACGCCGCCATCACCGCAATCTCGGGCATGCAGAGGCCGCTGGCATAGTTGGTCAGCATCACGTACCGGCCGAGCTTCTCGCTTGCCTCGTCGAGCGCGGCGCGCATGATCGAGAAGTTGGCCTGCGTCGCGTAGGTGCCGCCGAAGCCTTCCGTCGTAGGGCCGAAGGGGACGAAATCGAGCAGCGACTGTCCGGTCGAGCGAATCACGGCGATCACCTGCGCGCCGGCCTGCGCGGCGGCCACGGCGGCAACGCGATCCTCATAGATGTTGCCGCTTGCGACGATCACGTAGAGCAGCGGCGGCGGCAACTGCGGTAGAGCGGCGAGCCGGGCCGCGCGCTCCTCGCGTCTTGCGGCAATCCGGTCCAGCGCGCGATCGACGAACGGGGCCAGCGCGCCGGTTGCCGCGTCGTCGGGAGTGGCGGTAAAGTCGTCGAGGCGGCAGCGGCCCGCCGCAAACTCGGCGCCGAGGGCCTCCGGGGTCAACCCCGTCTCCGCCAAGGCCTTGCCAAAGGGCAATGCGACGCCGCGACCACGTTCGTGTGGCGATACCGCATCGAGGATCGCGTTGGGCAGCGGAACCTCTTGCGGCGTAAGCCCGTCCACGCCGAGCAGCCGCAATACCGCGCGTTCGACTGAAACCGTCGAGTGGGCGCCGATGAAGGCCTCGACCGGCGCGACGATTGCGCCGGCGAGATCCCGGCAACGAGCCACGCTCCGGCGATCGATCCGAAGTTCCACAGCACTACGCGCTTCCGGGGGCGAGATACGAGGCAATTCCGTCCCGCCATGACGGCATGCCGATTCCTAGCTCGCCCAGCTTGGCGCCGTCGAGCGCGGAGTAGCGGGGGCGAATTGCCCTGGCCTTCCACTGCTCGGCAGCGATGGGCTCGATCGCAAACTCGGCGCCAGCTTGACGCACCGCCTCCTGCGCGAAGTCATACCAGCTCACCGGGCCGGCCGCGGCGGCGTGATACAGCCCGTACGCGCCGGTCCCAATCAGCTCGCGAAGCGCGACGGCGAGATCGCCGGCAAACGTCGGCGACGCAACGACGTCGGCAACCACGCGCACCGGCTCCCCGCTCCGGCCGGCGGCGAGAATTCGATCGACGAACGTGCGGCGCCGCGAAGCCGAACGCGAAGGGCCGTACACTCCGCAAGTCCGCACGACGAAGGCGCGCCCGCCGGCAGCCTCGACCAGACGTTCGCCGGCGAGTTTCGAAGCGCCGTAAAAGGAGAGCGGGTTCGGCGAATCGCTCTCGCGATACGGGCTTCCCTTCGTACCGTCGAAGACGTAGTCGGTGCTTATCGTCACGAAGAGCACGTCGCGTTGTGCGGCAAGGCGAGCGGCACGCCCGACCGCGAATGCGTTGACTTCCAGCGCCGTCTCCTTTTCGTCTTCGCAACGATCCACGTCGTGAAAGGCCGCCGCGTTCACCAGCACGTCGGGGCGCGTCGCGTTAAGGGACTCTGCGAGGCGTTCACTCTGCTCGATTGCCAGCTCGCCGTGCGAAGGCGCTACGATCTCGCAATCGGTCCAGCGATCCGCGATCGCCGTCCCGAGCTGTCCCGACCCTCCGAGCAAGAGAACGCGCGTCACACCGTCGAACGCCGGCCGCTGGAGTTTCGCTGAAAGAACAGCGATATCGTAACGGCGAGGGCGGCTGCGAAGTTGCCGAGCACCATGATCTCCACGACGGTCGCCAGCGTCGGATGAAACGTGACGATCGCACCAAGCGTACCCAGCGTGCAGATAAACAACGGCACCGTAAACGCGAGGCGATGCGTGGCGATTCCATAGAACGTCAGCGAGTTGGTCAAAGCGAGCAGCACCATCGCCAAACCGTACTTGACCAGCAACGGCGTCGCCGCATCGAAAGCATGTCCGACGAGCGCGTGCAGCACGTCCAGACCGAAGAAGTAAAAGACGAAGAGCCCGCAGAGCGCGACGGCGACGAGCATCGCTAGGCTGCCCGCCAAGACGTCGCGGGTTCGGGCGCCGCGCGCGTGACGATCCGCCGCCTGCGGCAGGAGCACGGTGGGAACGAATCCGACCAGGTAAAGCAGCATCTTTCCGCCCAGCGACGCGGCGGCGTAGAGCCCCGCGGCGTGCTCGGGAAAATAGTGCTTCACGAGAACGACGTCGGCGGATCCCATCAGTGCGATGGCGATTGTCGCGGCGGCGGCTCCGGCTCCCGCGTTGAGGATGCGGCGCCAATCGTAGCGAACGCGATGCGTCGGCGATGCGGCGTAGCGGCGCTTCAACCGCAGCGCGAGATAGACCAGCGCGCAGAGCGGTCCCGCAAGAAACCCGATGACGGCGCCCCCGAGCCGCAAGCCCACGGCAATCAATGCGACGATGCCGATGACTTTTGCAATGCCCTCGACCGCATTGGAGCATCCATATCCGAAGAAGTCCTGCGTGCCTTGGGCGATGGCACGCAGCGCGTTGACGAAGAGCGCGACGCCGGCAATCAATCCGACGAACGGCAACGACCAAATCGGGACGTGCAGAAAGTGCGCGAACGGAATCATTCCGGCAGTCGCGACGACGAGGTACAGGAGGGCGAGCTTTGCAAAGCCTCCCGCGATGCTGTCGGTCAGGCCGCGGAGGTGGCCGTCGTCGTGCAGCGCTCGAAACTCCGCGGCGAGCTGCGCGACGACCGGTGCCACGAAAGCGACCGGAAGCGCCGCGATCAAAGCGGCATTGATGAGCGCGTAGAGTCCCCCGTACGCGGCGACCCCGAGCTGACGGCTGGCAACCGCGTGCGCCACGAACCCGCACACGTTGAGCACCATCCCGGCAGTAAAGACGAGAAGGCTCTGTTTTACGATCGCGCTGGTCCGCAACCGCTCGAGTCCACGCCGGAGCACGAAACTACCCGGTGGACTCACACTACCGTTCATCGAACCGTCGTTCTCATGAAAGTGGAGAATTTACCTCTTGCCGGCGCTTTGATGCTGACACCGCAAATATTTACCGACGAACGAGGCTCCTTTCTGGAGCTTTTTTCGCTCGAACGGTATCGCGAATGCGGCATCGGGGAGTCGTTCGTACAGGATAACTCTTCGCTCTCGCGCCGTAACGTCTTGCGGGGACTGCACGGCGACGCGCGAATGGCCAAACTCGTTTCGGTCCTGCGCGGCAGCGCTTTCGACGTGATCGTGGACGTTCGGACGGCGAGCGCCACGTACGGAAAATGGCACGGTACGACGTTAACGGCAGCCGAAGCGCGCCAAATCTACGTTCCCCGCGGCTTTCTTCACGGCTTTTTGGCTTTGGAAGATGGTACGATTTTCTGGTACAAACAGAGCGCCGCGTACGACCCCGCCTGCGAGGTTGGCGTCGCTTGGGACGATGCCGATTTGGGAATCAGGTGGCCGCTCGGTGAAATCGCCCCGATTCTCTCCCCCCGCGACGCTCGTAACCCACCCCTTGCGGCCCTACGCGACCGTAACAAACTCGCCCCCGCCTAGGTAGAAGCCGCCAAAGGAACCGAATCGAGGGGGGATGGCATTCCGTGATCAGAGCGACGAAGCTCTGGTGCATCGAGTGCGTTCCGGGGAAAGGGAGGTCTTCGGCGTGCTCGTCGATCGCTACAAACGCGGCATAGCGAACTTCATCGGCGCAACCGTGCGCAACTCGTCGGAAACGGCGGATTTGTCGCAGGAAACGTTTTTGCGCGCATACGCGCATTTGAATACCTTCAACCCGCAGCTCGGGAAGTTCTCGACCTGGATATACCAGATCGCGCGCAACGTGATTCGCACGTACCTTGCCAAGTCGCAGCGCGCGCCGCAACTGCAGGAACTCTCGCAGGAGCAGACGCTCGAGACGGCGCTTGCCGATCCGTCACCGCAGGCAGATCCCGCCGGCGGACTGCTCCGCCAAGAGGCCGAGCGCGAGCTGCGTGCCGCATTAGCCGAGCTTCCGGACCGCACGCGAACGGTGTTGGCCCTGCGGTATTTCGATAACATGGAGTATCAGACGATCGCGAGCACGCTGGGCCTGTCGCTAGGGAACGTAAAAACGCTGATCCATCGCGGCAAGATCGCGCTGACGAAAAAGATGCGCGAACGCGAGGCGCGAGCCCTCGGCGTGCCGGTTCGGGCGCTGGAGAACGGAGGCTCGCATGCGCTGCTGCTCGTGTGAGCCGCTGCTCGACGACTACCTGGAAGCGACGTTGAGCCGCCGGCAGATGCGCGACGTCGCGCTTCATTTGGGGTCGTGTCCCGCCTGCAGCCCGCTTCTGGAGGAGCTGCGCGTGGTAGACGCCCTGCTGGCCACCGCGCGGTCGCCCGGACGCGTCGGTTCGGGCTTTACGGCGGCCGTCGTCTCCGCGACGGCAGCTTCGCCCCCGCACCCGGCTCGGCGGATCGCGCTCTGGCTGCCGCTGCTAGCCTACCTGTTGGCGGCTTGGGCGCTCCTGGCATTCGCGGCCCTCGATGCCCACGGCCTGGCGGGCCTCTTCGAGCAGCTCGCTGTTTGGGGAAAAGGCGGTTTCGCAGCGATTGCCGCCGGGCTGCGGGCCGTTGCTCCGGCGGCCGGAGTCGCGGCTGCGGCGGTCACCGGCGTTTTGCTCGTCGATCTTCTGCTTCTCGCCGGAACCGTCTACGGCTATCGCCGGCTGCGTCCAATTCTTAGCGTCTACCTTGCTCGGGGGTCGCGCCCGTGAATCTTCGGCGCGCCATCATCTTTGGAATCGCGCTGGCCGCCGCCGGACTCCTCGCCCGGCCCGCGCTGGCCGATTCGCAAGCCATCTACCACGGCGGAACATACTTCGGCTCGGTCGTCGTCGAGCCGGGACAAGTGGTCGACGGCGATCTCACCGTCATCTTCGGCGATGCGACGATCGAGGGAATCGTCGACGGCGACGTCAACGTCGTGGGCGGAAGTTACGATCCTCGGCCGGGCGGCGTCGTCACCGGGCAAGTGAATCAGATCGGCGGTGACGTCACCCAAGCCGTCGTCCCCTGGGCGCCGCCCGACTCCGGCTATAACCCCTTCGTTCCCGATCACCGGCTGCTGTGGCGGCTCTCGTGGAATCTGCTCGCGCTGCTGGTCTTCTTGATCTTTCCGTTGCGCACGAGAATGGTCTTGGACCGGCTGGAACGCCATCCCGGCCTCAGCGCCGCCGCTGGTTTGATCGGCTGCATCGCGGTCCTTCCACTAGCCGTCCTGCTGGCGATCACCATACTGCTCATCCCGCTGATCCTGCTCGAAATGGTCTTTCTGCTGGCCAGCGCCTTTTTGGGGACCGCCGCACTCGCGCTCTTGATCGGGCGACGCCTTTGCGAACTGGTCAGCCCCGCCACGACGCCCTCACCGCTGGTGGCGCTGCTCTGCGGGATCGCTCTGATTACCGCGGCCGAACTGGTTCCGGTCGTCGGGACGCTCGTTCTCATCCTGGTCGGCCTGATCGGGTTGGGGGCCACGATCCTCTCCTTTGCGGGGGAATCGCTGGGCGCCCCGGCCGGCGGGCCGCCGATAAGCGGACCACCGATGACCGCTGCCTAAACGTAGTGGCCTGTCACATGAGGATATACGGTGCCGCTACCTGTTTTCGGGATGAGAAGCTAGGATGACGACGATCTCGCGAGCTGCGAGGTTTGCCGAGCGGACGGCTCGCTTGCGAGCTTCGACGATCCGCGAAATGCTCAAAGTCACGCAGCAACCCGATGTCATTTCCTTTGGCGGCGGTCTTCCCGCGCCCGAGCTTTTTCCAACCGAGGCGATCGTGGAGGCGGTTAGCGTCGTGATGCGCCTTCGCGGAGCGGCGGCGCTGCAGTATAGCGTCACCGAAGGCATCCCCGAGATGCGCCAATGGGTCGCGCAACGTTTGAGCGGCCGTTTCGGCAAGCCGATCGACGCCGAAAGCGTGACGATCGTCAACGGCTCGCAACAGGGCCTCGATTTGATCGGGAAGATTTTTCTCGATCCGGGCGATCACGTCGTGCTCGAAAATCCCACCTACCTCGGCGTGATTCAGGCGCTCGACGCCTATCAAGCCCGGTATCTCACCGTCGATACTGACGAAGACGGCTTGCTGCCCGACTCGCTCGAACGCGTGCTCGAACACGCCGATCCCTTCCCGAAGCTGCTCTATCTCGTGCCGAACTTTCAAAACCCGACGGGCCGCACGCTTTCCGGTCGCCGCCGCGAAAGCGTCGTGCGGATTTGCGAACGTTTCGACCTGCCGATCATCGAGGACGATCCGTATTGCGAACTGCGATTCGAGGGCAGCGATTTACCCTTGCTGATTTCCTATCAGACGACGGCGCCGATCATCTACCTGGGAACCGGCAGCAAGATCATGGCGCCAGGCATGCGCATCGCTTGGCTCGTCATTCCCGACGAAGAGATCCGCGACAAGATCGTCCTAGTCAAACAAGGGGCCGACTTGCATAGCGGCACCTTTGCACAATACGTCTTTCACCAGTACGTTAGCGACGGCGTGGCCTTCGACGCGCACGTACGCGAGATCGCGCGAACGTACGCTCGCCGCCGCGACGTCATGTCCGAAGCACTCGCCGAGTTCATGCCGGAGGGCGTTCGCTTCACGCGTCCGGCCGGCGGAATGTTCCTGTGGGTGACGGTACCAAACGTAGATACGGCCGAGTTGCTGCGCATCTGCGCGGCGGCAAAAGTCGTCTTCGTCCCAGGCGTCAGTTTCTATCCCGGGCGCGACGTGCACGACGGCATGCGCCTCAACTTTTCGAACGCGTCGGAGAAGAATATTCGCATCGGCGTAGAACGGCTTGCCGACGCCATTACGACATACAAACGCTAAAGGAGCCCGCAATCGTGGCAGCAGGTTTGGTCATCGGCATTTGTTCCAACTCCGACACAAAGGCGCTCGACGACGCCCTTTCGGCGCAGCAGATCGACCTCGACAAAGTCAAAGTCTTTGCCAGCGACGGCGACGATTTGGAAGCGACACCGCTCGACTTCATAGAGGTCTTCAGGGACACAGAATCGATTACCGGGCTTTCCGACGACATGACCAGAGGCACCGGCGTCCTGGCCGACTCGGGCGGGACCAGCGTTCCCGGACTCGGCGGCCGGGAACCGCGATTTAAGGCGTTCTTTCCGGAAGAGGGCGAGTCGAAGCATTACCTCGACGGTTTTCCGGTGCCCGACGATGAGGTGGAGAACTTCGACGACGCGATCGCCGAGGGTCACGCAGTCGTGCTCTATCCGGACGCCGGAGCCGACGCGTCAAAGATCGCGTCGGCTTTTAAGGCGGCCGGTTTGCTGAACGTTCGATCGTTCTAAAGGTTCGTAACCCGACGGCGAAGCGCTCCTTCCTTGCGAGCATGGTGTACGTGCTTGCAGGCTGTACGTCGACCACCCATTTCGACTACACGCATCTGCCTTCGGGCTATCATTGGCGAGCCGTGTACGACCGTCGAACGCATTCGATCGACTTCTACGGCCGCGCGCCGCTTTCGAGGGACACCGTTTTCGTCGGGCCCAACAGCCAGTTCTACATCTTCGACCATACCGGCAGGATTCAAGATCGCGACTTGAGGCGCCACTGGACGCCGCACGATGCCTTTTAGCGCCCGCCGCGTGATGATCACGGCGGCCGGCACGGTGACCGCGCAGTCGCTGATCAAAGCCCTTCGGGAGGATGGACGCGCGACGTTCGTTGCCGCGGGCGACATGGATCCGCTCAATGCGACCAGGGCCTTTGCCGACGAGTTCGTCCTGCTGCCCAGAGCCGACGATGCCGCATTCGCGCAGGAATGCGTCGCCGCGGCGCGGCGCTTGAAGATCGATATCTTCGTTCCGCTCATCGTCGAGCGCGAGTTCCTCCCGCTCGACGGGGTACGCGAGCTTTTTGAATCCATCGGTTGCCGGCTGGTCGTACCGCCTCGCGCCATCGTCGTGCGCACGGCCGACAAACTGGAGTTCGCGAACTTCTTGGACGAAATCGGCGTTCCCGGCCCGGTGACGCAACCGTATCGCGAGGATATCGCCGTCGATCGATTCCCCGTCTATCTCAAGCCGCGGCGCGGCTCGGGTTCGATCGGAACTGCGCGCGTCGAAAGCGCGCACTCCCTCCACGAAACGGCGCGCGGGCGCGAAGATCTAATCGTGCAAGAAGCGATCGCGGGCGCCGAGTTCACCGTCGACTGTTTCGCCGCGGAACCGGGCCGCGTCGTCGCGGCCGTCCCACGCGAACGCATCGCGATCAAGGCGGGCGTCTCGGTGAAGGGACGGACCTACCGCCATCCTTTGATCGAACGCATCGTGCGCGACGTCGTCGAGAAGAGCGGCCTGCAAGGTCCGGCCAACGTGCAGGGCATGTTGGGCCCAGACGGCAGTTTCTCGATCATCGAGATGAACCCGCGCTTTTCCGGAACGTTGGCGCTGACCACGGCTGCCGGCATCAACTTCGCGTCGCTCTTGATCGATATGGTCGAAGGGAATCCGATTCCGGATTTACTCGGACGGCATGAAGACGGATTGACGATGATGCGCTACTGGAGTGAAGTCTTCGAGGGCGCGCGCGGCGACGTCCGAATGGGCACCGCGCTCTCGCGATAGCGCCCTCTCCGTGTCGGACTCCTAGTAGCTCATCGTGGTCCAGCGGTGGGGGTTTTCTAAGAGCCACTCCCATTCGCGCCGTAACCCGTCGCGCAGCGCAACCTGCGGTGTCAAACCGAACGTGCGCTGCACTTTTGCAGGAGAGAGCTGCATCACGGCAAGCTCCGAGGGCAGTCGCATGCGGCCTGCGACGAGTTCGGAGGTCTCACCGGGCTGCACGTCTTCGGTTACCGGTTCGATCCCGGTGCCGGAGATTTCGCAGGCGAGCCGCGCGAGCTGCGCGACCGACGTTGCGATGCCGGTGCCGCCGTTGAAGGACTGCGCGCCGGCTAGGCCGCTCTCGATGCAGGCGCGATGGATGCGAACCACGTCGTCGACGAAGACGAAGTCGCGCAACTGCTCGCCCGCCCCGAAGACGACCGGTGCCTTCCCCTCCGACAAACGCTTGAGGAAGATCGTCAGCACGCGGCCGTACCACTCGCGCGGGCCGTACGTGATTCCGTAACGCAGCGAATGCACCGGGAAGCCGTAGTCGTGCGCGAAGATCCGCGCGTACTTTTCTCCGGCGAGCTTGCTGGCGCCGTACGACCAGTTGGGATCGTGCGGGGCGGCATCCTCGTCGCTCGGCGGGTCGACGGCTTGGCCGTAGATGCAGGCCGACGATGCATTGACGACCCGTCCGACGCCCGCGATCCGCGCGGCATTGAGCACGTTGATCGTTCCGACGAGGTTCGTGCGCATATCGTCGAGCGGATCTTCCAAACACTTCGTAATCTCGAGCTGCGCGGCTTGATGGGAGAGCACGTCCTTGCCGCGCGCGGCCGCGACGAGCGCCTCCGCGTCCAGAATGTCGCCCTCGACGATCTCGACGTCGCCGCCGAAGGCGGCTAGATTCTCGCGCAAGCCGCTCGAGAAGTTGTCGAAGACCGTGACGCGATAACCCGCCTGCACGAGATCCGCGACGACGTGCGAGCCGATGAAGCCGGCGCCCCCCGTGACCAAAACGCGGCCCGGCACTAGGCGCGTTCTCCGCGGACGCGGCGCCCCGCGAGCGACCACGCGTAGGGCAACGCTCGCCGCCAAAACTCAACGCCGAGCGCGAAGTTGATCACGGGGTGATAGAGCCACGTCGCGCGACGGTCACGAATCGCGCCGAAGATCGCGGCAACGACCGGCCCGACGACGGATACCGAATAGAAAGGCCACAGATAAGCGCGCAGTTTTCGCGCCGGCGTCCATGCGGCGGCACGCTCCCAAACCGGTTGATCCCGGTCCTCGAGGCGCTTGGCGATGCGCGGCCCGAACTTGCTCACGAAGTTGCGCAGTCCCGCGACCGTGTGATGCTCGATCAATGCTCCGGGAACGTAGGCGATGTCGAATCCCTCGCGGAGAATGTCCACGATCGGCAGGATGTCGTCCTCTTCCCAGCCCTCGCGCTTCGGAGCGCTGGCGCGAACCGTCACGCCCTGCGCGATCGCCACGAGCGGCGGCCTGTCGACCGGAAAATCGTAGACGAGATACGACGGCGTCTTGCGCTTCACGCGGTATGCCCGTCCGAACGTCGCCGGGGCGGCGGCGGCGCCGTACAAGAAGTGGTTGAACGGATCGGTAAAGTCGTTGATGTAGCGCGTGCTCAAATTATCGTCGCGAGTGCTGACGACGCGGGGAACGGCCGCGTACACGTTCGCGTCGTCAAACGGCTCGACGATGCGCGCCAGGAAATCGCGCGTATGCAAGATGTTGTCGGCGGCGATGATCACCAAGAGATCGCCGGTTGCCGCCGCATAGCCGAGCAGGTGGCCCGGCTCGGCGAGCCGGCGAGGATTGTCGACGACGACGCAGCCCGCAGAGCGCGCATACTCCTGCGTACCGTCGTCGGATAGCCCGTCGACGACGACGATCTCGACCAACTCCGGCGGATACTCCTGGGCGCGGATGCTCTCGATAACCGGCGGAAGCCGCTTGCGCTCGTTGAGCACCGCAATGATAAACGAAACTTTCATCGCGCCACCGCGACCTTCGCGCCTTCGAGCTGCGCGGAGCGCAGTGCCGCTTCGATCACGGCAACGACGCCGGCGCCAAAGGTGCCGTCGGAGCGAGTCGGGCCGCCGTTTCGAATGGCAGCGGCAAAATCCGCGGCCAGCTTCCCCAACGCCTCACGGTTATCGACGAGCGGCACGTGCAGGTCCCCCAAACGGTACGATACCATCTGCTGCTGGAGCGTGGTGCTCGACGGGTCCAAAACGACGCCTTTATCGTAGAGATAGATCTTTTCGGTCGGTTCCACGTCGTCCCAAACCGCCATCTTCAGGCTGCCGGAAATCGTCGTGCGCCGCACTTTGACCGGTGAGAGCCAACTCAAATGCACGTGCGCCAGACAGCCGCTCGGATACCACATAGTCAGAAATGCGACGTCGGCCGTCTTGGCGTGAACGCACGCGCCGAGTTGGAGCGCTACCGAGAACGGCATCTCGTCGAGAACGTAGTTGATGATGGAAACGTCGTGCGGCGCTAGATCCCACACGACGTTGCTCTCCTGAAAGAGTCCGAGGTTGACGCGCACCGAATCGATGTAATAAACCTTGCCGAAGGCGCCGCTCTCGCGCAAGGCGCGCAGCTTCTCCACCGAACCGGTATAGAGAAAGGTGTGGTCGGTCATCAGGCAAACGCCGGCGGCGCGTGCGCGTTCGCAGAGATCTTCGGCGTCGCGGGAGTTCTCCGCCAGCGGTTTCTCGACCAGCACGTGCTTGCCGGCATCGATCGCGCGGATCGCAAGTTCGCGGTGCGTGCGCGGCGGCGTCGCCAGCGCGATAGCGTCAACCTGCGGATCGGCGAGCGCCGCGTCGATCTCCGCGTGTCCCGCAACGGCCGGATAGAGCCGGCGCAAACGCTCCAGTCGAGCCCGATCGCGCTCGACGATGCAACGAACCGACCACTCTTCGGAAGCGTAGAAGTTTCGAACGAGATTCGGACCCCAGTAACCGGCTCCGACTACAGCAACGCCGAGCGGCGCACGTTCCATCGGCGAAGCCTTTAGGTTACGAGCAGGGGCCGGCAGCTCGCAAGGGCATCGACCACGCAGACGATCTGGTCGTCCGTCAGCTCGGCAAACATCGGAAGTGAGAGGACCCGCGCGGCGCTTCGCTCCGTGCGCTCAAACGAACCGGGGCCAAGCCCGAGATCCGCGTAGGCGCGCTGCAAATGGATTGGAATCGGATAGTGAACGCCCGTGGCGACGCCGCGCTCCCTCAATGCGGCTTGCACGCGATCTCGGTTCTCGACTTCGATAACGTAGAGATGATAGACGTGACCTTCATCGTGCAGGCTCACCGGCGGCTCGATGCCGATTTCGCGGAGAAGCCGGTCGTACGCGGCGGCATGACCGCGGCGAGCCTGGTTCCACGCATCGAGGTGCGCGAGCTTTACGTCGAGCACCGCGGCCTGCAGCGAATCCAGGCGGCAGTTGTCGCCCTTGACGACGTGTTCGTACTTCTTTGCTTGACCCAAATCGTGCAGCAAGCATACCGAGTCGTACAGACTCGCATCGTTGCAGACGATCGCGCCGCCGTCTCCGTACGCGCCGAGGTTCTTCCCGGGATAAAAGCTGAAACATCCGACGTCCCCGAAGCTTCCGGTACGCCGGCCTTGGTAGCGCGCGCCGTGCGCCTGGCAGGCATCCTCGATCACCCGCAGGCCGTGGCGCCGGGCGAACGCGAGTATCGCATCCATTGGAACGGCTTGACCGTACAGGTGCACCGGCATGACGGCCTTGGTCCGCGGCGTAACCGCCGCTTCGAGCAGGTCAGGATCGATCAGGTAGGCGCGATCCATCTCGACGAGCACCGGGCGCGCTCCGACCGCCGAAACCGCGAATGCCGACGCGATGAAGGTATTGGCCGGAATGATGACCTCGTCGCCCGGCCCGATCGCTAAGGCTCGCAAAGCGAGCTCCAGCGCCGCAGTGCCCGATTCGACGCCGACGCAATAGCGGGTGCCGACATAGGTCGCAAAGTGTTCTTCGAAGAGCGCCACGTCGGGGCCGAGAACGAAGCTCGCGTTCTCCATCACCTGCGTCATCCGAGGAACGACCTCTTGCGATATCGCGCGGAACTGCGCTTTGAGATCGACAAACGGAACCGGCGTCGTCATCGTCACTCAAACGCGCTTCGTCGGCTCGCGGACGAGCGCCTTCAGCAATGAAAGGACGCAAACCACGCCGGCGAGTTCGGCAATTTGCTGCAAGAATGCAGTAACTTGCACGAGGAAGACGTCGCGGGACGAGCGATCCGTGGTAATCCAACCATTGGCTGCCAGCGCGACACGAACGTGGGGAAGCACGTGCCATGCGCGCAGCGCAATCCACCCCGGATCGTAGCGCTCGTTTAGACGTACGAGCCCGACGACATCGGCAACTCCGTGCACGCGATAGAGCCACGGCGCAACCCGATCGAACGGCAAGGCCGCGGTTCCAGCGACGGGTTGATGAAGCGGAATCGCCGGAAAAGAGCGCGACTCCGCCACTAACTCGCAGAGTCCCGCGCACGCGACCGAGTCGACGTTTGGCGGAATCGATACCCACGTGAAGATGCCGGGGCCGGCGGCCAACGCACCGCCGCCCGACGCGGTCAGTCGTCCGTGCACGTAGGCGAGCAGCCACGCGCCCGGCGTGACGGAAGTCGCCAGCTTCGACTGAGTGAGCACGCCGCCGATGCCTTGGGCGAGCGCCGGCATTCGAGCAAATGCGAGGGGCGCGTCGATCCACGCGACGGCCGGGTCGATCGAATCGCTCGGACCGCGCAGCGGGGTAACGGCCGCATAGCCGGGTGCGTCGCCAAAGAAGATGTCGCACGGTCCGAAGCGATCGACGGACGCGACGATGCGTGCATCCGTGCAGGCGGAGATCAGCGGGGCGGCACCGGTTATATCCCCGCTGCGCGCCGCTGCCGGCCGCACCGTCGCTCCCAAGGACGACGCGGCTAGACCGATCTCTCCGTTCGAGCGCGACACGAGCCAGGGACGAGCGACGATCCGGCTGACGCCGAGGGCGCGCAGCGCCGCGGAATCACCGCTCTGCTCGTATTGCGCCAACGCCATGTCGACCGGATAGGCCGGCAGATACTCGTTGAGCGCGGCGACGTGACCGGGATACGCGATGGCGTCGGGGTCCGCGCCGTCGCCTTCGCCGGTACGCAACCGCAGCGGCTGAAAAGCCGGCAGAAGCGCCACTCGAGAAAAGGGCGGAGCCGCGACGACCGGATGCGGATAGGTTTGCGCGCCGACCCAGAGATCGCTCGGGGGATGAAAGAGCCAGGTTATTGGTAGGACGGCGCCCGCGAGCAACGCGAGATACCCAAGTGCTTTCGCCCGGCCGGTCGCCGCCGATGCGAGCACGATGAGAAGCGCCGCGAAGACGCCCCCGAAATCATACAGCTCGCGGAAGACACCGCTCTCGGGGACCGAGCGAACCGTCCATTCATAGACGGCGTCAAGTGGACCGTGGACCCCCAACGCGCAGAGATAGACCAGCCCGGCTGCGACGGCGGCCCATCTGACCGCCCGGTGTCGACGTGCCCCCAGCACGCCGGCCAGCGCCAGCGCGCAGAGCGTCCAGATCGCAATCTGCGCGGCCACGCCCAACCGGTCGGCGTACCCCGGAAAGTAGCCGCCTAGCGAGAGCAGCGCAACGGGCGAAAGCGACTGGTTTGCCTGCCACTGCACGCTGTACGGAGTCTGTAACAGCGCGCCGCGGTCGGCGATCAGGCCAACGGCCGTCGGTAAGGCCACGACCGCCGCGGCCGCCACCGGCAGCCACTTCTTCGTCGTCAGGGCAAACGCGACCGATGCGACCGTCGCGACGATGAAGAACTGGAGTTGCGCTTCGATCAAAACCAGCCACAACGCCAGACGCACCGGCGAAGCATCGCGGCCCCGCACCATTTCGGCGAGCAGACCGATGAGGCCGCTATAGGCGAGCACCATGACGAGATGCCCGGCAACGACTTCGTTATAGACCCACGGATTGAAGAGCGCGAAAATGCCTGCGCCGATCGCGGCCGGCGCGGCATTGCCCAACCGTGAGGCAATGGCTGCCGCGGCGCGCATGCTGCAGTAGCCGGTCGCAAACGCTAATAATGCCAAAGCGGTCAGCGGGCCCACCACCCACATCGCGGCAGTAAGCGGAAGCGCGATCAGGTACGTCGTTGGATGGGTATTGGCAACGCCGAACCCAACGGGTAGCCAGCCGCCGATGGACTCGTTGAAAAACGACGGAATTGCGAGTCGTTCGATCGGCCAGTTCCAATCGTGGCGCAGCGACGGAGTTCCTTTTGCAACGACGAACGCGGCGAACGTGAGTGCGGCCGCAATCGCGCCGCTCTTCACCGTGGATTCGAAATCGAAGTCCCGCGGCGCGAAGCGGCGGCGAGGGTGACTCGACTGTCGACTGCAATTCCAACGGTGGCAATGACGATGGCGACGTATGCGCTAAAGGCCAGGGTGTCCCCGTTTTGCTGCCACATCGCCGCGGCGACCAGCGCTCCTGCGCAGGCGTACGCCGCGTAGCGGATCGTCTGCTCGAAGAACCGCGTCGGGCCGCCTTTGAAGGTCACCATCACGAATTTCCAAAGACTGGTCCTCCGGGTCAGCGATACCGAGAGAAAGACCGCTGCGGCGACGACGGCCCAACAGCCGCCTTCTACCACAACATCCTTCATCTCGGCAGGCAGTATCGTCGCTAAGACGAGCGCGACGATCCCGGCGAGCACGGCGTAGCGCGTAAGGGCTGCCGGCGCGCCGCCGGCGGCGAGCCCGACGTGCAGCGCCCGAAAGAGCGCGGCACCCGAGAGTGCCGCAAAGGCTGTGAACGCGGCGCAAACGAGGAGCACGAACGCTTCGGCTCCGGGTTGCCCCGCGAGAGCCGCCCCCACGAGGAGGAGGAGCGTGACGAGCACCACGGATAGCAAAGCCGTGGGAAAAGTTACGACCAACGACCGCTTTCGTTCCGCCGTCGCGCCGCCCGAGGCGACGTGCAGTGCCGTCAGCGTTACCGCCGCAAAGATCACGGCGAGGTAGGCAGTGGTCGACAGGCGTTCGGCGTCCGCCTCCGGGAACAAATTCGAAGCGATCAGCGCCACGATTGCGGTTCCAATCGTGTAGCGCAGGGCTCGCCGGAGCGCAGCGACGGCGGTCGAGTCGATCACGGATTCGACGAGCGCAGCGGCCACAGCTCGGGCTTCACCGCGAGCGTGATCAATAAACCCAGAGCGATAAACGAGACGATCGCTGCGATGACGTAGTATCGCTGGCCGACGAATCGCAATGCGATCGTTCCGCCCTGCGGAAGGGCCGGCACGATCCATCCGTTGGAGACTCCGTTGACGATAACGTGGTTGAGCAGTTTGCCGTTGACCGTCGCCCGCCACTCGGGATGAAACGCATCACCGAATACCAAAAGGAAGGATCCGGCATTGGCGTTGGCGGGTACCGTCACATCGACGGAGGTGGGCGAGCGCCGTTGCCAGCCGAGCGCAAAGGGACGCGTCTTCGGCAGCGTCACCGGTTCCATGCTCAAGAGCCCGATCTTCACCTGCGGGTCGGCGCTTTTCACCGAGTGCACGCCTCGCGACAGAAAGACCGGTTGCGTGACCAGCTTGCCGTCGACGGTAATCGGCAGCGACGCCAGCGAGCGCGGGTTGTGCAGCGCGCGTGCCGGCGTGGCATGCAGGTAATAATAGAGGCCCGCGAGCTTTACACGCGCGTTTCGCGAAACGAACCATACGCCGAGGACGCGCTGATCGCCGTCGTACCAGTCGTTCGGGAACGCGTGCATGAAGTTGATATCGAAATTTCCCTGCTGCGGAAGCGGGAAGAGCCTGTAGGTAACGTCGCCGCCGGCGCCAAGCGCGACCGCGAGCCACGGATTGCCGCCTCCGCTCGACGTGACGGTGCCGACGAGGTCCGGGTCGCCCTGGAGCCCGTTCGGTGGGCCGGCTACGGACTGAGCGGTAAATGCGCTATCACGCCCGACGGCTAATGCTCCGGGCGCCGAACCGATTCGAGTGAACGAGAGATCCGGCGCGACCGCCGCCGAAATCACTCCCGGTCCCAAGTCGCCGCGCTCGCCGGTCGCAGACGCAAACAGGAAAGCCACGTCGTTCCACCCCGGTCCTAGAGTAAGGTTTGCCGTGACCGGCACGGGCACCGGACCCTCGAGCTGATCGGTCGTGTCGTACTCTTGCGTGCCGGCGTTTGCGCCGGGGAGCGTCACCGTCCGTTGCACGCGTCCGTTGACCGCCAGGCTCAGAATGCTCCCAACCTGGAGCCGGCTGACTTTCAACGCAGCTCGGGCGACGACGTTGCCCGACCCTGGAACGAAGACGCGCACGTGCGCGCTGCGTGCGAAGAGAAACCACGATTCCGGGTCACCTCGCTGCCAATCGTAGAACGTCGGATCGTCGTGATACCACGCAGCCGGCATCAGTATCGCCGACGTCCCAACGACGCCGGCGTCGGAAATGTAGGGAAGCGTGCCCGCGAGATTCTCCGCAAACGTCCCGCGATACGAGGCGCCCTTCTGGAGGCGCTTCGCCGCCAAACCGTCGGGACCGAGCGGACCGACCGCGCCGGCTTGAATTCGATATCTCCCGGCGGACGCCAGGGTCACGGTCGTATCGAAGCCGTAAACCGATTTGGCGAGGGCCGTATTTTGCGGAAGCCCTTCTACGAGAGCGGCAATTCGCGCGCGCCAATCCTTGAGATCGTCGGCCCTCACCAGCGCGACGTCTAAGTCCTGATCGATGTAACCGTCGGAAACCGCGTGGCGCCCGGCCGACAGCGTAACCTCCCCGTATTGCGTCCAGTCACCCAGGCTTTGCGGAGTAAAATTCTTGTTGTCGACCGACAGCGTCTGCGGAGGATCCTGTGCGAAGAGCAACGACGCGTCGCGCGCAAAGACGTCGTAGAGGCCCCCCTGCTTGATTTCGAACGGGATCGACCAGTCGGCGGCCGCTGACGAGGGGTGGATTCGAACGCCGTGGATCAACGCCTCGTTGACGGCCAGATCCCGGGCTTGCTCCACCGATTCGGGAAGGATCGGTGAGAGCGCGAGCATCGCGGAAGAAAACTCGTCGGCGGAGCGCGCTTGCGGATCGAAGCGAGCCTCACCGCGCGCCATCGCCCCAATGTTTCCGAGGTAGCCATCGGAAAAGGTGGGATCGGTTCCGATTACCGGGTGACTGACTCCGTAGACGAGCGGCAGCGCTCCGCGTAAATGATAGACGTGCAACGGGCCGTCCGAGCGTTCGGGTACGGCGCCGAGGACGCGGTGAAGCAGATCGTGCGTCAAGGTCGTAGTGTTGAAGCGCCACTCGTCGGGCGAGCTGAAATCGATTACCGGAATGAAATCGTCGCGCTGCAGGAACGTGTCGACGCCGAGGACGCGAAACATGTCGGCGGCAAACGGTAGACCTTCACGCGTTGCACGATAGGCCCGGCGGACCCAGAGGTCGGTTCCTTGGGAAGGCTCGCTTCCCAGCAGCCCGTAGATCATCGGACGGTCGATCAGCGAGTTCTCGATATAGAACTCCGGATTTCCCCAATCGAACTGCTCGAGGAACTGCGTGGGGAAGAGCGCAACCCGGTGGCGGTCGTCGTTGCCCAACAGCGCGTTTTCGCGGTACTCCCAGGCGGGAATCACCGAGCCGGGATAGTTCATCTTCAGAATGAGGACCGGAATGAAAATAATAATCGGCATGGCGACGATCAAACCGCCGACACCCGCCGGCAGCCAGCCGAAGCGTTCTCGTCGTAGCGCATTCCCCACCGGCACGCGTTCTCGCAGCCAACTCAAAACCGCATACGACGCGAGCCCGTAGAGACCGCTGATGCCAAACTCGACGCCCGCGACCCATTTGTACGAAAAGCGGAACATCTGAAAACCGGGGAAATACCGGTAGAAGGCATCGTAAATCGGTGTCGTCACCGCGTCGCCCAGCGCGTCGTGATAGTAGCCGACGACGATCGGAACCGAAATGATGGTTACGACCAGAAAGTACAGCGTGATCGGGCGCTGGTTGCGCGCAAATGCGACGCCGCCGAGCGCGACGACCGGCACGAACCAAAGCAGCCCGCTGAAAAGACCCTGCGCATATGGCGCCGCCCACGGGAAGTACGGCCGGCCCGAAAATGAGACGAACGTCGCCCAATGTCCCAGGCCGCGAAGCACGTTTTCGAACGACGTGGCGGCGTTGTGCAGCGACGGCGCCTCGCTCAGGACGCCGTTAAGCCAAACGTTCCGGAAGTAGTCGACAAACGGCACGACCCAGTAAAGATTGATCAGCAGCGCCCCGACGCAGGCCGCGACGATGAACGGAATCGAACGCTTCGCCATCGCGCCCGGCTCGGGGCTCAAGGCCAACGTCACGATCACGAAGATGGCCAGCAAAATGAAGTTGATTGCGACCAACGGCGGGTTGATGCCGCCGCCGACCAGCACGAGCAGCGCGATGCCGAGTGCCGCCGGCCATGCGTTCAGCTCGCCGCGCATCGCGCGGGCCGTGATGCCGACCATTGCCGGCAGCGTGCCGTAGGTGAGGAGCCAGACGATCTGCGCTTGCGAGTTCAGCGCGACGTACATATTGAACAGGTAGGCGACCGAGCCGGCGATGCGCGAGGTCTCGTCGAGCCATGGCGCGACGCTGCGCAAGCAATAGTACATCGACGCTAGGCATCCGGTATAGACCGCGAAGACCGCGAACCGCTGCGCGAGGATTTGAGGAATGTGAAAGATCTGCGCGATTCCGTAGACCCACGCATACGGAGTTTCGTAAGGGTACCAAAACCCGGTGTGCGTGCCGAGATAGAGCGATGGGTTCCACGCGTGCAGCAACGAGAAGAGAAACTTCAAAGGATTGATGTGAAGGTCGGCCTGCCCGTCGTTGAGTTGGACGCCGCTGCCGTACCCCAGGGTCACGAGAAGGGCAAGCGCAACGAAGAGCGCCGGAACGAACGCTCTCCTTAGGACCGCTCGGTCCGGCCAGCGCAGCTCTAGTGCTGCCGAGGCGCGGGCCGTCTCCTCTTTCACGGGTAGGCCTTTCCGTAGAGCTTGAATGGACCTTCCAAACTTATGCGTTGCTCGACGAAGGTCGCCGCAAAGAGTTCGTCAACGACTTTAGCCACCGTATCGAACTCTATGTCGCGCAAAATGCACCGGTACTCAATCCGCAACACGCAGTCGAAGCCCTGCGAGCCTTCGTCGTGACAGGCCGGGCAATGCGATGGACGCATCGCGATGGCCTGCCCGATCGGCGCGCCCCGAACCTCGCTCGTCATCCCATAGAGTGCCAAGGTTTTTACGCCCAGACCCGAGGCAAGGTGGCTAAAGCCGGCGTCGTTTCCTACGAACACTTCGCATTCCGCCAATCGCCTTGCGGCTTCGTCGAGCGGCTCGCGAATGATGCTGATTCCCTCGACGCCGCTAAAGTCTTGCTGCACGCGCGCGGCCTCGGTCTCTTCATGCGGTCCGAGAAAGAAGCGCACGCTTCGCCCACTGCCGATATGCCGCCGCGCCAGGTCCGCAAAGCGGTCGTACGGCCACCGCTTGGACTCGTTTCCTTTCCAAGCCATCGAGCCCGGGTGAATGCCGAGCGTCCCCGCAATGCGGTTGCGACGCCAGGAGTCGGGAATCCAGTACTCGAGATCGTCGCTTCCCGCGGTCAACCCGATGGCGCGCGCCAGGCGCAAGTTCTCGGCGAGGCGATGTCCGCCGCGCAGCGCCACGCGCACGTTGGGTCCGGTCCGCGCAATAAAGCGCGCGCTTCCGCCGTATTCGTGCATGTAGAGTTTCCTTGCGCCGGCCCCGCGCGCCAGCGCGGCGTACTGCCAACGCGTCGCCGGAAACGGGAGGATGGCGATGTCGTATCGCCGCGGCCGCAGTTCCCGCAGCGCCGCGAGAGCGTCGCCGGCGGTCGGGCGCAGCGGCAGCTGCGTGACGTTCTCCACGATGCGCAGCGCGCGCAGATACTCGCTCACCGGCGGATGCATCGTCAGCGCGTCAACCGACCACGAGTCGCGGCGCAGGCCGCGCAGAACCGGGCCGCAGGCCAGCGCATCACCGAGCCCTGGCAGCAAGATCGCCAGTGCGGTACGTCGAGCCAACCGGGATTACTCTCCGATCGGGACGGGGATGACGATTTCGTGCGAGCCGGCGCGGTCGATGGCGCGGAAGCGTTCCGGCCGGTCGTAGTAGTGCAAGATCCGCATTCGATAGAAGATCGCCAGCGTATCCACGAAGACGTTCCAAACGGCGGGTAGACGAAGCCGGCTGCAAACGCGGTTGAAGTTCACCACCACGGGCGCCTCGACGATGCGATAGCCGAAATGATGGACGTTCGCCAGCAGCTCGAGGTCGAACGCGAACCGCTTCACCAAAACTCGGGGCAGTACGTGCTCGAGAACGCCTCGCTTGAAGAGCTTGATGCCGGTCTGCGTGTCGCGCACCGGCAAGCCGAAGAGCGAACGCACCAGCATGAAATAGAAGAAACTGTAGATCCGCCTCAGGCGCGGATACTCCACTTTCGATTGCGGATGGAACTTCGAGCCGATCACCACGTCGGCAGCGCGCGCCTTCATGATCGTGAAGAAGTTTTCCAGCTGCTCGGGGTGCAGATCCATATCGGCATCGAGAAACGCGACGTACTCGCCCCTCGAATAGGCCGTGCCGCAAATCAGCGCGTTCCCCTTACCTTCGTTGCGTCCGCAGCGGACGACGCGAACGCATTCGGGCCAAACGCGCAACGCGTCGATCGCCGCTGTATGCGTTCCGTCGAGGCTTCCGTCGTCAATGACGACGATCTCAAAATCGATTCCGAGCGCGCGCATCGTTTCGACGGTTTCGCACACGTTCTCGGCAATCGAATGAGCCTCGTTATACGCGGGCATCAAAATCGAGAGCATGGCTTGGGATGCTTGGCGCTCGCAAAAAGACGCGCCTTCCGGAATAATGTTGATCATAGTTAATAATTAGGCGATCGGGGCTTCGCGGTTCTCCGGCGGGCTCACGAGGTTGCGTTCGAACTTGGCGACGATGGTATGCCACGCGAGGTCGAGCTCTTCCACGTCGAGCATGCGGGCGAATGCGATGAAGACGGTCGCGCCGATTGCGATCTGCCCGAAAAGGAACCAAGCGCGCGAGGCCAGCGTGGCCTCGGGCGTCACGCCCAACGCCCCGATCCAATGCAGCGCGGCGAGCATTGCAAGCGAGCAGACGACGATTTTTCCAATCGAGAGAACGAGGGCTCCCCAGTCGATTCCCGAGACCAGCCGTGCGGTCAGCATCAGCAAGAGAACGGCCTGCACCGTCTGGCTCGTCGAGTTCGCCAGCAGGAGGCCGCGCGCGCCCAAGCCGGGCAGCCACACCAGCGACAGCAGCACGTTGAGGACGACCGTGATAACCGAGATGGTGACGGGCCAGAGGGTTTCGCGGCAGGCAAAGCAGCAGCGGGTCAAGACCACGTTGGCACCCAGCGCGACCAAGCCGAACGCCGCGTAGGGCAGCAGTCCGGCGGTCAGATCGGTCGCACCGGCTTGAAAGGTCCCGCGTTCGAAGAGCGCCTGCACCAGCGGGTGCGAGAGGACGACGAGCGCGCAGGCGGATGGAATCGTGATGAAGTTCACCAGCCGCAAACCGGTAACGACGCTGCGCGCGACGCCGCGGCGGTTCTCCCGCGCAAACTGCGCGGCGAGCAGCGGAAAGATCACCGTTGCAATGGCGGCCGCAAAGACCTGCTGGGGAAAGTTGACGAGCTTCGTCGCGTAGTTCATTCCCGCGATGTATCCCGGCGCGAGCGTCGATGCGAAGAAGCGGTCGAAAAAGAGGGCGAGCTGACCCGCCGCCGACCCGACGATGATCGGCCCAAGCAAGACCCAGATCTTCTTGAGCCCGGGATGGTGCAGATCGATGATCGGCCGGTACTTGCCGATCGAGAGAAAGGCCGGAAGCTGAACGAGCATCTGCGCCGTTAAGCCCAGCGCGGTTCCGACGACGAGTGCGTAGATTCCCATGCCGTGGTTGAGCAGAACGACGCAGGCGATCGTCACGATGTTCACGGCTACGCCGACCAGAGCCGCGGAGCGGAAGCGATGATAGGCGTTGAGCATCGCCGAGAGCACGCCGCTCAGACTAACGGCGACGATGCTGGGCATCAGCCAGCGAGTCATCTTGATCGCCATGGCCATCTGCGGCGCCCCGAAGCCATGCGCGATCAGCGGTACGTACCAGCGTGCCGTAAAGAAACCGACGACCGCGCAGCTCGTAACCACGATCGCCAGGATGTTGACCGTCGTGCTGGCCAAGCGCCACGCTTCGTCTTCCTTGCGGTGCGCGAGATACTCCGAGAACGTCGGAACCAGCGCGCTCACCAGCGCGCCGTTGAAGACGCCGAAGAGGATCGTCGGGACCGTCGCGGCCGCGAGAAACGTATCCATCTCCCAGCGCGTCCCGTAGTAACGCGCGCTAACGACCTCTCGCGCGAAGCCGAGCAGCGTCGATGCGAACGTCGCCCCCATGATAAAGAACGTGGAGGCGGCGATGGAGGTGCGATGGCGCGGATGTTCGCGCCGGGGAACGGCCCGCAGGTACGGCTTAATGCGCTCCGTCCCTCCGAAGGACCGCCGGGACCGTCTTAGCGATGATGAGCAGATCCCCGATCGGCGTCCACGAATCCACGTACTGGTTGTCGAGTTCCATCCAGTGCTCGAACGAAACGTCGCTGCGGCCGTTGATCTGCCACAGGCACGTGACGCCCTGCGGAACGCTCAGACGGCGCAACGCGATTGCGTCGTAGTGCGCTACTTCGCTCGGCAACGCGGGGCGGGGACCGACGAGCGACATATCGCCGAGCACCACGTTGACGAGGTTCGGCAGCTCGTCGATGCTCGTCCGCCGGAGAAAACGGCCGAGTGGATGAAGCCGCGGATCGTTGCGAATCTTAAAGACGGGGCCATCGACTTCGTTGAGGTGCATGACGCTATGGCGCAATGCGTGCGCGCCGTTGACCATCGTTCGAAGCTTGAACATCTTGAAGCGCCGGCCGTGCATGCCGACACGTTCCTGCGCGAAAAACGGAGTGCCGCCGGTAACGCACGCGATCGCAAGCGCGGCCAGAATTACGGCCGGCGCGCTAATGACGAGGAGCAAGCTGCCGGCGACGACGTCGGTCCATCGCTTGAGCGCGGGCCACGACTCCGGAACCTCGCGCTCGCTCGGAACGCTGACGGTCATTTGCATCGCGTTCAACTCAAGAGCGCCTTCTCGACGGTATGTCCCACGAGGTCGAGGCCTTCGATTTCACCCAGCATTGCTCCGGGCGAGGGGCTCAGGTGGACGAAGGGCACGAACTCGCGGGTATGATCCGTACCGGGGGCCGTCGGATCGCAGCCGTGATCGGCGGTAACGATCAACTCGTCGCCCGGCCTAAGAAGTGCCTCGAGCGCGGGCAGCCGCGCATCGAACGCCTCGAGAGCCGCAGCGTAGCCGCGGACGTCGCGGCGATGCCCAAACTTCGAATCAAAATCGTTGAGATTCGTGAAGATGAAGCCGTGATCGACCCGGTTCAGCAATTCGAACGTCTTCTCCATTGCATCGCCGTTGTCGACGGCGCGCACCGTTGACGTAATTGACCGACCGCAGTAGATATCGCATATCTTACCGACCGCGTGCACCTCGATATACCCCGTTCTGAGTTGGTCAAGCAGATTAGGGGGCGGCTCGACCGCATAGTCTCGCCGATTCGGCGTCCGCCTGAAAGCCCCCGGTTTCCCCACGAAAGGCCTGGCGATGACCCGGTTGACGTTGTGGGGGGGCCGCAGCATCTCGCGCGCCTTCTCGCTCCACTCGTAGAGCAGCCCGAGCGGCACCACCTCCTCGTGTGCCGCGATTTGGAAGACGGAGTCCGCCGACGTATAGAGGATGGGCCGGCCGGACGCCATGTGGGTCCCGCCGAGTTCTTCGATGATCTCGGTCCCCGAGGCCGGGATGTTTCCGAGCGGCAGCTTGCCGGTAATCCGCGCAAACGCCTCGACCACGTCGTCCGGGAAACCGTTCGGATACGTCGGAAAGGGCACGGCCGTAGTGATTCCCATCATCTCCCAATGGCCGGTGATCGTATCTTTGCCACGGCTTCGCTCGCGCAGGCGCGCGACTCGCGCCCGCGGACCCGATACCGCGGCGACACCCGAAATGGGCGTCAGAAGCCCGAGACCTAAACGTTCGAGGTGCGGCAGATGCAGCGTACCGAGCCCTCGCGCGACGTTGCCGAGCGTGTTTGCCCCCGGTGCATCGCCGTACGTGCCGGCGTCATCAATTGCGCCGACGCCGCCGGAATCAATCACGATTGCGACCACACGCTTCATCAGACTTTAATCCGCCTCCCGGCCTTTCCGCGCTCCAGGGCCTTGAAAGACACGCGTTGCGGCCGTCGAAACGCTTGCGGCTGTGCCACGAATAGCATTATCGGCGGCGATCTCGATGCTGATGCTTATTCTCGCAAGCGCAGCCGCGCGCGCGCAGACCACGCCGACGACACTGCTCTATCTGAACGCAAAGTCGATCAACTTCTATTACGACCGTTTCTTGCTCGAAGCCGACGGCAACGTACGCTTGCGGACGAGCGACGGTTTCACCGTGACGGGCGACGCGTTCTCCATGGACCTCAAGCTCAACCGGTTTCTCGTGGCAGGACACGTGACGGTTCACGATGCCAGCGGCACGGTCAGCGGCGCGGCAATCTCCGATTTCCTCGATTTCAAGCGAATTTACTTCGTCCCGGTTACGAGCGTACCCGACCGGTGGACCTTTCTCAACGGCGACCTGGTGCACCCCGCAAAGGGACGCGTGATGCCCGACGACGCCTTCTACTTTCCACCGATCACGACCAAGCCCGACATGACCGGCACGGGCGCCGTCGTCGGGACCAAAAGCTACGTGCGCTTCATCGGAGCCGTGGCGTACGTCGGGGGTGTCGGCATCCCGCTTGGAAGCAACGTGATCAGCTTCTCCTCCAACCAATACCTCGCGCAAAACTCGCTCTCCGGCGCGACGGCGGACATCACGTGGCAAGTAGCCGGCAGCCCGAATGCATTGACCGCGCTCCATTTGCGGTATGATCCGACATATAAGGTGTATGGGTCCGTGGAACAGCATTTCGTAGGCGATCACGAATACGCGATCCTGTCGGTGAATCCCGCGACGCGCGCGGAGAAATGGTGGAATGCCATGCTGTACGAAAAGCTCGGCAGCCGCTTCCAAATTCAGAGCTTCACGCAATACTACGCGCAGCAGAACTATCTGCAGGAGCCGCGCGCCGCGCAACAGACGACGTGGATCAACGCAACGTACGCCTTTCCGCATTCGTACGTGACGGCAACGTCGCAGCTGGTCAACTACAATGTCCTGGGACCCGGCTCCCTCGAGGAACCCAAGGCGATCGGCGGAAACCTGTCGCACCCCAGCTTCGCCCAGATAACGGCCAACAGCTTCCAAAACAAAATCGCCAATCTTCCGCTCTACGAAAACATCTACGAAGGGTATGGCTTCGCGCACGACACGGTGGGATCGCAGCAATACCTCAACGGCTTCGCCCAGTACCCCCAGTATCCGCCCGTTCAGGTGCCCGGATTGCAGTCGTACGGCGCCCTCTGTGCCTACCAGCCTCCGACCAAGGGTAACCTCCAATACTTTTGCCCGACCTACACGACGATCTACAACACGGTTCTGGGGTTCAACCTCTTCACGCCGTCGCTCAAGCTCAACCACCCCGACAGCCCGTATCAGCAATACTACTTCAACGCTTCTTTAAACAAGCAGCGCCAGTGGAACTCACTGCCGCACTACATCGACAACACGAACACGACCCTGACGATCAGCCGCCAGCCCTCGCGATCGCTCCACATGTACGCCGGCTATGAGATTCAAAACATCGGCGACCACTACATCAACGGCGGCTACGAACAATGCACCGGCCCCGGCACGACGTATTGCCCCGATAGTTTTACGTCGTTTCGCGGCGTCGCGACGTTGCGCACGACCAGCTTCGGATTCAACGACGTGCCTTCGCCGGATTTCAACTTCTCGCTGCTCGTTCGGCATCACGAGGATTTTCCAATTCCGGTGCCGGGTCTCTTCGCCTTTCCCGCGAACAACATTCTGGGCCAGCCGCTCTATTCGTGGTGGCTGGGACAGCCGCCGTACGACGCGACCGCCGACGTCCGTTTCAAGATCTTACCGCACACGCTTGCCGATATCTCGCGCACGCTCTATTGGTATGGCAATCCCTACCGGGCGCAATATTGGCAGCAGAACTTCGTGATCCAGCTGCTGCCGATATGATGCGTCCTTCGACAACGGTATTCTCGCTGGTGCTGGCCGTGGCGCTGGTTGCGGCGGATCCTTCCATCGTCGTCACCGGACAGCTGCTCGCCTATCAGGACGGGTTCGTCTTCTTCACGACCGGCGACGGTTTCCGGGTCGCGCCCGGCGTCGTGATACGCGACGCAAAGACCGGCGCCGCAACGAAGCTCTCTCCGGCGCCGCGGATCTGGGCCCGCGCCACTTTTGACGCCACCGGCACCGTGACCGAACTCGATCTCTCGCGAGCCGCGTTGCCGCCCGAAGGGAACTTCGCCGACGTGATGCGCTTCGCGGTCGCAGCGTCGTCGCCGGCCCCAAATCCCGATCTGCTTGCGTATCAGAATCTCGCGACCCCGGCCCCCGGCGGCGGCCTGCCGGCCGGCGTCAGTTACTCGGGCAAACCGGTGCTCGTGACGTTTATCGTGCAGGTCCCACCCACGACACCGCTTACGTCGAGCGTGTATATCTCGACCGATCAAAGCGCCTGGAACGCACAAGCGATCCCGATGGACCGCATCGACGCCCTGCACTATGAGATCACGCGCCGGTATCCGTCGGGCACGATCTTCAACTACCTCTACGACCGTGGATCGCTCCAGTCGGAGGAGATCGCGCAAAACGGTCTCTCGCGCAAGCCGCGCAAGTTCGTCGTGCCCGATGCGGACGTGCGGACGGTGAGCGATACCGTTTACGCATGGCAAGACCAGGTGCCGGGCAGCATCAATCAGCAGCAGCCGCAAATCATGCCGACGCCCTACAATCCCGCACCGTTCCCGAATCTGCCGCCGAATCTGCCGCCCCCGCAGCCGCCCGGGAACAAGCCGCCGATTTAAGTGAAGATGAAATCTTTGCGCACTTGGGCCTCGATCGCGACCGCGTCGTGGTTCTCGAGCAAGCTCCGAGGGTGCAACGTCCTCATCAGGGAAATGTCCCGACGCAACTCATTTCATGTTCGGAGGCGCGTGCGCGTGAAGACTCGGGTTTTGCTTGGACCTATCATTAGCATCGCAGCCACGCTGCTATCGGGTTGCGGCAGATCCACGATGCCAGTGATTGCTCCCGGGGGCGCGACGAGCGCGACGGCTGGGCACCACCAAGTATTTGATTACACCGGCAGTGAACAAGCGTTCATCGTGCCAGCGGGCGTGCATCGTCTTACGGTTATCGCCCGCGGAGGTACCGGCGGTGGAGCCGCGTCCGGCGGCTCGGGCGACTACGACGTCCCCGGTCTTCCGGGCCGAGTGTATGCCGTCATTCCGGTGCGTCCCGGGCAGAAACTGTACGTTTTCGTCGGCGGCTCGGGTGAACACGACGGGTTCAATGGCGGGGGTGCCGCAGGAGGAGCGTATCACCAAGGAAACGCCGGGGGCGGCGCGTCGGACGTTCGAAGCGACGGCGATGCGCTCAAAGATCGGATCGTCGTTGCGGCCGGCGGCGGCGGCGCGGGCGATTGCAATATTTATTGCAATAGCTTCGGCGGCAGCGGAGGAGGGTTGACCGGCGGTGCCGGCGGCGGCTATGGGTCGGAGGGCGGCGGCGGCGCAACGCAAAGCAAAGGCGGAGCCGGCGGAACGCAAGGCAAAAGGGGAGGCGGCGGAAGCGGCGGCAACGGGAAACTGGGCTCTGGCGGTAACGGCGGCGACGGCAACACTACTGATGGGCTTGGCGGTGCCGGAGGCGGCGGCGGTTATTATGGCGGTGGCGGCGGTGCCGGCGCTCCTGGCAAAGGCAACAGTGGCGGCGGCGGTGGCGGATCGTCCTACGTCGAGCCGAGTGCAATCAAGTCCATGATGTGGACCGGCTGGAGAGAGACCGGCGACGGTCGCGTTATTATAAGTTGGAGCTGACGTAGCCATGCGATTCTTAAATCTCACCCGGTGCGCTTTGACCGCCGGAGTTGCTGCGACGTTGTTATCGGCGTGCGCCGCGTCTTCTTCGCTGCCGAACGCAGGCGATACAACGAGTGATGCGCCGGCAAAGCTCGATCACACCAAAACATTTCTTTACAGCGGCGGCTCGCAGACGTTCGTCGTTCCTTCCGGCGTCACCCAACTGAGCGTTGACGCTCGTGGCGGCCAAGGCGCGGGTACCAGCAGATATCCCAGCGAGGACCCGCCAGGATTCCCGGGCCGAGTGCGCGCGGTCATCCCGGTTAAGCCCGGTGAAACGCTGTACGTCTTCGTCGGCGGATCCGGCAAGAAGGGCGGCTTCAACGGTGGCGGCGCCGGTGGCCCAGGTGGTTCATCGAAGTACAAGGGCAACTCAGGTGGCGGCGCCTCGGACGTGCGCGTCGGGGGCAGCGCGCTCGGCGACCGCATTATTGTCGCGGCCGGCGGCGGCGGCGCGGGCCTAGCAGTCGACGCTTACGGCTATGGTTATGGAGGCAACGGCGGCGGTTTAAGTGGGGAACCGGGAGGCGACGGGGGCGGCAGCTACTGCAATCATGGCCACGGGGGCTTGGGTGGCACGCAAAGCGCCGGCGGTACGGGGGGTGCCGGTGGTGAGTGCACTACGTCGAAAAAAGCCAAATCCGGCGGGGATGGAGCGCTGGGTACGGGCGGCGCCGGCGGAAGCGCCCGTTATTCGTCATGCTCTCAGGCCGGCGGCGGTGGCGGCGGCGGCGGCGGGTATTACGGCGGCGGCGGTGGTGGCGCCGGCATCGTGATCCCTTACTACGGTTGCCGGTCCGCTGGGAACGGCGGGGGCGGCGGTGGCGGATCTTCGTACGTCGAGTCCACGGCGACCAAGTCGCACATGTGGACGGGTTGGAAAGCCAAAGGCGACGGCATCATCGTCTTGGGCTGGAACTAAACCTTACCGAACAAATCTTCGTCAGAAGTTCGCGCGAAGGTTGGGCCCTCGCCGCAACGTAAGCCACGTTTGCGCGGCGGCGAATGCCGCGCGAGACGTGAAACCGATCGGCTTTGCGCCCGGTAAGATTGGAATTGAATGCCGGCTCACCGAATTTTTGCGCCCACGGCCCTGGGACTGCTCGCCGCCTGCTCGTTGGCCGCCGTCGCCGGTGCGCAGACTCCCGCGCAGGTTCCTTCGCCGCTTCCGAGCGTTTCGGCGATACCTTCGCAAACGCCGTCGCCCGCACCGACGCCGACGATTCTGATGCTGCCGCCCGACGCGGCACCGCAGATTCTTTGGGTTGGCCTGAGCTCGACCACGCCAAAGGCCGGAGAGATGCTTTCCGTCACCGTGTTGACGTCATCGAACGTCGCCAGCGTCGAAGTTCGCGTCGGCGGCTACGGCTTCAATCTGCCCAAAACCGATGTGGGGCACTTTGAAGGCGCTTACGCCGTTCCACAGCTCCCGTTCTTCATGGGCCATAATCTCGTCATGCAAATCATCGCGCGAAACACCGCCGGCGTTGCCGCGACGAGCAATGCTCAAATACAGATTCGATAAAAATGCGACGGGGGAACGGGATCGAGATTAGTCGCGGAAACGCGATTGCCGCAATGCTCTGCGCCGGCGCGGCTTGCGCTCTAAGCGCGAAGCCGGGCGTTGCAGGCGACGAAGGCCTCGCGATGGCGGCCGCACGCTGGGGACGCTTTTTTGGATCGGCCGTTAGGGTTGGCGACCTCAACACGGAGCCGAATCTGCGCGCTGCGGTAATTCGCGAGTGCGCGCAGCTCGTGCCGGAGTTCGAAATGAACTGGAATGCGATCGAACCGGCATACGGTCAGCTTTCGTTCGCCAAGATCGACGACCTGACGGCTTTCGCGATCGCGAACGGCAAGGACGTTCGCGGCCACACGCTCCTATGGCATCTCGGCGTGCCGGAGTGGGCCGTAGAGATGCTTCGCGAGAATCAAGATTGGAATCTGATCGCCAGGTATTTTGGTTCGGTGATCCCCAGATACGGCGACGTCATCGGGATGTGGGAGGTCGTCAACGAGCCGATCGAGCCCGGTCAGCGCATCGATGGTCTGCGCGAGAACATCTTTCTCGAGGTATTCGGGCCGGATTATATCGGCCGCGCGCTGACCCAAGCGCGCACCTTTGCCCCCAAAGCACGCCTGATCATCAACGAATACGGGCTCGAGTACGACCTTCCCGAAGAGCGGGATCGGCGCTCCTCCTTGCTCAAGCTGCTCGAGCGGCTGAAACGTACCGGCGCCCCGCTCGACGGACTCGGCGTGCAGGCGCACCTCGATCTGCGCAAAGGCCACATCTCGCAATCCGCCGTCGCGCGGTTCCTCCGAGAGGTTGCCGCGATGGGTCTCGCCATCGTCGTGACGGAGCTGGACGTCAAGGAAGCCGACTACGTGGCGACGGCGGCCGAACGCGACCGCCAAGTCGCCGACGAAGTGCGGCGCTACCTCGATGTCGTCCTTGCCGAGCGGGCCGTCACCGGAGTAACGACGTGGGGTCTGAGCGACCTGCACTCCTGGCTCGAGGTAACGAAGGACGATTACGCGCGGTTTGCGGGCGCCTGGACCGACGGGAGCGGGCCAGGCTTCAATCGCGGGTTGCCGCTGGATTCGTCGATGCGCGCCAAGCCGATGTACTTTGCGATTCGAGACGCGCTGTGGTACATCAAGCCGAGGGCTCAGAAACGCCGGAAAAAGGTCGCGCCGCCGTAGGCCCGTGGATTGAATCCCGACTGCCAGGCTTCGCCGGCGGTGAGCTGCAGCTCCGAGCGCGGACCAAAACTCACGCCGGCAAACGGGCCGACCTGATTGAGATGATAGCTGGGATTTCCTTCGAAGGCGTACGCGGCGCCGAGTCGCCAGTTCGACGCGACGGCGCGCGTGACGTCGATGGACCAATCGTAGTCGTAGAGTCGGGTGCCATAGTAGCCCAGCCAATCTGCGCGCCAGGGTCCACCCGCCGTTCCGCCGTCCAAACTCACCCGAAGCTCCGTTTGATGACCTCCCAGAAAGTTCTTAGGATCGTACGGCGACAGGCCCGTATAGGTGGCATTGACGCCGACTCCGAGGTCGTTCCAAACGTGCTTGAGCGTAACCCCGTAGACCGCGTCCAACTCTTCTCCGGTGAAGTTCGCCCGCACTAGGCCGAGGTCGTGGCGCATATAGTCGTAGCCGCCGGTATCGACGTAACCTCGAATTGCCAATCCGTTACCGATACTCTGGCCGGGCAACGCGATACTCGCGCCGGCGAAGACGTAGTTCGCAAAATCCGCTTGCGCCCCGGCAAACACCTCAACGCTATCCGCACGGACCGCGACGGGCTCCGTCAGCAAGAAGAGGCCGATGGCCGCAGCCGAGATTGCTCGTGACACTGTGATTGGTCCTTTCACTTGGATCCTAGACGAGAAGTCGCCGTCTTTCGAGTTCCGCCATGCTCGCCCGGCTGCGGTCCACCGGCGCCTTCGCCTGCGAAACCCACGAGATGAGTTCTTGCATGCCCTCGTCGAACGACCGCCGCGGCCGCACGCCGAAGGTTCTCTCAATCTTCGAAATATCCGCAAAGCAGTGACGAACGTCGCCTACGCGGTACTTGCCGAGATAATCCGGGGCGATGCTCTTTTCGAGCATGCGAGCCAGCGTGCTCGCCATCTCGGCAATGGCGATCGGCGATCCGCTGCCGACGTTGAAGACGTCCCACACGGCCAACTCGCTCTCCAGCACCGTCGCGAAGGCATCGGCCACGTCGCCGACGTGCACGAAATCGCGCTTCTGTTGCCCGTCTTCGAAGACCAAGGGCGGTTGATCGTTGAGAAGCCGAGAGATGAAAATCGCCGCAACGCCGGTATACGGGTTGCTGAGCGCCTGACGGGAGCCGTACGCGTTGAACAAGCGCAAAGCCACCGTCGGGATTTGAAGCGCCTGGCCCACCGCAAGAAACATTTCTTCGTGATCCCGCTTGTTGACGGCATAGATCGACGCAGGCCGCAGCGGCTTTTCCTCGGTCGTCGCGACCGGAGTCAGGTCTTCGCCATCGACCGACAGCTCCCAGCGGCGCGCCGCGAGCTGCTCGTGCCCGCGGGGCCGCGGTGCCACCACGTCTCCGGTTGAAGGCACTAGGTATGCGCCTTCGCCGTAGGTGGACATCGACGAAGCGACGACCACCCGCTGCACCGTATGCGGCCGCCGCGAAAGAGCCTCCAGCATAGTAGCGGCGGTCATCACGTTGTTGCGGGTGTAATCGACGATGTTGGTCATGCTCTGGCCGACGCCGACCGAGGCTGCCAGATGAACCAAATGCGTCACCCCTCGAAGACTCTCTTCAAAGACGCCATCGTCCGCGACGTCGCCTCTAATCCGTTTCGCTCTCCGGTCAAGGTAGACGGGCCAGCCGTTCTCGTCGATTTCTCCGTCGGCGTGCACCTGAGGCAACAGCGTGTCGAGTACCGTAACCTCATGGCCGCGGGCTAAGAGCACATCGACGAGATGAGAGCCGATGAATCCGGCCCCGCCGGTGACGAGGACGCGTTTAATCAAGGTCCGACTTCTCGCTTTCTTTGAATTTCTTGCGGATGAGCAGTTTGTTGGCGTCGATTTTCTCGGTCCGCTGCCAGGCTAATCCCTCGTCCAGAAGGTACATGCGAAAACCGATCACGAGCGGCACGATCCAGAGGAACCACCAGATCATGGCGGACAAAGGATTGATTCTCAGCATATACCACGCGCGGTCGCGCCATCGAGTAAAAACCAGTCCGGTTCGCCGCCACGTATTGGCGTAGAGCTGCGACAGCGACCATAGAAATAGCGTGAGGTTCAGCGCCGCGAGCCAGAGCGTCCAGATCGGCACGACGTGAGTTTGCGCCAGGTACATCCAGAACGCCCAGACTCCGAGCGGCAACCCAATGGTATTGACCCAGAGCGATAGGCAGGGAAAGAAAATCAGCCAACATTTGAAGCGCTGCCACGGGGAGAGACCGAGATAGCCCAAAGGCCGGCCGAGCGACTGAAAGAAGCCGCATACCCATCGCTTTCGCTGGGTTATGCCTTGCCGCCACGTCTTGGGCACTTCTTCGATCAGCGAGCTCGCAAGGATCCCCAGCCGTAACCCGTTTGCCCAGTACCGCAATCCGATTTCCGGGTCTTCGATCGTGATCCAAGGATGAAAGCCGCCCAACGCGATGAGGTCGGAGACCCTGTAGAAAAGGCCCTTGCCCAACACCCAGTACGGCTGGCGCCCGTGCGCCGAGAGGTGTGGATACTTGTAGCCGTCCCAGGCCATGTGGTCGAAGGCGTGCCACGAGGTCGGCAGCGTAGCGTTGAGATTCCCAACTACGTTGAGGGCCTGAACGACGTCGTAATGTTTGAGGCCGATGGCGGCGCCCTTGAAGTGATCGACGGGCGGGCAGCTGTCGGCGTCGATATAGTTGATGACGAGGTTTCGCTCGTGCTCGAGCGTCCTGGCCGCGTGGTACAATCCGTAGATCAGCTGGCGTGTCTTCTTTGGGGGCAGGTCCTTTTCACGCGCCCGCTTCCCCTGGTGCCACCAATACGCTTTTGGATTGGCGTCCCAAGAGTCCCAAACGACCTGCCATCTCGGATCGCTGGTCGGCGGGACCTCCAAGATTTCCAAGAACGCGAACTCCGAGGCAAGCCGCAAAAGGCTTGCGACCGTTTCCGTGTCGCTGCTATTCGGTATCGCAACGACGCGGCAACGTTGCGCGGGATAGTCCAACTTCGAGAGCGACACGAGCGTCGTACGCATCGTTGCTTCGAGCTCTCGCAGAACCGGATAAAAGAGCACGATATAGGGCCACTCAGCCTCGGGCTCCACGATGGGTTCGTCCATGTCGACCCAGTCCACCGGGAGGCTCAGGAAGTACACGTCCGCGAGAAACGTCAGCGCGTACAGCACTTGTGAAAGCACGAACAGCACGACTAAGAATAGTACAAAAGAATGTTCGACCGGGTGGACCATCGCTCTGCTGTTGCCAGGATTGGGGGGTTAAATCCTGGAGGCTGGAACCTCGCTTACACCGGGCGCCGCTCGAAAGTATTCGAGCGTAAGCGCCAGCCCGTCGCGAAGCGCGACCTTGGGCTCCCAGCCCAAGAGCGAGCGCGCAAGGCCGATGGCCGGCCTGCGGCGCGCCGGATCGTCGGGCGGCAAATCCGCATTGACGACCTTGAGAGGGACGCCTGCGATCTGCGAGATCATTTGAGCCAAATCGACGATCGTAAATTCTTTGGGATTGCCGATGTTGACGACCGCGGCGCCGCGCGCTTCCCTTTTTGCGAGCCGGACCACTCCCTCGATGAGGTCCGTTATATAGCAAAAGCTTCGCGTTTGCCGGCCGTCGCCGTACACCACGAGAGGTTCGCCCCGCAGCGCCGCCATGCAAAAGTTTGGGGTCACGCGTCCGTCCCCCGGCTGCATGCGCGGTCCGTAGGTGTTAAAGATTCGAACGATCGCAGCATCGATTCCGAGCTTGCGAACTGCCGAAGTCACGTATGCGTTTCGATTCGTCGTAACAGGCCCGCTCGCCGACGGGATTGACGTTGGCCCAGTACGTCTCGGGCTGGGGGTGTTCCAGCGGGTCGCCGTAAACTTCGGACGTCGAAGCGAAGAGCAGCCCGGCTCCGGTAGCCCGCGCCAACTCGACGCCGTGGATCGCGCCCAGCGCGTTGACGGCCATCGTGGCGAGGGGTTCCCGGCCGTAATCGACTGGGCTCGCGGGCGAGGCGAAGTGCGCGATGAGATCGGGCTTCTCGAGGTCGCGCGCCCACGTCCAAGGGAGCGAAACGTCGGCCTCGATGAATCTGAAGTGCGGATGGCTACTGGCCGCGGCGAGATGCGATCCGAGGAAGCCCGCGGCTCCGCACAGCACGACCCTCAAAGGCTACGAAAGCCTGAGCTCGCCGACTGCTTCTTGGTAGGCGAACTCCAGAGCGGGCTCTTTCGCGCGGCCGACGCCGACGTACCTCAGCCCTTCCATCACGACCTCGTCGGCGTCGAAGATGTTGCGCCCGTCGAACACGACGTTCCCCCGCATCAGCTTACGCACCATCCTGAAGTTGAGGCTCTTATACTCGTCCCATTCGGTCGCGAGCAGAAGAACGTCGCAGCCATTGATGGCCTCGTACATTTGCGAGCAATACCGAACGTCGTCGCCGGTTTTCGCCCGAGCGCCCTCGACCGTGATCGGAATCGGGTCGTGCGCGGTGACCGTCGCGCCGAAACGAAGGAACATATCGATCAGGTGGAGTCCGGGTGCCTCGCGCACGTCGGAGGTATTTGGCTTAAACGCGAGCCCGAGAACGCAGACGGTCTTGCCTTCGATCGAACCGCCGAGCGCCTTGGCGATCTTGGCAAGAACGCGCGCGACTTGGGCGCGGTTGACGGTTTCGACCGAACGCAAAAGCACCGCATCGTAACCGCGGCCGTGAGCCATTCTCTCGAGTGCGAGCACGTCTTTGGGGAAACAGGAGCCGCCGTACCCGATTCCGGGGCTCATGAAGTGACTGCCGATGCGGTGATCGTAACCGATGCCGCTGCCGACCGCCCTGACGTCGACGTCGACGAGCTCGCAGATATTCGCGATCTCGTTCATGAACGAAACTTTGGTCGCCAAAAACGCATTCGCCGCGTACTTGATCATCTCGCTCGTTCGGCCGTCGGTAACGACGAACGGCGCATCGAGGGGCGCGTACAATTCGCGCATGACGGCCTCGGCGTGCGGGCTGGTGGTCCCGATTACGATGCGGCTGGGATGCATGAAGTCCGCGACCGCCGAGCCTTCGCGCAGAAACTCCGGATTGCTCACGACGTCGACGCGGTGTGGCCGAACCGCGTTCTCGGCAATCATGGCTGCGACCATCTCGCTGGTTTCGACGGGCACCGTCGATTTCACGACGACGATCTTCGGCGCGTTCAGCTGGCGCCCGATCGTCGCGGCAACTTCCCAGATTGCCGACAGATCGACGCCGTCGTCGTGGCGCAGCGGCGTCCCGACCGCGATGTAGACGATCGCCGCATCGCGCACTCCGCCTTCGACGTCCTCGGAGAAAGCGAGCCGGCCGGCGTGATGGTTACCGACCATCATCTCGAGCAACTGCGGCTCGAAGAAGGGGAGCTCCCCGCGCCGAAGCGTCGCGATCTTTGAGGGATCGTTATCCAGGCAAACGACCGAGTTTCCGAACTCGGCTAAGCACGTCCCGGTGACCAGCCCCACGTAGCCGGTCCCGACGATCGCGACTCGCCGTTGACCGTTGGGGTGATGTGGAGGCACCGATCCGACGATACTCAGCCGGTGGAGCGCACCGTTCGACGCGCCGTTGTGCGAACCGTTGTGGGCGCCGTTGGATGCACCGTTTGTCGATCCGTTGGATGTGCCGTCCGTCATACGGGTGCGGCCAAGTGAGAAAAGCCTTTAAACAAGACGGTACTCCCAATAGCAACGAACGAGGCGGTACTGCGCCGGCTTCATCCAAGTCGATGGTAGGGGATGGTAAATCGGGAGTGCATCCTGGAAATGGGAGAAATAGTTAAGGCACGTTGACGAAATGTTAATGTTTGCAGCCGCCGGAGCTTTGGCTTTTGACATTTGTTCCTTAACTCAGTCCGTATCCGGCGGCCGGGGGTCGGGCGGCTGATGCAGGAAGTAGTTTTTGTCGTAGGGGGCCCGAATCTCTACGAATTTGCGCGGTGACTGGTTAAAATCGAAGGCGTCGTCGGGCGAGTTGGCGCGCTTGTCGCTGGGGGCCAGCCTTCCCAGATCGAACTCGTCTTCGACGAACCTCAGGATGCTGCCGTGCTCGTAATGCGTGTGCGAGACGTAGCCCTTCTTGGCGTACGGCGAAATGATGATCAGCGGGACGCGAAACCCTAAACCGTCATAATCGACATAGGCGGGAGGCTCCGGATCGTACCAGAGACCGGGGTCGTCCCAAAAGACGAAGATCGCGCTGGTGGACCAGAACTTCGATTCGCCGACCGCGTTGACGAGCGACGCGACCCACGAGGGGCCGGTATTCCCGTCACACGTCGCGTGGTCCGAGTTCTTGCAGGTCGGCGTGATCCACGTCACCGTCGCGAGTTTGCCGTTGGGCACGTCGGTGAGGAACTGCGTCGCATCGGTGATCACGTCTTTCTTCCAGTCAGATCCATAACAGACATGGTGAATCGCCTGGTAGGCGCTCCAAATGCCGTTGCTCTCCTGGTACGTGGGCGTGGCCGGCATTGAGTCGGCACCCATGTCGCCGTCGCAGGGGTCGGGTCCCGTTCCGACTGGGTACGTGTAGAACGCCCAAGGCAGCTTGGCGTCGTCGAGCTCGTCCCCGAGCGTTTTATTATCGAAGCACACCACCCGGTCGGGCGCAGAGCTAACTTCGCGTTGTTCGTTTACTGTGTAGGCTTTATCGGTCGAACCGCCGGGGCATCCCCAGAAGTTGTCGGGATAGTTGACGGTATGGCTGGCCTGACCCGCGATGATGTACTGATGTGAGACGAAGCTGCTGACGTCGAAGTTCGACGCATACATCTGATCGGCCAAGACGTACTGCTTGGCCATCGAAAAATACGGCGCCGTCTCGCTGTGAGGGACGTACGAGTACGGCGGATACTTAACGCCTTTGGGACAAGGCGGCTGCAACGCGTGGCCGCAAGTCCAGCCGATCTTGTCGAAGCCGTTCATCAGGCAATGCTTCCCGGGAATCTTTGGGGTAGCGTTGCACGCCATAAAAAACGCCTCGGCGCTGTGAAAGACGTCCCACGTCGTCGCAAGGGAGATCGGCTTGAGCGTGACCTTCTCACCCTTCGAGTCGAGGCCGTACGTCACGGTCTTCGCGCCGGGGAAGCCGTAAAAGAGATTGTTGAAACTGCGATTCTCTTGAATGATGATAATGACATGCTGAATTTTTTTTGGGCCCGCGAGTGGCTGGGTCACCGTTCGGCCCGGCTGCCGGTCGACCAGCGGCACGCCGGGCGCTGAAGATTCTCCGCCCTTGCAAGCGCAAAGGAGCAATGCCGTCGCCGCAATCGCGAGCGGAAATTTTCTCACGACCATGCTAGTCGTCATCCGGCGGACGCGTGTCGAGCGGACGGTTCATGAAATAGTCCCCCTTATACTTGGCCTTGATCGGAACGAACTTCCGCGGCGACTGGTTGAAATCGAAGGCATCGGCCGGCGAGTTGGCACGCGTGTCGCTGGCGGAGAGCCGCGCCAGACCGAACTGGTCTTCGACGAACTTCAGGATGCTGCCGTGCTCGTAATGCGTGTGCGAGACGAGCCCCTTTTTGGCGTACGGTGAAACGATCAGCAGCGGGAGGCGGTATCCCAGGCTATCGTAATCGCTGTCCTTGAGGTAGGCCGGAGGCTCGGGATCGTACCAGCCGCCCGGATCATCCCAAAAGACGAAGATTGCGGTGGAGTTCCAAAACTGCGACTCGCCGACGGCATTAACGACGGATGCGACCCATGAGGGTCCGGTTGCCGATTCGCAGCCAGCGTGGTCAGAGTTTGCGCAGGTTGGCGTGATCCAGGTCACGGCGCGAAGTTCGCCTTTCCCGACGTCGTTCAAGAATTTTGACGGCGGAGAGAAAGGCTCGACGTCCTGGTCCCAATCGGGTCCGTAGCAGATATGTTTAATCGCCTGGTACGCACTCCAGATGCCGTGCCGATTCGCCGAAGCGTCGTCCCGGCTGCCGCTGCCGCACGCCTTTCCACCGCTCCCGCTCGCGTCGAGCGGCGCGGCATAGAACGCCCAGGAGAGCTTTGCCGCGTCAAGCTCGTCGCCAAGCGTCGTCAGGTTCCAGCACGGCCGTTCCGTTGCGGTCTTCCCCCACTTGCGACCCACGCCGAGGATCTCGATCTCGTCGCCGGGGCTGCCGGTGCAGCCCCAAGCAGCGCCGTTCTGGGGGTAGTCAACCGAAGACTCCGGGTTCACGCCTGCGATGATGTATTGATGCGACTCAAAGCTGCTGATATCGAAGTCTGAAGCGTACATTTCGTCGGCCAAGACGTACTGAGCGGCCATGCTGAAGTAAGGCCCCGTCTCACCGTGCGGCACGTAGGAGTACGCCAGATACTTGCTTTTGGGACACGGCGACCTTACCGCGTTGCACGTCTCTTTATCGAATCCGTTCATCCGGCAGTCCGTGCCTGGAATCTTCCCGGTGCCGTTGCACGAGGTTATGAACCCGTGGCCGTTGTGCTGCATGTCCCAGCCCGTCGCGAGCGAGATCGGCTTGAGCGGTATCTTCTTGTTATTCGAATCGTAGCCGTACGTCGACGTTTTCGCGCCCGGGTAGCCGTAAAACAGGTTGTTGAAGGTGCGATTCTCTTGAACGATGATGACGATATGCTGGATCTTGCCCGACGACGCACCCTGCCGGATCCGGCTGACACCCGGGAGTCCGGGCGACGAGGCGAGCCGTCCGCCACCCCCGCACGCGCAGAGAATAACCGATACCGCTATCGCCAGAGAAAAGTTCGGCAACGAAATGCAACGCACGGAAATCGTCCTCGCAAAAAGTGAACGGAGCGCAGTTTTCCTTCGCCATTCTCCGGCGTCCTGTGTGAACGCGCTTGCACTGCTTGATAAAAATCGTCGTCTTAAGGGCGATTTAAGAGCCTTAAGGGCGCCGATTTTACGAAAGACCGCTATCGCACGGTGAGCGGTATCGAGCGTTCGACCGTATCGCCGCGGGTATTCTTTGCAATGACGCGCATCATAAACGTGCCGCGAATGAACCACGGCAGCGGCGCGACGGTGTAGGTCAGCGCGAACTTTCCCATGCCGGTCTTCACGAGGGTCATCGCGTACCCCCCGATGCGCGCCTCCACGCTGGCGACGTTGGAGCTGGTGACGACGCTGCCCGAGACCGTGTCGCCCGGATGGACGGTCGTCTCGCTTATCGCGATGTCGAGGATCTGCGGCGCCGCGTTGGGGGGCAGGCGACGAACCTTGGCGGTAAGCTTGGGCGGCGTGACCGTCGGCGACGGGGGCGGCGTTGAGGCCGGCGGGGCGCTGGCGGTTGGCGCGGGCGTAGCGGTGGCCTGCCCGGCTTTTACGCCGCCGGCCCGTTGCGAGGCGGCCGGCCGCGGGGGGACCCTTGGTGCCGGCGACGGCTGGGCTGCGCCCGAATGGGCCGCCTGGCTGCACCCCCCCAACCAGAGTAAAGCCGCCCCGATCGCTAGGGCCGAACGGGCGTTAGGCATGCACGCTAGTTCTTGGACCCTTTGCGCTTTCCGCTCGGGGTGACAACGACGGCGACGCGTTGAAAACTGCAGCCGCATGGCCGATTCAACGCGCCCCACCTTCAGCGTCGTCGTTCCCCTCTACAATGAAGCCGGAAACGTCGCTCCGCTCTTGGCGCGAGTCTCGGCGGCGATCGAGCCGTTACGGGCCCAGTTCGACCACGAAGTCGTGCTGGTCAACGACGGGAGTACCGACGGCACGCTCGCCGCAATCCGCGACGAAATGCACCGCCGCGGTGGAACCGTGCTGGTCAATCTCTCGCGCAACTTCGGCCATCAGCTTGCCGCGACCGCCGGCATTGAGATCGCGACCGGGGATGCCGTGATCCTCATGGACGGCGACCTGCAAGATCCGCCGGAGCTGATCGCGGACTTTTTGCAAAAGTGGCGCGAGGGCTACGATGTCGTGTATGCGGTGCGTCGCACGCGCAAGGGTGAGAGCCGTTTCAAACTCTGGACCGCGCGCGCGTTCTACCGAATTATCAAGCGCCTGACCAAGATTGCGATCCCGCTGGATACCGGGGACTTTCGTTTGATGAGCCGGCGCGCGGTCGAGGCCGTGCGGCGGCTGCCCGAACGCCATCGCTTTCTTCGCGGCATGGTAAGCTGGGTCGGCTTCAACCAGGCGGCGGTCGAGTACGATCGCGACGTGCGCCACACCGGCGAGACGAAGTACCCGCTCTCCAAGATGGTTCGCTTTGCGATGGATGGCATCACCTCGTTTTCCGACGTCCCGCTGCGCTTTGCATCCTACTTCGGCTTCGCGGTCAGCGTCATCGCCTTCGTCTACGCCGTGGTCGTCATCGTCATGAAAACCTTCAGCCTGAAGCCGGCCTTTTACACGCCGGGCTGGGCCTCGACCATCGTCGCCGTCCTCTTTTTGGGCGGGGTGCAGCTGATGAGCCTAGGGATCCTCGGCGAATATCTCGGGCGCGTCTACGACGAAGTCAAAGGACGGCCGCTCTACATCATCAGCGACATCGAACGCTCTTGACGTATCGTCCGGTCGTCGACTACGTCGCCGTTCCGACTCCGCTCGATCCGCTCTCCGCCATCTTCTTCGTCGCCGCATTCTTTGCAGCTGCGATGCTGACGGTGCGGCGCCCCGCGTACGGGCTCTGCGCGCTGCTCCTTGCGACGCCGATTGCCTTCGCGCACGATGTTGCGGCGACGACGATCACGCTGCCGAAGTGCGTCCTCCTCGGCGTGCTGCTGGGGCTGACGACCTATGCCGGCGCGTTTCGCGTGCCGCGCCGCCGGCCGGTGCCCCTGCTTGCCGCCGCTCTGGCGGTCTATATAGCAGCGACCGCAGCGTCGTTGCTCGACGCAGCGCATCCGCTCCCCGTCGTTCGCGAAACCCTCAAGTGGGTCGAGTACGCCGCGTTCTTCGTCGCGGCATATGCCTGCTACGCACTCGACGCCGACGATGCCGCACTCGTCGCCGCCGCAGCCGTTGCCGGCATCGTGGTCGCGCTCTCGGCGCTCGTTCAAGAGATCGCCGGCGCGCCGTCGGGGCTTTACATCGGCGCCGCCATCGTTCCGCGCATCGCCGGCCTGCTCGAAGGTCCGAATCAGCTTTCGGCCTATTGCACGATCGCGGCCGCGACGTTGGGCGCGTGGACGCTCGTCCGGCGAACTCGGTTGCTCGACATCGCTCTCGGGCTCGTCGTTTTTGCCGACGTCTTGACGTTCTCGCGCGCCGGCATCGTCTCGCTCCTTATCGTTGTCGCGATCGTCGTGCTCTGGGCGGGGCGCCGAGTGTGGCCGGCGCTTGCGCCGGCTGTGGTGGGCGCGATCGCCGGAGCCGGCGGCGCGGTTTGGTGGGCGATCTACGCGCACACCCCTGGGATACTGCGCGTTTCGCTTGCGTCGAGCGGTTACGCGGGCGGCGTCGGCAATCGCGGCGAGCTTTGGAGTGCGGCCCTGCGAATGTGGCGCGATCATCCGTTTTTCGGCGCCGGCGCCGGCAACTTCGAGCTCGACCTGCCCCAGTACGGCGTTTACGGCGTTCGCACGCACGCCAACAGCTGGTATCTGCAATCGCTCGCCGAGGGCGGGATCGTCCTTCTTTCGGCGACGCTTGCACTGGTGGGCGCATCGATCGGCGCGTTCCTCGAGAAGCCGCTCGTCGTGCGCTTACGCGCGCAGCCGGCATGGGTGATTGCCGCGCTGGCGGCGAGCATCGCGCTGGCGCTGCATCAGACCGTCGATGACTTCGTCTTCTATCCGAAGGTCGGCGGCGCGTGGTTTCTGCTGCTCGGCATCGCCGCCGCCGCCTTCCGCACGTGATAACCGTCGTTACCAACTGGGGCGCCGCGGGCGTTCCGTTGGTCGCGGGAGTTTTGTTGGCGATCTTCGCGGCAGGCTTCCCGTACTGGCGGGCAGTGCAGCGCGCACAGCCGGTTTCGTTGCGATTCGCCGGGGTTGCGGCCGCCGCAGCGCTGGCGGCGGCATGGTTCTCGCCGGCCCTTTTCTCGAGCGACGTCTATGCGTACGCGGCCTATGGCGAGATGGCGCGAATCGGCCTCGATCCGTACGCACTCGCGGCGGTCAACAACTCCGACGCGCTGGTGCGCGCCGCGCAAGTTCAGTGGGTAACGGCATTCCCAATTTGCCTCTACGGACCGGCCTTTGTCGCGTTAGCGCGATTCTTAGTAACGGCGTTTGCGCCGCTGGGTCCGCTGGCGCAGCTCGACGCGTTCCGGGTCACGGCCTGCGCGGCACTGCTTCTCTGCATACCGCTGGCGTATGAAGCCTTTACGGGCGACCGCGGATCGCGATTGCGCGCCGCGGCGACGATCGGGCTGAACCCCGCTGCGATCTGGTGCGCGGCCGAGGGGCATAACGATGCGATCGCGCTAGCGGCGGTACTCGCGGGATTCGTTCTCGTCCGCCGGCGATTCGTCAGTGCCGGCGGAGCCATCGTCGCGCTCTCGTCGCTGATCAAGCCGCCCGGCATCGCGGCGGCGTTCGTGCTCGCGTTCGCCGATCGCCGCGCGCGCGTCGGCGCGCTTGGCGGAATCGTCGGCGCAATCGCGTTGTCGTGGCCGCTGATCCGCGCCGTTACGACGCAACTCGCTCCGCATGGCAGCTACGCGCCGCAAGCCTCCCTCCAGGCCGTCTTCGCGCCGCTGGGTCCCGTCGTCGCCATCGGCGTCGCCGGCGTGGTCGCGTTGCTCTTCGTTCGGCGCGGGATATTGCAGTTGATCCGCCGGCTAGACGAAGGCTGGATTTATCTCGGACTGGCGGCGTGGGTGCTCGTTCCCAACCCCTACCCGTGGTACGGGCTGTGGCTCGTCGCGCTCGCCGCTCTCGCGCCGAGCACGGCCGCCGGCAGGGGAGCGATCTTGCTCTCCCTGACCTCGGTGCTGCGCTACATCCCCGACGCCATTGGCACGCCGCATCCCCCGCTCTCGGTGCTGCTGGGCCTCGCCGCCGTCCTTCCGTTGGCCGTACGGCTGCGCTATAATGAGCGGCCCGCATGACCGCGCCCGTAATCGTCCGTGACAAAACAGACCTTCTTGCCGAGCTGACCGAGTCGAGCCGCGCCTTTGCGAGTACCGTCGAACGGCTGCGGTCGCTGCGCCGTATCGCCGGAAGGAAGCCGGGCGGATACGCGCTGCACGAAACGATCGCGGCGGCGCGGCCGGCGCTCGTAGCGGCGCTTCACAAGGAGTTGGGCGGCTCGATGCTCGTCGTACTTCCGACTCCGGATGCGGCGGAGCGGACCTTTGCCGACCTGCTGTACTACCTCGAGGACCGCAGCGAACGAATCGCTCTGGTTCGGTCGCGCGACGAAGCGCTGGGCGCAATCGAGAGCCCCTCCGAGCGCAGCGCGCGAATGACCTTGCTCGCCGATCTCGTCGACGGCGCGCCGCGGATCGTGCTGGCGCCGATCGCCGCGGTTCGCCAGCACTTGATGGCGCGCACCCGCTTCGACGAGCTCCGCTTCGCACTGCGTCCCGGCGACGAGCCCGGTTGGGAACTTTTACAGCAGCGGCTCTTCGATCTTGGCTACGTGCGATGCGACGTCGTCAGCGCGGTCGGCGAGTACGCGGTGCGCGGCGGCATCATCGACCTTTTTGCCGCAACCGCCGACGCGCCGGTGCGCATCGAGTTTTTCGGCGATGCGATCGAGTCGCTGCGAAGCTTTTCGATCGAATCACAACGCAGCCACAAATCGATCGACCGGCTCGCGATAACTCCCTGGGAAGACCCGCTGGCGGGAAGCGCGACCATTTTTGATTATCTGCCGGCCGAAGCCATCGTCGTGCTGGAGGAACCGTCCACGATCGCGGCGGTCGCCAATGCCCTTGACGAAGAGCGCAACCGCGAGCGTCATACGCTGCTTGCCGACGAGGATGCCGGCGAAGCGCTGCGTGCCGAGCTTTCCGCCGCGCCCGTTTCGCTGGACGAGGTCGGCGCGCTCGTCGCGGCACATGCCACGCTCGTCTTCCCCGGCGCGATCGAGATGGGGGAGCACGAAACCCGTTGGGCGCCGGCGCCCATCGAATCGTTCGTTTTCGAGTGCCGGCCGGTCGAGCATTTCAATCGTCAGATCGGGCTGTTCACCGAAGCGCTGCGCGAATGGATTTCAAACGGCGAGAACGTCTTCATTGTGAGCGCCGCGGTCTCGCGCACGATCGACCTGCTTCAGGCCGCCGGAATTGAGGTTGGCCGGCGGGCGCGTGGAAGCGTTCTGGTCGATCACGGGTCGATCGAATCCGGCTTTTGGATGCCGGCCCTGCGGCTGCGGGTGCTGGGAGATCGCGAGATCGTCGGCGCGCCGCCCAAGCGCGTCAAGATGCGGGCCGTCAAGGAAGGCGTGCCCGTCACCCTGGCGGACCTGCGCGTCGGTGACTATGTCGTCCATGCGGTGCACGGCATCGGCCAATATCTCGGCCTGCGCGCCGAGACGATTCTTGGCGCGACGCAAGATTATCTCGATCTGCGATATGCCGGCAGCGATCGAATGCTGGTGCCGGTCACGCAGATGCATCAGATCGCCAAGTACTCGGCCGCCGAAGGGCAGAGCCCTCGGCTTTCCAAGATGGGCGGCGCCGACTGGACGCGTACGAAGACGCGCGTCAGCGAATCGCTGGCAAAAGTTGCAGACGAACTCGTCAAGCTCTACGCCGAGCGCGAGATGTCGCGAGGCTTCGCCTTCGGTCCCGACACCACGTGGCAGGCCGAGATGGAGGAGGCCTTCGCCTACGAGCCGACGCCCGACCAGCAGAAAGCCTTCGACGCCGCCAAATCCGATATGGAGGCTGCACGCCCGATGGACCGCCTGATTTGCGGCGACGTCGGCTATGGCAAGACCGAAGTGGCGATGCGCGCGGCCTTTAAAGCGATCGCGGACAAGAAGCAAGTCGCGGTGCTCGTGCCGACGACGCTGCTGGCGGATCAGCACTATCGCACCTTCAGCGCCCGCTTCGGCGCCTTTCCGGTGCGCGTCGAAGGGCTTTCGCGCTTTACTTCCAAGGCCGATCAGAAGCGCATTCTCCAGGACCTCGCGCAAGGGAAGGTCGACGTCGTCATCGGGACGCACCGGCTGCTGCAGAAAGACGTTGCCTTCGCCGATCTCGGCTTGATCGTTATCGACGAAGAGCAGCGGTTCGGCGTCATGCACAAAGAGCGGCTCAAAGGATACCGCGCGAGTGTCGACGTCTTGACGCTCTCCGCCACGCCGATTCCGCGCACCCTGCACATGTCGCTGCTGGGAGTCCGCGATCTATCGCTCATTCAGACGGCGCCGAAGAACCGCATGTCGATCAAGACGCTCGTCGTGCCCGCGAGCGATGCCGTAGTGCAGCGCGCGATCGGCGCCGAGCTCGACCGCGGCGGACAAGTCTACTACTTGCACAACCGAGTGGAGTCGATTTACGCGGTGCGCAACGCGCTCGAGCAGCTTTCGCCTCGCGCGCGCATCGGCGTCGGCCACGGCCAAATGCGCGAGTCGGAGCTCGAGCCCGTGATGCAAAGATTCATCGAAGGGGAGCTCGACGTGCTCGTGGCGACGACGATCATCGAAAACGGGATCGACATTCCCAACGTCAACACGATGATCGTCAGCGACGCCGATCGATTCGGGCTGGCGCAGCTCTACCAGCTTCGCGGGCGCGTCGGTCGCTCGAACCATCAGGCGTATTGCTATCTGCTGTACCAGGGGCACAAAGCGCTGACCGAAGAGGCGAAGGCGCGGCTCGAGGCGATCCGCGAGTTCGCGCATTTGGGATCGGGATTGCAGATCGCGATGCGCGACCTCGAGATTCGCGGCGCCGGGAACCTGTTGGGATCGGCGCAGTCCGGCTTCATTGCGTCGGTCGGTTTCGACACCTACTGCGAGCTTTTGGCCCAGGCGATCGCGCAGCGGCGCGGGGAACCGGCCGCGCTGGAAGAGCGCCAGGAAGCCGTCATCGACGTGAAGATCGACGCGTTCATTCCGAACGAATACGTCGGTCAAGTCTCGCAGAAGATCGCCATCTACCAACAGCTGGCAAAGGCTCGCACGCAAGAGGAGGTCGAGGAGGTCGCTGCCGGCGTCCGCGACCGCTTCGGGGCCTTCCCGCCGCCTCTGGCCAATCTCGTCGAGCTGACGAGGTTGCGCGCCGTGGCACTAGGCAAGCGGGTCACCCGGGTGGTGGTCGACGAGCGCCGCCTCACCCTCGGCGTCGGGTCGGGTTTCGAGCTGGATCCGGCCGCCGTGCCGAAGCTCCAGTCCCTTACGAAGAACCGCTTCCGCTTCACCGACGGGCGCATCCTCGTCGACCTGCCGGGCAACGCCGACTGGATGCCGCTGCTGCGAAAGCTGCTCGAAGCGCTCTAGGAGGAGCCTCTTAATCAAAGGAACGCGAGCGCGACACGCGAACCAGCCCGCCGTGATGCGGGGCTTCGGGCCCCGCTTCCTACGCACTTTTACCCAACGGAGCAACAATGTCGAAAGTCCAACGCCTCACCGTAGGCCTGGCCGCCCTTCTCTTCGGCGCGTCGCTAGCGGCGTGCGCAGCGGGCGGTACCGTCGCGACGGTGAATGGCCAACCGATCAGCGAATCCGCATTCAACACAAAGCTGGAAGGGACGCCGCTGGCGCGCACCGTCTTGCAGCAAATGGTGCAAGACGCGTTGATCGATCAATACGCCAAGAATAATAACATCACGGTCAGCGATACCGAGATCGCCGCGCGCGAAGACCAGATCAAGCAGAATTTTCCGGCCGGCTCGTGGGACCAGATGCTAAAGTCGCGGGGCCTTACCGAAGACGACGTTAAGGCCGCGCTGCGCGAGCAGATCATCCTGGACAAGGCGCTGGGCTCACAGGTGAAGGTCACGCCGGCCCAGGTCAAGGATTACTTCGACAAAAATCGCGCCACGTTCGATAAGCCCGAAGAAGTGACCGCGCGTCACATATTGGTGCCGAACTTGGCCGAAGCGCAGAAGGTCGAAGGGCTTCTCAAGTCCGGACAGAGTTTCGCCGACGTCGCCAAGCAATACTCAATCGACCCCGGCAGCAAGGACAAAGGCGGCGACCTGGGCACGTTCAAACGCGGCCAGATGGTGCCGGCGTTCGATAAGGTAGCGTTCTCCGAGCCGGTCAATGCGATCAGCGCGCCGGTGAAATCGCCCTTCGGTTACCACATCATTCAAGTCGAAGCGCGCACTGATGGAACGAAAGCAACGCTCGCCAGCGCGACTGGGCAGATCACGGATACGCTGCGCCAGCAGCAAGAGGCCCCGTTGATTCAGCCGTTCCTCCAAGGTCTGCAACAGAAGGCCGACATCAAAATCCTCAATCCGAACTTCGCGGGTCTCTTCCCGACGCCGACACCGGCGTCGGCGATGAGCGCTCCCCCGGCTTCGACCGAGCCGAGCGCAGCGGCTTCACCGGCAGCCACCACGCCGGCAAGTTCGCCCGCGCCTTCCTCGACGTAAATCTCGCATGCGGCGGTGTCCCCACCGGGACACCGCCGCGCGGTTGCGAAGGAGGCGGCGTGCTGGTTCGCATCGCGGGTCTTGGCCCGGGTGACCCGGGGCTACTAACCATCGGCAGCCTCGACGCCCTGCGCGCGATCGGTCAGGCCGTTGCCTTGCTCGCGCCGCCGGATTTGACGGGGTATCTCGAACGCAACGGGGTCGCGATCGTTCGCGACATGGTCGACGATCCGGCGCTCTTCGTCCGCGGAAGCTCCGAGGAGATCGAACGCTTCGCCGAACGGCTCTGCAGCGGCGGACGGGGCGACTCGCTCGGTCTGGGCGTACTGGGAAACCCGCTCTCCGACTTTCCGGGCCTCCCTCCGCTGCTGCGAGAGCTGGAGTCGCGCGGCGTCGGCACGCAGATCGTCCCCGGCGTGCCGCGCGCGACGCTTTCCGCCTCGATCACGATGCCGCTAGTCCCGCTGCCGCCGCAGTCGGCGCATTACTCGTGGGACGATTTGGTCGAGATCATGGCCCGTCTGCGGTTGGGCTGTCCGTGGGATCGCGAACAGACGCATCGCACGCTGGTTCCGTACCTGATCGAAGAGACGTACGAAGTGGTCGAGGCGATCGAGGGGCCGCACCTCGACGCGCTCTGCGAGGAGCTGGGGGACCTGCTGCTCCAGGTGCTGTTTCACGCGCAGCTCGGCATGGAAGTCGGAAAGTTCAGCATCGCCGACGTTGTGGACGCGCTCTCGAATAAGATGGTGCGCCGTCATCCGCACGTCTTCGGCGACGCGGTCATCGAAGACGTTGACGCGCAGTGGCGCAACTGGGAGAAGCTCAAAGCGCTGGAAAAAACCGGGCGCCGGCGCAAGAGCCGCCTCGACGGAATTCCCGTGCCGCTGGGCGCGTTGCAGCGCGGTCAACGGATGCAGGAGAAGGCCGCGCGCGTCGGCTTCGACTGGCCCAACGCCGGCGGAATATTAGAGAAGTTGTCGGAGGAGCTGAGCGAGCTTGCCGAGGCCCGCCGCCTCGCCCAAGACGACCCCAGGGTGCGCGAAGAACTCGGCGACGTCTTCTTCACGCTGGTCAACCTGTCGCGCGCGCTCGGCATCGACGCCGAGACGGCGATGCGCGAAGCCAACGAAAAGTTCTACAGGCGCTTTTCATTCATGGAAGAGCGCGCGACGAAAGACGGAAAGAGCATCTCGGATCTATCGCTGCCCGAACTCGAGGAACTATGGCAACTGGCGAAGGCGTAGAGGATCGGCTTCCCAACTCCATGCTGCGCGTTCGCATGAGCGCGCTCGACGCCCACTACGGCGGAAATCTGGTCGACGGAGCCCGCATGCTCGCGCTCTTCGGCGACGTTGCGACGGAGCTGTTAATTCGATTGGACGGCGACGAGGGACTCTTCGCCGCCTACGATAGCGTCGAGTTCCTGGCGCCGGTCTTCGCGGGCGACTTCATCGAGGCCAGCGGCCGAATCGTCAAGTCCGGCGCGACCTCGCGCCGCATGGAGTTCGAAGCCCGCAAGGTGATCGCGGCGCGACCGGAGGTCGGCGAAAGCGCCGCCGACCTGCTCGATCCGCCGGTGGTCGTCTGCCGCGCCAGCGGCACCTGCGTTACGCCCCGAGCGAAGAAAAGAAAATAGGTCTCACTGCCAGGTAATCACGACCTGGCCGTTACCCGGCGCTGCCGCACCTTGCCGATCCGTGACTTTTTTGGCGCCCTTCTCGGCATACGAGGAGCCGCCGCCACCGCCGCCGCCCGCACCGCCGTACGAGCCGCTGTAGGCGCCGCCGCCTCCGCCGCCGCCACCACCGTAATAGCCGCCGCCACCGCCGCCGCCCGACCAGCCGCAAGCACCGCCGCCGCCCGCGCCGCCCTGCCCCGATGCCCCAGCGGCGCCGTTGTTGTAGCAGCTGCCGTAGCTGGCGCCGCCTCCGCCGAGTCCTCCCGAACTTTGGGTGCCGCCGGAACCACCGAAGCCGCCGCCGCCGCTTCCGCTGCTGCTGCCGCCACTTCCGTTTCCGCCTTTGCCACCGACTTTTCCACCGCCGGCCCCGCCATTGCCGATCGGCCCGCTGCCGCTGCCGCTACCGCTGCCGCTGCCGCCAAAGGAGCCGGCACCGGCGCCGCCGCCGGCCACGATCACGCGGTTCTTGAGACTGGTGCCGCTCAGCCGCACGTCCGAAGCACCCCCGCCTCCGGCGCCGTCACACGAACTCGAGCTACAGCCGCCCTCGCCGCCGCCGTTAAAACCGCCGGCGCCCGAGCCGCTTCCGGAACCCGCGCCACCACCTTGTCCGCCGACGAAGATCGCCAGCGACGCTCCGGGCGTGACCGCTATGGTCGCCTTCAAGATGCCTCCGGTGCCGCCGGCAAATCCGCCGGAACCTGAACCGGAGCCAGAACCCTCGCCCGCCCCGGCGCCGCTCGCGCCGCTCGCCGTGACGGTAATGCTTTTCACGCCGGCTGGGACGGTGAAGTTCTGCTCCCCGCCGGAATAGTTGAATGTCTGCGTTCCTGGCTTATGAGCCTTCCCGGCCGGGCCGGCCGGTGCGAATGAAGAACCGTTGGAACCGTTCGAACATGCGTAAAGACCCGCCGTGCAAAGCACCGCGGAAAATATGATGCGTCCAAGCGTCCGCCTCATGGGAGCCTCCTTCTTGGTAAGCGTACTGTAAAGCGCGCCTTCGCCCGTGCCCAAAAGCGTCTAACCATATAGTCGGCTGCTTGCCGGCCTAAGTGAAGCGGTCCTAGAGCGCTGTAGGGGGTGTCCATGATTCCTGGGGAGCCGCTCGTCGCTCCGCCATCCTGGCTACGCTCCTGCTGCCTGCCTCCTCGCTCCGCCATCCTGGCTCCGCTCGTCGTGCAGAGCCTCCCCAGGAATCATGGACACCCCTACAGCGCTCTAGGCGAGGCGTTCGTGGGTTTTGCGTTTCCAGACGAATTCGTAGTAAGTGAACTGCAGCGCGAGTGCGACGCAGAAGGCGGCTGGGTAGCCCAGCCAGACGCCGTCGAGACCGATGCGGTGCATCAAGAGCCATGCGACCGGCACTTCCACGCCCCAGATGGCGAAAATTCCGTTGATCGTCGGCCAGAGTACGGCGCCGCTGCCACGCATGAGGCCGCTGAGCACGGCGGAGTTCCCGAATAAGAGATAGCTCCAGAGCGTGATCATTAGCAGTTGGTGGGCGATCACGAGGGTGGAGTGGTCGGTAATGAACCAGCCTAGAATGAACCACGCGCAGAGATAGCAGGCGGCAATGATGATGCCGCCGATGACGTAGTTCAAGCCGACGGCCGAGCGAATCACGCTGCCGAGTTTGTCTTCGCGGCGAGCGCCGATGCATTGCGCGCCGAAAATCGAGGCCGCGATGCCGATCGAGATGGCCGGAAACTGCACGTACCCAACGACCTGGTTGACCGCGCCGTAGGCGGCGGTCGCGCTCGATCCGAAGCGGTTGACGAACGAGATTACCGCGATCTCGGCCAGCGAGACCATCATCACCTGCAGCGCGGTCGGCAGCCCGATGCGCAGCACCGCGGCGAGAATCTTCCAGTCGATCCACATGTCGGCCAGCGTTTCGCGGTCGAACTGCAGCGGGTGGTTCTTGCGGCGGAGGTAGATGAGGAGCCATGCGAAGGCCGCCGTGTTGGCGATGAGTCCCGAAACCGCAGCGCTAACGACGCCGAGCTTTGGCAGTCCGAAGATTCCGACGATGAAGAGAGGCGTGATCGCGATGGCCAGTACGCTCGAAACGATAAGGGCGTAGAACGGCGTGGCCGAATCGCCGGTGCCGCGCAAGATCGTTGCATAAACGAAGTAGACGAAAAAGACCGGCATCGTAAGGAAAGCCACGCGCGCGTAAGCGTCGGACTGCGAGAGGATGTCGGGCGGGGTTGCAAGCCATTTGAGAATCGTCGGCGAGCCGAAATACCCCAGCACCGCGACGATGATGCCGAGATAGAGGGCCGCGCCCGTGACGGTCCCGGCGACCTTCTTGACCTTGTGAAAGTCCTTAGCGCCGAACGCCTGTCCGATGAGGACGCTGCTTCCGCTCGACACGCCGAAGACGAACGAAAAGAGCAAGAAAATTATGGGAAAGACCGCCGAGATCGCGCCGAGCGCTTGCGTGGAGATCAACCGTCCGATCCAAATGCTGGCCATCGTCTGCGATGCCGACTGCAAGACGTTGCTCAGCATCAACGGCACGAGAAAAACGAGGAGGATCTGCCACATCGGCTTGCCCTCCTCGAAAATGTTGACCCCGCGGTGCGCCGTTCGCGCTTGCGCCAATCTGGAAACTCCTTACTCTGTTGCTAACACTTCGTAAATCTCTTTGCGCGCTTTGTCCAGCAGGGCGCGCACGCGCTCGATCGTTTCGGGTTTGGAAGAATAGCCGAGCTGCGAAACCGCTTGCATCAATCGAGTCGCCGAATCGCGCATTTGCGCCCGCCGGTCCCGCGTGCCCTCTTCCTCTTCGTCGTCGTCTTCGAAAAAGCGGCCGATGTCGGCCCAACGCTCTTCGATCATTTTTCGTCCTTTCTCGGTGAGTTCGTAGATGCGGCGCCCCTCCTCGTCGCGGCCTGCGATGAAGCCCGCGGCCTCGAGCCCCGCGAGCAGCGGGTAGACCGAACCCGCTCCCCCGGCCCAGCCCTTCTCCCGAATCTCGCGGATCAGGTCGTAGCCGTGCCGCGGCATCTCGCCGAGCAGCTTGAGCAGGGCAAACTTGAGAACTCCACGCTTTAACCGCCGCATCCCATGCCGGCGCACTCCCCATCTATGCATATCGCCAATACTATCCGATATATCGCGATACTGTCAACCACTCCCTGCCGTCCCGAGCCCTTCGACTTCGCTCCGAGACAGGTTCCGCCGAAGGACGAAGGACGGCGTAGCTCTTCGAAGGGGTGACAACGTTACGCCCCTCGGTGGCGAACACACGCCGGCGTGCGGTTGGATAAGTTCATGAAGGTATCGCGCCTGGCAAAACGGCGAAGCGAGGCGCACGAGGCTCTGGAGCACGGCCGCATCACTCGCGACGGTAAGCCGCTCAAACCGGGCTACCAGGTCAAGCAGGGGGACGTTCTCGAGATCCACTACGCCACGAGGTTCGTGACGGTTCGCGTGCGTGAGGTTCCCCTGCGAGTCTTGCCGAGCCTGAAGCCGGCCGACCTCTATGAGATTCTCGACTCGCGCCGGGACGAAGCGGAGTGGCTGTGATCTCCGCCGATACGAAAGACGCCCTCGCGCGCGAGCTTCCCGAGGAGCGCCACTGCCGCGATTCGCTGCTCGCCGGACTCTGCGTGTACGGCGGCAGCGACGGCGAGTTCGTCACACATCGCAACGCCGTCGCGCGCCTCTTCTGGTCGCTGTTGGCGGAGCGCAAGCTCCATCCCATCGAGGCCCGCGCCGCAACGCGGCTGCAACGGTTACCGACCTTTGCGGTGAGATTGCCGCAAAGGCTGCGCGAAATGCCGCCCAAACCCGTGCACAAATGCGATCGGTTGATCGAAGTGCGCGCCGCCTTTCTGGCCTGCGGCTCGCTGGCCGCGGGAACTCGCGGCTACCATCTCGAGTTCGTCGTCCGTGATGAAGGAATCGCGCGGCGGTTGACGTGGATGCTGCGCAGCAACGGTATTGCGGCAAAAGAGACGCGCCGGAAAGGGCGCAGGGTGCTCTATCTCAAGGATTTCGACGCCATCGCGGAGTTGCTGACGCGTATCGGCGCTTTCGCCGCAGTTCTCCGGCTCGAGGACGTGCGCGCGCTGCGCGAGACCAAGAATCGCATTCACCGCCTGGTGAATACCGAGGCGGCCAACCTGCAGCGCAGCGCCCAGGCCGGTGCCCAGCAGCGGCACGTGATCGAGTTTCTGCAAAACGCCTACGGTTTGTCGCGCCTCACGCCGGCGCTGCGCGAAATCGCCGAACTCCGCCTGCGCCATCCCGACGAATCGCTTGCAGAGCTGGGACGCCGCTGCAATCCGCCCATCGGCAAACCGACCGTGAGCAGCCGCCTAGGCGCGTTGACCAAGTTGGCCGAGAGCCTGCGCGGCATGCAGGGGAGCGCGAAAGCGGCCCGGTAAACGCGGCTCATGCGCATTGGAATCAACGGCTTTGGCCGCATCGGACGAAACTTCACCAAAGCGATCTTGGAGCGCCAGCCCGAAATCGAGATCGCTGCCGTAAACGACCTCATCGACGCAAACGAGTGCGCGCACCTTTTTAAATACGACAGCAACTACGGCATCTACAACGGCAGCGTCGGCGCCGCAGACGGGACCATTGCCATCGACCGCCAGCGCATCCGCGTCTTCGCCGAACGCGACCCCGGCAAAATTCCATGGCGCGACCTGGGCGTCGAAATCGTGATCGAGTCGACCGGCCTCTTCACCGATGCAGCCAAAGCGCGCGCGCATATCGACGGCGGCGGCGCGAAAAAAGTCCTGATCTCCGCGCCGGCCAAGGGCGAAGACATCACGATCGTGCTGGGCGTGAACGACAACCGCTACGATCCGCAGAAGCACAACATCATCTCCAACGCGTCGTGCACGACGAACTGCTTGGCCACTGCCGTGAAGCCTGTCGTCGACGAGCTGGGCTGGGTCAAGGGTTTCATGACCACGATCCACTCCTACACCAACGATCAAGTGGTGCTCGACGGACCGCATCGAGACCTTCGCCGCGCGCGCAACGCCGCGACCAACATCATTCCAACCTCGACGGGCGCGGCCAAAGCGCTGTACCTGACGATTCCGGAAGTCGAAGGCACCTTCGACGGCTTCTCGCTGCGCGTTCCAACGCCGACGGTGTCGATGATCTACCTCGTCGCGCAAACCAAACGCCCGACGACGAAGGAGCAGCTCAACGCCTTGCTGCGCCGCGCCGCGGAGGGCGAGTTGAGCAAGTACGTCGCCTATACCGAAGAAGAGCTGGTCTCCAGCGATTATAAGAAGAATTCGAAAAGCTCGATCATCGACGCGAGGCTCAGCAACGCCAACGGCGATCTCGTCCAAATTGCCGCCTGGTACGACAACGAGTGGGGCTATTCGTGTCGCCTTGCGGAGCTGACGGCCTTGGTTGGGTCGACGATTCCAGCCGCGGCGTAATGGCCTTCCGACGCCTGCAAGACTGCGACGTTCGCGGCAGGCGCGTCTTGGTGCGCGAAGATTTAAACGTACCGCTAGGGGCAGACGGTGAGATTGCGGACCATGCACGCATCGATGCGGCACTGCCGACGCTGCGCTGGCTGCACGAGCATGAAGCCAGGACCATCGTGCTCTCACACCTCGGCCGCCCCGACGGCAAACCGGATCCGGCGCTTTCGTTGCGACCGGTCGCACGAGCGCTAGCGGATCGCCTCGGCATTCTCGTCGGCTTTGCCGGCGATTGCGTCGGCCCCATAGCCGAAAACGCGGTGGCCGGACTGAACGACGGCGACGTGCTCCTGCTCGAAAACGTGCGCTTTCATCCGGGCGAAGAACGCAACGACCCCGCGTTTGCCCAACAGCTTGCAAAGCTCGGCGATCTTTACGTAAACGACGCCTTTGCGACGGCGCATCGCGCACACGCCTCGACCGAAGGCATCGCGCATCTGCTTCCAAACGCTGCGGGGCTGCTGATGCAAGCCGAACTGTCGGCACTCTCGCGACTGACCGACCACCCCGCCAGACCCTTCGTCTGCGTCGTCGGCGGCGCGAAGATCAAGGATAAGATCGACATGCTGGATCGGCTGAGCGAGTTGGTCGACGCGTTTTGCTTCGGGGGCGGGATGGCGAATACGCTGCTCGCGGCGTCGGGCGTCAACGTCGGCACCTCGTTGCGCGACGACGATCTCGAGCCGGCGCGCCATATCCTTGCGGCGATCGCAGAACGCCGCGTCGGCCTGCATTTGCCCAGCGACGCGGTCGTAGCGCTCTCGGTGGACGCGCAGGACCAAGCTCACGTCGTTCCAATCGCCGCCGTCGGGCAAGAGATGATTCTCGACATCGGGCCGGCGAGCGCACAGGCGTATGCCGGCGTGATCGAAGCCGCCAAGACGATCGTCTTCAACGGCCCGATGGGCGTCTACGAAAAGCCGGCGTACCGGCAAGGAACCCAAGTCGTCGGCGATGCGATCGCGCGCGCGACCGAGGGCGGGGCGACGAGCGTCGTCGGCGGCGGCGACGCCGCGGCCGCGGCGCATTTGCTGGGTTTCGCCCCGAAAATGACGTACGTTTCGACCGGCGGCGGTGCGACGCTGGAGTTCCTGGAGGGAAAACAACTTCCCGGAGTCGCCGCACTTGAGCATTAGAACGATCGTCGCAGGCAACTGGAAGATGCACAAGACCGCGGCCGAGACCGCCGCGTTCTTGGACGCGCTCCTGCCTCGCGTCGACGCGCTTCGCGCGCAAATCGAAATCGTCGTCGCACCGCCCTTTACTTCGTTGCAGTTGGGCGGCGAGCGCCTGCGAGATTCGCGGGTGCGCCTGGGGGCGCAGACGATGCATTGGGAGCTCAAAGGCGCCTTTACCGGGGAGGTCAGCGCGCCGATGCTGCGCGAACTCGGCGTCTCGCACGTGATTCTCGGGCATTCGGAGCGTCGCGCTTACTGTGACGAGACCGATCACAAAGTCAACTTGAAGGTGCATACGGCACTGGCGCAAGGTCTGGTACCGATTGTCTGCGTCGGCGAGACGCTCGACGAGCGCGGCGCCGGCGCGACCGACGAACGCGTCGTCTCGCAGACGCGCGCCGCACTGCTCGGCGTGGCGACGCCCGACCTCGCGAAGGTCGCAATCGCCTACGAACCGATTTGGGCGATCGGCACCGGCCAGAACTGCGAGCCTCAGGAGGCCAATAGGGTCATGGCCGTGATCCGCCGCGCGGTCGACGGCTTGGGCGCAACGCCGATTCTCTACGGCGGAAGCATGACGCCGGCAAACGTCGCGTCGTACGTGGAACGCTCCGAAATCAACGGAGGTCTGGTCGGAGGCGCCTCGCTCGATCCCGCCGGCTTCGCCACGCTGATTGAACGAGCCGTGTCATAGCGTACAGGCCCGTCGTGTTGTGCGTGCTCGACGGCTGGGGATGCCGCGATGCGACGCACGGCAATGCGATCGCGGCGGCAACCCTGCCGCATTGGCGCGCGCTTTTCGAGCGCTACCCGCACACCATGCTGCAAGCGTCGGGCGAAGCGGTCGGTCTTCCCGCGGGCGTTATGGGCAACAGCGAAGTCGGCCATATGAACCTCGGCAGCGGGCGCATCGTGCCGCAAGGCGTGACCTTGATCGACGCGGCCATCGCGTCGGGAGAGTTTGCCAGGAATGAAACGTTACGGCAGGCGTTTGCGCACGTAGCGCGCACCGGCGGAACGCTCCATCTCATGGGCCTGCTCTCCGACGGACAAGTGCACAGCTCGATCGTCCATCTCTTTGCGCTGATCGATGCCGCGGTTGCCGCCGGCGTGCCGATTGCCGTGCACTGCTTTCTCGACGGGCGCGACACGCCGCCGCGCTCGGCGATGGCCTATGTGGAACGGCTCGAGGCAAAACTCGGCGCCGTCGACCGCGCCGGAACGATCGCGAGCGTAGTCGGGCGCTACTACGCCATGGACCGCGACGCGCGTTGGGAGCGCACGCAGCTGGCGTACGATTTGCTGGCGGAGGGTTACGCGCAATTCCACGCCGGCGACGCGCTCGCCGCCGTTGCCGACGCTTACGCGCGCGGCGAAGACGACGAATTCGTGCTGCCGACGGTCGTCGGATCGCCGCGCCCGATCGAAGATGGCGACGCCTTCGTCTTCTTCAACTTTCGCCCCGACCGCGCGCGCCAGTTGACGACCGCGTTCGACGCGGGAACGACGCTCTATTACAGCGGCGGCTTCGAAGCGTTCGCGTGCCAGACGTATCGGGATCCATACTTTGCCACGATGACGAAGTACGACGAGAACTACACCAATCCGGTGCTCTTTGGCCCGCGCACGCAGCACGAGACGTTCGGCGAAGTCCTTGCACGAGCGGGCTTACGCCAGTTGCGACTTGCCGAAACCGAGAAGTACGCGCACGTCACCTACTTCTTCAACGGTGGGCGTGAGGACCGGTTCGAGGGCGAAGACCGCGAACTGATCCCATCGGACCGCACCGTGGCGACGTACGATCTCGCACCGGCAATGCGCGCGAGAGAGATCACCGATGCCGCCGTGGAGGCGATCGAGGGCGGCCGCTACGACGCTATCGTAATGAACTACGCCAATGCCGACATGGTCGGCCATACCGGCAAGTGGGAGCCGACGATCGAGGCCGTCGAAATCATCGACGAATGTTTATCGCGGCTGGTCGAGGCGACGCTTCGTGAGAATGGCCTGCTGGCCGTCACCGCCGATCACGGCAACGCCGAAACGAAGCTCGACGAGCAGAACAATCCTCTAACCGCGCACACGACCAACCCGGTGCCGTTTATCCTCATCGCTAACGGCTTGCATGGGAGCTTAGCGGACGGCGGCAAGCTAGGCGACGTCGCGCCAACGTTGCTGAACCTCATGGGGCTTCCGATTCCTGCCCAAATGACTGGGCGCAATCTTTTCGAGGCGTCGCGCTCGTAAAATTCATGCAACTCACAGGCGCCCTTACGGTGGCGTTCAGGAACGTGTGAGAGCATGGCGTGGACGGCCCAGAGGAGGGTCCCACGATGGCGCATCAGCGCAAAGAGATCCACGACGTTCTGATATTCGCGCAAGGTTTGGTCTACTTCATCTTCGTCGGTGCCGCAACGGTCGCAATCGCCGTCGCAGCACACGTGCACTAGGTCCGCATGCAAAACATACGAGACTCCAAATCCAGCGTAGATGGTCGCGCGGCGGGAGCGCAAACTCGCGCCCCGCCTCGTAAACTTACGAAGCGCGATAGCAACCACTCGCATCAATCGCAACGCAGCGGTTGCCTACCATAATCGAACGAATTCGATGATCCCAAAACGAAAGGACGTGGACGACAACGGGGCGCAGTTTGCCGATAAGCTCCCGCGCTCGCTGGGAGACGGCAACCGCGTCCTTTACCCAGCGCGGATGGTCCTGCGGGAGGAGCGCAGTCTCGAGCTCGGCCTCGGCAACCGCCGGAACGACGGCCTCGGAACGTCCCGCCTCGAGGCGCGCGGAGAGCGCGGCAGGCGTTTCGTCGAGTTCAATACGGCGCAGCATGAGACTCGCGCTTTAGCTTGGCAATGGCGCTCAAATGCAGTTGCGACGCGCGTTGCGCCGAAATCGCCAAACGCCTCCCAACAGAGCGCAACGAGTTTCCCTTGAAGTAGTGCAGCAGCACGACCTCGCGCTGGCGCCGGGGAAGGCCCGCGATAAGCGCCGCGAGCTGCGCGCTTTCGGAGCGGCGCTCCACGATCCGCGCGGGGTCCTCGCCCCAGTCGTTCACCAGCGATTCGCCGAGCGGCAGCGGCGCATCGAGCGAGAGCGGCTGCCCCCAATAGACCGCGGCAATGGCGCGGCGATATCCGGGACAGCGCTCCTCCATCTCGTTCGGCGTCGGAACCGCACCGAGCGCGGCGGCGATGGCGTAACGCTGGTTCTCGCCGTCGCGCACCATCCGGCGGGCGCGTTCGGAGACCGGATCCATACGGCGGATTCCGTTGAGCATCGCACCGACGACGAGACGCCGCGCGTAGTCGTCAAGCTGCGGGCCCCGGCCGGGATCGAAGGAATCGACGGCGCGGATCAGGCCGATGGAACCGTCGCCGACGAGATCGTCGAGATCGAAGCTGGGCACCAGCCGTTTGAGCCGTCGCGCGAGCTTTTTCACGATCGGCAGCAAGCTGCGGATCCGCCCGTCGCGATCAACGGCGTTCATCGCGCACTCCCCAAGCGAGAGGCGATCAAGGCGGCAAAACCCGCGCCGTCGCTACGCGCTATCCCTTGCGCCACCAGTTCCAGCTCGTAGTCGCCGAGCATACCGCTACTCGCGATCAGCGGGCGCAGCATGGGCGCGAGCAAGATGGACTCGAGCATCTCGCCCGCGCGGCGCGCGCTAACGCTATCCACGCTGGAGGTTGTTGGCGATGCGCAACATCTCATCAGCCGCCTGGACGCCTTTTGCATTGGCTTCGTACGCGCGCTGCGCGGTGAGAATCTGCATCATCGCGTCAATAATCGTGACGTTCGACTCTTCGAGCATCCCGAAGTCCAGCTTGGGACCGTCCGGCGAACCCGCGGTGACGTCTCTTGCTCCTCCCGACTCGGGCGTCGCTGCGAAAACCGCGCCGTCGAGCGGTCGTAGATGCTCGGGCGCCGCAAACTCGGCGAGACGAATGCGGCCGAGCATGCGAGCACCGACGGCAAAGGTCGCGCGAACGCTTCCGTCGCCGCCAACCGTTACGGTAAGCGCGTCGCGAGGAATCGTGATGCCCGCGAGCCGGTAATCCGCAGCATTGCGCAGCGTTCCGTCCGCGCTGCGCGAAAACGCTCCGTCGCGCGTATAAAGTCTGCGCCCGCGGCCGTCGACCACGGTGAAAAACCCGGGGCCGTCGATTGCAAGATCGAACGGACCGCCGCTTCGGGCCAACTTGCCCTGGGCGAAGAGCACGCGCGAACCGAGCGCAACGGTTCCCAACCCCTGCCCGCCGGGCGCGATCAGCTCGGCGAAGCTCTGTGCCGATCCCTTGAATCCGACGACGCCGGCGTTGGCGAGGTTATCGGCAATCGTATCGAGGTTACGCTGCTGGGCCGCCATGCCGCTGGCGGCGGCAAAGAGCGCGCGATCCATGCCGGTACGCTCCTTATTTCACGCGGGCCGTGTCGGCCGACTTCTGACGCGTGGCATCGATTGCGGCGACGGCCTTCTCCGCGCTCTCAAACGAGCGCTCCGCGGAGAGCACGTCGATCATTTCGGCGATCGCATCGACTGCCGGGCCTTCCAAGAACCCGCTCCGTACGCGGCTGGCCGGCGGAAGGCCGAGCGCGCGCGCGTCGACGATGCCGCCCGATGGAACGCGCAGCGCGCCGTGAAGCCCCAGTACCACGCGCCCCCGGCAATCGTGCAACGTTCCGTCGGCTTCGCGGATGAAGCCGCCGGCTCTCGTCTCGCTCACGCGACCGGCGGAGTCGCGTACGCGGAACGCGCCGCGGCCGAGAATCGCGAGATCGAAATCGCGGCCGGTATGCCGCAACGCGCCGCCTTCGCCCGACGTCCGTCGCGCGATCGTGACCCCCAGCGCGGTCAGGAAACCCCGCGCATCGATGCGGCGAAATCCGTCGGTCGAAACGTTGGCCAGATTCTCGGTCGCGATTTCAAGGCGCGTTCGCGCCGCGACCATGGCGCTGGCCGCCCATGCTATTCCGTCCATGCGCGCATGGTAGCGAACGGGCTTGGCCGAATCGTTTCCGCACGATGGCCGGCCCGCGATTCCTCGCATATGCGTTCGTGGCGACGCTTGCCGCGGCGTGCAGCTCGCCCGCGGCCCAGGAACGCACCGGTGCCGCCGAGCTTGCCGCGGTTGCGCCGCTGCGCACGCAATACTCCGGCGTCGTGATGGGCTTCGACATCCGCCGGCCAAACACGCTGATCGTCAGCCTCGACTTGCAAAGCTACATCGACATGGACGACGATGCCGTCACCGCGATGCAGCGAAACGTGCTGCGACGCTGGCGCGCTGCTTGGAGCGCCGCCCATCCGCACGCGCACGCGGTGCTGCACGTGCGCTTCATCGACTTTATCGGCCGCAAGGTCGCCGACGAATCGACGACGGTCTAGAGCCTCGCGAGAACCCCTTGCGTGAACGTTTGCGTCGAAACCGGCGCGCCGCCCGAGCGCGCGACCTCGGCCGTGCGTAAACCGTCGGCGTAGGCGCGGTCCACCGCGCGCTCGATGCGCGTCGCGGATGCATCGTCGGCGAGGCTGTGGCGCAGCAGCATGGCTGCCGAGAGAATCGCCGCCGTTGGATTTGCGACGTCCTTGCCGGCCAAGTCGGGCGCGGTGCCGCCGATCGGCTCGTAGAGCCCAAACTGCCGCCCCGGAGCGCCCCCGGCACCGAGGCTGGCGCTGGGGAGCGTCCCGAGGGAACCGGTGAGAATCGCGGCTTCGTCGGAAAGGATGTCGCCGAACATATTTTCGGTAACGATCACGTCGAAATCTCCCGGCCGCGCGACGAGCTGCATCGCCGCGTTGTCCACCAGCAGATGCTCGAGCCGCACGTCGGGATACTCCGCCGACACCTCATTGACGACTCGCCGCCATAAACGCGACGTCTCCAAGATGTTCTGCTTGTCGACCGAGGTGAGGTGCTTGCGCCGCTCGCGCGCCAAGTCGAAAGCGATGCGCGCGATGCGTTCGACCTCCGGCGCGCGATAGATCATCGTGTCGACCGCCTCGTCGACGCCGTCGACGGTTCGCTGTTCCTTCGGCTGCCCGTAATAGATGCCGCCGGTCAGCTCGCGCACGACGATCAGATCGAGGCCGCGCACGATCTCGGGCCGCAGCGACGAGGCGTCTTCGAGCCCCGGAAAGACGCGCACCGGCCGCAAGTTCGCGTAGAGTTCGTAGTCGCGGCGCAGCAAGAAGAGTGCGTACTCGGGACGTTGCACCAGCGGAAGTCCGTCGTACTGCGGCAGGCCGACGCTGCCAAAGAGGATCGCATCGCTGCCGTCGCAGAGCGCTTTAGTCTCCGGCGGCAGCGGGGTCAGCCCCGCGGCCAGCGCCGCCGCGCCGACCGGCGCCGCCGTGCATTCGACGTCGGGCCGGACGCACCGCAAAACCTCAGCAGCGCAAGCGATAACCTCCGGGCCGATGCCGTCGCCCGGCAGCACCGCAATCAATAGACGGTGATGCGCTTGGTGTCGTCGTGTTTGGGCGGAGGCTCGACCGGCGCGATCGCTTCGGCTGGGACCGCCGCGGCCGCGAGCGCGCCGTTCCCTACCGCGCCCTCGGTCCGTTCGAGCAACGCGAGATGCGTCATCAGCAGGCTGCGCAGCTCGCTCTTGGCTTTCTCGGTCGCTTCAACCGCGCGCTGCTGCTCGCGTCGCACGTCGGAGATCGTATCGCTGTAGCCGGCGATCTCGCGTTCGTTGGCCAAGCGCGCCTGCTCTCGAATTAGGTCGGCCTCTTTATGTGCCGACGCCTTGACCTCGTCGGCCGTGCGCTGAGCCAGCACCAAGGTGTTTTGCAACGACTCTTCGATCGCTTTGAAATGGCTCACGCGCTCCTTGAGGTCGGCGATCTCCGCCTCCAAGGCGGCCCGCTGCTGCGCTTCGTCCTCCAGCGTCTCAATGATTTCGTCGAGAAACTTGTCGACGTCGGCGCGATCGTAGCCCTGAAGCGCCTTCTTGAAACTCTTGTGCTGTATGTCGACCGGGGTGATCTTTTCCATCGCTTCGTGTCCTATGTTCTATTGGCCATGAAATCGAAGGTGCCGTCGGCCATCATCGAGTCGCGCAAGCCTGCGGCGTTCACGACGATGCCGGCGGGGACGACCAGGTAAATAGACTCGGCGAGCTTTTGGATCTTACCGTCGATCGTGTACGCGACCCCCGAGGTAAAATCCACGACGCGCTGCAGAAGCGTTCGATCCGCGTTTTGCAGGTTCATGATGACGACCTGCCGGTTGCGCAGCGAATCGGCAATCTCGACGACGTCTTGATAGCTGCGCGGGGAGTAGACGCTCACCTGCGTGCCGCCGCGCCGCCCGGCGTTCGACAGCGGTACGACGCGCCCCGACGGCACTTCGTCCTCATAAAACTCGTCTTCGTCATCGCGAATCGAGAAAAACGAGCCGATCTTGCTGAACACGCTCACGTGTGCCTCCCATCAATGCGCCGGCCAAAGAGCGCCTCTCCGATGCGCAGCATCGTCGAGCCCGCTCGCAGCGCTTCGCGCCAATCTCCCGACATGCCGATGGAAAGCGTACTTCCACCTATGCGTGCCAAGGTCTTGGCAGCGAGCTCAAATGCGCGCAATATTGCGTCGCGGTCGGCGCCCAGCGGTCCCATCGCCATGACGCCCTCGAGGCGTAAGCCCGCCTGGCCTCGGAGCGTTTCGGCAAGCCGTTCGGCCTCATCGGGACGACATCCAAAGCGATCGGTGGGCGTAACGTTGAGCTGCAGCAGCACCGGCAGCGCCGCGCCGCGCTCGTGCGCCGCCCTTCCAAGCGCGATGCCGGCTTCGGCGCGATCGACGCTCTGGACGACGTCAAACGTCGCGGCGATGGCTTTCGCCTTGTTGGTCTGCACGTGGCCGATGAAGTGCTTGCGCACGGCGGGCAGCAGCGGAAACTTGCGGCGCGCCTCTTGCAGGTAGCTCTCACCGAGATCGGTCAAGCCCGCTTCGATCGTCTGGGCGACTATTTCCGCGGGCTGGCGCTTGCCGACCCCAACCAGCGTGACGCCGCCCGGGTCGCGCCCATCTTTATGCAGTTCCTCGTCGATTGCGCTGCGCAGCGCTCGATAGCGTGCCTCGACGCCTTGCGTCATCCACGCGCCGGCTTGACCGGCCGGGCTTCCGTGCGGGGGCCGGGCCGGGTCGCACAGTAGGCGATTCCGATGACTCCGACGATAATCATCGGCAGGGCGTAAAGCTGGCCGCCGGTCAGACCCATCCAGCTAAAATCGGTCTGACGCCACATCTCCGCGATCGTTCGCGTGATGCCGTAGCACGTGAACCAGGTCCATGCGACGACACCGTCTTTGGGTTTGAGGCGGTAGACGATCAAGAGGATCGGCAGCGTCAGGATGTCGAGAATCGCCTCATAAATCTGTGAAGGGTGGCGATATGCCGGGGCGCCCGGAGCGGAGGGAAAGACCAAACACCAGGGATGGTCGGGACGACAAACGTCTCCCCACAGCTCGTCGTTGATGAAGTTCACGATTCGCACCAGCGTGATGCCGACGGGCAGCATCATCACGACCTCGTCGCCGACGACCACGTATTTTAGGCCGGGGTGCTGTCGAATAAAAATCCAGATCGCCACCAGCACGCCGATCAGTCCGCCGTGGAAGGCCATCCCGCCGTTCCAGACCGCGATAAAGTTGATCGGGTTGGAGAAATAAAACGAGGCGTCGTGCTTGCTGATGATGTCGTTGATGACGAAGAAGGTTCGCCCGCCGACCAGCACGCCGATCAGCGCGTAGAAGAGAAAATCCTGAATTTGCTGCTTGGTGAGGCCTAGGCGGCGCAGCCCGGCCGGGCGGCTCATCCACAGATAGACGCAGACGAACGCCACCAAATAGGCGATGCCGTACCAGTGGATGCCGAATCGCGGACCGAGGTGAATCGCGACCGGGTCGATGTTTGTCGGATAGGTGAACCAGTGCTGCATTTATAACAATCTTTGACGGATGACCGCGACGACACATATCACCGCCGGCATCGCCTTCCTTGCGGGCCTCGTTTCCTTCGTTTCGCCGTGCGTCCTTCCGATGGTACCGGCCTACCTCTCGCTGCTCACGGGAGAGAGTCTCGAAGACCTCAAGAGCGAGCCGGCGGGTCGCGCCCGGGCGCAAACGATGGCGCACGCCTTCGCGTTCGTCGCCGGATTCAGCCTCATCTTCGTCGGATTGGGCTTGAGCGCCAGCGCGATCGGCGGCGCGCTGGATTCAAATCGCGTCCTGATCTCGCAGATCGGGGGCGTACTCGTCGTCGTTTTGGGTTTGCACATGATGGGCATGCTACGCATTCCGGTGCTGATGATGGACGCGCGGCTGCACCTTCAGCACGACCGGCGCACGCTGTGGACCTCCGGCTTGGTCGGCATCGCGTTCGCTGCGGGGTGGTCGCCCTGCATCGGCCCGATTCTCGCCGGCATCTTGGCCATCGCATCGCAACAGCACAGCGGCCAAGCCGCGCTTCTGCTTTCGTTCTACTCTCTGGGTTTGGCGCTGCCGTTTCTAGCGACCGCGATGGCGATCGGCGTGATCCTCCCGTTGCTGGCCCGCATCAAGTCTTCGTTGCCCGCGATCGAGTTTGCGTCGGGCGCATTCCTCGTCGTCGTCGGTCTGGTTCTCGTCAACAATGCGTTCCTCAACGTCGCAGGATGGTTCTATCAATTTGTACCGCAACCGAATCTTTAACTTAAAGCAGACGCTCGTCATCGCGGCCGCCGCGATCGCCGTACTTTGGGCCGATCAGTACAGCAAGCACCTGATCGTCAAGCTCTGCCTCCCCGACGCCCCGGCATGCCGTACGATCATCCCGAACCTTCTGAGATGGACCTACGAGCGCAACGTCCACGGCGCTTTCGGCCTCTTCGGCAGCAGCAGCGTCATGCTGATCGGGATGGCGATCGTCGTGCTGGTGCTCTTCTGGTTCAGCTTCCGCGAGGCTGCGGCGCAATCACAGACCGTTCGCATCGCGTTCGGCATGATCGTGGGAGGCGCGATCGGCAACGTCGTCGACCGTCTGCACTACGGTTACGTCATCGACTTCATCGACTTTTACCGGATCTGGCCGAACATCTTCAACGTTGCCGACTCGTGCATCACGGTCGGCGTCGGCCTTCTGCTCCTCTCGAGTCTTGTTGCACGTCGTCACCGCTGAACAAGCCGGGAAACGCACCGACGTCGTCGTCGCTTTTCTTTGCGGAGCCTCGCGCTCGCTCATAACCCAGAGCGCGCGGCGCGGCGAGGTGCTCGTCAACGGCAGCCCGGTCAAACCAAGCCGCCCGCTCGAAACCGGCGACGTGCTCGAGTTCGAAATTGCGCAACCGCCGGTGCTCGTGGCGCGGCCGGAGCCGATTCCGCTCGACGTCGTCTACGAAGACGACGATCTGCTCGTCGTCAACAAGCCGGCCGGAATGGTGACGCATCCCGCGCACACCATCACCAGCGGCACGCTCGTCAACGCGCTGCTCGCGCACGTGCACGCGGCCCTGCCGGGCGATCTGCTGCGGCCGGGGCTCGTCCATCGGCTCGATCGCGACACCTCCGGTCTGCTCGTCGTCGCGAAGCGCGAAGAGAGCCTGCGAGCGCTCGGCCTAGAGATGAAAGGGCGGCGCGTCGAGCGCGAGTATCTCGGATTGGTCCGCGGCGTCCCGCAGCATCCTTTGGGCACGATCGAAGGGCCGATCGGACGCGATCCACGCAATCGTTTGAAGTTCACGATCGTCGACGAGGGAAAACCGGCGGTGACGCACTACGAGCTGCGCGAAAACTTTGCGGAGCACGCCGAACTGCTCTTTCGCCTCGAAACCGGGAGAACGCACCAAATTCGCGTGCACCTGGCGGCGATCGGCCATCCGCTTCTCAACGATCCGCTCTATGGCAAGGCGGAATCGCGCTTCGCGCTTCCGGGACAAGCGCTCCACGCATGGCGCCTTACGTTTCGCCACCCGAGCACCGGCGAAGCGATGACGTTCGAAGTGCAGCCGCCTGCCGCTTACGTGGATGCCAAAGCGCTCGTGAGCGCCGGGCGTGGAGGGAGCGATGGTGCCCAGCGGTAAGTCAGAGGGCTGCCAAACCCGCAGAAAAAGGAGCTTTTATGAAGGGACGCCTCAAACTCGTGGCGCCATTTGTCGCGGCGCTCGCAATCGCCGCATGTAACGCCGGCGGCTCGCCGAGCCTGCCGGTGTCGGAAGGCGCCATCGGCGCGCAAGCCATCCACATTCCCCAGTGGCAAGCAAACCATTCGGCTCACGCTGCTTGCAGCGGCAGCCGCATCGGCCAGGCGCAGTGCGACGTCCTGATCGAGAACGGCGGCGCCCACTCGATGTACGCTGGCTGGGACGCAAAGGACCTTGAAGCGGCCTACGACCTTCCTTCCTCTACCAAGGGGAAGGGCCAGAACGTCTATATCGTCGATGCGTACGACAATCCGGACGTCGTCAGCGACTTTGCCGCGTACCGCAAGGGGATGGGCCTGCCCACCGGCACGCTCAACAAGTACAACCAAGACGGCCAAATGAGCAACTACCCGCAAGGCAGTCCCAACTGGGGCGTCGAGATCGATCTCGACGTCGAGATGGCCTCCGCCAGTTGCCCGAAGTGCACGATCAACCTCATCGAAGCCAACTCCAACCAGTGGAGCGACCTCGAAGCGGCCGAGGAAGAGGCCGTTACGCTTGGCGGGACGATCGTCAGCAATAGCTACGGCGGCAGCGGCGGCAGCGAGTCGGCTTTTGACAAAAAAGGCGTGACGTATCTTGCCAGCGCGGGCGACAGCGGCTACGGCGTCTACGATCCGGCGGTATTCTCGAGCGTCATCGCGGTCGGCGGCACCTTCCTCAACAACGCAAGCGGCAAGCGCAAGTACAGCGAAGTGGTCTGGCCCGACACGGGCGGCGGGTGCGGAAGCGGCGAGAGCAAGCCGAAGTGGCAGAAGGATCCCGACTGCTCCTCGCGTACCGCCAACGACGTCGCCGCGGTCGCGGTGAATGCCACCGAGTACGACAGCTATGACGAAGGCGGCTGGATTACGGTTGATGGAACCAGCATCTCCTCACCGCTGGTCGCCGGCATGGTGGGCCTCGCCGGTAACTCCACCAAACAAGATGGCGGCAAGAAGCTCTGGACGCTCTCCAAGGCCGACCTAAAGAAGGACATCTATCCGGTAACCAGCGGCAGCGACGGTTCGTGCGGCGGCGAGTATCTCTGCACCGCCGGAACCAAGCAGTTCGGAATCTACTCCGGCCCGACCGGCTGGGGAACGCCCCACGGAGTCGGCGCACTCTAAAGCTCCGAAAAGCTCCTAAGGCGAGATGAACTCGGCGTTCGAGCTTCTCTCGAAAGATGGTGGCGCGAGACGCGGGCGGTTGAAGCTGAAGCACGGCGTTGTTGAGACGCCGTGCTTCATGCCGGTCGGCACGGCGGCAACCGTGAAGGGATTGACGCCCGCCGAGCTGCGAAGCGCGCAGGCGCAGATCGTGCTTGCCAATACGTATCACCTCTGGCTGCGGCCCGGTCGCGAGACGATCGAGGGTGCCGGCGGTTTGCATCGCTTCATGGCTTGGGACGGACCGATCCTTACCGATTCGGGCGGGTTTCAGGTCTTCAGCTTAGAGAGCCGGCGCGAGGTCGACGACGACGGCGTCACGTTTCGCTCGCATTTTGACGGCAGCGTGCACCGCTTCACGCCCGAGAACGTCGTCGCATTTCAAGAGGCCATCGGCAGCGACGTGGCGATGGTGCTCGACGTCTGCGTGAAGCTGCCGTCGGAGCGAGCGCGGCTCGAGGAGTCGGTGCGGCTGACAACGGCTTGGGCGCAGCGCTGCGCAAACGCGCGGGCCTCCGCGTCGACGCTGCTTTTCGCCATCGTGCAGGGCGGTCTGGACCCCGAGCTGCGCGCGCGCAGCGCGCGCGAGATCGTCGACATCGACCTTCCCGGCTATGCGATCGGCGGACTCTCGGTCGGCGAAGCGCGCGAGCAGATGTACGCGACCGCGCGCGCAACGGCGGCGCTGCTCCCGGAGGAAAAGCCACGCTATCTCATGGGGGTCGGGACGGTGCCGGACCTTTTGGAAGCGATCGACGCCGGGCTGGATCTTTTCGATTGCGTCTATCCGACGCGCTGCGGGCGCAACGGGCGCGCGATGACGCGTGACGGCGAGCTCAACCTCTTCAACGCCGGCTTCACGCGAGATTTCGCGCCGCTCGACGCGCGCTGTGACTGCGCGACGTGCACGACGTTCTCCCGCGCCTATCTCGCGCATCTCTTCCGCAACAAAGAGATGCTCGGACCGCGCTTGCTCTCGTATCACAACGTCTATCTCGTCGACGATTTGATGCGCGAAGCGCGCGCCGCAATCGAGGCGCGGGAGTGGACGAGCTTTCGCGCCCGTTGGCGGACGCGCGCTTAGGCCGCGCCCGCCAAATTCCGCACGACGCGCGCGCAGTCCGCGCAGATTTCCGGATGGCCGGGATCCGTGCCGAGTTCGCGGTACTTCCAGCACCGCACGCATTTTTGGCCGTCGGCCGGCGACAACTCGAAGGTCTCCGCATCGCCGGCGTTCAGCGTCAGCCGTGAGACGACCAGCGCCTCGCGCAGGTTGTCGCCAAGCGCGAGCAGACGTTTGTACGTTGGAGACGGCACCGTAAGGCGAACCTGCGCTTCGAAGTCGCGCGGCTGCGCCGATGCGGCCACTCGGGCGCGCAGCGCGCGCAGTTGGCGCCAGAGCGCGAGGTCGCTTTCGGAGGCCGCATTTCGCCAGCGGTTGACGTCGAACGAACTCTCGAAAACGCTTTCGGTCTGCGCGCGGCGCCATTGGGGAAGATGCTGCCACGCCTCCTCGGCGGTAAACGAAAGCACGGGCGCGACGATCGTAAAGAAGCGCGTCGCGATGTAGAGCAGTGCCGACTGCGCGCTGCGGCGGCGCGGATCGCCGGCCGCGCGCGAGTAGAGCGGATCTTTGAGCGCGTCGAAAAAGAGGCTCGACATCGAGCTTTCGAAATCGACGATGCGTAAATAGGCGTCGTGAATCTCGCATGCATCGTACGCGTCTTTGACGCCGGCGGCAAACGCGTCGGTGACGGCGCAAGCGAGCCGGTCGATCGGCTCCATCGTCTCGCGCGCGACGACGTCCGCAGCGGAAAGGTCCTCCAAATTGGAGAGCATGAAGCGCATGCGATTTCGCAGGTTGCGGTAGACGCGTCCGACCTGGTCGACGACGTTGGGCCCGAAGCGGACGTCGTCGATGGGTTCGACCGAGGCCGCCCACAATCGCAAGACGTCTGCCCCCCAACGCGTCATTGCATCGCTTGCATCGATGCCGGTTCCCCGCGATTTCGACATCGGCCGGCCTTGCTCGTCGTTCACCCAGCCGTTCTTCATCACGCGGCGGTACGGCGCGCGGCCCTTGATGGCGACGGCCGTGATCAGCGAACTGCGAAACCAGCCGCGAAACTGATCGCCGCCTTCGAGCACGAGGTCGCTCGGCCAGGGCATCCCGTCGCGTCCGAGCACGGCCAGGTGGGTCACCCCGGACTCAAACCAAATGTCGACGATGTTCTTCTCTTTCTCGAGATCGGACCGGCCGCAGCGCGGGCAGACGAAGCCTTCGGGAAGATAGGTCTGCACCGGATCGCTCCACCACGAACCTGCGCCGGCCTCGGCAAAGCGCTTAGCGGCAAGCCGCGCGACGCGCGGGTCGAGGATTGCTTCACCGCATTCCCTGCAGGCCAAAGACGGAATGGGCGTTCCCCACGTGCGCTGCCGCGAGAGGCACCACTCGGGATGCGTTTCGATCATCTGGCGCTGACGCGCGCGCCCCCACTCCGGCGCGTACTCGACGGCGTCGGTCGCATCGAGCGCCCGCTGACGAAGCAGGTTTTGATCCATCGCGAGAAACCACTGTGCCGTCGCACGGAAGATCACGGGATTTTGACAGCGCCAGCAATGCGGATAGGAATGCTCGTACTCCGCCGCGCTCCAGAGCGCGCCGCTCGCGCGCAAGTCGTCGACGATGCGCGCGTTGGCCGCAAAGATGTTCATGCCCGCGTAGGGCCCGGCTTCGGCGGTGAAACGGCCGGCCGCATCGACCGGATTGAGAATCGGCAGACCGTATTTCATTCCGGTATCGAAGTCGTCGGCACCGTGCCCGGGCGCCGTGTGAACGACTCCCGTCCCGGTCTCCAAGTCCACGTATGGGGCGAGCACGACCGTCGAATCGCGATCCATGAACGGATGGCGGACCGCGACGCCGTCGAGCTCTTCGCCGAGCGCGCGACCGATCAAGGTCGCGTCTGCGAATCGCTCGCCCAGCGCGCGCTGCGCGAGCGCCTCGGCAACGATGAGCATCTCGCCGCCCACCCGGTAGAGCCCGTACGTTGCATCGGCTCGCAACGCAAGTGCCACGTTCGCCGGCAGCGTCCACGGCGTCGTCGTCCAGATAAGGAACGAGACGGGCCCAGTTGCTGGAGCGCTCGAGGTGACTCGGGAGATAATCGCGTCTCGCTGTTCCGGCGAGGCGGTGAAACGGACGTAGATCGACTGCGACGTGCGCTGCTCGTACTCGATCTCCGCTTCGGCCAGCGCCGTTTCATCGTGGATGCACCACAGCGTCGAGCGCAGGCCTTTATAAATTTGCTGGCGCTCGGCCAGATCGGCAAGCGCGTTGACGATCGTCGCCTCAAAGGAGGGATCGATCGTGCGGTACGGATTATCGATAAACCCGAAGGTGCCCATACGGCGTCGCTGCTCGCGCTGACGGTCGAGCCAGTACAGGGCGCGTTCCTTGCACTGAGCGCGCAGTTCGAGCGGATCGACAGCGTGGAAATCCTTGATTCCTAAGTGCTTGAGCGTTTCGTATTCGATGGGCAACCCGTGCATGTCCCAGCCGGGAACGAACTTGGCATACTTTCCGTCGAGCAGCGCGATCTTCACGAACATGTCCTTGAGCACCATGTTCAGGAAATGACCCATGTGCAGCTCGCCGTTGGCATAGGGCGGCCCGTCGTGCAAAATCCACGGACCCCCGGGCGCGTTTCTTTCCAGGCGCCGTTCGTAGGTCCCGTGCTCCACCCACCACGCGACACGCTGCGGCTCGCGTTTGGGAAGATCCGCCTTCATCGGAAAGTCGGTCTTCGGCAGATTCAACGTGCTGCGGTAATCCATCACTCGTCGCCTAAAAGTTCGCCGAGGACCTCAAAGTTTCGCTCCGCAGCCGCTTGGACGACCGGGAGGCGCCGCGACAGTTGGGCCGAGAGGTCGTCGTGCTCCGCGACCAGCCGGTCGACGAGCTGGTCGATTGCCTCGCCGCTCGGGCGCGGTTTGCCCGGAATCCAGAGCGGCTGCAGCGGATAGTCGAGATCTTCGCAGAGCGCGGTCACCTTGGGATCGTAGGGCACGGCAAGAAACGGAACCGCAAAGCGTGCGGCCAGGACCAGCGCGTGGAGGCGCATGCCGATCGCTACCCGAGCCCTCCGCAGAATCGCGGCCGCCTTTTCCAGCGTGCATTCCGGCAGGAGGACCGGAGCCGACGAGCAGGCGCGAATTACGTCGGTCGACAGGGCGGCATCGCCGGCCCCTCCCAGCGGCAGAAAGGCCGCGCGCACGTTGTGGCGCTCGGCGAGGCGGTCTACGGCTCGCGCCAGCACGGGTATCCCATCCCGAAACGAAGCGACCTTTCGAACGCTGATCACGGCATAGGCGCCGCTCTCGGGCCCGAGCCCATCGGGCGCAAGGTCGGTACGCGCTTGGGGCCGGTCGTACAGAAAGACCGGATCGGCCGTCTGCTCGACGGGGGCGTTGGGCAAAAGCTCTTCGAGCAGCCGCAGCGACCGTCGATCGCGCACGGTCGCGCGATCGAGACCCTTGCAAAACGCTTGCACCACCCAGCGTCCCCAAAAATCGAGCGGTCCGACGGATTGCGCGAAGATCATCGCCTTGCGCCCGGTACGAATCGCTTCGCGCACGATGCCGGCGTAGTAGAGCAGACTGCGCAGGCTCGTTTCGCTTTGCATCAGGCCCCCGCCGCCCGAAAGCACGACGTCGGCCCGTCCGATGGCCGTGCGAACGGCGCGCCAATCCCATCGCGGCGTCGCATCGACGCAATAGTCGGCCGCAGTGCGCTGCGGCGTTGCCGACAGCACCTCGATCGATGCCGCCGGAAAGTCGCGGCGCAGCCGTTCGACGATCACTTCGAGCAGCGCTTCGTCGCCCAAGTTGCCAAAGCCGTAGTAGCCGGAGATCAGCACTCGCGCCGTGGAAGAGCTCAGGACAGGCTCCGCGGGTAGAGGCTGCGCCGATAGATCCAGAGCAGCACCGCCCCAACGATTGCGCCGGCCACGAGCCCGTTAACGATCCGCAGAACCGAAATCTCGATCGGGGTGTGCAAGTGCGAAAACGTATCGATCACGTCTCCGATCCCCACCCCGATGCACAGCGCCAAGAACCATCCCACTGCGCGCCGGTGCGGTGGCAGCAGCGCCGGCAGCAGCATCATCGCGGGAAACCCGATCAAGAACTCCTTGAAGCGTGGCCGGACGCTCAGCGTGGCGGTCAGCAGGTGGCGCAGTGCAAGCTCGACGGGCGACGGCGAGACCTCGCTGTCGTTGCCGCTGCGCACGAGCATCAGCGCGCCTGCGGCGACGATCGCGATACCGGCCAACAGCTGATAGGTGAGAACCGGCGAGAGAAAGACGTCGCGCGGCCGTTCGACGCCCGAGCCGAAGCGCCGGTCGAAGAGGTAGAGCGCGAGCGCAATCAGTGGCGGAAGCGCCAGCACGAGCCGGACGCCTCGAAAGCGTTCGATCTCCTCCATTGCAAGCGGTGCGCTCATGAGGCCGACGACGACCAGCGCGCCAAGCAGTGCGACGCCCGTCGCGGCCAGGGTCCAGCCCACACTGCGGACGAGCTGCGTGCCGGCACTGCTCGCGGGCGTTTCGTTCCAGGCTGGGATCAACATCAAGATGGCCGCGGTTGCAAAGAGCAGCGCGCCGGCCAGGGCAACGGCGGAGCGGGCGAACGCGTCGTGATGCGTCAGCAGGCCCGCGAGATAGAGCGCGATCGTTACGCCGTAAGCGACGGCGGCGATCCGCCGGCCATACCAGCCGAAGAACTCGAGCAGCAGCACGAAAATCGACGGCACCGCGAGCGCCGCCAGCCCGACGAGCACGCGATTGTTCCCGCGGTACTGCGGAATCGGCGTCGCGCGGCCGAGGCGAAAGCCGGCGGCGCGAAGCTGATCGGCGATCTCCTTGACCATCTCGACGTTGGTCGCCTCGACGGAAAGGTCGCCGTCTTGGTGCGCCCACGGGCGCAAGTAGGCCACGCGGACGTTGCGTTCGCGAACCCCCAGAACGTAGCGCGCAACGACCTCGTCGAGCTTGAGCTTATCCAGCTCCGTCTTGGCGATGGCCTGAACGCGAACGGTCCTGCCGGGAATCAGGCGCGCCAGCGTGTCGTTGCCCTTCTGCACCTGGCTCGCGTCGTACGTCTCAATCGATCCGAAGTTGAAGACGTGACGCTTGAACGCTTCTGCGGTATCCTGCAAATGGTCCGGGTAGCCGACGACCGCATTGCTCAGGCCGAAGAAGACGACAGTCGAGACCTTCGGGTCGTAGGCGAGCACGTCGTCGAAGAGCGCGTCGATCTGAGGCGCCTTGAAGCGTTCGTCATTCTGAAAGCGCGGGACGACCAGCAGGCCGAGGCGGTGGGCCAGCGCGATTTCGTCCGTGGGGATGCCTAGGCCGACCGTGTTGAAGTAGTCGATCTGCGTCCTAACCTCGATGACCCACGGCGCAGTCGTCCGCAAGACTCGCACGGTTTTCGGGCTAAAATGCAACGCCAACTGGGCGAGGTAGCGCCGGTACGTCGGGGGATCCGAAACCACGAGGTAGATGGCCCCGGCATCGACGCGGCGGCCGGCGACCAAGGAGGCGAGCAGCGGATCGCGCAGCGGCGAGAGACGCGACTGGTTGAGCAGCGCCGCTCCCGTCGTCGCGTAGGCCTTTCCGTTATAGCCGACGTTCGCGCCGAGCTCTTCGGTGAGCGCCAGCGAGGTCAGGCCCGCGCGCCGCAACGCAATCAGGAACGCGGCCGGATTGTAGTTGTACGAGCGCGCCAGGGCGTCGAGATCGGTGAAGTCCATGGCAAGCTCGACGCGGTTCGCGTGCGATTCCGTTCGAACGCGAAATGCCGCAACGGCCAGCGAGGCGATCAGAGCGACGAGCAAGACGATTGTCGCATAGCGCGTTCGGAAAGTAAAAAGCGTCACGAAGCGGGTGTGTTCGCCCAGCGGCGCAGTTTTTCTGCCAGGTAATCACAGAAGGGCCCGCCGTAGGCGAGCCCTCCTGCCGTCGCGTATGCACGGATCCCTTTTTGTCGGGCCACGCATACCGGGTGTGGGCGACGCTTGTCGCTTCATCGCGAAGGCTCGCTGCCCACAAGTCGAGCGACGCGGATGGTCGGGCTTCAAGGGTAGCAGATTATCCCCTCGAAGGGAAGCGTCACCATTTCGGCGCGCGCTTTTCGAGAAACGCGCTAATGCCTTCGCGCGCATCGGGCTCGAGTGCGTTTGCGGTCATAACTTCTTTAGTGTAATCGTACGCGGATGCTTGATCCAGATCGATTTGCTCGTAAAAGGCCGCTTTGCCGATGCCGACGATCGTGGCGCTCGCCGACGCGATGTCGCGCGCGAGCGCGAGCGTCTCGGCGTGGAGACTCTCCGGCGCAACGACGCGATTGACCAAACCCCACTGCAGCGCCGTCTGCGCGTCGATCGGTTTGCCGGTGAGCAACATCTCCATCGCGCGTTTGCGCCCAATCGCGCGCGAGAGCGGAACCATCGGCGTGCTGCAAAAGAGGCCGATGCGCACGCCGGGGGTGGCGAACGTGGCCTGCGTCGAGGCTACCGCGAGATCGCAGGCGGCGACGAGCTGACAGCCCGCGGCGGTCGCGACTCGTTCGACCTCAGCGATGACCGGTTGCGGAATCTCGGCGATGCGCACCATCAAAGCCACGCAGGCTTCAAAGATGACGCGATAGGTTTCGGCGTCGCGGCCCAGCAACTCGCGAAGATCGTGGCCTGCACTAAAAGCCGGGCCCTCTCCCCGCAGCACCACGGCGCGAACGCGGGCGTCTTGGCCGGCCGCGGCGAGAGCGCCGTCGAGTTCGCGCATCATATTTAATGAGAGCGCGTTGCGCTTCTCGGAACGGTTCATGCTGATGACGGCGACCTCGCCGTCACGGCTGGACGTGATTTCGATGTACGCGGGCTTTACCGCGGGCATTCGCTCTCCTTCGGCGACGGCGAGGGCGCGACGGACGGCGCCGCAGCCGGCGCGGAAGGCGAGGGTGCCGGCGACGGGGAGGGCGTGGCGCGCATTTCCTTGGCCCACGGAGGGTCGGCCTTCGCCGCGACGCCGCGATGGAGCGCGGCGCGGCTCGCGGTCGCGTACGATGAGCCCGGAAAATGTGACTTCACGAAGACGTACAGCGTGACGGCATGCTCGCGAGCAATCGTGCCCGGAAGTTCGGCATAGAGCGCCGCGATGAGAAAACCCGTCGAAGCGAGCCAGGGATCCTTCGGATAGTGCACGGCCCAGTCATCGAACGAATCTTGTGTTAAAAGCAGAAGGTGCTCGGTTTGCTCGGGGAGGAGCCGATGGGTCTCGTATCGCTTTTTGAGCTGCATCGTTTCGTATCGCACGCGCAGCGCGCTCATCTTCAGCTTGCCGAAATATTCATCGGCCGGCGCGGAGGTGGTGGCGAGCGTCACGAGCAGCCCGGCGATAATCAGCACGCCCCGTTCTACCCACGTCGTAGCGGAGCTCTAACGTTACGGCAGGCTCACCGACTGTCCGCATGGGGACGGCGGGGGATTCGATTAGTGGAAGCTCACCGACTGGCCGTACGGAAGCAACGGCGCCGGGGTGGCGCTGTTGTACGGAGCCAAGCCGCCGGTATAGTGCCAAAGAGCGACCTTACCGGTGGTGCACGTCAAGTCGCCGCCGACGATTTTCGTGCCGATGCTGCTCGTGCCCGGCGTGTTCGTCGTGCCAACGATGAACGGCTGAGCGAGCATGCTGTTGTGGTGTACGAGAATGCAGGTATCGCGCAAGATCGTCTCCGCCCCTACGACGGTGAGTGACGTGCCGGATAACGTCGTCCGGTAGATCCCGGTCTTGAACGGATGCGCCTTCTGGTCGGTCAGCGCGATGTACTGGCCGTCCCACATGACGCTGCCCGGTGAGTTAATTGTGCCGCCGCTCAGCGTTAGCGTCGACAACGACGTGCCGCCGGCCGGCAGCTCGCATATCTCGGGGGTGCCGCTGCTCGTCGTTCCTTGGACGATGAGGTTTCCGGAATGGTCGAAGCCGGGGGGCCACATGTTATAGCAGCTCGTGGATGTGTATTGGTACGAGGTGCCGCCTCCTCCGGGCCAGACGGCGAGCTCACCTTGCGGGGCGTTGGCGTTTCCGCTAGTCGAATAATAGCTGACCGCGAGATCCCCGCGGGAATCGACGGAGCAGCCGATCGCCGCTCCCGAACCCGCTCCCGGATAAGCGTATGTATTTCGCGGGGTGGTAGCGCCGCGTGCAAACTCGAGCGTGTTGCCGGTAGCATAGTCGCTGATGTAGACGTCGCCCTGCGAGTCGACGCACTGGCCGTACGGCTTCGTAAAGAGACCTGTGATTTCGTCGCCCGGGACTGCCCCCAGCGTATTCCAGTTCCATACGTAGATGTTGCCGGTCGACTGATCCGACACATAAAGCAGCGGCGGTGCCGGCGGCGGGATTCGCGTCGAGCCTCTGGCGCCGCCGGGATATGCGGGCTGCGCGGAGCCTGGCTGCGTCGGGACTCCCCCACAGCCGGCAAGTGCCGCCGCGGCAACGGCGCAAAGACATGCAGACGCGCGCCATGGGAAGAGCTTTCTCATGCTGGACCCTCCGATTTGCGCCCCAAGCCGGGACTCGCTTGTGTTGCTTCAACGCAACCGTGCAAACCCCTTATGAATAGCTTAAGGAGCGTAGCGGATTTACGTTAGCGCAATCGGCCGCAACCCTACGCGCCTACTTTGAAATGGTGGGCGATGACGGGCTCGAACCGCCGACATCCTCCTTGTAAGGGAGGCGCTCTCCCAGCTGAGCTAATCGCCCGCGCTTGCTCCGCGGCATCTTCGACGAAGTCCATCCCGAGCTTGCCCAGGGTCAAAAGGTTTAGTGGCCGGCCGTGACCGGGCAATTTGTAATCAAGAGAGATTCGTCACGGTGAAAACTCATTTTCGCGCCGACTACACAAGTGAGATCAGGAACGTGGCTCTGGCCAGGCGCAGCGTGGCGGGGTTCGCGGGCGCTTGCGGCTTCTCCGAAAGCGAGATAGCGGACATCCGGCTGGCAGCCGGTGAGGCGCTGAGCAATGCCGTGGAACACGGAAGCCGGACGACGACCGCCGGCTTCACGGTCGACTGTGACTTCGACGGCGACGAGCTTCGGATCGAGATTCAAGATAGCGGCAGGGGGTTCTCGGCGCCTGCGATTCGAGGCGAAGTCGAGCCCGACCACCGCGGGCGCGGCTTTGGGATTTTTCTCATGCGCCGCCTGATGGACGACGTCGCTTTTGGGCGCAACGGTACGATCGTCCGCCTAGTTCGCAGACAAAGGAGAGCCTACTAGGCGGGATCGCTCCTAGGTTTTAGCGGCGATCTTTTTCTGGAGTAACGAGATCGCGGCGCTCAGCTGCGCGTCGCGGGAAACGTCGCCGAAGCGCGCGTCGCGCGGTTCGTTGATCGCAATGTCCGGATCGATGCCCCGTAGATTGATGTCGCGGCGATTGGGGGTCAAATAGTGCGCGGTCGTGATCTTGATCGCGGCTCCGTCGGGGAGCGGCGTCAGCGTCTGCATCACGCCCTTACCAAAGGTACGCGCTCCGATCAACATGGCAATGCCGTCGTCTTGCAGCGCTCCGGCGGTGATCTCCGAGGCCGAGGCGGTGTATTGGTTGACGAGCACGGTTAGAGGCAGCGCTATCGACGGATCGGCGTCGGCGTGGATCGTCGTGTCGGGGCGGCCACGCTCCTCGACGGTCAAGAGCGCCTTATTGGCGATGAACCGCGAGCTGATATCGAGGGCGGAATCGACGTATCCGCCTCCGTCGTTGCGTAAATCGAGCACGAGCGCCTTTGCGCCCTGTTCGTTCAGGCGCGAGATCGCCGTATCGAACTCATTGGGCGTCGATCGTCCGAAGGCCATAACCCAGACGTAGCCGATGCCGTCACCGAGCATCTTATAGATGACGGTCGGAGGCTGGATGTCTTCACGCGTGATCGAGACGACCGACGTTGCGGCGGCGCGGGCTACCGTCACCGCGACGACGGTGCCGGGCTTGCCGCGCAGCAGCAAGCTGACGTTGTCGACGGTGAGGCCCTTCGTGGGCGAGCCATTTACGGCGGTAACGAGATCGCCCACCGTAAGGCCCGCGCGCTCGGCGGGAGTACCGGGAACAACGTACGTGACGCGCACGAAACCAGAGGTGGTATCGGGTTGGATCATCACGCCGATGCCGCCGATGCGCGCCGGATCGAGCGCCTCGTTAAATTCCTTGTACTCGGCGGGAGTGAAAAACTGCGTGTAGCGATCGTTTACGGCTTTGGCCATACCGTTGATGGCAGCGTAGGCGAAATCGTTTGGCGAAGCGTGAGCCTCGCGGGCCGCGGCTGCAATCGCTTCGTCAAGCTCGGCAACGGTTGAGTCGCGATCGGATTCGACGTGCAGCACCGGTGCGGCGATCGGAGTGCCGGCCTTGCGCGCCGCGTCCGCTAAAGCCAAACTTGCGGCAGCGAGGATCGTGCGCGGTTCGACGGGTTCGTAGTACTGCGTCGTCAAAAGCCGATAACTCTCGGAGACGTCTCCGGCCAATTGATAAGGAAGTACTTCGCCGGCCGGCGCGGCACCGAACCAGATGAGAGTCGCCGCACACAGAGCGACGTACCGAACGAGATCGCGCTTGAACATCATATTCCTCTCTTCGTTACCCGATGTCAGAACGCTTTGGAAGCTCGATTTGTTTCATCTGGGCTTCATCACGAGGCCGCGCGGCGCAGGCGGTCCATGATCGCCAGCCCCAATCCGACTTCGGTTACGGGAGCCGCATCGATTCGATCCAAGCCTAAAGCGTCGAGCTCGTGAAGCATCTCGAAAAGATTAGCGGCGGCTTCGCGCAAGTCGCCCCTCCTGGAAAGGGTTCGTGAGGCCGAATATCCCTCGTGCGCGTCTCGCAGCGCGATGGCGCCTGCGCGGAGGCGTTCGGTTTGCGGCACCAGCTTTGGATCGATCAGCCGCAGCCGCGTTGCCGGGGCGTAATGTTGGTCGAGCTGACCGGGCGCTCGCACTTGGGAGCCCACAGCGGGGCTTTCCAGTGGACCGATTGCGGCTTCGATCTGCTCGCGAGCGATCGCACCGGGACGCAGCAAAACCGGGCGCGGCTCCAAGGCCACGATCGTGGACTCGATGCCGTACGTCGTTGCGCCGCCGTCGAGAATGAGATCGACGCGATCGCCGAGCATTCGCGCGACGTGCTCGGCGCGGGTCGGGCTGAGGCGACCAAAGGGATTGGCGCTCGGCGCGGCCAGCGGAGAGCCGATTGCTTCGAGAAGCGCCCGAGCGACCGGATGGTCGGACATCCGCACGGCCACGGTCGAAAGGCCGGCCGTGACCAGCCCGGGCACCACCGGCCGCTTTTTGAGCACGAGCGTCAGGGGACCGGGCCAGAAGCGCTCGATCAGCGTCTCGCCGGCGGCCGGAACGGAAGCGACGACCTCGCCAAGCATCGCGCGGTCGGCAACGTGGACGATCAGGGGGTCGAACGACGGGCGCTCTTTGATCTCGAAGATTCGGGCGACCGCTCGAACGTCGAATGCCAGGGCCCCGAGGCCGTAGACGGTCTCGGTTGGGAAGGCGACGACGCCCCCTTGGCGCAGCAGCACCGCGGCGCGGGCGATCGAGTCGCGCGTTGCCGGAAGCAGCATTCGGCTAGCCCCACCGACCGCTTGGAAGGGAAGGGATGGCCCCCGGATCCGAACCATTAGGTCGAAAGGTATGGGCGATCAAAATCGGATTCGGCGGCCGCTGGCCCTGGGCGCTTTTATTGCGAGCGGCCTTCTTGGCGCGTTGCTGACGGCGTGCGGCGGCGGCTCGACTCCGGCGCCCTCGGGGCCCTTCGAGCCTCCCCCTCCGGCCAAAGCGGGTAAGTACTTCAAGCACATCGTGATCATCATTCAAGAGAACCGGACCTTCGACAATCTCTTCGCGACCTTTCCGGGCGCGGATGGGACGAGGTTCGGCAAGACGCATAACGGCAGAGTCCTGCTGCGCGCCGGGGACCTCGAGAGCGAGGTTTCGCCCAACAACGGTCACCGATACTGGGTGGCCGATTGGAACCACGGCAAGATGAACCACTTCGACCTCGTGCCGATCGGCAGACTGCCGGGAACATTCGTTTATCAATACGTTCATCCGGATCAGATCGCGCCCTATTGGGACATGGCCAAGCGCTACGTGCTCTCGGATCACATGTTTCAGACCCAGGGCAGCGGAAGCTTCACCGCCCACCAGGATTTGATCCGGGGCGACACCGCAATCGACGCGTCCTTCAACCTGATCGATTTTCCGAGCGGCGGTGCAGATCAGCCGTGGGGATGCGACTCGCGAACGAACCCGCCTACGACCACGTCGCTGATAACCGCAAACGGCACTTGGAAACGGTATATCAATAAAGGGCCATTCCCTTGCCTGGCCTATGCGACGCTGCGCGACCTGCTCGACCCGAAAGGAATTTCGTGGCGCTACTACGCGCCGACGGTGGGACAGAGTTTCGGTGGAAATCTTTGGAACGCGTTCGATGCCATCAAGGCGGTGCGGTACGGACCGGAATGGTCGACGAACGAGGCCAATCCTGAAACGAAGGTCTTCACCGACATTTCGCGCGATACGCTTCCGGCGGTTTCGTGGGTGATTCCCGATTATCAGAACTCCGACCATCCCGGCGACAACTCCGATACCGGTCCGTCGTGGGTCGCGCAAGTCGTCAACGCAATTGGCGAAAGCCCGGCGTGGAAGACGACGGCAATCGTGATCGTGTGGGACGATTGGGGCGGATGGTACGATCACGTGCCGCCTCCCGGTTCGCGATCGTATGGTGGGCTGGGATTCCGCGTGCCGGCGATCGTCGTTTCGCCGTATTCAAAAACCGGCTACGTCTCTCACGATACCTACGAGTTCGGGAGCATTCTGAAGTTCGTCGAGGATAACTGGAACCTGGGAAGCCTTGGAACGACGGACAAGACTTCTGCGAGCTTCCTCAACGACTATTTTGACTTCACGCAGCAACCGCGCAAGTTCACCACAATCGGCGCGAAGTATTCCAGGTCATTTTTCCTGCATCAAGCACCGTCGAACCGGCCGGTCGACTATGAATAAAGGTAACCGGGATTACTGATGGCGCACGAATCGAAGCGCGACGAGCGTTCCACACAATGGAAGAATAGCGCCGGCAGCGAAAGTCAGTCTTGGCTTTATATGCGAACGATTGAAAACTTCTCCGCTCCCCAAGGTGAGAGCACCGACGCAGCCCCCCTCCCCAGCGAAGCCGCTACGCGCATTCGCGCCGTGCCGGTCGTCCTTTCGGATTTCCAAACGATCCAGATGACGCCGCCGCGCGCGCAAGACGAGCTGAAGCGGATTCAGGCGCATTTCATGTCGCTCGCGCAAAGCGCGCAACAGGGTCTGACGTCGCCCGAGGATCGCGAGCGCCTGGCGCGCACGATCGAAGAGCGGATGGCACGCTACGGCGCATCCAGCGAGCATATCGCGCGCCGGCAGGTCAGCGTTCTCACCTCGCGTTTCGTCGTTCCTCGTCCGGAGAGCCCGTCGGAGAACGTCGCGCGCTACGGCGATCTGCGGGCTTCGACCGGCGAAGCGCTCGACGAACGTATGTCGCTCTTCGAAGAAGTTGCCTGCGAGGTTTTCGAGCGGATCTATAGCGACGCCGACGCGCAGCGACCCGACGACATCGTACACGTAAGCTGCTCGGGCTACGTCTCGCCGAGCCCCGTTCAAAGCTTTCTCTCGCGGCGGCGCTGGCTCCATACCGGCGTCACCCATTCGTATCACATGGGCTGCTACGGCGCCTTTCCGGCGATTCGCACCGCGGCGGGACTCGTCGGGTCGTCGTACGCTTCGCTGCCGGCGCCGAAGCGTCGCGTCGATCTCGTACACACGGAGTTCCTCTCGCTGCATTTCGACTTGCTCGGCGACGAGCCCGATAACTTCGTCACCTCGACGCTTTTCGCCGACGGCTTCATTAAGTACGCGGCCTATCCGCAATCGGAGTTTGCCGGCAGCGGGCGCACCGGGCTGAAGATCCTGGCCATCGACGAGTTCATTCTTCCCGACTCGTTGCCGGAAATGACGTTACGACCCGGACCGCTGCAGTTCGACATGTCGCTATCGAAGAAGGTGCCGTTCATGATCCGCGACTCGATCGGCGATTTCATCACGTCGATCTGCGGTCAGGTCGGCCTCGATTTCGAGCGGGAAAAGTCGACCATGGCCTTCGCCATCCATCCCGGCGGCCCGGCGATCCTCAATCAGATTCGCAGCAAGCTAGGCATCGAGGAATCACAGATCGCCCTGAGCCGAAAAGTACTTCACGAGCACGGGAACATGGCCTCGGCCACCGCACCGCACATTTGGCAGGCCGTCGTCGAATCGCCGGCGGTCCCCGTGGGCTCGAAGGTCTTGAGCATGGCGTTCGGGCCGGGCTTGACGGTAATCGGGGCCCTTTTCGAGAAAGTCTAGACCCCACAATGGCAACCACACCAGCGGTAAAGACCCAAAAGTTTTCCGTGCCCGCCCCCTTCTACTGGGGAGTCAAAGGCGTTCACGCCGCCGCACCCCTCTTCGTCGCCCTCGGGAATCTCGAGACGAAGATGCTGCAGCGCCGCCTCGCCGGGCAATCCATCGACCGCCCCGTTTACATTTGCGGGCTTCCGCGAGCCGGGACGACGATCACGCTTCAGATGCTCAGCGAGCATCCCGACGTCGTCACGCACAAGTATGCCGACTTCTTGATGCCGTACATGCCGTACGTCTGGAACCAAGTCTTTCCACGCATTCCGGTCGACGCCATGCGCAAGCCCGTCCCGCGCATTCATCGCGACCGCATCGAAGTGACGCGCGACAGCGCCGAGATGGGCGAGGAAATTCTCTGGGAACACTTCTTTCCGCACATCCACGACGAGACGAACTACAGCGTGCTCGACGCCACGACCTCGAATCCGGCGTTCGAGCATTTTTACGCCGACCACCTCAAGAAGCTGGAGTTGGTACGCGGACGTAACCGCTACGTCAGCAAGGCGATCATGTGCGTCGTGCGCATGCAGTACTTGCGCCGCATGTTTCCGGATGCGCGTTTCCTGCTCTACGTGCGCAATCCGATCGATCACATTGCATCAATGATCAAGCAAGACCGCATTTGGGCGGAGATCGAGAAGAGCGATCCCCGCCAGATCGAGATCATCGAGCTGACCGGACACCACGAGTTCGGCCCGCACCAAGTGATGGCCAACGTCGGCAATCCCGACGAGCTGCGCGAGATCCGCCGGCTCTTCGACGCCGGCCAATGGGGGCTGTCGCGAGCGCGTTACTGGGCCTACGTCTACGGTTTCGTTGCCGATCAGCTCCAAGGCGACCCCGAGCTGGCGCGGCGCGTCTGCATCGTGCGTTACGAGGATCTCTGCTCGGACTCGCTCCCAACGATCGACCGCATCCTCGAGCATGCTGGCCTGGCCGCCGAGCCGTTTGCACAAACGCGCGAAGCCTACAGTAAAAAACTCTCGTTCCCCGACTACTACAAGCCGGTCTTCACCGCGCAAGAGCTTGCGGAGATCACGAACGTGACCGGCGGCGTCGCGGCCTATTTCGGTTACGACGTCGGCACCATCGCGCGGCGAGTGGAGGCGCTCACGTAGTGCGGCTCGGTCCGGCAGGTCTGGCTCTGATCGCCGGCGTCGCGATCGCCGGCTGCGGCAGCACGAACGGTCCCGGCGGAGCGCCGGCGCTGCCGGCAATCCATCACCGTACTTCGAGCAGCTCCCCGATCCAGCACGTGATCATCGTCATCCAGGAGAATCGCAGCTTCGACGATCTCTTCGCGACCTTCCCAAACGCCGACGGAACGACCACCGGGCAAGGCGAGCCGATGCCCGGATCGATGTCGACCTATTGCTCCAACCACGGCATGCCAGTGATCACGCAGTCGAACGAGACCATCCCGCTAACGAAAGCCTCGCTGGTCGGTGCCGGATTTCCGGGTAACTTCGGAGAGGGCGACGATCTACCGCACGTCTACGGATGGTACGGCATAACGCCGTTCTTGGATGAGTACGACAACGGGAGCATGGACGGCTTCGATCTGGAAGGCTCGGGAGCAAACGGCAACGGTTCCCCGCTCTGCACCTACCCATATCAGTACATCAATCCCGATTACATTAAGGAGTATTGGGCTTTAGCGCAGCAGTACGTGCTCGCGGATCACACCTTCCAAACTCAGGGCAGCGGATCGTTTACCGCCCATCAGGATCTGATCGCGGGCGGCACCGCCGTCAACTATCCCTACAGCGGCTATTCTGACGACAGCGTGATCGACAATCCCACCTATTGGCCGTGGGGATGCGACGCGCCGCCCGGCGTGAAGACGTCGCTGATAACGACGAGCCTCAAGTACCTGCAGTTTGACGGTCCCTATCCCTGTTTCGCCTACGCGACCATGCGCGATCTCCTCGACGCGCAGTCGATCTCGTGGAAATACTACGCGCAGAAAGTGAGCGGCGGCAACGGCCTTTGGAGCGCCTTCGACGCGATCGCCAAGGTCCGTTGTAAGACGTTCACGCCACCCTCCGACTGCGCCGGCTACGGTCCGGAGTGGACGACCAACATCGGCCTCCCGAGCGCGATCCTCAAAGACGTCATGGCCGGCAATCTGGCCGCCGTCTCCTGGGTCACGCCCACCGGGGCGAACTCCGATCATCCCGACATAAGGAGCAACGGTAAGCTCGTCGATAACGGTCCGTCATGGGTGGCCAGCGTCGTCAACGCGGTCGGCGAGAGCAAGTACTGGAACTCGACCGCGATCATCATCCTGTGGGACGATTGGGGCGGCTTCTACGATCACCTCAGTCCCCCGTGCCTGTACCAGTCGCAATGCCGCGATAACCAAGGCGGCCTCGGGTTCCGCGTGCCGATGATCATCGTCTCGCCGTATGTGACGGCCCATGTCGAGCACACGCAGTACGAGTTCGGCAGCATTCTAAAATACATCGAAGGAAACTGGAATCTCGGGTCGCTCGGCGCGACCGACGAGCGCGCGACGAGCATACTCAACGCCTTTAACTACAAGCAGAGCCCGCGCAAGTTCAAGAAGATCCACACGGCGCTTCCGCTATCGTTCTTCCTCCACGAGAAGCCGTCGGGCGCGCCCCCCGATACCGAATAGCCTCGCTATAGCCTCGCTTTTATTGCTCGTCGGGAATTTGCCCGTCGTTGGCTTGGCGCAGGAAGAATTCCGGCCCCTTCGGCGCTTTGATCGGGACGAAGGTTCGCGCCTTCTGCGAGAAATCGAAACAGTCGGCCGCCGGAGAGGTCGCGCGGGTATCGGCCGCACTGAGATGAGCCAGACCGAACAAATCCTCCGCAAAGCGTAAAACGCTCGCCGTTTCATACGGCACGTGCGAGACGTAGTTCTCCTTCGCATACGGAGAGATCACGATAAGCGGGACGCGAAAGCCGAGACTGTCGTAGTTTTCAAACGGCGGAGGCACGGGATCGTAGGTGCCTCCCCAGTCGTCCCACTGAACGAAGACCGCCGTCGAATCCCAGAACTTGCTCTCACCTACCGCGTTGACCAACGAGGTCACCCACGACGGCCCGAGGCCCACGCCGCAGTCCAGATGGTCGGAATCGGGGCAGAGCGGCGTGATCCAGGTGAAGCTCGCGAGTTTCCCCGCTTTGATGTCCTTTAGAAAGCGCTTCTGCGGTACGATGACGTCCTTCTTCCAATCGGGCCCATTGAAGATGTGCTTGACCGCCTGATATCCCGACCAAAACCCGCCTAAAGGCCGCGTGTAGCTGCTGGTGTAGAACCGCCACGGGAGGCTCGCGGCGTCCATTTCATCGCCCAGGGTCTCATAGTTAAAACACGGACGTTGGTCCGGGCCGTAGGTGCGCTTGTCGGTGATCGTCTGAACCATATCCGACGCCCCGCCTTCACAGCCCCACGCACCGTCGGGCACGTCGACGCTCGAGTGCGCCTGCGCCGCAATAATATATTGATGCGCCACGAAACTCTCGTCGATCTGCGACGCGTGCATATGGTCCGCCAGAACGAACTCGTGCGCCATATCCCAGTACGGTTTCGTTTCGGAGCGCGGAACGTACACGTACTGCCCTTGGGGAGGTCCGCCGTATTCCTCTTCCAAGTTGAAGCCGTCCATGCGGCAATGGGTTCCGGGCAGCTTCGCAGTTCCGTGACATGCGTTGAACATTCCGCGAGCCGAGTGATCGATCTCGTACCTGGTCGTCAAACTCACGGGCTTCAGCTTGATCGTTTGGCCCGTCGAGGTCTTGCCGCTCGTGGCCGTCGTCGCGCCAGGGTAGCCCATAAACAGGTCGTTGAAGCTCCGGTTCTCCTGAACGATGTAGACGACGTGCTGGATCTTCCCCGTGCCGGTGAAGCCGAGCGTTTGCGCCAGTTCGTTGCCGGCGGGAGCGGGCAGTGAGGCGTGCGACCCGAAAGCGCAGCCCGAGAGTGCGGCGCAGGCCGTCGCCCAAAGCGCAGCCGAATAAAGCTTCTTCATAGTTGCCGCAAAGTTCAAAAATGAGGCGCAACTTTCCCGGTGGCAGCGTCACCGAGCGCTTGCCCTGGAACGATCCGCCGCGCGGCTTCGTTAACCAAAAACCGAGTGTCCGGGAGGTAGGAGAGGCGCCCGAAAATAACTCAGCAACTTCCCAGACCATCCATGGATTTAAAGAAGGAGCTTTTGTGAAGGGACCCTTGAAACTCGTGGCGCCGTTTGTTGCGGCGCTCGCAGTCGCCGCATGTAATGCCGGCGGCTTGTCCAACATGCCGGTGTCGGGCGGCGCCATCGGCGCGCAGGCGATCCATATTCCCCAGTGGGAAGCGAACCACTCGGCTCGCGCGGCGTGCGGCGGCAGCCGCATCGGTCAGGCCCAATGCGACGTCCTGATCGAGAACGGCGGCGCCCACTCGATGTACGCCGGCTGGTCCGCTAAGGACCTCGAAGCGGCATACAACCTGCCCTCCTCGAGCAAGGGGAAGGGCGCGAAGGTCTTCATTGTCGACGCCTACGACAATCCGGACGTCATCAGCGACTTCGCGGCGTACCGTAAGGGCCAGGGCCTGCCGGTAGGCAAAATCAAGAAGTACAACCAAGACGGGCAGCAGAGCAACTACCCCACCGGCAGCCCGAACTGGGGCGTCGAGATCGATCTCGACGTCGAAATGGCTTCGGCCAGCTGCCCGAACTGTGAAGTCAACCTCGTCGAAGCCAACTCCAACCAGTGGACCGACATCGAAGCGGCCGAAGCAGAGGCCGTGAAGCTCGGCGGCACGATCGTCAGCAACAGCTACGACGGAAGCGGCGCCAGCGAGTCGTATTACGACACCAAGGGCGTGACGTATCTCGCCAGCGCGGGCGACGGCGGCCTCGGGCTCTACGACCCGGCAACCTACCAGCGCGTCATCGCGGTTGGCGGGACCTTCCTCAACAACGCCAGCGGCAAGCGCAAGTACAGCGAAGTCGTCTGGCCGGACTCGGGCGGCGGATGCTCCAACACCAGCGAGACCAAGCCCTCCTGGCAGAAGGACCCCGACTGCACCTATCGCACCGGCTCCGACGTCGGAGCGGTTGCGGTGAATGCCACCGAGTATGACAGCTACGATGAAGGCGGCTGGATCACGGTCGACGGAACCAGCATCTCTTCGCCGCTTACGGCCGGAATGGTCGCTCTCGCGGGCAACTCCACCAAACAAGACGGTGGCGAGAACCTCTGGAAGCTGAGCAAGGCCAACCAGAAGAAGGACATCTACCCCGTGACCAGCGGCAGCGACGGTTCGTGCGGCGGCGAGTATCTCTGCACCGCCGGAACCAAGCAGTTCGGAATCTACTCGGGTCCGACCGGCTGGGGAACCCCCCACGGAGTCGGCGCTCTCTAGAACCGAATCCACCTCGGCTTAGACGCCGTAAATAAGGGGCGGACGCGAAAGCGCCCGCCCCTTTATATGTGGCCGGCCTTGCCACCGCTCCGTAACCGTCTCCGTCGAGACAGCTTCCACCGTCATACAGCCCGCGCGCCCCCAAGCCCCCGTCGAAGCCGTACACCACGCCGCCGGGCGTCATCTCGTAAGCCGGCTCGGGCTCATCTGCGCACCCCAGCACAGGTCGTACTTGTTTCACACGTCTTCCTTGCTGTGAGCGGAGCTATGGAGCACGGTTCTCTGCCGGCAGGGGTGATCGAGAAGACGGCTGCCCGTTGCGGGCCCGCGGGTCATAGCATCCCGGACCCGCCGGACCAAAAGATATCTTTCCGGTCGTACGTCGACGTTTTGAAAGCTGATGGGCTTCGCCTCAAAAAAGACGCCTGCCTCAGAAAGCGGTCGTTTGCCTCAAAAAGACGCATGGGCGGAGGGGCATGACGAAACGAAGCGCTTGAGCGCGCCGCGATCCGCGACCACGCGAGCCGGTTAATCAGGCTCCTTGAAGCTGGCCAGAGTTTAGACGATGACTCAGATGGCACCAGGCCGCTGCGAGTTTGGCTGAAAAGCCTGAGGGCAACGGTCGATAAAGCCCTGGCCCTAGAATAAGGGCGGATACTCGCCGCCCTTATTGTCGTCTTAACGTGATCGATGTTGCAGGGAGCGTTCCCGTTAATCCCGTTCAAGGACCATCACAACCGCAAGGGCGCCTATTGGCGCAAGAACGAGGGTGGCCTGTAGGTGGGTTAATTTTCGGCCGGCGTTAACAGCCGCAACCCGAAGGAAAGCGCGAGCTAATGGTGCCGTATGTATGAAAAGAAAGAGTTTTACGGGCAACATCACCAGTGCTCGGACGTTGAAACGACGTTTTCTATGATCAAGGCAAAGTTTGGAAGCTACGTCCGGTCTCGGCCGTCGACAGCGCGGATCAATGAGGTTCTCGCTAAGGTTTTGTGCCACAAATTGTGCTGCCTTGGGACAAGCGCTTATGAGTCGGCAGCTCAAAGCAAACACCTATAAAAAAGCCCGCGAGCGCGCGGGCTTTTTTAGCATTCTCTTGATGTCTACGCAGCTTGCAGATGCCGGATCGGGAAAAGATGGATAGGCTGCCGCTCCGTAGCAGCCTGGGTAAAGACTCTCATTGGCGGCCAGGGTTCAGGATTAGTGGCCCTCAGGTTCTGCGGAAGATTGGCAATGAAATTGAGGGCGACCTGTTCTTGCGATAGTTCTCGAGAGCTTTGGGTCTGACTAGCGACGTAGTCTACATAACCATCAAAGTCTTTGAATATCGCGGAAAAGAAGTCATCGTCCGTGAGCCTCTGTGCAGACATAAGCGGTGATCCTTCGGCATGATAAAAGCCGACCACACACGCATCAGTCTGCGTTTCCTCGTCTTTGATAAACAAAAGAGAACCTAACCGGAGCCCCTCCTGGCGTCCGGCATCGGGGTGAAAGTAGAGGTCCGAGTGCATCAGTTTCATGGTTTGCGCTTAGATTATTCCGTCAAGTTGGGCCAAATTAGCCCAGCCTGACATTATATCACGAATGCGGGACCTTCTGGCTTTGAGAAAGTTCGCCATGGTGCCTGCCTCATTGGTCGGAGAGTGCGTATGGGGTAGCAGGGCAACCAGCCCGTCGATTTCCTGATTTGTGATTCCGCTTGCAACCGCAGTAGCCTGTCGGATAGCTGATGGGTCTGCTCGAACCGCTGCGAGGATTTCAGGGAAGTAAACCTGTCTGAGGGCCACATCCCCGAAAGCTCTAGCGGGATCACCAACACCCTGAGGTTGGTGCATGTTGAACGAAAAGGCATAGTCGAGCGAATACCATTGCTTTTGCGCCGAAGCGAATACAATGTTACCTTCATTGAACCTGTCGCAACAGCCGATCAGGGCGTCCAGAACAATGCACGCTCCGAACTTGGGAAGGGCGGCCGTCGCTTCAGCCTTTGTCGTCGCTGGCGACATCGGAGCCCGCAACGCCTGCCCGAATGGAATGGCAGGACCCGTGATCGCTCGCGATATGCAGCAAGGGCCGTCCGGCGGAACTGGTAGCAGCTCTACCGTTGGGACCGTAGCCCCGATCCATCGGCCGAGCCACGAGGCGAGAACCTCGCGGGCCGCCTCTAGGCTTCCGAAGGCGATTCGACCCGGTTTTCTGAGGGCGCTTTCGCCTGAATGATTGGCGCACCACCGGGGCTGGCAAGCGGTCCCGGTGCCACCTCCGGTGTCCACCCAGGTATCTGCGGTCATCAACGTCGCCGGGAGTACGCGGGCGTTGATTGCCATACTTGCTAAAGTTCCCCGCCTTTAAAGGTTGGGCCTTTTTGAGGCGAGCGCTCGGTTTTTGAGACAAACGCGCTTAATGAGGCAAAGCCGCGTACGTGAGACTCGGACGGGTTTCGCTCCGCCGTTGTCATCCCGGGCGCAGTCGTGTCATCCTGAGCGCTTCGACTTCGCTCGGCACAGGCTCCAAAAAGGACCAAGGGCCCGCGCAGGGGATGGACTCAGTGGCGTGCCGCTTCCCCCCGGGCACGAAAGCAAGGGGCCCGCATAAAGCGGGCCCCTTGTGATTCGCGTTTCGAATCGAGTCTTAGGTTAGCTTACTTGAAGCCGACCGCTGCGCCGTAGGGCTCAGCCGGAGGTGAACTCAGGCTGCTGGTCGGCGTGCCGCCGGCCGGGTAGGCCCAGAAGTCAACCTTGGCCGCGCCTGCGTCGACGCACCAGAGGTTCGGTCCAACCATAACAGTGGCTTCGTGGCCCTTCTTCTTATCCGGCGAGATGTTGCCCTTGCCGACGAAGAACGGGTTCACGTCGTCAGTGTAGTCGCTGTAGCAGCTGTCGCTGAACTTGATTTCGCTGCCGGCAGCCGTGATGGTCGTGCCGCTGAGGGTGGTTTCCCAGACGCCGGTCTGATAGGTTCCGCCGGCCTCTTGGTCGCCGAGCGTGAAGTCCTTACCGTCGAAGTGGCTGCCGCCCGGGAAGTCGATCGTGATGCCGCTCTCGGTGAGAACGGTTTCAGTCTTGGAACCGGCCATCAGAGCGCAAACGTCTACGCTGCTGTACTCGCCGACGCCGATGAGGTCGCCCTTGGTGTCATAGCCGGCCGTCCACTCGTATTCGCAGGACGAGTCGCTATAGGTCGTTCCACCAGTGGTCTTGCCCTTCTGGTAGACGATGACTTCGCCTGGGTCGAAGCTGGTCGCAGCTACGAGGCCAGTCTTGGAAACCGAGCAGCCGATCAGTTCGCCGCCCGGATCGTAGCTGTGAAGCACCGTCGTGCTGCCAGGGGCATACTCGTTGACATAGCCGTTGCCAAAGTTCGCAACGTATACGTCGCCTTTGGAGTCGGTGCACATGCCGTACGGCTCGTCGTTGCCCGTGATGGTTCCGACTGCCGTGCCGCTGGGATAGTCATAGACGTAAACGTCGTTGGTCGACCAGTCGCCAACGTAGAGGTAGCCGGCCTTCTTCTTCTTGTCGGGGCGGATGAAGGACTGGCCGTGATCCGTGTGGACGTTCGGTTGCACGAAGTGCGGCATCGTGAGAGCCGCATCCCGCATGTGCGCAAGCATCGTCAAGCCGGTCTGATGACCGCTCGGCGCCACTCCCGAAGGACCGAAGCTCGAAGAGCCGCCGCTGCTGCAAGCAGCGAGCATGGCGGCGGCCACAGTTACGCCGGTGGCGTACTTGACCCAACTCGAGATTTTCATTATGGAAATTTGCTCCATTTCTTTCATGAAAGTGTGTATGGGGGTCATCAGGCTCTCTCGGGAAGCCTGACTGGGGACTCCGTGGTCGGTAGAGCGCTCGGCTTGGGGAAGCGAGTAGCGAACTACGGCCTCGCAAGCCAAGACGGACTACTTAGGTATGGGGCTCCCGTCCCCACCCCTTGGCGCTTCCTGAGCACGTTCCTGCTGCGAGATTTGCGCCGGTTAATTAATTCCACACCCCGGCGCCGGGCATGGTTTACGAAGCGGGCCGATGGCTTGCCAACCTACCCCTCGGCGATGCTCGTGACGGCCTTGACCAGTGATTCCTTGCCCTTCGTCGCCGTCTGAAACGCCATTTGAAAGTAGTCGAGAACCTCCGGCAGGCGGCGCAGATAGCCGGCTACGAAGCGCCACGAAAAGAGCCGCTTTGCGGAGAGATACTCCGCCTCGTACAGCAGCAAGAGATTCGTTACGATGAAGTGGCGCATCGCGCTGCCGCGCTTGACGTGCACGCGCCAGCGCTTCGAAATATCGACGTTGGTAAAAACCGTGTTCCGCAACGAAGCCGAAAGCACGGCGGGCGAGACGGCAACGGCGCTATCGTATGCCGCCGGCATTTGGTCCGAGCGCGTAATCGTCGAGTTGCCGAAGTCGACGCACCAGTACTCGGGCTGCGGCTTTTCGATCGGGAAGACCCAGCGCGCCTTGCGCATGAACGGCCGCAGCAGCCGCGTGGCCTTGAGGAATCCTGTAAAGTACTTCGAAAAGTCGTCGAAAGCGATCTGTTTTTCGCCTTCCGAACGATAGGCTTTTTCGAGCCGCTCGTTCTCTTGAACCGCCCGCTGCTCCGCGTAGCTCGCGAGGTCCACGATGTTGCCGTCGGCCAGAGTGAAGCCGGAGCCGGAGGACCAGCGGCTGCCCGGCGGCATCAGCACGAGCGCCGTCTGCGGAGTCCGCGAAGCGTTGGCCTCGAAATACTCTTTCATCTCGGGACCCGAGACCAGGTAACGATTCTCGTCGCGGACCTCCCGGTGCAAGTGGCAGATCCCGCTCGCGAACGGAATCGCGTAGCGGGGGCGCAACTGCTGCGCGGCCGCAACGAAGGCGTCCATGTAGGTTCGCGCGTCGACCGGCAGACGATCGGCGGGATCGTCAAACGTATAGCGTGTCGGGTACGACCACGCCGGCGAATGGCTGCGCAGCATGAAGTCGACCTTCGGATACTTCCTGCGAAACGTTCGCCAAGTCGAAGGCAGCGGCTTGGCATCGTTGAGATCGAACAACACCGTATCGTCGGCCTCGACCACCGCGACGCTATCGTCTTGGAAGCTGATCTGGTAGCTCGTAAACGAGAAGCCGTCGGCGAGCTGGATCGTCTTGCCGTGCGCGAGCTCGACGATTCGTTCGAAGCCGATGTCGCGTAGCTGATCCGCCAATCCGGAAATGGGGAAACGCGGTACCATGACCGTCGTCGTCTTCGCGAACTTCTTGAGCGTTCGCGGATCGAAGTGGTCGAAATGCCAATGCGTTATGTAGACGTAATCCGCACCAAAGAGGTCCTGTTCGAAGACCGGCGGCGGCGCGTGCCACCAAGACGACCAGTAGGTCGGCTCGTTCAACCACGGGTCGATGACGAGCCGTTTTCCGCGAGCCTTGATATCGAGACAGGCATGGCTAACGATGCTGAAATCCATACCCGCGGCTCTTTCGGCGGCCTTTTGCCGTCTCCCCGATGGAACCGCGCTCTACTCCGACGTTCGAAGCGCGATCGATCCCGTCGTCGTGCTCAGCGCAATGCGCGCGGTCCCGGATCCGAGCTTGCCGCTCGCTCGCACGCCGACCACGTTCTCCCGGCTCTCCACGATTCCGGCGAGGTCGCTGGAAAAGCCGCCGACCGTGCTCTCCGCATTGACCGTGGCGTTGCTTTCGCGCGCAATTCGCAGCGTGATCGATCCCGTGGTGGCGCGCAGGTCGATCGCGCGGTCGCCGTCGACCCGGCCCAGATTCGCGTCGATGGTGCCGGCCTGCGTCTCGACGCTGACGTTCCCGGTAACGGCGGCCACCGAGACCGAGCCGGCAATGTTGCCGACCTGCACCGACGCGCCGGCCGGAACGGTGATCCGATAACGCACGCCGCCGGTGTGATTACCGTCCGCATAGGTCGTAACGACGAAGATGCCGTCGCCCTCGCGATGGACGCTGATGGTGACGCTGCGCAGCTCGGAAGCATCGTAACCGTACTTGGTTGCGTCGATATTTACGACGGGTTTAGCCCAGGTCGCAATCCGTACGGTGCCGGCAATATTGTCGACGTGAACGACCGGCGTCGCACCGCCGTCGACGGCCTGATGAAACTCTTCGTGGACGCGGTCGCCGAACGACCCGGTGCACGCGCAGAGCGCCACTAGCACGCCCAGTCCAATCGCCCGAATCATACGGCCGCTTCTCCGGGCTCCTTGCGAAGGATTCCTTGTGTAGGCGTCGTCAGAGCTCGATTGGCCCGATCCAGCTCCATTTCAACCGTGAACGTCCGGATCGGAACCTCGCGCGCAGGCGGCTTTCCTTGCGCAAAGCGTTAGGGCAACTTACGGTCTTTTTAGCTTGTAGCCGACGCCGTACACGGTAAGCACGTATGCGGGGTCGCGGCTGTCGCGTTCGATCTTCCGGCGTAGATTGTTGATGTGGCGGTCGAGCGTACGCTCGTAGATGTTGCCTCCGTCTTGCAGGAGATCGAGCAACTGCGCGCGGGTGAAGACTTCTCCCGGATTGCCGGCAAGAATCGCGAGAATGCGAAACTCGGTGGCGGTAAGGTTGGCTCGCTTCCCGTCGACCCGAGCGTCGTGCACTACCCGGTCGATCTCGAGCTCGTCGATCCGCAACGGCTTTCCCGCGCCGTTTCGCGACGCCGACCGCTCGTCAACGCGTCGTAAGAGCGCTCGAATGCGCGCGAGCAGCTCGCGCGGCGAAAAGGGTTTGGTCACGTAATCGTCTGCGCCAAGCTCTAATCCGACGATCCGGTCCGATTCCTCTCCGCGCGAGGTGAGCACGATCGTCGGCAGCAGCGAGCCCGACGCGCGGGTCTCACGCAGCACGTCGAGGCCGCTCCCATCGGGCAACGAAACGTCGAGAATCATGAGGTCGGGTGTCGATCGATGCAGCGCCGCAAATGCTTCCTCAACGGTGCCGCAGAGGGTGGTTTCAAAGCCGTCATTGCGCAGATAACTCTCGAGGACTTCGACGATCCGAGGCTCGTCCTCGAGAACGAGCACGTGTCTAAGCTGCAAGCTCCTTCACCACATTTACATTAGGATAGCGGCGGTGCGGCCGCCGGTCTAGGCTTTCCTCATTTTGTAACCGACTCCGTAGACCGTTAGGACGTACGCCGGGTTGCGCGGATCTTTTTCGATCTTCTTTCGGAGATTGTTGATGTGGCGGTCGAGCGTACGTTCGTAAATTTCGCAATCGTCGCCGAGGCGATCCAGCAGATGCGATCGCGTGAATACCTCGCCGGGATTCGCGGCGAGGACGGCGAGGATTTGGAACTCCGTCGCGGTCAGCGACGTCGGTACGCCTTCGACGCTCACCTCGTGGAAGCTATAGTCGATCTCTAGGTCGCCGACGCGCGTCTTCTGGGCCGGTTTGTCGTTGCGCGCGCCGTCGGCGCCCTCACCCATTCTTCGCAGCAGGGCACGAACGCGAGCCACCAGCTCGCGCGGGGAGAAGGGCTTGGTCACATAATCGTCGGCGCCAAGCTCCAACCCGACGATGCGATCGGCCTCCTCTCCGCGGCTGGTGAGCATGATCGTCGGAATTCGCGGGCTGTGTGCCGATGCGGTCCGCAGGACGTCCAGACCGCTGCCGTCCGGCAGCGTGACGTCGAGAACGAGAAGGTCGGGATGGAGCCGCTCGAGCGCGGCGATCGCTTCGGCGGTGCTCCCGGCCGACTCGACGAGCATCCCCTCACGCTCAAGATAGGCTTGGATAACCTCGACGATTTGCGGCTCGTCGTCCACGACGAGAATGCGGCGACGCTCCATTTTACCCCGGTCCGCCCCCCTGCAACAGCTTGGATGCACGCCGTAAAGCGTCGGCCACCGCCTCCAAACGTGAGGGCGTGGGCTCGACGAGGCCGTCACTCATACCCTCTACGTTTGCCAGCGCAATGGCGAGCAGGTTCCCCAACTCATGCCGTACCTCATCCGAGCGTTGCACAGCCCGGTAATTCCGCGATACGCCTCCGAGAGCCCTATCGCGAACGGACGCATCCAGCCCGACGGCGAAGAAAAAGCCATGGACACGGCCGCCTATTCCCTGGCAGATATTGCGGGAAGCCGCTTTCCTCTGCTGGAGTACGCGCCCGACGCAACGGTCATCGTCGATCCGCACGGCATGGTGCGGCTGGTCAACGCTCAAACCGAGAGGCTCTTCGGCTACTACCGCGAGGAGCTCCTCGGCCAACGGGTGGAACGGCTAATTGCGCGCTACCACGGCAATCAGTTTGAGGAGCGCAGCGTCTATTTCGCCGATCCGCAAGTCCTCCCGATGGGCGTCGGCCGCGAACTTTACGGGCGCCACAAAGACGGAGGCGAGTTTCCCGTAGAGATCAGCTTGAGCCCGCTTTCGACCACGGAAGGTACTTTCGTGGCAATCGCCATTCGCGACGTCACCGAGCGCATCGCAACCCAGCAGCGCCTTCAAGAGCTCAACGCCCAGCTCGAGAACGCGAATCGCGCGAAGGACCATTTCCTGGCTTCGATGAGCCACGAGCTGCGGACGCCGCTCAACGCGGTTCTCGGCTTTACCGGCACGCTGCTCATGAAGCTTCCCGGGCCCTTAAACGCCGAGCAAGAACGCCAGCTTCGGATCGTTCGCTCCAGTGCCACGCACCTGCTCTCTCTGATCAACGATATTCTCGACTTATCCAAGATCGAGTCGGGCAAGCGCGATCTGTCGTTCGAACCGGTTCGCGCCGAGGAAGTAATCGCCGATGTCTACGCCGCGCTCTCGTCGTCCGCACAAGAGAAAGGGCTGGACTTCACGGCCTCTGCCGGTACGGAGATGCCCGAACTGGTCACGGACCGGCGCGCTTTGCATCAGATTCTGCTCAACCTCGCCAACAACGCGATCAAGTACACGCAAAGCGGCCTGGTCCGAATCGAAACGGATTTAGCGACGTGGCAAGGATCCCCCGCTCTCGAGATCAGCGTCACCGATACGGGCATCGGCATCAAGGCCGACGATTTGAAGCGGCTTTTCGAAGCCTTCGAACAACTCGATCCCACGAGCACTCGGCGGTTTGAAGGAACGGGCCTCGGACTCTACCTATCGCGAAGCCTCACGCTTCTCTTGGGCGGCTCCTTAAACGTCGTCAGCGAATACGGAACCGGCAGCACCTTTACCCTTACGCTGCCGCTCGTCGGCCGGCCGCAGTAATGTCGGCAAGGATCCTCGTTGCCGACGACAACGTGGCGAACCTCGAACTCATGCTCTACCTGCTGCGCGCCTTCGGCTACGCGCCTGAAGGCGTCGCGGACGGCCTCGCGGCGCTCCACGCGATTTCGTGCGGCGAGTTCGATATGGTGGTGAGCGACATCCTCATGCCCGGAATCGACGGCTACGAACTCGCACGCCGGATGAAGAGCGACCCGCGGTTGAAAAGGACGCCGCTCGTCGCCGTGACGGCGCTGGCCATGTCGGGCGATCGAGAACGGGTCGCCGCAGCCGGTTTCGACGGTTACATTACTAAGCCGATCGAGCCTCAAACGTTCGTTTCGCAACTGCAAGCCTTTCTGCCGCGGGTACCCTCCTGATGGCAACGGTGCTCGTCGCCGACGACGATCACGACACCCGTTTGCTCGTTCGAACCGTGCTCGAGCACGCCGGCCATGCAGTCGTTGAGGCGGAAAATGGTTCGGCCGCGCTCTCGATGGCCGAGCGCCAGCGTCCGGACTTGATTCTTCTCGACCTCTCGATGCCGTCGATGGGCGGAGCCGAATTCATGCGCGCGCTTCGCATCAATCCGCAAACGCGCTCGCTTGCAACGGCGCTCTATACGGCAACGCCGATGAATGCCGCGATTAGAGATTTCATCGAGATGTATGCGATTGCAGGCGTCGTTCCAAAGCCTTCCGAACCGCTTGAATTAGCATCGGCCGTCGAACGGCTGCTCCAACGGACGGCGAGTTAAGAAGGACTTAGGAATGCGGCGATCCCCTCGGCATTCACAATGCCGTGGTAGCCTTGCGTCATGACGCGCTTAAGAGAAAGCACGTTGCTGGATTGCACGGCCGACCAAACTCAGCAGGGGCTTGAACACTTTTTCAATTCCTTGCGAAAGCGCGACGGCATTTCGCGTTTTCGGCTGCGCGTACCGGTACGCGGCGCAACCAAGTACGGTCTCTCGCTCGACCGCGAGGTGCTCATCCAGGCGCGACAAGTTCTGTACGATGGTGAAGTTCGCGAGCGGTTCGTGATCGCGTGGATGCCCGAAGGCAGCGTCGTTTTTCCTCGATTCGAAGGCACGCTGGCAATCGGCGACGAGAGCGAATCCGGGCATTCCTGCATCGAACTCGACGGCTCGTACACGCCGCCGTTCGACGGAACCGGCAAGATATTCGACGCGGACATCGGGCATCAGATCGCGCAGGCGACGGCGCGGGAGTTCCTCAAAGATTTGAAAAGCGCGATCGAAGCAAGGCTGGCAGGCTCTTAGGGAGCGAGGAAGAGGTGTTGGCTCGCGGCCTCGCAATTGTCGACGCCGGCCAAACATTTAAACGTGAGCAGGGGTTTCGCGCCGTTCTTCAGCGGTAAGCCGAAGACGTCGAGTTCGCCGCTCGAAGACTCGGTCGCGTAGAAAAGCTCGCGCGGAGGATCCGCTATCAATGCGCGCACGGTCGTGTCGACATGGTCGTTGGGTATCAGGCCTTTCGTCGGCTGGAGCGGCTCGTAGAACTGACTCATCACGTCAACCGGCGGCGACGGCGGCGAGCCCGGCTTAGGCGTTCGCAGTTCGCCGGTATACTGTCCGAGCAGCAAGTCGGCTGGGTTGGGAGCGGTAGGCAAGTATTGGCTGGCGTCGACGAAATCGGCCTGCGCCAGATTGATGCCCATGCTCGAGGGCTGCTTGGCGTAGGGAAAGGAATCCTTGAAGAGCCGGGCGAGCGTCCCGCCCGTTGAGGCGTAGATATAGAGCGTCGAGTTCACATCGAAGCGCCCTTGCACCATCGTAAAACCGGCGGTCTTCGAACCGGGTTGACCGAAGCCGAACGTCAAGGCGGCGATGCTATGCTTCGTCAGCGGCGGACGCAGTTCGGATATCTCGCCGCCCAGGTTGTTGAACAGCCAGAGATTATCGTTGGGATCGTACTCCATGTCGATCAAGTCGGCCCCGTACGGTCCGACCTGGGTTATCGCGGGCGTCAGTTTGAGCGAGAGCTTGGCGTGGGACGGCTCGAACGAAACGATCGGCGGCTTGAAGATTCGGATTGTTTCGGTATCGGCGACCGCGACCTCGCCATACGGACCCACGGCAATCACGGGCGGCAGGCCCAAACCGGGCCAATCGCTCAACGAGAGCACGGGTTTGGAGCCGGCCGCGAGCGGAAGGTGATATTCATAGAACATCCCTGAATGTTCGACGTAGAGCCGGTTCGCCGGCGGGGTCGGATTAGGCGGAACCGGAGGGCCGAAGGGTCCGCCGGGCGCCGGACCGACATTGCCGCACCCCGATACCACGAGAATCGCGGCGGCGACGCCGGCCAGCATCGCGAAAACCGAAGAAGCCTTCACTTATCCAAGCTCCCGAAGACCGAACCGGAGCTGCCTTGTACCTTGTCGTAGAAAAACAGCGAGAGCCGCGTCGCATTGTGAAACGGCAGCTCGTTTTGTTTGTCGAAGGCGCTTACTTGCCGCAGCGTGAGCGCGTCGCCGGGAAAGGCTTGATTGCCTTTGCCGACGTAACCGCCGAAGTCCGAAACGCCCGAACCCAGAGCGACGGTGGCAACGTTACCGAACGCGGCGCTGCCAAGCTGTTTGAAATTCGAATGGCCCGACGCGGTAAACCTTCCGAAACTCGCCTTTGGGACTTGGGGGGAAGCTTCGTAGAGCGATAGCTGGGCGCCGCCCTTTATGCTCGCCGGCTCTTCGAATGCCAGCACGCGATACTTCGGATAGGATCCCACTAAGATCAGCGTGTATTCCTTGCCGGTCGACAGCGACGCCGACTTGAGCGGACCGACCCGATAGCCCAGGTCGTCGAGCGCCGTCAGCGAGTGGGTACCGGGAGTGAGGAAGAGAAACTGGGTCATCGATCCATAGCTAAATTGGGTGTCGACGGTCTGGCCGTCGACTTGCAAGTACGCTTGGCCGATGCTTTGCGGCACGCCGTTGATGATCGCCTCGAGTTCGGGCGCGCCGTCGCCGAAACGGGCGCGGACCATATTGCTCGAACCCGGCGGCATTGCGCTCGAGCTAGAACTCGAACCGCCGCAGCCGGCGGTTGCGAGCATCGCCGTCAGTACTGCGGCGGCGGTACGAAGGGTCATTGAGAGCTCCAAAAGATCGAGAGTTCGTGCGCGCCGCCGAAGCGGCGCGCACGATTTAGGCTAGCGATTCTAGCTTACCAGGCAGGCGCCCGTATGATGTGAGCCCTTGCCGAAGGCCGCCTGCTGGACCTTCTTCTGGGTCGAGGCAGGCAGCGGGGTGTATTCGAGATTCGGAAGCGCGTTGTTCCAAGCGCTCGAGTCGAGGTACTGAATCAGTCCCTTGATGTCCGTAAGGTGATTCGAACCGCCACGAACGTTGTTCTTGGTGTAGAACAGGAAGTAGCTCAGACCAACGATCGGGTAGTCGCCGCCAGGAGCCTGGTCGAAGGCTGAGGGCGGGACGTAGAGCTGACACTGCGGATTCGAAGAGCCCAGGGTGATTCCATCGCCGCCTTCGCCATAGACGATCTTCGACGCCGCCGCTTTCTTGAGCGACCCGGCAACTAAGTTGGGATCGGTCGGGCTGGCAAACGTGCCTCCGCTCTGAAGCGCCGCTTGCGCTACCGGAGGCCCGCCGTCGGACTGGGCGCTCGCCGCCCAGGCCCCTTCAGCGTACCCAGTCGCGTAGGGGAAGGCGCTGGCGGTTAGGCAGTTTTCGTTCTGCACGCATGCCAGGATGCCGGGGTTGCCGCTCTCGCCCGTGAAGGTGGAGCCGCTCGTCGGCGCGCCGGCGCAAGTTGCGCAGGTTCCCGGGCCGGTCCAGAGGTCGGTGCTTACGCTAACTTGGGGGAAGGGCCAGGCGCCGTTGCGGCTGGCGCTGTTGCCGTAAGGAGCGTTGGCGTATTTCGACGGATAGTTTTGGTTGCAGCCCTTGGGGCCGTTCTTGAGGAAATTCTCGAAGAGGAAGGTCGTCCCGCTGCCGTCGGAGCGGTAGTAGAACGTGATCGGCTGGTGGCTGGCTACGGCGACGCCGCCGTTGTCGGCCGTGATTGCGTCGTCGTCCCAATAACCGATCGAGCCATTGGCGATCGCGCAATAGGTCCAGGTCGAGAGCTTCAACTGCTTGCTTCCCAGACCCGTGAGGCCGTTTCCACCCTCGTTGATGTACGGGATGACGATCGGGCCGCCGTAGGTCGGGAGCTCGAGCACGTCGCCGTAGGTCCCGCCGTAGTTCGTTTCAAAGGTCGAGTATTCGGTCGACGGCATCGCGACGTCGCTGCCGACGAAGTCGATCGGGTTGCCGCGGCCGCCGAAGCCGGAGGGGCTCTGGCCGAGCGGCTGGCAGGCATCGCCGCCGGTCACTACCGAGCCTTCGAACTCGTGCCGTCCGTAACCGCTTCCGGTCAGGCAGTAGAAGTAGTTGTTGCCGTCGCCGTTGTTTGCCGCGGCGTTATACAGCAGGGAGCCCGGTCCAGGGGTCGCTTGCGAGGTGGTGTAGCCTCCGCTCGGCTGGTCGCCGAGGTTATAGCCGTAGGCTGGGAAGGTCGCGCCGCCGGCATGGAGGTCGCCGGCGCCGTTGTCGTTGTGATGAGCGCGGCCGTGCGTCGATGCGGCAGGCCCATTAGTCGTCGGCGTGATTCCGGAGCTTCCTCCGGTGGCGTTTCCGTTACACGCGCTCAGCAGCAGCGCCGGAATTGCCGCCCACGCCAACGCAGCGAGGGTCTTTCTCATGTGGATGTTCCTTTAGCTAGAGGGGGGGTGTGTTTTGGTGCTTCCGGCGCGCGCGCGCCGGACGCCGGAGCGGCCTTGGCCAATCCGGAAGCTTTGGTGATGGCAAGGGCGACGGGCGCATCGAGCTGCGTCGCGGAGCCGGCGATCTGCAGCATCGGCTTTAGGTTGCCGTCGGCGCTTGCGGTGTACGCGGAGATCGCGTTGTTGAAGGCGTCGGCCACGAAAAGAGTCGCGCCGGCGTACATCGCGATCGAAGGATAGTAAAATCGCAGCGGGCTGAAGGTATTCGTGCAATCCTTCCCTTGCGTCAGGACGCCGTCGAGGGTCAGCGTCCGAAGCGGTTTCTTATCGGTTTCGCCGCCTTTTGCACCGGCGGCGTAGACGTTTGCCGCCGCTTGGCAGGTCGCGCCGCTGCCGCTTCCGTTCTCGACGAAGTAGCCGATAAACGGTTCGGCGCTCGTGTCGAGCGCGACGCCGGTTGTTCTGCCCGCGTCCAATCCCGTGATGTTGTCCCACGGAAGGTAGCGCGCCGGCTGTATGGAGGCTTTGCAGACGTCCGCGGCCGCAGCAACGTACATCCCGTACACGCTTCCGAAGCCGTTCTTGAACGTGCCGTTGAGGTAAACGTTGCCGGCCGAGTCGACGGTAAGTCCGGACGGACCCGGATAATAGAGTCCCGGATTTTGAAACGAAAACGCGCACTCCGGAGGCGTCGCATTCTTGCTCCCGGCGGCGTAGGTCAACACAGAGTCGCCCGTGTTGCCGTCGACGGTCGTCGAACCATACGTGACGAGGCGGCCCTTGGGATCGAACGCCAAGAAGATCGGATAGATCGCCGTGCTCGTGCTGGCGGTGTCCGCGGTGAGCACGTACTGCGGCTGGTCGTTGCCGCTGGCGCCGGGCGCGTAGACGGCGATCTCGTTGCCGGAGTCAGGCGCACCAAACGTTGCGCCGTTGGCCGAATCGAAATAGCCGACGTAGATATTGCCGCTCGAGTCCACCGCGAGACTCACTGCGTAGAGCTTTGAGTCCAGCGAGAGCGTCCGCTCCGGTGCGGCGTTGCCGTTTGCCTTGCCGTCGTACTCTGTTACGGTCGCCGCTTCGCCACTCTTCGAGCCGAAGTTGAGCGCGTAGATCGTTCCGACGGGCGGCGGCGGCGCCTTGCCGGTTAGGTTGAAGCCGGCACTCTTCGTGGCGCCGCTCACTCCGGAGACGCCGGCTTGTACCGTAACGGGCGACGCCTGGTCGTTACCATCGTAAGTAAGGGCGATCTCGGATGTCGGCTTTGCAATCGTAAGCGAACGGCCCGAACGCGGGCCCGAGTGCAGGCGGAACGATTTGCTCGCATCGCCCTCGATCTGCAGGGAAATCGGTTCCAGGTAATGGCTGGGACCGACAATCTCCGCACCGCTTGCGTCGTACGCCCTTAGCGAAACGCGGGCGGTCGTTTTCTCGCCCCGCTTGGCCTTGTCGGGAATCAGCGAAAGCTTGAGGGAAGCAATGACCCCGTCCAGCGTGAGCGGAATTTGATCGCTGATGCCGATGCCGCTGCCGTTCCCCGCGATCTTGGCCGCGACCGTGCCGACGGAAAGAACGTCACCGGCGGCGCCGACGCCGGAGTAGGCGATGATTGAGAAAACATCGCTTCCGGGGGAGCCCTTCGCGGTCGAGGTGCAGACGGTTCCCTTGCCCTGCGTCTTACAGTCGCGCGACTTCGGCAACGTGTTCATGATCGTCGGGTTTACGCCGTTCACTCCGTCGCCGTTCACCGACACGAGTTGGATCGCGAGCGACTGCGTGTTGTACGAAAGGTAATCGGGACGCAAGCCGCTGCCGCGCGCCGGAACCGTTACCGTGACTTTGACGTCGACGAGATGCGTGCCGGGTCCGCCCGGATCTCCCGGAGAGCCCACGTAAGGACCGTTGGGCGTGTTGGGCGATCCGCCGCACGACGCTATCAACCCGGCCGCGAAGGCTGCCGCAATCGAGAGGACGATCGCGCGCGTGCGCGCCGTTACGATCATGGATAGAGACCGAACAACTTGTCGGAGGTGCTGACGTCGGCCTGACCGTTGGGGCCTTTGATCAGCGGCAGCTGCGAAAGATTCTCGGGATACGAGGCTTCGTACGCCGGGTAGTCCATCGCCGCCGCGTACATGTCGTAGCTTTCGCGATGGCAGAAGGTCGGCGTCTTCTGACCGGACTGGGTCAACAAACCGAGGTTGTCGGCCAGGACGAGCTTCTGCGCGCCCGTGCGATGCGTGACGACGGTGTAATAGGCGTCGTAGATGTGCGCGTTCCCGCAGATGCCGTTCCCGCCGTTGACCGCTTCGGCGACGACCATCGCTTCGCGCGCGCCGGCGGGGACGGTAATGCCGATGATGCCGCCGCCTTTGCCATCGGGCTTGAAACTCGGCGTCGCAAAGGCCGGCAACGCCTTGAGCGACGTGAGCTGTGCGCCGACGGCCAGGATGCCCGGGGGTGGCGTGGGCGTGCCGTTGGGATTAGGACTGGGCGTGGGATCCTGCGGCGTATCGTAGGCCGGCGGAACGGCGGCGTAGAGATGATAGGTTCCGATCACCGGCTGCACGGCAAAGTCGGTAAAGCCAAGAGAATATCCGCTCCACCCCAGCGCAATGACGCTGGGGCCCTCCTGCGGGTAGGCCGGCGGCCCGCCATACCAGTTCAAGGTGCCGCCGCCGTAGATTGGGAGATTGTAGGAGACGTAGAGCGGGCTGACGCCGTTGGGCGGTCCGGAGTCCGAGTTGCACGCGCAGAGTCCGTAGCCGAACGCGCCGCTGGTCGACTGATCCTTCCCGCCGCGGTGCGAGCCGATCCAGTTCCCGTTATTGAGCGTGCCCCACGTAACGTGGTTGGTTCCGAGGTCGTTTCCGGCGTATTGCACTTCTTGACCGGTCTCGGTGGAGTAGAGCACGTCGAACTTCGAGGGCCCAATGATCATCGGCACGTTGTAGAGCGTTCCGGACAGACCGTTTCTTTGACGCAGCGTTTCGACTTCGTTCAATCCGTATGCGACTTTCTGCCCGCCGGCGAACGATATGGTCGCAACGCCTACGGCAAACTGCAGCTTGGAGGTCGCCGCCGGATCGTACGAGGTCTGCGGCGGCTCTGAGGCGCCGCCGTTACCGCAGGCGCTCAGCGCGGCGATCAGCACGGCCGCGCCGCTCAACGCGGCGGCAGCCCATGCGATGCGAGTTCGAAAAATCATATAGTCACCTGGTAGTAGACCCGAAACGAGATCGGAGGCAGGTTCGGGTAGGTCAAGTAAGGGGCCGACGAGTGCGCCGAAACGTCGGGCGGCGCATACGGCGCCGAAGAATACGTGCAGGGCGCATTGCCGCTCTGCAATCCCGTCGAGATCGGCGAGCCGTAGCAGCCGTTGTAGACCGGTACGTTGTAAAGCTGATCGAAGAGATTGAGGATTTGCAAGCCGAAGACCGATTGCGCCAGCACGCCTTTGGCAACCGGGGGCCGGTACTCGGTGGTGAGATCGACGTCCACGCGCGGCGTCGTCAGCAAGCCGCCCGCCAATCCCGGCTCGTGGATGCCGCGCGTTGCCGCGATATTGGGTTTGGTGCAGGTGCCCGGATCGAGCGGATCGATATAGCCCGGCGTCTGCGAGTAGATGACCGAAAGGCTCGAGGCCGGCACGACCACCGGAATCCCGTCGCAATAGACGGCGGTGTAGTAGCCTTGGCCGTAGGGATAGCCAACGTTGAACCCGATCACCGGATCGATGCGCCAGCCGTGCGCGTTCTGATAGTTAAACGCCGTGTTGATCTGGAATGGCGAGAGATCCGGCGAGCGATAGACCAAGCCCAGCGCCAACGCCGCGGGTTGTAGGAACGTTCCGGGCGGTTCGTTGCCGAACTGACTGATGTAGGTCGCGCCGATCTGCATCGAGATCCCCAGCGGAATATCCTTATTATAGAGCGCCTCGATGCCGGTGGCTTTTTGAATGCCCAGATTCGAGTAGGCGACGTCGCCGAAGACCGGCGAACCGGTTTCATAGTTGAAGCCCACGATGTTGGCGGTCTGCTCGATGACGTTGTAGCCGCGCCGGTAAAACGGCGTGATCTTCACCGCCGAGCCGTCGTGAAACTCGTGTGCCCACGAAACATCGATGTTGGTGAAGGTCGCGCCCACCAGCGGAGCCTCCAACGTCGAGCTGCCGTAGCGGTAGTCGCGCGTGAGCCAGTAGAGCTGGTCGGCGTAGTTGCCGCAGAGCTGATTCGCGAGCGGCCCGCAATACTCGGCCGGCTTTCCCGTCGAGTTGTCGTAGGACGGAATGCCTTGGAAGGCCGTATACGGGGCGCGGCTGACGTCGGCGCCCAGCAAGCTTGGAATCGGCATCGAGAGCGTGTGCCCGAACCCGAAGCGGATCGTGTCGCGCAGATCGGGAGCGTACGAGAGATCGAAGTGCGGCTCGTAGAGCCGCTGGTGCTCGACGGCCGGAATCGACGCGGGTGCGCCTTCTTGAGTGGGGATTTGGAAGTTGTAGCCGTCTAAGCGCAACCCCGCCTCCGTCCTCCACTTGTTGGACATCTCGATGTTGTCTTGGAGATAGGCGCCGTACTGCTGCTGGGTGACCGTCGAGACGTCTTCCTCGAACGGAAAGCGCACGCCGCCGGGAAACCACGAGCTGAGGTAACCGCAGTCCGCGTGCAGCGTGAGCTGCGCACAGAATGACGGCGAAAAGAAATCTTGCTCCAACCCTTGCTGGGACGAAGGATTATTGTTGGGCAGAAGGCCGGTGTAGGTGTACGGCAGCGGCAGCGGCGCGTTGGGATGGGTGATCGGGTAGGTGATGATGTAGGAGGGAGTCGTAAACGCCGTGTACGACGTGAAATCGTAGCGATTACCGTAGGGCACGACGAACTCGTAGAGCGCGCCGTACTTCAGCAGGTTCTTCTCGCCAATCTGCGTCGCAACGTCGAACTGCCCCGCCGTGCGCGTGCCGCCGTAGGGATCGGCGAAGATGCCCTGTGCCGGCAGATCTTCGGATTGCCCGCTAAACGTGCGGAAATACCGCGCGGTCAACTGCGACGACGACCCTAGGCTCGCGCCGTACTCGACCTTATAGGCCAGAAACGGGCTCTTGAGCTGATCGGCCTGCGAGACGAACGCGTACGTATTGGGCTGGCCGGGAAAGAGCGGAATGAGCGAATCGCAGGCGTAATTTTGCTGCGACGAGTTGACTGGACTACCCCCGCTGTTCACCGGATACGGCGCACACTTGCCCGAGGTCGTGCCCCCTGAAATGTACGGCAGATATTGATAGCCGCCGTAATCGAGGGTCTGGGTGATCGCCTGGTCCTGAATGAAGAACTGGAGACGTTGCGAGTCGTTTTTGCCGAAGCGGTAAATCGCGTTGTCGACGAAGTCGTTGGAGGCGCGAAACGACGGCGAATAGTAGACCAGGTTGGGATCGATCGTGCTGCCCAGCGTCGCCGCATTGGTGCCCAGGGTGCCCAGCGTGTTGGCCGCCGACCCCGGAGCGCCGTACTGAAAGGCGCGCCGCAATCCGATGAAGCCCGCGTAGTTGGAGAACCGCTGCGATGGATCGGCCCAGCCCCATTCCAGCCCGAGTTGATGCAGATAGGGAAAGAGCAGCGACTCGACGTCGACGTGAAAATAACTCGGATAGGTGCCGTGTTTGGCGGTGAAGAGCACCAGGCCAGTACCGGTGTTGCCGTGCGTCGCGTCGCCGCCGCCGGGAATCAGCTGCACGCTGCCGACGCCGTTGAGCAGGCCGAAGTTGGAGATATTTTGCAAGGTGTTCTGCAGGTTGGCCGTGGGTGCGGTGTAGTCGATGCCCTCGAACTCATAGGCCGCCTCGAAGGCGAAACCGCCGCGAATCGAGACCGTGCCCGACTTGTCGATCGTGACGCTGGGAATGCTGCGCAGCAGCGTGTTCTCATCGGTGTTGAAGCTCTTGCCTTGCACCATATCGATCTGCGCGCCGGTTACCGTATACGTGTCGATCGTCATCCCGCGCTGAAACGCGCTGCCGCCCGAACGCGCGTGCGTCGAAGCGATCACTTTGAGCGTCCGTGAGAGCGGCACGTTGACGGCTTGCTGCGAGCCGTTGAGCACGACGACGGCGACCGAGTACGAGGCATACCCGCCCTTGACGAACGACACCGAGTACGTATCGGGCAAGACGCTCAAGAAGCGATAAGTGCCATTGGCATCGGTCGTCGTGCGATACGTCGCGCTGGGTGACTTCGCGGTGACCGCGACGCCGGCGACCGCTACGTGAGTCTTGTCGTCAGTGACCCTTCCCGATACGATTCCCGCAGTCTCGGCGAGCGCGGCGGCGCTAGAGGCAGCAAAGCAAAAAAAGCTGAGAAACAGGACGCGCTTTTTTATGCAACGCAGGCTGTCGAACAAACCGTACTCCCAATAGCAACGCAGGAGTCGGCACTCGCGCCGACTTCTTCCAACCCGATGCTAGGGGATGGTATGCCGGCCGTGCATCCTGGAACTCGCGGGGATAGTTAAGGCAACTTGAGCAAAGGTTAATGTTCGGAGGCGTTCTTCGGGTCGGCGATTTGCCACCTCGAACGCAGGCCGAGGCGGCCCAAGATCGAGCTGACGTGCCGTTCGACCGTATGCTCGCTGATTTGCAAGGCCGCGGCCACTTCGCGATTGCGAGCCCCGCGCCGAATGAGATGCGCAACCTGCTGCTCGCGTCCAGTCAGGGCCGAACCCATCGGGCGCCCGCGCCGCCGCGGAAAGCTCTCGTTCTCTTGCCGGACGAGGAGCAGCATCGCCTCGTTCATCCAGCGCCGCATCCCCATCGCGTTGAAGGCGCGCGCCGCGTCGCCGGCATGGTCGATCCAAGCGGCGCGTTCGCCGCCCCGAAAGAGCAAGTGCGCGCGAGCAAGCAGCGCGTGGGCCTTGCAGTACTTGCGATTGGGAGCGACCAGGGCGTTGAGCGTATCCGCGCCTAGCCGGGCCTCCTCTATATCCCCGTATCGCGCCGCCAGCGAAAAGAGCTCGACCGCGTAGGTTGCGCCGCCCGACCGCAGCAAGGCCCGACGCAGCGCGGTTGCGATGGAGGAGTCGGGTACGAGCGGTCGCGTGGACAGCAGTGCAACGGTCGCCGCGATCGCGCTTTCGATATCCTTCGAGACCAGCGCGGTCTCGAGGATCTCCGGCGAGGTCCAAGCGGCAGCGGCCTCGTCGTCGCCGGCGTCGATCGCCAGCGCGGCGCCGACCGGCGCCAGGAACGCGATCGCTTCGGGGCTGCGCGCGTGCATCCGCGCCCGCGCAAGCAACTGACCGGCACGTTCGGAGTCGCCAACGTCGAGGGCCAACCGGGCGGCGGCACCCGCGCTACGCGAAAACCATTCCGACAGACGGTGAAGCAGCGCCAGACGAAGGGCGTCCTCGAGCGCGTTTCGCGCGATCTCGAGATCGCCGAAAAGAATGGCGTGGTGCGCCAACCGTTCGCGCGAGCCCACGGCGAAGTGAAAGCGCTTCTCAGCGAGCGCACGATCGTGCGCGCTGCGGCAGAGGTCGTAGACTCCGGTTGAATCCGTCGCCCATGAGAGCACGACCGCGGCCGCGAGATAGTCGTGGGAAGCGAGCTGGCCTCCCAGCGCTTCGAAGTGCGAGGCCACCGCGGCAGCCGAGCGAGATGCAAGCAGCTGCGGCGCGACGACGCCCGCGAGATTTCGATCATCGCCCAAAAGCGCATAGACCCCGGCGCAAAGACGCTTGCGCGAACCTGCGGCATCACCACCGTCGTCGTAACGTCCAGCGGCAAGCCGTGCAGCCGCTTCGGTAAGGCGGCAGCGCGCAATCAATTGCTCGGCTTGCTCTTCACCGGCGACATCCATGCGACCATGCTAGCAAGCGATTCTTAAAGTGCCATTACGAAGCTTTAAGATACCCTTGCGGCGGCCGCTCTTTTTGCTGCAGAGCGCCGCCGCTACGGCCAAAACTGGGCTTCGGTGGGGAAACCGCTCCGAGGCTCGAACAGGAGATGCCTTACCCGCAGCCTTGCACTCACCGGAGGTTTCCCACCGTGCTTCTGTTTCGAAACAGGTTCGTTCTTTTCGCATTAGCGGCCATCGCGGCCGCCGGCCCGGCAGCATGCTCCGGGAGTCACTCGCTTCTTCCGGGCGGTACTGCCGGCGCAATGAAGCGCGCCGCGCCCGGCACGTTCACGCGCGGGAAGAGCCAGCCGCCGGACTATATGCAGATGGCGTATTTGATGACCGACGGATCGATTTTGACGCAAGGCAGCAGCGATGCCAGCGACTGGTACAAGTACGTCCCCGACGCCAAGGGCGACTATTCCGATGGAACGTGGAGTCAGCAAGCGACGTTGCCTTCCGGTTACTCGCCTAGTGCGTTTGCCTCCGACGTTCTCGCGGACGGACGGCTGTTGATCCTCGGCGGCGAGTATAACTCGCCGGGTAACTACGATCTGCAGCTCACGAATCTCGGTGCGATCTACGATCCGGTCAAGAACACTTGGACGAAGTTCCAACATCCCAGCGGCTGGGCGTTCATCGGCGACTCGCCATCGAGCGTACTGCCAAACGGGTACTTCGCCATCGGGCAGAAGCTCACGAAATTCGTTGCGACCTGGAATCCGGCAACGGGCAAGTGGACGCAATATAAGAAAAACGGAAAGGCCGACTTCAACGCCGAGGAAGGCTGGACGCTGCTTCCCGACGGCACCATTTTGACCGAGGACGTCAAGGACTCGACCAACTCCGAAATCTACACGCCGTCGACCGGCAAATGGAAGAGCGCGGGTTCGACCGTCGCCGACTTGCGGTCGATGTCCCCGTACCATCAGTGCCTGACGTACGGACCGAAGAAGAAAGACTGTTACCTTCCGCCGGGCGAGATCGGCCCGGCGATGCTGCGACCCGACGGCACCGTCTTCGCGACGGGTTCCGGCGAAGGCCCCAGCGGCTCGGGAACTGGTAACACCGCAATCTATACGATCAGTTCCGGCACGTGGGCAGCCGGCCCGCAGTTTCCCAACGGCGACAATGCCGGCGACTCGTTCTCGGTCCTCTTGCCCGACGGAGACGTCCTCGTCTTCGGCGTTAGCGGCGAACTGTACGACTTCAACGGTACGACGATGACCGGCGTCGGATCTGAAGGTGGAACGCCGCTTCTGCTTCCAACCGGCCAAGTTGCGATGTTTGGTTCGGGCGTGGACCTGTACACGTCGTCGGGTAAACCCAACTCGGCGTGGGCGCCCTCGATCAAGACCTATCCGAAGTCGATCAACGGCGGCACCACCTACAAGATTTCCGGAACGCAGTTCAACGGCATGTCACAGGCCATGTCGTTCGGCGACGAATATCAGAACGCGGAGAACTATCCGTTAGTCCGGATCACGAACACGAAGTCCGGCGACGTGTACTATGCGCGGACGCACGATCACACTTCGATGGGCGTTCAAACGGGCTCCCTCGTCGTCTCCACCCAGTTCGACGTGCCGGCAAGCATCGCCACCGGGCCCGCAACCATCGAGGTCGTCGCCGACGGCATCGCATCGAAGCCCGTCAAAGTAACCGTAGGCAGCGCCAGAAAATAAAACTAAATGACGGCCTCCAAGAGAGGCCATCAATAAAGGAAGCCTCCATTTAGTTCAGGGGGCTTCCTTTTCTACGTTGTTGGGACGCAGGCGGCCCAGGTTAGTTCGTTCATAGCATTGCTGAACGTCCACCAACCGTCGTAGCCATGGTGCCCGGGCCCGGCAGCGATCCCTGGATGTTCTTGAATCGAAGGTCCGGGCCACTGATTATCGCCCATGGAACCGCCGAACGCACTGTACCCCGAACCGCACCCGGCGTAGACGCTCCTCGGCTTCTGGCTCTTATTCCAAGCGTGCCTAACGACGATGCCGGTAGAGACTTTCGCGCACGAGGCATAGGCGATGGCGCCGCCCGTCACCCAGTACGTGTTGGTCGTCGCATTGAACCACGAGTTGGTTATCGTACCCAGTCCGAACCCGGTGACGAGCGTATATCCCGACCGGCACTGAGCGCCGGCGAGCCCGCTGATCGATCCGGCGAAACGCCATTCAAAGTTGGTTCGCGCGATCGACTTGGGAAGACATGAGGCGAAGGCCTCGGCGCTCGCGTTCGAATCCGGGTGCACGTACCAACTATTAAATTTCGAGTTCGCATACCCGGTGCCGACGAAGCTGCCGTCGCTGCTGCTCGAGCCGCCCGCTACAACCTTATATCCTAGCGGGCACTGGGCAACGGCGATCTTTCCTTTGGACCCCCACGTGGCGACCTGCTTGAACTCCGACGAGTTCAGGGTCAACGGCTGCGCTCCGGCCTCCATCGAGAGATCCGGGGGAATCGCCGAAGCGCCCCCCGAGCCCGAACAACCCGAAAGGACGATCAGGGCGACGGTAACCGCACGCGCATTATTTAAAGAGAGTCTTGCTAGAGACGCGCTGGATTTGCTCATGGATAATTTAAGCTACCATGCTGGCCGACGGCGCGTCAACGAGGCGCCCCGGCGTTGACGCGTCTGCAAAAATTCTCAGGCATTCCGCCTTTCTCCAGCGCGTTTTTCCCGGCGGCCGCAATCCAAACGTGGGTCCGAGGCGTTCACTAAGCCATTAAGGGGAGCGACGATGGCTTTTAAGGTGACTCGGCTCGCGGCTTTGGGCGCATGGAGCGCCGTCTTTCTGCTCGCCGCCGCCGGCGGCGCCTCCGCACATCCGCTGGGAAACTTCACGATCAATCACCTCGCGGAGATACGCCCGCAGCGTGGAGCGCTACGCGTCCACTACGTTCTCGACATCGCGGAGATTCCGACGTTCCAAATCATGCACGCGGGGAACTGGACGCCGCAGCGCCGGCGCGGCTGGGAGAACGAAGAGGCGCTGCGCGTAGCCGCAGGTCTCGCCATCGAAGCCAACGGTACCGCGCTTCCGATGCGCCTCGAACGCACAACGTCGCAGACCCGTCCGGGTGCCGGCGGCCTTCCAATCCTATATTGGACGGGCGACTTCACCCTCTCGGCGCCTTTGAAATCGACGATAGCGGTGCACGACCGAGTTTACGCGGACCGGCGAATCGGCTGGAAAGACATCGTGTTGCCCGGCTCGTCCGAGCCAACCAACGAACTGCGCGCGTATCCCAGCGCGCTGATCGGCTCACCCCGCCACAACGACGTCGCAACCTTCGATCTCGTCAACGGGCGCGTCGCACGCCTGCGCGTTAGCGGCGACGATGCGGCCTCCTGGGGCGCGAGTTCGATCGTGCGGTCGTCGGCCTTGTCCGATCTCTTCTCGCGCGGCACGCAGACGCCGCTCTTGATCTTCTTCACGATTCTCGCCGCCTTTGGACTCGGGGCGCTCCACGGCCTCGAGCCGGGCCACGGCAAAGCGTTGCTCGCCTTCACCCTAGTTGGAGCTCGCGCAACCTTCAAACAAGCGGTGATTTTGGCGGGCGCGCTGACCTTCGCGCACACGATCGCCGTGCTTTTGCTCGGGGCGTTGCTCTTCTTTGCCGCCGGATTCGCCACGGAGAGCCTCTTCACGTGGATTACGCTGCTCTCCGGTGCGGCCGTTGCCGTTATCGGGGCGCGCACGCTGTCGGCGGCGGTGCGACGTGCGCGGCACGAGCACGAGCATCACCATCACCACGAGCACGCTCATTCGCACGCGATCCCGGGCTCGGCGCCACTCCACTTTCCGAGTGCGGTGATCGCGGCAATGAGCGGCGGAATCGCACCTTGCCCGGCTGCAATCGTCGTTTTGCTCACCGCGCTGCATCTGCACCGAGTTGGTTACGGCCTGTTTCTCATCGTGGTCTTCAGTCTGGGCCTGGCGGCGATTCTGACCGGTCTGGGCCTCGCGGTCGTCCACGGCGCCGCGTGGCTGCAACGGCGGTCGTCGTTTGCTCACCTTACGCGTATCGCTCCGTTCCTTACCTCGAGCGTCATCTCGACAATCGGCGCCCTCATGCTCGCCCAGGGGCTCGCCGATCAAGGCGTCGCGGTACCCGGTCTTGCCGTCGTTACCCTCACGCTCTGCAGCGTCGCCGCCTTCGCCTTTATTCCGTCGCTGCTCTCGACGCGTCCGACACACCACCACCCACTGGCCATAAAGGAGCCCGTATGAAACTGCTTCGACCCATCGTAACGATGGCGGCGGTTTTCTTGCTCGCGTTCTCGGTTTCGCTCTATTCCGTTAGAGCCGCCCGAGGATCCGACCATCAAGACTCGCCGACCGTTGTCGCCAACCCGCTCGCGGATATTACCGACGTCTTTGCCTTCCCGGATCCGCACGATGCCTCGCGCGTCGCGCTCGTCATGGACGTGCGCCCGCTCATTCCCGCCGGCATGTACGGCGGTCTCGCGCTCGATCCCAACCTGCTCTATCAGTTCAAGATTGCCAATACCGGCGTTGCCTCCGGGTCGTTTACGGAAAACACCGTGATACAGTTTACGGCCGATTCGTCCGGAACCGGTCAAACCATAACGCTGTACGGGCCGGGCAAGCCGAACGAAGTTGGAACGTCCAACACCCTCATCGGTAAGACCGGCACTTTCTCGTTTGGAAAGGCCACGTCGCTCAAGGGAGGCATCAAGGTCTTCGCCGGCCCGCGACGCGACCCGTTTTTCTTCGACCTCGCGCAGTTTTTCAAGATCATTCCCGACCGCAACTACATGAACCATCCGCACGTGCCGCCCGCCACTGCGACGTCCTTTCGCTTCGCTTCGAAGAATCAAAAGATCGTCCTCAACGGGGTAAGTTACGGAACGGCCGGATCCAACAAGTGCGTGATCGCAAAGCCGAAGGACTTCTTGGCGCCCTATGACGTCCTTTCGATCGTCATCGAAATGCCGAAGAAGCTGCTCGCTCCGGCGAGCGGATCGCCCGGCGTCATCGGCCTTTGGGCCACCACTGCCACGCCCGGAGGGGAGTAAACACAAATGACAACACGCTATAAACTCGCGCTTCTTGCAACGATCCTCGCCGGAGCGATCATTGGGGGCTGTACCTCGAATGCCGGAGTCTTCAACCCGCAGGGGGCGGGAGCCGCTCTTTCGCCCGGAAGCTCGACGGTGTACAAGCAGATCGAACTGCTCTCCCGGCCCGCCGTCAAAGAAGTCTTCGAGCTGTTCGAAAGTCATAACAAGACCAACCGCGCCGAACCGTACGCCGATCCCGTTCTGCAAGGCCAGATCAAATCGTTCACGTTAAATTTCCGCAGCAAGCAAAACGCCGACACCCTGCAAGCCATCCTCTATCCCAACGTGATGAAGGCCGATCTTTCGCAAGACGTTACGACGGCTTCTTATCTTGGTTACGAAACGGGCGGCGCGACCGGCAGCAAGTGGGGCGGACGCGCGCTCGACGACGACATCGTCGGCATCTCGCTGAACGCCATTTTCGGCAACACCCTCTCGGCGCTCGGGCTCATCCCCGACGACAAGAAGGAAGCGCCCTGTCTCGCCCTCGACAACGTCTCTTACGACAAGTCGAATACGAAGACGTTCCCCTACATCCAGGCGCCGCTCTAACGTGAAGGCGTCTACGGCGGCCGCCGCCTTCGGGGCGGCGGTCGCCCTTGGGGCCGCGTGGCCGTGGTTTGCCTCGCACCGCGCGCAGGCGAACGGGATCCAACCCGCTCCGATTTCGACCGATTACCGGCAGCGCGACCGGCTGATCGCATTCGAGGAAGCTCAGGCGCGCCTCGATCCGGCGGATCAAATCACTCGCCGGATGCTTGCCAGTGAGTACCTTCAGCGATTCCGCGAAACCGGCGACCTCAACGACGTCGCGCGCGCGCATGCCATGGCCGAGCGATCGCTGGCGCTGCAGCCTCAAGGGAACACGCAAGCGTTGGGCGTGATCGCATCGAGCGACATCATCTTTCATCGCTTTCCCGCGGCGCTCGCAGCCGAGCGCGCTTCACTGGAAGGCGATCCGTCCAACGACGATGCCCGCGCGCAGAGCGCCTCGATTCTCATGGAAGTCGGCCGTTACGAAGAGGCCGAGCAAATTTTGTCTCACCCGGCCGACCCGGACGTCGATCCCACGTGGATGTCGATTCGCGCTCGCTACGACGAAGTGACCGGCAACCTCGCCGGCGCTCGCGTCGTCATGGGCGCGGCGACCCAACGGGTCGACCGGATGAGCGGCATATCCGCCTACACGCGCTCGTGGTACCACCTTCGTGACGCGCAACTGGCCTTCGAGGCTGGGGAGGCGGGGACGGCCGCTGGGGAGTACGACGAGTCGTTACGGATCTACCCCGACAACGCGATGGCACTACTCTTTTCGGCAAAACTCTACCGGGCGCATCACGACTGGCAGCGCACGCTGGCGGCGGCCACGCGCAGCGCCGAACTCTACCCGCTTCCGCAGGCGCTAGGATATGAAGCCGACGCGCAGCGAGCCTTGGGCGACGAAGACGGCGCGCGCCGAACCGACGCGCTGATTGCGGCGGAGCAGCGCCTGTTCGACGTGCAGGGCATTAACGACCGTCTGCTGGCCATGTACTACGCCGAACATCGCGAGCATTTGAGCGACGCCTTGGCCGCGGCGCGCTCCGACATCGCCAAACGCGGAAACGAGGTATACGCGGACGACACGATGGCGTGGGTCTTGGCCACCATGGGGCGCTGGAAGGAAGCGCGCATCTACTCAGTGCGTGCGGCGCGTTACGAAACCGCCGATCCCGAGCTGCAGTATCATTGCGGCGTGATTGCCGCTCACACGGGTCACGCGGACGAGGCGCGGCGCCGCCTTTCCATGGCGATTGCCGCAGACGCTTCCTTCCATCCATTCTACGCCGACGACGCGCGGCGGATTCTGGCCTCGATGTCGAAATGACGACGCGAAATAAGGCCTGCCTACTTTATGCTTTTTTGATCGGGCTCAACCTCGCGGCCTGGGGTTTGGCGTTTTGGCTCTTTTCATCGCGCCCGCTATTGCTGGGAACGGCGTTGCTCGCTTATACGTTCGGCTTACGCCACGCCGTCGACGCCGATCACATCTCGGCAATCGACAACGTCACTCGAAAGCTGATGCAGGATCGCAAGCGGCCGGTCGGAGTCGGTTTTTTCTTCTCACTCGGGCATTCAACCGTCGTGATCGCGCTAACGGTGGGGATCGCCCTAGCCGCTGCGATCGTCAAAGGGCGGCTACCGGCACTGCAACGGGTCGGCGAGCTGGTCGGCACGAGCGTCTCGGCCGCCTTTCTTCTGCTGGTCGCTGCGATCAACTTGATCGTGCTGATCGATATCGTTCGCGCCTTTCGGAGCGCGCGCCGGGGCGAGGCGTATAACCAGCAAGGCGTCGAGGAAATGCTCGATGGGCGCGGCCTCATCGGACGCTTTTTCCGGCCGCTTCTCAAGCTGGTCGACAGCAGCTGGAAGATGTATCCGATCGGCCTGCTCTTCGGGCTCGGATTCGACACCGCAACCGAAGTCGGGCTTCTCGGGATCGCCGCCGTCGAAGCCGGCAAAGGGCTCCCGGTCTACGACATTCTCATCTTTCCGTTGCTCTTTACCGCGGGCATGTCGCTGGTCGACACCACCGACGGCATCCTGATGCTCGGCGCGTACGGCTGGGCCTTCGTCAAGCCGATGCGCAAGCTCTACTACAACATGGTCATCACGCTCGTTTCGGTCCTCGTCGCGCTCATCGTCGGCGCGATCGAGGCCGCGAGCGTCGTCGCGATGCAGCTCCGCCTGAGCGGAGGAATCTGGGACGCAGTCAACTCGCTGAGCGGCAATTTCGGAACGCTCGGCTTCGTTATCATCGGAGTCTTTCTGGCGAGCTGGGGAGTATCGACCGCGATCTACAAACTGCGTGGCTACGACGAAGTCGTCGCGTCACCGTAGCGCACGCTGCGCGGCAAGGGCGGTGTTTTGATGCACCGCCCTCATAGGCGCCGGCTATCTACGCTTCATCGAGCCTTGGATCGGCTTTAGTACTTTCGCCGGCGGGTACTTCATATGTACGAATTTCGAGCCCTTCGTTCCGGGCGGCGGTAAGCCCTGAGTGTTCTCGACTGCCAGTATGGCCATGTCGTCCTTGCAGCCCGGATTATTCTGGCAATTCGGATCCGACGGCACGGGTTGATCGAGAATGATTCCAGAGCTTTTCACGTAGATCGTCTGCGTTCCATAATTCTCGAACTTGAACTTCGGCTGCTGCGAGCCGTTCGGTTTGTAGCCCACCGCCCACCAGGAGCCGTACGTGGCACCTCCGGTTGGCGCCGTCGACGCCCCGATGTAGATGTACGCGTAATTCCAGTTGGAGCTGCTGACCGGCTGACTAGAGATTATACTGATACTTGGTTCGGGACCCGGTAGGGAAGTCGTTGCGCCGATCGGGGGGTTGTACGTCCAGAAGAAGTTGGACTCCGTATTGAAGAGCGGGAAGTCCTGGTTTTGCGATGCCAACAACCCGAAGTGCACGCACGCACTCGTGCAGTCGGTCGTGTTTTTGTAGACCGTCGCGCCCGAAAACTCGACCGTCGTAAGGTTCGTACCGGAGTCGTACGTCACCGTGGGCGGGCACGGATTGCTGTAGCCTTGGCTCGGCGGGCAGAACGGATTATACGGCCCGTAGAGGTTTTCGGTCGGCGGAATTTCGGTGGCTACGTCGCCCTGAAACTGGACCTCGAAATCCGTCGGACAATTTGGAGAACCAGAAGTGGTGCACGGATATGGTTGGAAGAAGTTGAAGATTTCAGGAGGACGATTTCCCGCGCCTCTGCCCTTGCTCAGTACCGAGCCGATGGGTTGATCGAGCCCTGAAATGGTCTGCACCGCGGGGCCGCCCGTCGGAAACGCAAAATATGCCGCATCGGCCTTCGCCGCGTCCGGGCAAATATAGGTGCCGGTCGTGATCGTACCCTGAACGCAGTCTCCGGCTCCGGTGAGCGGCGTCGAACCGCTGACGACGCCGGACTCACTCATTTCGTAGATCGCGTCGGCTCCCTGATCTCCGATCGCCAGCGTTGTGCCGCCGACTTGAACGCCGCCGGGAGATACGAGCGTTGCGCCGCTTACGGTAATGGTTTGAATCGAGCTGCTGCCCGCCGGAAGTTCGCCAACCTGGACGCTGCCGCCGCTCGCATATCCGTCGATAAAGAGGTTGCCCGCTTTGTCAAAGCCGTCGAAGTACATGCTTTCGAATGAGGAGGACGTGATCAAGGTCCGCGGAGTGTTCCCTTTCTTATACCAGGCGATGCTGCCGGCACCGCCGCCAAGGGTACTCGAGTTGGTCACCGCCAGGTCTTCCTTTGTGTCGACGGCGCAGCCTATCGGATATTCGCCGGTATCGTGGAGAGTTTTGAGTATGGTTTGTCCGCCGACCGCATACTCAATGACGTCCGATCCCAGCGTGTTTACGACCCAAATGTCGCCCTTGGGTGTGAGGCATAGGCCCTGCGGCTCCTCAAAGCCGGTCAACGTCCCAACGAGCGTACCGTTTGGATACGAGAAGGCGTAAACGTCGTCCGTGCCGGCGTCGGAGATGTACAGCAGCGCGCCCGTCGTGTTGTTCATGTGGGCCCTCCTGCGGTCCGGCCGGACGATTACGGCACGGGGCCGTAACGCCGCTAACGTCGAAATTTTGCGCTTGACGACTTGCGCGTTTGCCGTTGAAGGACTTACTTGCGACGCGCTGTTGCAGCTTGCCAGCGTAACTGCGGCAGCCGCGACGCTCAAAGCAAAGCGAAGCGATATGGGAATTTGCATACGTGCTCCTAGCGGTTTCTTATTAAGAGGAAATTATGGGTCTCCCTTAGTTCCGTTACCCGGGCCAACCGAGTGCTAGCCGCTCTTGCGACTAAAGTAAGAATTCCCTCCAGGCAAGCAGCCCCCCCACCGGCTCGAACGAGCAAATCGATCCGCTAGAACCAGGCATCCGCATGTACGCCAGCTTGTCGGCGCGATGCCCCCGCATGGGGGAGTCGGACTGACCTTGGGGGCATGGCCCTGGCAATAGCTTACTCGGCGCACAGGGGGCCACCGCAGCGTGGCCGCTCCCTGCGGCAGCGGTAAGGTGGAAGCGCCGTGACAGGGAACGCTTCGGTATGGGGCGGCGTGGCTTCTTGATCGTACTAGCGATCGTTCTGCTTTACCTGATCGCCAGACCGCATGTCGCGACGTTTTGGCACGTCGCGGCCAATCCTACTGCGAGCCCTGTTCCGGTCTGCTGCGCTCCGCTCCCGGTATCACAACCTCCAGTCACGACCTTCGTACCGACCGTTTGTCTGGATCACAGACCGAAGAGGGTCGAAATTTCACTCGTGCAACCGCCCTGCCACATAAGCCGCCCCGCGCTCCTCCTAAACTGGTGAAGGTGCCGTGACGGGCCCTTGACAGGTGCTGGGTAGGCGCCATATAGTTAGCTTAGCTAACTATATGTTTGGAGGCGACCCCGTGGTTGACGTAAAGCTGGCGTTTGTGATGCTCGGTTCGAGCGACCTCGATCGCGCGATTGCCTTTTACTCCGATGCGATCGGACTTCGAATGAGCGGCCGCTTCGAGCATTTTGCGTTTTTCGAGACGGGTGCGACCACGCTGGCGGTTAGCGGGGAGCTCGCTCCATACGCCGGCGAGCGACCCACGCAGGAGTGCGTCTTCGGCGTCGCAAGCGTCGGTCAAGCCTTCGCCGCGTTAAAGGATCGCATTGTCTTCATCAACGAGCCGCGACCGATCAATGCCGGAAACTGGGCCGTGAACTTCCGGGATCCCGACGGGCACTTCTGCTCGTTCTATGGCCCGGAGTAGCGAGCAGCGGCGCGTGGCGGAGCGTCTCCACTCCGCGGCGATCCACGTGCTGCGTTACGCGAGGCAGGCCGATCGGGTAAGCGCAATCGGCCCCGCGCAGCTCTCTGCGCTCTCGGTGCTGGTCTATAGCGGCCCTAGCAACCTTCGCGAACTTGCCGATGCCGAGCAGGTCGCTCCGCCCACGATGACCCGAATCGTGGCGGCGCTGCGGCGCGGCGGATACGTTCGCCTCAAGCGTTGCCCAGACGATGCACGCGCTCGCGTCGTCGAAGCGGCGGCGAAAGGCGTGGCGGCGCTGGAGAAGGCCCGCGGCGCTCGACTGGACCTCATCGACGGCATGCTCTCCAGGTGCGCGCCCGCGGACGTTGCACTGCTCGGAAAGGCACTGGCAGCGGTCTTCCCGCAGGCTCCGTGAGCGGGCTTTCTTAAATAGGCGTCATGGCAAAACTGCGCAGCGCCGCTGCGTACGCAGCGCTCGTGGCAGCCGCCGCCACCATCGCGGCCTGCAACGCAAACGCGGTGGCGCCGCCCGTAACCGCGCCGTTGGCGCCGGCTCTTTGCAGCGCGGCGTCGCTTCCCGACCGAGATCAAACGTGGTTGCGCGCGGCGCGCGCCGCGAAGCGACCGCTCGACGTCACGTTCATCGCGTCACCGCAGCGGTCGACAAAGCGTGTCTATCAGCCGGATTGGGCGGGGCCGGTGCTCTTTGCGCCGGGAGCAAAACCGCTGCAGATTCCGGCACACCGCTTCTGTGCCGTGGAGGGCGAGTGGACGGTGCCGAAGGCGCGTCCAACGATCAACTGCTCGAACCGCTGGGAGCAGACCGACGGTTCGTCGCTGTGGATCGCGATCGACGGTTGGATGGCCACGTTCAAAGCCCACGCCAAACGAGACGGCAAGTGGCATACCTACGATTCGACCGATATCTTGCAGGCCGGCTCAGAATCGGACGTTCACTGCTACCATGGCAAGGCCGCGAAGTATCCCACGAGCGCTTATTTCTGGATCGAATGGTCGGGAACGAGGAACATTGCGGTCGCCAAGCATTCGCGCAACTTGCCGCTGCACGCCGGCGACACGATCTACGTCCGCATCGCCGCCGACAACACCGGACCACATGCGTGGCGGCGGGCGACGCTGTGGCTCGTGAACGAAACGACCGGTTTTTATCTTCCGCCGCGAACCTTCAACTCGGGTTGCGTCGACTGCGGCACCCCGTTCAGCCGCCCCGCCCGGCTCGCCGGCGATACCGCGGAGTGGATCGTCGAGGCGACCTTCTACAGCGCCTACCGAAAATCGCTGCCCAACACGTTGGACGATTTCGGCACCGTTGCGATGACTCACGCGGCCGCGACCGACGTGGACGGCATCGTCTACGATATGCGGCATTTCAACGGCGCGACGCCGAACGTCGACTGGATGACGTGGAACGGCATTCCGCTCTCGCAGAAGGGCACGCTCCTCGCGTGCGCTGCCATAAACGCTCCGCAAACCGTTGCCTTTTCCCGTGCGCCCTACGTGATCTCGACGCCCGGTCAACAGGGCGATCTCGAACCGAAGCCCAAGCACTGTTAGCGTGAATCCGCTCGCCCCCGGATTGCTCGTGGCGCCCTACTCCGGCGAACTGCCGCCGCTGGCGCCGGAACTGGAAAAGGCGCTCCGCGAGCGCATGCAGTCGATACCGAGCTTCACGAGCCTTGGCTTTTCCCAGCTGCGCCTCGGCGCCGGCTGCTTCGAATCCATCGTCGCTCGCAACAAGGGGTTCGACGGAATTTTTGACTCATTTCACGGCGGCTTACTGATGACCGCCGCCGATTCCGCCGCCGCAATCGTCAGCCTCACGGTGTGGGGCGCCCACAGCCGGATCACGACCACCGACATGAACATCCGCTTTCTCGCGCCCGCGCGCAGCGACGTCAAGCTCTTCGCGCAGGCGATCAAACAGGGACGCACGCTGATTCCGGTAACTTCCAATTTTTGGCGCGACGACGGAACGCTGGTCGCCGTCGCGCAAGTGACCTACATGAGGCTCGACTAACGATGTGTTTCTTCCATTCGCCCTTCACCGACTCGATCACACGTGCCCAAGCCCTCAAAGGCCTTGCCGCAGTCGGCGCGCTGCCGATCATGCCGTCCATCAGCGGCGTGCCGTCCGTGCAAGATCTCAATGCGGGCCGCGATCTGACGGCAATCTTCGGCTCGACGGCGCTCGTCGGCAGCGATTTAACGCCGCTGCCGAATGCCACGATCCTGATACGCGGCGAGCGCATCGAAGCGGTCGGGGCGGCACACGAGATCGCCATCCCGGCATCGGCCTTTCGGATCGATGCAACCGGGCTCTTTACGATACCGGGCCTGATCGACAGCCACGTCCACTTCTTTCAGTCGGGCGGCCTCTATACGCGACCCGACGCCATCGATCTGCGCTCCGTGCGCCCGTATACCGACGAGCTGCAGTGGATCCGCAACAACCTGCAGGATACGTTCGCGCGCTACCTGCGCGCCGGGATCACTTCGGTCGTCGACGCCGGCGGACCATTTTGGAACTACGACGTCCGCACGCAATCGCAGCAGACGCCCGTCAGCCCGCGCGTCATGGTCGCCGGGCCGCTGATCTCGAGCGTCGACCGCACCATTCTCGACCCGTACAACGATCCTCCGATCGTAAAGATCGACACGGTCGCGGCGGCCCACGCGTTGATCGACCGCGAGATCAACGCACAGACCGATTTCGTGAAGTTCTGGTGGATCGTTACGCCCGAGCAGCCCGCCGCCGCCTTCCAGCCGATAGCGAGCGCGGCGATCGAGTACGCCCATTCGCGCGGCGCGCGCGTCATCATCCATGCAACGCAACTCGAAACCGCGCGGCTCGCCGTCGAGTCGGGGACGGATATCCTCGCGCACAGCGTCTTCGACGTCGACGTCGACGACGCGTTCCTCGAACTCGTGCGATCGCGCAACGTCATCTACTGCCCCACGCTCATCGTGGTGGGCAACTACGGCTACACGTTTCACGGAACGCCAAACCTTACGTCGAACGATCTGCGCATCGCCAATCCCGACGCCGTCGGAACGCTCTTCAATATGCAAGACGTCGAGAGCGCGCTGTCGCCCGACGTTCTGGAACGAATCCGCGCCATGCGGCCGACGGAGCCGCCGTACGCGGCGATGCGCAACCTCAAGCGGGTGTACGAGGCGGGAATTCGCATTGCGGCCGGGACCGATGCGGGAAACATCGGCACGCAGCATGCTTCGTCGTTCTACGACGAGGCGCTGGAGATGGTCGCCTCGGGGCTGTCGCCCAAGGCGGTGCTGCTGACGGCGACGCGCGGCGGCGCGGCAATGATGGCGCGGGCGAGCGACCTCGGCACGATCGAACGCGGTAAGCTCGCCGATCTCGCCATTCTCAAAGCGAATCCGCTCGAGGACATCGCCGCGCTGGGTGCGGTCAAGCTCGTCGTCAAGGGCGGCCAGGTCTTCGATGCAGGCTCGATCTTGAACGAGACGCCCGAGCAGATCGTGCAGCGCCAGGTCAACGCCTATAACCATCACGACGCGCAGGTTTTCGCCGAAACGTATGCAGCCGATGCGGTCGTGCAGCGCCCCGGTACCTACGTTCGGACGCGGGCCGCGATCGCCTCAGCCTATGCGAACCTCTTCTCGAGCAACCCGCAGCTGCGCGTGGAGATCGTCGAACGCACCGTCAACGGCGAATCCGTCGTCGACAAAGAGCACGTGACCGGATTCACTAACGGCAGCGCGATCGACGCAGCCGTCACGTATACGGTGACCGACGGTGCAATCGTTTCGGCCGAGGCCACCTGACGAGGGCCTTCACTTGAGTTTGGTCAGCACGTAGTACGCGACGTCGTGCAGATCGCTCTTGGAGAGTCTCCAGCGCGGCATTACCGGACTGAGGGGTTGTCCGGTATTATCAATTCCGGTCGAGATCGCGCGTTCGAGGAGAGCGAGCGTGTAGGGCGGCTTCTGGCCGGTCACGAGCGCTTTATAACGCAAGTCCGCGCTAACCGCGCCGCCCGGCAAGTGCACGCCGCCCGAACCGTCGGCGCGGTGGCATGCCGCACACTTAGGGTAGAGGGCGGGCGGCTTTGCGATAATCTGCGAGCCAGCGGAATCGCGCCCGGTCTGGAATATCGATTGGCCGTTCGCAACGGCGGAGGCATGCGAAACCGGCGAGCACGCCGTGACGGCGGCAAGCGCCGCGGCGATCAGCAGTACGGTACGATTCGCGCGAGTCTGTTCCGTACTAAGCCCTACGGACCAGCGGGCGCGTTGAGCGACTGCAGCGTCAGCGTCGCTGGATCGAGCTCGTAGTTGCCCGGAGAGACGAGGTCGTTCGGATAGGCGCAGATGACGCTGTTGTTCGGTCCCCAGATCACGACGAGATTCGGCGGGCCGCATTGCGTCTGCGTCAAACCGTAATCGACGAGTAGCTGCGCCCCCGGGCTGCTCGGTCCGATCTCATAGGACGGGAAGATTTGGTAGTCGTTATAGTCGACGATCGAACCGAAGAGGGGCGCGCCGGTCACGCCGATTACCCAAGGTCCCCAAAAACCGCCGCCCCAATAATAGGGCACGGGATACCATATCACATGGTGATTCCATCCCCACCCCGTCCAGCGGCGCGGGTTGTTTACGATAGGCCCGCGCCAGTAGCGATACGGGCCCGTCCGATACGGAACGTGCGGCGGATAGGAACGGACCACGGATTGCTGGGGGGCAACGTGGTAGCCGGATGGCGCGTGAACCGGCGAAGGATGAACCTGGGTGGGGCCGCCGTTGACGTCGTGCGCAGGAAAACCGAAACCTCCAGGATTTGCGGGATGACTGACCGGTTGAGCCGGCGCGGGACGATAGGCCGGAGCCGAAGGATGATATGCCGGAGCCGACGGATGGTATGCGGGTGCCGGCGCCGATGAATGTCCCGAGGAAGCGTGCTGCGCAAGCGCTATGGCCGGTGCTAACGAGACGACCGAGCATGCAAGGACCGAGCAAAGAAAGCGCTTCATGGCTTCACCTCATCGATCGTGCCCTTTGAAGTAACGTAGGTTCCGTGCGCCGTCTTGAAAAGCACCAGGACCGTGCGCGGCGCCAACATGTCCGACGAGAGGGGGAGATGATGGGCGGCGGACGTCATATTGAGAAAGACCGATCCGTAGTCGATCGCAATAGGGTGGGTTCTGCCCTTTTGGGTCAGCATCACCGAGTAGGGAAGACAGCGCTGGACGTTGTTGTCGAACGAGCACGCGCCGGTCACGATTTTCAGGATTCCATTTCCATCGGCGGTGCGCAGCGTGAGCGTCTGCCGATCTAAAGCAATGTTGACATTGCTGTAGGTTTTTACGGCGCCGTTTCGCTCCTGGATGAGGGTGACGCCCTTGGCAACCGCCGGTGAACCGGCCGCCAGCCATACCGCCCACCCGGCGAGGCAAGCGGCTGCCAATAGGATTCGCGCGATAGTTTTCACAGTGGTTTTATTCCCAATTTCACCCCGAAAGCGTTAGCGTCGCTCTCGCAACCGGCGCCACGTGACCGCCGATTTCGATGCCGCCTTCGCCGCGCTCGCCGTCGATGAGGACGTGCAAGATGCTGCGGCGGCCCATCTTCGTGCCCTGCTCGCTGATGAAACGGGTTCCGCCGGCGCTGCGCGCCAAGCCGTGCGCCATCATGAACGCGGCGAGCGGGCCGGTCGCGCTCCCGGTCGCGGGATCCTCGACGATGCCGAAGTCGTTGGCGAACATCCGCGAATAGGCGCCTTCTTGCGTCGGGGTAAAGACGAAGAGGCACGTCGCCTCGGGCTCGTCTGCGAGCAGCCGGCGCAGCGCGACCGTATCGACCTCGGCGCGGTCGACCGCCGCTTTATCGCGCAGCGGAATGAAGACCGCGGGATTTCCCGCCGAAAGGTTCTGGCACGGAACGCTTCCGAGCACGTCGCCGGGCTCGAGACCGATCGCGGCCGCGCAGAGCGCGCCATCGTAGTCACGTGACGTGCGAATCGGCGGCGTGCGCAGCCAAATCAGAGCGTCGTCGTCGACGCGAATGTCGACCGGCCCAATGTTTTCGTCGAGCACGAAGCGGCGCCGATCCTTTGCGATCTTTCCAATATCGCGCAAGACCCAAGCGGTTCCGACGGTTGGATGGCCGGCGAACATCATCTCTTTGGCGGGCGTGAAGATGCGAACCCGGGCTGCGGATCCGGGGCGGTCCGCCGGAAAGACGAAGGTCGTTTCCGACAAATTTGTTTCACGGGCAATCTTCTGCATCGTAGCGTCGTCGAGTCCGGTCGCGTCGTGAAAGACCGCGAGCGCGTTGCCCTCGAGCGGCGTTTGCGTGAAGACGTCGACGATCCGGTAATCTACGTCCATCGTGGTTTGTGAAACGGTTGAGCCTGCGGCGGTTGCAGTGGATCGCCGACCGGGACGTGGGGCTCGTTTTGAAGGGCTTTACCTACTAGGGTTTGTGCTTCTTCAGGACTCCGACCACGATCGGCTCCCACATATCCCGGTTCTCGCTCGGATGCGCCACGAATTTATCGACGAGCAGCAATACCGAGTTCACAGCGGCGTCCGTGTTCGGGTTCTGCCAACTGGCTCTCACCGCTCGACCGATCTCGGTATCTGCCTGCACTGCCAATGCCCGAGACTCCCAGAAGGCGGGGTGCTCCGGTGAGTCCTTTGCGACCTGGGAGTGCGTCGGCAAACCGCCTGGCGCGCCTTTAGCCGACGCGCTGGACCGTTCTCGAACCACGGCTAAATCGAAGTCGAGTTTTACCGCGAGCGTAAGTGCCAAGAACAGCGGCTCGGCGTTCGCCAAAAGAAATGCCGAGTATGCGCCCCCGGCCGCTTCACCGATGAGTTCGCCTTTGCGCTGCTCCCCAGGGTCGGTGGGCATCGTTGAAATTTTGCTTTCGGTGTTGCCGAGCAGCGATCCCAACGTCTTCCCCGCCACACGCGCCGATCCCAGGACGAACGCTTTACGCAGAGATCCGGTCAGTACTTCGGACCGCAGTTGCTCGACAAGGCTCACCTGCTGGTTCGCGTTGCCCGGCTCGTCGCCGTACGTGCCGGTGATGATTCCCGCGCCCCGACCGAGCGGATCTTTGCCACCCGCAGTCGCCGCTTGAAATCCCGCTGCCTCTTTTTGTGCTTCGTCTAGCACTCGCTGAGCGCTAGGATTTCCCGGCGCAAGAATTGCTAACGCTACCTCGATGAAATTGGAATGGGAAAAGTAGTCCTCGATCGCGTGCAGCCCCGCGCCTAAATTCCTCAAGGCCGCATCTCGCCCATTAGTTTGCAAGACAGCCTCTTTGAGCTTGTCTTTCGCCTGCTGCTTGCCAGCCTCGATGTAGGGCGGCAGCCCGCTTTTTCCTGACGCTGCCGCGATCGTCGCCTGCGACTCGCGCTCGCTCTTGAGTGCCGCCTTCTGTCCCTCCGAAAGGGTGGCCTCCGACGCAGCTTTTTGCGCCGCGGTCGCATCGCTCGACTCCGCCGTTTTCCCGCCGAGCGGATTATCCAAGTGCTCGGACGGAAGATAGCCCCCCAGCAGCGCAGGATCGAGCGGGCGATTGAACTCGCCCCAGGTTAGGATGTTGAGAATAGCCATGAGCGGTTTGTACGCTAGCGAGGACGGCCCCTTAGTATTTAGTTGTGAGAAGTCCCGCATCCAATTACCGAAATACACGGCGCCGATCTCACCTGACCCCATGTCGCCGCTGAAGTCGGCCGCCCTCAATCCTTCCTGCTCGATACCGCCGTGCCCGCGCTCCCCTGCCTGGTACCTCTGTATCGTTGCTCCGCCGCCAAGCCGTACTGTTCCCGCGAGTAGCGAAGGAACGGGTTCACGGACGGCTTGGGCCCGATGGTTCGTCAGTTGCGTAGCGATCCGCTTCGCTGCATGTTCGGAGCGGTCGTCTGCCGGGGCGATCTTCATCGTACCGCTCCCATCCGATGTCCGCTGTTGCACAGCATGGGCTAACTCGTGTGCTATCAGGTCGGCGTTGTTCGCGCTCGCACTATCCCCGAGGAATACGTCGCTGCCGATCGTAAAGGCTCGCGCGCTTATGCCTCGGTTCAGCTCCCGCGACTCGCTGTCGCTGTGGACTCGTATATCGGCAAAGCATACGCCAAAGGCTCCTTCCATCTCGCCCCGGATGCCTGAAGGCAGCGCCGCTCCGCCGCCTCGTGCGATGTTTATGCGATCGGAGAGCCGGGCGCCGATCGGGCCGCCTTTACGCGCGACATCGGGCGGCAAGAGCCGAGGGGTCTCGGCGAATTCCCACGCTGTGTCTTCCGGTCGTCGTGCAGGTAGGCCTGGCGTCGCCCGAGTCGCCGGTTTGTGGGTCGCATTTTCGGCGACGCTGGTCCCCGTTTTTGCGACTAGCGGAGCGAACGTGGGTTACAGACTCCCTCGGTGCGCAAGAAATGCGCTCATGCGCGTAGCCGCGCTCCAACGCTGGTCGCTACATTACCAGCCGCAGCTCTCGCAAAGCTCTCTGCGCGCTCACCTAGCTCGCTCCGGCCGGGAAGCACGCGGCGCGTTTACCGTTCGACGAGCCGCATCATCTCGGGCGCATAGCGCTCGCCCGCGGTCTTCGATGCAAGCTGATCGAGTTGCGCGAGTTGCTCGGGCCCCAGCCTGACGTCGAGGGCATGCGCGTTCTCTTCGACGTAGCGCACGCGCTTCGTACCCGGAATCGGAACCACGTCGTCCCCGCGCGAAAGAACCCACGCGAGCGCCACCTGCGCGGGCGTCGCACCGCACCGCTCCGCAACCTCGCGCACCACCGCCACGAGGGCGTCATTCGCTCGCGCGTTCTCTTCCGAAAAGCGGGGATTCGTCTTGCGGAAGTCGTTCTGCGAGAGACTCGTCACGTCTACGGTGCCGGTGAGGAAGCCGCGCCCCAGCGGACTATACGGCACGAAGCCGATGCCCAGGTCGCGGACGACCGGCAGCACTTCGTTTTCGACGCCGCGCTCCCAAAGCGAGTACTCGCTCTGCAGCGCGCTAATCGGATGCACCGCGTTGGCGCGCCGCAACGTCTCCGGTCCAACTTCCGATAGGCCGATATACCGAACCTTACCGGTCTCGACCAGGTCCTTCATCGCGCCAACCGTCTCCTCGATCGGCACGTCCGGATCGCGCCGGTGCTGGTAGTAAAGATCGATCACATCGATGCCGAGACGCATCAACGACTGGTTGGCCACGCGTTTTACATTCTCGGGCGAACCGTCGACGCCGCGCACGCCGTTGGCGAACTTAAAGCCGAACTTCGTCGCTACGACGACGCCGTCTCGGCGGCCGCGCAGGGCGCGGCCCACGAGCTGCTCGTTGGTATACGGGCCGTAGACCTCCGCGGTGTCGAGGAAGTTGATGCCCAGTTCGAGCGCGCGATGTATCGTCGCCACCGCCTGACCTTCGTCGGGCGCATGGCCGTACGCCCAGGTCATTCCCATGCAGCCCAACCCAACCGCGGAGACGGTCAGGCCCTGCGTGCCAAGTTTACGTTGTTCCATGGCGTTATTCTACCGTGCTTTGCGTCTTGCGTGCTGGCTAGCTCCATAAAGCAGGACGAGCGGGGCTCCGCCTGAAGGTACGTGCCACGACTTCCGCTGGAGTTTTGAATGCCTTGATCGACGAAGCGATTCGGCGCGACGAGATCGCGGGCGTACGCCGCTCGATCGAAGCGGCCCGCCGCCTCGACCCGAAGGCCGGCGCCACGAGCATCGAAGTTGCCGGCGGACTCGCCGCGTTCGCCGGGGTCGACTCGCCGCTCTCCCAAGCATTGGGAGTGGGCACAGTCGGACCGGTTGGCGCCTCCGACATCGCAAAGATTACCGAGTTCTACGAGTCGCGCGGCGCGGTGCCCAGGGTTTTCGTCACGCCGGCGGCTCATCCGTCACTCGAGTCCGCACTGACGGCGGTCGGCTATGCTGCCGGCGAGCGAGAGCAAAGCTTGCTGGCATCCGACGATCTCGTAAGCCACGCACGGTGCGACGACCGCGTCGCGGTTGCAAGGGATATTGCGGCTTGGGCACGGGCGTCGGCCACGGGTTTTCTCGAGCGCGAACCGCTCGAGCCGGGTGAGGAGATCATCGCCCTGATCCTTGCGACGACCGCAGGCACGACGGCGCTCGAAGTGCGGGACGGCGACAGAATTATCGCGACCGGAGCAATGTCGGTAAACGGGGAGCACGCCGCGCTCTTCGCCGGATCGACCTGCACGGCGTTTCGTCGACAGGGTTGGCATACGGCTTTGATTTGCGATCGTGTTGCCCGCGCACACGAGGCCGGCGCTCAATTCGTGCGCGCCACCGCCGGCCCGGGGAGTCTCTCCGAACGGAACTTCGTGCGCTGCGGATTCGTCAGACTTCACACGCGCGTCCTCTGGGAACGAAGACCCTAGGCTAGCGCAGCATCACTTCGCCGATCTGATCCGGATTGTGATAGCTCGCGATGGTGAAAAAGACGTTGCGGTTGAACCCGTTGGCGATACCTTCGGGAATGTCACCGGACGGCAGCACGATGACGGGACCGAACTTGCCCGTAACGGGATCGATGTGACCGAGGTCGCCGGCTTGACTTTCAGGGAACCAAAGATCGCCGTCCGATCCCGGCGCCAGCTTCTCGGGGTAGCTTCCGGGCTGCGCGATCTTGTGCTCGTGGATCGTCTCTCCGTCAACCTCCGCGATCTTGTTGCCGGTGCGCTCCGTGAACCAGATGTGTTTGTCGGGCGCAAAGAGAATGCCCCAAGGCGTGCTTTCGCCCGTTGGGACGTTGAGTGAAGATTTGAAACGCAGCGTGCGAGGGTCGAATCGTCCGATCACATTGGCAAACGATTCAGTGAACCAGAGATCACCGTTCGGTCCGGCCGTGATGTCCCACGGAGACGGCAAATAGCCGGAGAGCGCAAACCGCGTAATCTTGCCTTGCGGCGTCACACGACCGATGTAGCCATCGGTGTACTCGGTATACCACACGTTACCATCGGGCCCTAAGGTAATCCCGCGCGGATCGGGATCCTGACCGACGATTGGGAAAATCGTAACCGTGCCCGTTGGAGTCATGCGGCCGATCGCGTTCGCGCCCGGCTCGGTAAACCACAGGTTGCCGTCGGCGCCTTCGGTTATGCCTTCGGGTTCCTGACCTCCGTCCGAAAACTCGGTCATCTTTCCATCGCTCGCGATGCGCCCGATTTTGCTGGTAAACTCCTCGGTAAACCACAACGCGTGCTGCGGGCCGCGGACGATGTTCTCGGGCCACGACCCCGTTGACGGGGTATTGAAATACTGGATCGTCGGCAATGCCAACGGGTTTCCGGCAAAATGCGCCGTCCCCATTTGCGCGGCCCCGCTCGGAACGGCCGAGCTGCCCTGCGAACACCCCCACAGGCAGAAAAGCAATGTAACGATAGCGATCGGCACTCGAACGGTCATGCCCGGTCCCTCCTACTGCGAACAGTACGCCACACGCGCATAAGAAAAGTCTGAACCTTAGGAGCCTGTAGGTCGGGGGACCTGAGGTCGGGCAACCTGATGCCGCGGAGGCTCTGACCGAGGAGCGCAGGCATGGATGCCGGAGCGACGAGGCAGCGCAGCAGGAGCGCAGCCGGAGGCGGAGCGACGAGCGTCTCCGCGGGCATCAGGTTGCCCGACCTCAGGTCCCCCGACCTACAGGCTCCTAGGATTCTTTGTCGAGGCCGGCGGCGAGAAACGTTACCACATCCCACGAGTTGCGAATCCCGATGAAGATCAGCAACAGTACGCCGGCGGCGACTGCGAAGAGCGCGCCTTTGGGGGCGGGGTGCAGTGCGACCGCTCCTGCAGTGAGGGTGCCGTAGGCGATGAACGGCAGGATCGAATACCAAATCCAATCCTCGAGATCCGGGGTGTATTGCGTTAGTCCTCGCGTTCGAAACGCCACGCGAAGAATGTAGGCGATTCCGTAGCAACCGACGAGCCCGATGATGACGCTAGCGTACACCAGCGAGGGCCATGGCGCGCAGAGGACGGCAGAAACCAGCAACGCCACACAGAAATGCATGACCGTCGGCGTGCTGAACGTTGCGATACCGTCGTGACGGGCCGGCGAGGAACGCTCCTCTCCGCGCACCAAGGTGATCACCACGAACATCAGTCCGGTGAGCGCGGCAGCCGACGAGCCGGAGATAACGTAAAAGTTCGACCAGGCGACGAGAACGGCCGGAACGGTTTCAGGCAATTTCTTTCAAACTCCCAATGCCGCTAGCGCTTCGGCGGCGGCGCGTTCGCCGGTTTCAATTGCACCGTTGACGGTGCCGCCTTGACCGTCGCTCGAGGTCGCTTCGCCGGCAAAGAACAGCGAGCCGTTCACCGGCGCGGCAAGTGCCGCGCGTGCATTCCCGCCTCCGACGGCGACGTAGCTGTAGGCGCCGCGCGCAAACGGATCGCCGCCCCAATCGTGCGTCAAGCCACCCTCAAACTCGCGGCGCGCGAGCGCGGTCGCATCGAACAACTCCCCGAAGCCGTGCAGCGCCTTCTCGACGAGGTCCGACGGGCAAACACCGGTCAAGGCAACCGCGCCCGGACCGCCGACCCACGCGACGATCAGCCGGCTGCGAATCGGCAGCTGCGTCCAAAAGGTCGGGATCGGCTGACCGTCCATATGGAAGAAGGCTGCGTCATGGTAGCGGCCGGCCGCGATCCGCTCCCAAAACGCCGTTCGAAACCAGAGCGCGACCTTCACCACGTGCCCCATCTCGATATGCGCGAGCGCCTCACGCTTGGTCGCCGGCAGTTCGGGCTCAAAGCTGACCGCGCTTTCGTCGCCGGCGTGCCGCAGCACGCCCACCGGGAGCGTGACGATCGCCGCGCGCGCCTGTAGGATTTGCGACTCACCGCGCGAGTCCGCCACCGCAATGGCGATACCGTCAGAGTGACATGAAATGCGGCGCACGCGCGTCGAGAGCGCGAACCGCACCCCGGCGCGCTCGCAGTCGTTGCGAAGATATTCGATCATTGGTCCATACCCGCCCAGCGGTCGCGCGCTGGTGGAATCCGCGCCCGATTCCCATTCGTCGGCAATCGCTTTGACGCTGGCGGTCGCAGGATCGGCGGCCTCGAATCCCTCGACGAATGCGCGCGCCGCCTGGGCGGTTTTTCGCAGGGCGCCGTCGTTTTCGAAGCGCCTGAGAAACTGCTCCACGCTTTCGTCGCTCGCGAGCGAGCGCGAACCTTCGAAAATGCTTGCCGCCGACACGAAATCGTTCTCCTCGCATTGGAGTTGGCCGTTTTCGCGAATCCACGAATCGCCGCCCATGTCGATCGCAGCGCTGCCGGCTTCGCGAAGCAGCGCCTTGGTTTGTTCGGCTGGTCCGTGAATAAACTCCGCGCCGAGCTCGGCCGGCGTTGCAATCCGCGCTATCGGACGCGAGAGCACGCGACCGCCGATGCGGTCGCGTGCCTCGAGCAGCAGAGCCCGCAGCTTCCGCCGGCCGAGGCTTCGGGCAGCCGCCAAACCCGCCGCGCCGGCGCCGATGACGGCCACATCCGCGTCCATCGAAACCTAGGGAGACTCGGGCGACGCGCTCGGCTTCGGTCCGAGCGAACGCTTGAGCGTGTCGGCGGGCGCCGCGACACACCCGATTCGGCTCAGAGGGTTATCGCAGAGCTGGGCGCCGTCAAACTTTGCGCCGGTGGTGATCGCGTCGTGCATGGCGTCGCATACGACGACCCGCTGCGCACCGGCCCTTTGATACCAACAGAGAACGGCGCCGGTGAAGTCCGTGCCCCGGAGATCGGCTTGTGAGAGGTCGACGGAGATCAGCGTCACGCCCGATAGATCGCGGGCGCTCAGATACGCTCCGCTGAAGTTGCACGAGATGCAGCCGCTCAGGAGCTGCCGCAACTCTGCGTCCTGCACGGACGAGCTGAACCCCTTGAAGTTCGCCGCCACCATTGCCACCTTCGAAAAGGTCGCGCCGTCCAATTGCGCGCCGGCGAAGTTGCACGCGACGCAATCCGCGGAGTCGAAGTGAGTATTACGAAGGTCGGCCTTCTCAAAGTTCACCGCGACGAGCCGCGCGCCGCGAAACGACGAGCCGTCGAGCGTCGCCCCCTTGAAGTTCGCGGCGATGAGAGCGCCGTTGGTAAAGTCCGAGTTGCTCAAGGCCGCTCCGGCGTAGTTGCAGGCCTCGCAGAACCTCGGTGCTTCGGCGCTCGCCCGCCAAAGGCACGTTACGGCAAGCGCGGCCGCGCAGACAGTGATAAAGAACGGCTTCATCGGGCTGCGCGTTCGATATCCAATAGGGTTCTCTTGCGCTCGAGGCCCCAACGGTAACCTCCCAACGCGCCCGAATCGCGGATGACGCGGTGGCACGGGATGACGAGCGCGACGGGGTTGCGCGCAACGGCCGTCGCCACCGCTCGGGCAGCCCCCGGCCGGCCGATTCCGGCGGCAACCTCGCGGTACGACTGGACGTCGCCGCTCGGGATCGATTGCAGATACTTCCAAACGCGCATCTGAAAGGCCGTCGCGCGGATGTCGAGCGGAAGGTTGAGGTCGGGCCCTTCGCCTCTAAGATGGCGCGCGATAGCATCGCTCCACTTGGCAAAATCCGGATGGTACGGCGCTCGCATCGGCGCGATCTCAGCGTTGACGTATTCCGCCTGCAGCTTGCCGCGCAACGCTTCTTCGGAATCGCCGAACTGCGCGAAGCAGATGCCGCGATCGGTCGCTCCGATCAGCATCGGCCCCAACGGCGTTTCGAGCATTGCATACGAGATCGCCACTCCTTGGCCCGCGGCCCGGTACTGCGCCGGCGTCATCCCCAGATTGCGCGCGGCCCTCTCGTAGACGCGGCTGGGCGAGCCATAACCCGCCTCGTAGACTGCCGCGTCGATGGAGCGATCGTCTTTGAGCCCGTCTTTGAGCCGGCGCAGCCGTACGGCCGCCGCGTACTCCTTCGGGGTTACGCCGACGACGGCTTTGAAGCGCCGCGCGAAGTGATGCTTGCTTAGGCCGGCCAACGCGGCGAGTGCATCGAGTCTTAGCGCCTCGTCACTGTGCCGTTCGACGTACCGGCAGACGATGCGAATCGGTTCGAAGTCTTCGGTCATGTGCCTAGCCTACCGCTGCGCCGCCGATCGCGTCCATCCGAATCTTGCTCACCCTGCGCCGAAGCGCTCGCAGCAAGCGGCGGTCCAAAGCCTGCTTACCAGACTTGGGGAGTAGGCGCCGTCGCCGCTTTGCGGTACACTTAGAGGACTTCGCTCCCATCGCGGGTCATGGGTCTGCGGGAGCTTTCGACGGTCCGGCCCACTCATCGGCCGGCTTCCCCTTCCATTTACAACGTCTCGTCTGCAGTAGGAGCGCTCAACCAAAAAGATATGGATCGTACGTATAGCCGCATCAAAGGTTTCGGACTCGTCGGCATTCACATTGGAGCGCTCGCGGCCTTCTGGCCCGGTTTCTTCAGCTGGTCGGCGCTGGCGGCAGCCGCCGTCGTATCGTATGCGACCGTCGCGCTGGGGATTTCGCTCTGCTTTCACCGCATTCTGACCCATCGCAGCCTTCGACTCTTCAAACCCATCGAATACCTCTTTGCAATCTTTGGAACGCTCGCGCTGCAAGCCGATCCGATTCGCTGGGTATCGGTGCACCGCAAACACCACGCCCATGCCGATCGCGAAGGCGACCCGCACAGCATTGCCGATGGGTTCAAGTGGGCGCACATGGACTGGATTTACCGGCACAACATCGCGTTGCCGTCCGATGAGGAGATGCGTCATTTCGCCCCGGACCTCTACGCCGAGCCTTTCTATCGCGTGCTGCAGTATCTCAACATCCCGCTTCAGGTTGCGCTCGCGCTCGGGCTCTTCGCGCTTGGCGGATGGTCGTGGGTGATTTGGGCCGTCTTCGTCCGGCTTGCGCTCAGCTATCATACGACTTGGCTGGTCAACAGCGCCGCCCACATGCTCGGGTATCGTACCTATCAGACGCCGGACCAATCCACCAACTGCTGGTGGGTGGCGCTCATTAGCTGGGGCGAGGGCTGGCATAACAACCATCACGCCTTTCCGTTCTCGGCGCGCCACGGGCTGCGCTGGTTCGAGCTTGACCTCACTTGGTGGCACGTTCGCGTTTTGGCGTTTCTCCGGCTAGCCGACGGAGTCAAAGTGCCGACGAAGGCAATGCAGCAGCGCCTGCGCGAGATCGCGCGCAGCGGTTCGCGCAGCTCCCAGTCGTATGTGACTTAGGCCCCTAGGGGCCTGTAGGGCGAACGAACGCGGCATGTACGTACCGCCGGATTTCGAGGTCGCCGATCCCGCGTGGGTGCTGGAACTCATCGAGCGGTTCCCGTTTGGATTGCTGGTGACGGGCGACGAGGCCGGGCCTTCGCATCTTCCGATGATCGCGGAAGTCCGCAACGACGAGCTTTGGGTGCTGGGCCACGTGGCTCGCGCGAACGCACAGGCTCGCTCGATCGCGAAGCAATCTCCGGCCACGGTCGTCTTTACGGGCGCACACGCCTACGTCTCCGCGAGCTGGTACGAGGAGCCCTACGTAACGGTACCGACGTGGAACTATTCGGCCGCGCATCTCTGCGGAACCTTACGCGAGACGGACGCTTGGGACGTGGTCGTGCGCCTTACTGCGAAGTTCGAACGTGGGGGCGGGGATGCGTGGGATCCGCAACGCTTGGAAGCGGGCTTTCGAGAAAACCAACTGCGCGGGATCGTTGCCTTTGAGATGCGCGCGCAACGAATCTACGCCAAAGCGAAACTCAGCCAGAACCGCACCGACGCCGACCGGATACGCGTAATCGCGAGGCTTTCGGAGTCGCCGGACCAGGTCGCAGCGCAGTGCGCTCAAGACATGCGGCGAGCGCTGCGCCGATGACGGCGAGGTCGGTCGCGCTGGGACTGCTCGGCCTGTTCTTTATTGCGGCCGGCGCCAATCACTTCGTCCACCCGGGGTTTTATATTCGGATCGTGCCGGGTTATCTGCCGGAGCCCGCGTTGCTGGTCGCGATTAGCGGCGTCTGCGAGTGCCTAGGCGGGATCGGCGTGTGGATTCCAAAGACCCGACAGCTCGCCGGCATCGGGCTCATCGCCCTCTTGATCGCAGTCTTTCCAGCTAACGTTCAGATGGCCCAACATCCCGAGCTTTATCGAGATATCGGCAGCGCGCCGGAGTTTTATCTCAGGCTTCCGCTTCAACTCGTCCTCGTCACCTTGGTTTGGTGGGCGTGTCGCCCTGTGCGGCCAAGCTCCCGGCCTGGGTTGGACCTCCTTTGAGGATCCATTCGAAGCCGACGGCGATCATCGCGCCCGTGACCGGGCCGACGATGTATATCCAGTCGGAGTGAAGGTCGCCGCGGAGCAAGTCGGGCGCGAACGATCGCACCGGATTCATCGAAGCTCCGGTAATCGGTGCAGCCCACAAGCCTGCGAGCGCAATATAGCCGCCGACGGCGATCGCTCCGTTGGTCCCGACATTTCGCGCGCCCGCCGAGGTGCCGAGAATTACGTTGACCAGACCCGCGGTTAACAGGACTTCCATGATCAGCGCTTTGAGGTCGCCGATGCCGGGAGCGGGCACCGTGGCGCCGAGCAGGCCGATGTTGCCGAACATGACGCGAAGAAAACACGCCGCGGCGATGCCGCCGGCGAACTGCGCCACGATATATCCGGGAACTCGGCCCCACGGAAAGTTGCGCCTCACGGCAAACGCGAGCGTAACTGCCGGATTTAGGTGCGCACCGCCAACCGCGCCCATGAAGTAGATGACGGCCATGACCATCAAGCCCGGCGCGACGACCTTCGCGCTCTGCGTTATCTCACCGCCGCTCTGGGCCGCTACAACTCCGGCGCCGGCGGCGACGACGACGAGGAGAAAGGTACCCCAAGCTTCCGAGAAAATGCGGCGCCATTCGTGGGCGGGCAGCCAGAAATCGGCGGCAGCCTGTTGTGCGTCCTTCAGTCGCTGCGGTTCGTGATCGATTAGACGATCTTGCACGGGATGACGGCGTCCTCATCGAAGGTGTAGACCGCGCAGAGCCGATGATAGCCGTCGGCGATGATCACCCTTCCGGTGGTTTTCTCTCTGAAGAGCAATAGCGGCGAAATCGCTTGCCCGGCGAGCATTTCCGCTCGGACTTTCTCCACGTGGTAGTTGCTCACGCCGAGCAGCGACAGCAGCGAGGCTCTGAAGATGTCCTTCGATTTAAACGCCGTCATCTCGGCTTTTTTCAAGGCGGCGACGATCTTTTTGACCACGTCGGGCTTCATCGTCAGACTCAAGTACGATTGCGCCGCCGGATAGTCGTGCTTCTGGGGCAGAGCGAACCACTTGATGGGAGTCGCAGCCGTGGTCGCAGCTGCTGTCGCAGCCGCGGACGTACCTGGAGTCGTACTCATAAGCGTCCTTTCAGCTCTCGCACGCGATAACGGTCTCGATCACGCGCTTGGTTTCATCCGGGTCCCTGACCTGGATGCAAACGGCCCCGGTATCCCGCACCGGAGCATCGTTTCCGCCCGGAAACAAGGCATCGCCGACATAGAGCATGTCGCTGATGGGAATGCCCAGGATGTCGCGCAGCTTCCGAATGCCGTAGGCCTTGTCGATGCCCGGCAGCGTGATGTCGATCGACGTCGTGCCGCCCAAGCGAACCGAGAAGTCGGGCAGGTCGCGGTCGAGGGCTGCTTTGATCTTCAAGCGCTTCGAGAAGTCCGGATCCCACGTTTTCTTGGCGTCGAGCGGAGCCTGCTGGCCCAACGCGGAGTAGGTAATCTGACTCTCGCGATCCTCAATCGTCGGCCCCCATGTTTTCGTCGCCGCAAATCCCGATGCCGCAACCTCCTTATCGAGCGCGGCGACGATCCGCGCTTTTTGCTCGGCGTTGAGATCCTCCGAATAGAGTTTGTTCCAAGTGCCCCCGGCATAGCGATAGAATCGCGTCCCGCAGGTCGGCAGCAACGACAGCTTGGTAAAATCCGCGCCCGACGGGAGGTTCGCGAGAAGCTGCGTTTCAAACTGCGGCCAGTCGCCGCCGGAGATCACCGACACCTGCACGTGCGGCACGCCGAGCAGCCCCGCGAGAAACGATCGCATCTCGTCGTCGATCGCCGCCTTGCTCTCGGCCAAAGTACCGTCGAGATCAAAAACGATCAGCGTTTTCATTTTGAGAATGCTTCCATAACGACGGCTTAAACGCTCAGTTCCTTGTCGAGAACGAAGACCGAGACCGAGTCCATAACGAGGCCGTCGGACTCCATCGCCGCCTTGGTCTCCGGTGAATCCATGGCCTTCATGAACGTAGCTAAATCGTTGGTTTCAAAACAAGCGACGACGTGGTTGGCTTCGCCCATTCCGTAGCTGACCGGCTCGCTGATGCCGTAGGTCTTGAACAACTCGCGGTGGGTTTTGAAGCCCGCTTCCCACTTGCCTTGATCTTTGCACTGCGCAACGACGACGACTCTTGCCATAACCCTCTTCCTTAGTAAGCAGTTGGTAAGTTTCCGGTCGTTCCCTTGCGCGTTCTCGCGGGCCTTTCTCGCGGGCTACTAGGAACCGTCGGCGCTCGGATGTACGCCGGGGCGATAGCCCGCGGCGAGAACGGCGACGATCGAACGAGGCGTCAGCACGTCGACCGCCATCCGCGCCGGGCGAGGCTTGCGGTTCGCATAGCCCGCACCGGACCAGGCCAACAGCTCGTCGCCCCATACCAGCCATGCGTCCCCGTCGAGCGCAACATACGTTCCGTCCGGCAGCGCCCCGACGTCGCTGCGATAGGTACGCTTCTTACCGCCGACGCGCCGCTCGTGTTGAAGCTGCACGTCAATGGCATCGGCGCCCGCGTGGCCCGCGTGGCAGCCTTCCCACAGCGAGCGAAAGCGTTGGTAGTCCGCGTAACGGCACTCCCGGCACGGACGATGACCTGCGCTAAACGCGGTCGCTTCGTCGAGAAAGAACAGCTCGGTGTAGCGCTTGGGCGACATGATCGCACGCCGGCGGCCGCGGAACTCGGTGCGGCATGCGATCCAACGCCGCACTTGCGAAGAGCGCACGATCCGGCGCTGGTCGTCGTGGAGTACGCCCCGGTTGCCCATGACGAGGCCGCGGCCATCCAGCGCAACGATCTCCCCAAACGGGGTGACTCGGTTCTGCAGCGGCATCGCTCTTATATCTTTGCGCAGTTCTTAGCACGCATAGTTACTTCTTCGGCGTAGCAAGGGGCATCGCCCAGCCGAGCGGATAAGAGATGCCGATGCAAAAAGTCGTCGTGCTCGCCTTCCTGCCGATCTTCGCGGCTTGCTCGTCCGGCTCGACCGTTCCGGAGGGCAACGGAGCGCAGGGCGGCTGGCTCGCTCCCGCGGCGAAGGCATGCAAAACCAAGCTCTATGTTTCCAGCTTCAAACTCAACTACGTGGACGTCTACTGTACGAAGGGTCACAATCAGGCACCGATCGGAAAGATCACGGACGGCATCAACGGACCCGAAGGCGCAAACGTGGACGACAAAGGCAACCTCTACGTGACCAACACCGATGCGAACACCGTAACCGAGTATGCGCCGGGAAGCGTGAAAGCTAGCTTCACGTACTCGAGCGGTCTGGGGTATCCCGCCGGAGTTGCGACCGATAAGCAGCGCAACGTTTACGTATCCAGCCTGCGGCCGGCGTCGGTCGAGGTCTTTCCTCAAGCGTCGAACACGCCGTCGGTAAAAATTACCGACGTTCCGTATCCCATCGACGTCGCGCTCGATGCCTCCGGCAATGCTTTCGTCACCACCTACACCGCAGGGTACAAAAGCGGCGAAATCATCGAGTACGCCGCGGGAAGCACGCAGGGAACGAACCTGGGAATCGTCACCGACGAGCCCGGCGGCATCGCGCTCGACCGCGCCGGGGACATCGTCACCGCCGACCAGGGACTGCCGGGCGTTCTGGTCTTCCCTCCGGGTAAGACCAAATCGTCAAAGACGTTCGCCCAAAATGCGCTCGACCCGGATCCGGTACGCTTCGAGAAAGACGAGCACCGAGTCTACGTGGGAGACGCCATCGGCAACGCCGTTTACGTCTACGATTATCCTAGCGGCACCCTGGTAGACACCATCACCGACGGCGTCGACGGCCCCAACGGTCTCGCGCTCGATCCGGCCCCACCGCTCTAACCTGCTAAGGAGAATTTCTGATGAAAAAGATTCTGTGGATTGCGACGCTCGCGTTGTGTGCGGGCTGTGCCGGCGGGCAAGCAACGCCGGCGACGAATCTGGGGGGAACGCCGGAACAAGCCGCCCGAGTCCGCGCGCTGCTCGGGATGCCGCAGCCTGCCCATCGGGCCGGCGGGTGGCTCTCGCCCGCGGCAAGGAAGGCGAAGCATCTGATCTACGTTTCGGATTTTCTCAACAACGCAGTCGAGATTTACTCGGCCGCCGGATCGGACCAGAGCCCCATCGGTGAGATCACCGACGGAATCAGCGGTCCGGAGGGTAACTGCATCGACGAGCACGGCGATCTGTTCGTCACCAATGCATCGAACCAAACCGTAACGATGTATCCGCGCGGCAGCACGACCTACAAGCTGCAATACACCGGCTTCGCCTACCCGACGAGCGTAACCGCAGGCAAGAACGGATGGGTCTACGTCGCCGACTTGGTCGGTGAGAAAGTCGTCGAGTTCCCGAAAAACTCGACTCGCCCGAAGGTGACGATCGACATCACCTATCCGCAAGGCGTCGCACTCGACTCGAAGAACAATTTGTACGTCGAGTATAATACGGGCGCCCACGGTGCGGGTCCGGGCGACGTCGACGAGTTTGCACCAAAATCTACGAGCGGCACCGACCTCGGGCTTCCCATCGTATGGGCGGCCGGCGACGCCATCGACGGAAAGAGCGACGTCGTCGTCGCCGACCAGGGTTCGGGCAGCAACGCCGCCGTCTACGTTTTCCCGCCGGGTGCGACGAAGCCGTCGGAGACGATCTCGCAAGGGATGGAGGATCCGTTCCGGATCGCGTTCGACAAGCCGTTTAAGCACCTGTACGTTGCCGACCCCGAGGTCAACGCGCTGCTCGTCTACGATTACTCGTCGGGCAAACTCGTGAACTCAATTACCAGCGGCTTGAAATCGGTCTATGGAGTAGCGGTCTCTCCTTGAATTCCGTCGCCGCGCGAAATCAGATCGGCATAGGTGCGGCTCGAGTCGGTCGGCTTACGGGTTAGCGCGGGGTCGGTGTCGAGATCGATATGATACAGACCGAAGTCGCTGCCGTCGTCGAAGGGCAAACCCCATTCACGGTTCGAGGTGATGCTCCAGCACAGATACGCTTCGACGGGGGCACCTCGCGCGACGGCTTTGCGAACCTCCGCGACGTGCTCCGTTAAGTAATCCGGACGGCCGACGCCGGCGGCTTTGACGACGCAGCCGTTCTCGATGACGATGATCGGCTTACCCGGAAACCCTCGAGCCGCCTCCAACAGCGTCACTTTGAGTGCGTCGGGCCAGACCGGCGCGCTCGCGTACTCAAAATCCGCGGCGGCACTGAGGCGATGCAGATCCCGCGGCCAAAACGACGGTACGCCCCAGTAGTAGTCGAGGCCAACGTAGTCGAGCGTACCGATGCATTCGCGCGGGCAGAGAAACTCCGGCAGCTTGCCGGCCATGCCAAGGTTCCACCAGTTCGTGCCCAGCAGCGTCGAGAAGATTGCGATGCTCTTGCGCAACGCAAAGAGCGAGTGCAGCAACGTCGACCGCGTGGCGTTCAGACGCTGTTCGCCCGCCATGGGCACGAACTCGACGCACTCCGGATCGCCAAAGATCAGCTGCGCAATGCGACGCGCGATCTCCGGTTCGAGCCCTTCGTAACGTCCCTTCTTGGTCCTCGTGCACAGGCCAGCGACGCCGGGATGGATGCCGACGCGCAACTTACCGCGCCGGCGGATGCGCGCGATCGAGCGGTCCATCTCCGGCACGTCGCGCTTCGCGTCGTTCTTGGCCGCTTCTTCGCGCCCGATGTGCGCGACCGACTTGCGGTTGAACGCGTTGGGAATCTCGGGGTGCTCGCGGCGCAGATCGCGGATGGCGCGGTCGACGATATTGAGCAGCGTGCGGCTGCCCAGCGCCATCGCGACGGCAAAGTACTGTTCGGTCCCGGGAAGCGCGGTGAGTTCGAGCGCATCGCCCACATATTCGCGCAGCACCACGTCGTCGTCGAAGATCGCGTCGACGTCGCCGCGTTGCAGCGCGGCAACGGCGTCGGGCATGGCGGGCAGAAAGCTCAACGTCGCCGCGGGAAACCAGCCGCGGGCGATGCTCGCCGGAAGCGTAGCGGCGACGACGGCGACGCGTCCGCGCCACTCTTGCGTCGGTTGCGGCAGTTCGAACCCGCGCGCGTGCAGCGCAGAAACGTGCGCGCCGTAGTAAGGTTCGGAGAAGAACGCGTGCTGCCGGCGCTGCGCCGTCATGGTAATCTGCGCGATCGAGCAATCGACACGCCCGCCTTCGACGATCGCCGATTGTGCGATGCGCGCCGCCTGGCGCCTCACATCCTCCGGTGACTTCAGGTGCGTCGCAGTGCGATCGATCCAGCGCTGAAGCCATTGCGGGAGGCCTAAGACGAGCGGGTTCGCGCCGGCGCGCGAGATCGGGTGAATGCGCCGAATCGCCTCGCGTGCCTTGGCGTGCGCGCGAAAGAGATTCGGGATCAGCGTGAGGACGTCGTCCATTTGCGCGTCACCGCTCTCGTACGGCGGCTGGCCCGGCGGCATCGCGTAGGCGCGCATCCAAAAGCCTTTGATCCACCCGTAGACGAGCTGATTGGGTTCGTTGAGCGTAATGTAGTCGTCGATCAGATCGCCCAGACGGTGCGCGACCTCTTGCGCGAAGCGCGCAACGCGGTCGGGGAAGCCCTTATCGAGCAATCCTGCGCCGGCGCCCGCAGCTTGAACGTGCAGCGGCCAGGTGTTGTGCACCAGCGTAACGACCGCCGACATTCCGGCATCGCGAAGCGTTTGCAAGAGGTCGCGATAGTGGGCGAAGGCCTCGTCGTCCCAGACGCCGGGTTCGGGCTCGAGCCGCGCCCACGAAAGCGAGAGACGAAAGACGCTGCAGCCCAGGCCGCGCGCCAGCTCGACGTCTTCACGGTACCGGTTCCAAAAATCGGTGGCCTTGCCGCGCGGCACGAGTCCGCGCACCCGTTCCCAGACGTCGCGAATGTCGTCGTGCCCATCGTAGGCCTCACACTGATGGTCGGCGGTGGCAACACCGAACTTCAGGTTCCCCGCCACGCGCTTAGAACGAGACCTTGTAAACTGTTCCAGCATCGGCAACGCCGCCCCCTGACGACGTGGTGCCGTAGAGCGTACCGTTGACGTTCGTGAGCCCGCCGAGCGGGCTCGCGCCGTCGGGAGGAACGCCGAAGGAATGGACAACCGTGGCGGTGCCCGACGGCGTTATGCTATAGAGGGCGCCCGCGTCGTTCGCGGCATCATCGGGCGTGGTCCCATAGAGCGCGCCCTTGAGGGGCACGAGCGACGTGTTGGGGCCGAACCCGTATTCGGACGGCGGGTAGAAGTCGAAGAGCACGCGCTCTTTTCCCGAAGTCGTCAGGCTATAAACGGTCCCGTCGTTGTAGAAGGCTTTCCCGCCCTGCGTCGTCGTTCCGTACAGTATGCCGTCGAGCACCGTCACGCCGGCTTGAGGATTCTCGCCGTCATATCGTTGGCAGGGAAAGTTATAGAGCGTTCGTTCCTTGCCCGAGGTCGTGATCGAGAACGCCGTTCCCTCTTGGCATTTGCCGCCGCCTTCGGTGGTGCCGTAGAGCAGACCGTTGAAGAGAATGAGTTTCGCAAACGGATTCTGCCCGTCTTTCTTCGAGTACGGAAGGAACCGGTGCAGAATCGTTTCCTTGCCGCCCGGCGTCATCGTGAAGACGGTTCCGGCATTATAGTTCGCGCCGGCTGAGGTCGTTCCGTATAACAGGCCGTTGAGCGGCGTCAGGCCCGCGACCGGTTGGGCGCCATCCTTCGGCGTTTTGCCGAAGCTGTAGAGTACGCGCTCGTCACCGTGGGTCGTCACGCTGAAGACGGTGCCCTTTCCATACGCCCCGCCGGCGTACGTCGTTCCATAAAGAACGCCGTCGAAAACGGTCAAGGCCGCCTCGGGCCGGGCGCCGTCGCCGGGCAGCCCAAAGGTATGCAGAACGGTTTGGCTGCCCGACGGCGTTAGGCTAAAAACGATTCCCACCGAATAATAACCGCCCCCCATCGTCGTTCCATACAGCTTTCCGCCGAAGTACGTCAGAGCGCCGGCTGGAGCGCTGCCATTAAATCCTTGAAAACTGAATATCGTCTGATATTGATAGTTACTCCCCGACTCGCGCGAAGCGACACGAGGCGCGCCTGACGGTGGCGGAACCGCGCGGAAATCTCCTGCGCTCGAACATGCGGCGATCGAGAGCCCGAGCAGCGCGCCGGCAACGGATCGAATCGACATCGCTAGTTCATTTCGCCGCGGGACTGACGACCACGCCGAACGGAGAGGTTTCCGTCAGCGTCTTGACCGGCGCCCCGCCCTTGGGATAGTGAAAGAACCCGATGGTCGACTGCGCGTCGCCGCCGGATGCGACGATCGTCGAGCCGTCGATAAAGAAGTCTGCCGTGGGAGCCTTTTCGACGAGCTGCGTGGTCGCAATCGTCTTGCCCACGAAATGAGCGACCTCCACGTGATAGACGTACGTGTTACCCGAGCTGGGCCCGGCGATCGTTCCGGTTCCGATTGCGAGATAGGTGCCGTCCCACTGCAAGCCGGACGGCAGGACGGGCACATCCTCCAGGGTGACCGGCGCAAACTGACTCGCGCCCTTGCTTTTCTCCGCAAATCCAAAGGAGCCGCCGGAGGCCGCGGGACTGCTGCCTTCGGCGAAAAGGTTCCCGGAGTCGTCGTACGCGCAAAAGTAGGCGTGCGCCATTTCCTCATCCACCGAAAACGCTTTCGGTTTTCCCTTGGCGTCGCGATAAATCACGACATCGCCGAACTTGTCGCCTTCCACGCCGAAGTTTGCCACCGCCAGATTTCCGGTCGTCGGATCGACGGAGCACGAATAGGGCTCGGCCTTGCCGTCGCTCAGCGTTTCCATCGGCTTCGTGCCGCCGTGCGCGTATTCGAGTATCTGGGAAGCGCCGTAGTCCGGAATGAATACGTCGCCCCCGCCGTCGACGCACATGAACGCTAGACCCGCAAAGCCCGTAAGCTCTCCAACGCGCCTGCCGTTCGGATACGCGTAGACGTCGACTCGGTCGTCATATGCATCGGCGACGTACATCAGATCCGCTTTCGACGCATCGGGAAGCATCCACGAACCGCGGACGGCCGGCGTCGCAGACGCAGGCAGCCCCAGCTGCGATGGTCTGCCGCAGGCTGCGACCATCGAGACGAGCGCGAGAGCGCCCAGCCACGAGCGAGCGATAGCGAAACGCATCCTCATCGCTGCTTGCCCACGCTGATCGTGAGCGCGAAGAGACCGCTCGGGCTCGAGACCGTTTTCACCGCGGTGCCGCCGCCGGGATATTTCCAAAAACCGATCGCCGTTGCTGAAACTCCGCTCGGAACGAGCACGCCGTTCCCGTCGATCGTCGATAACGCCGCACCGTTCCAACCCTTGATATGCGTCGTCCCGACTACCTTGGCGCTCGATCCCGAAACGCCGAGCCGATAGATCGCGTTTGCCGTCAGGTCCTCGAGCGTAAGGTTACGGCCGTCCCATTGAAGCTGGCCCATACCCGAAACGCTGACGTACTTGTCGAGTGAAATCTCCTCGAGCCCGTTCTTTCCTTCAAGCAGCTCGTTGAGATACATTTGCGTGCCGCTTCCCTGGCCGTTGACGAAAAGGTTTCCTTGGTCGTCATACGCGCAATAGTAGAAGTTCGCAATGTCGTAGCTATAATAACTTTTTTCGTAGCCCTGGGTTGTGAAGGTTTCGAGCGCTCCGCCGCGATTGTCGAGACCGACCGTGGAGACGGCCAGCGTTCCCGACGCCGGGTCGACGGAACAGCCGAACGGTATCGCATTGTTAAACGTCAGCGTTTTGATAAGCCGGGTGCGGCCATGCGCGTATTCGTAAAGATGCCCTTGGCCGATGCCTTTCTTCGGAGGGGAAATACCCGTTACGAAAACGTTACCCGAAGCGTCCGAGCAAACGCCCTCCAAGGCAATCGTGCCCTTCGGAACGGCGATCGTATCGACCAGGTCACCGCCGGGGTAGGAAAAGACGTAGACGTGGCTGCCGTCGGTTCCGCTCCCGTAAATGAGGTCGCCGGCGGTCGCTCGAGCGGCGGCGCCGCTTTTCGCCGGAGCGGGCGAAACGACCGGCATGGGCGCGCACGCCGCCAACGCGCACAGAACGCTTGCAGCTACCACACGACCAACGCCGCGGCTCGAAATCAATTGCCTCATCTCCTAAAAGCCCCACGACTTTCGCTCTTCACCGAGGACGTTCCGGTTCGCCGGAGCGAATGCGGCGGCATGCGATTTACGAACAAGGCCTGCATCGTGACCGGCGGCGGCTCGGGCATCGGGAAAGCGACCTGCCTGCAGATGGCCGGCGAAGGTGGGAGCATCGTGGTCGCCGATCTCGACCTCGCCTCGGCCCAAGCGACCGTCGACGCCATCGCTTCGGCGGGCGGGACGGCGATCGCCGTGCAAGCCGACGTCGGCAACTCGGCCGCGGTGCAAGCCGTCGTCGCGGAGGCGGTCGCAAGCTACGGCAAGATCGACGTCATCGTCAACGATGCGGCGCTGATGAAGTTTGGGCCGATCGCCGAGATCGCCGAAGCGGATTTTTTTGCAACCCTCACCGTCAATCTCGGATCCGTCTTCTTCTTTTCAAAATACGGCGTGGCACATATGGCGCCGGGCTCGGCGTTCGTCAACGTCAGCTCGGTGCACGCCTATGCGACGTCGCCCAACGTCGTGGCGTATGCCTCTTCGAAAGGCGCGATCGAGGCGTTCACGCGCGGCTTCGCGTTGGAAATGCAGCCGCGCAGTATCCGCGTCAATGCCGTCGCGCCCGGGTCGGTCGATACGCCGATGCTTTGGAACAACCCCAACGTCAAGAGCGGGGTCGAGAAAATGGAAGGCCCGATCGGCAAGCCCGAGGACCTGTCCTCCGCGATCTGCTTTCTGGCCTCGGACGACGCGCGCTTCGTCACCGGCGCCACGCTGCTGGTCGACGGCGGCCGTCTCGCGAAACTACCGTAAGAGACTCATGAGGAGTTTGAATGTGAAGTTGCTCGGCATGCTCGTGCTGCTGGCCGTCTTTGCCGGCCTCGCGGCAATCGCGCGTGCGCAGAATGCGCAGCAGGGCGGCGAGAGCGCCGCAGAGACGGATCCCTTTTTATGGCTCGAAGACGTGCACGGAGCGCGCGCGATAACCTGGGTAAAAGCCGAAAACGCCAAGACGCTTGCGGTTTTGCAAGCAGATCCGCGTTTCGCCGCATTGTACGCGCAGGCGTTGACGATCGCGCAAGCTCCCGACCGGGTTCCCGCTCCGGCAATTATTGCCGGTCAGGTTTTCAACTTTTGGCAAGACGACGATCACGTCCGCGGGATTTGGCGGCACACGAGCATGCCCGATTATGCGAGCGCCGCGCCGGCGTGGACGACGGCGCTCGATTTGGACGCGCTTTCCCGAGCCGAACATGCGAACTGGGTTTGGAAGGGAGTCGACTGCGTTTGGCCGGCCGAAACCCGCTGCCTCGTTTTTCTTTCCGACGGCGGTGAGGACGCGGTCACGGTGCGCGAGTTCGACTCTTCGAGTGGAGCGTTCGTGAAGGATGGCTTCGTCCTCACGCATGGCAAGCAGGCCACCGCATGGGAAGACCCCGACACGCTGCTGGTCTCGCGCGAGTGGTCGCCCGGCGATTTGACGACCGCCGGCTACCCCTTCATCGTCAAACGGTTGCGGCGCGGACAGTCCCTCTCCGATGCCGTTGAGATTTTTCGCGGTGCGAAGACCGACGGCGGCTATGGCGTGACGCCGGTCGTATTCCACGACGGCGCGGGCCACCGCGCAGCGATTATTTGGCGGCCGCTCTCGACGTTTGAGTCGGAGTTCTATCTGTTGACGCCCACCGGCGTGCGGCGACTGAACGTTCCGCTGCGGTCGCAGCCGAGCGCGATGGTCGCGGGCCGTTTGCTCTTTACTCTTGCGGAGAACTGGAGTGTCGACGGCTCGACGTTTCCGCAAGGCGCGCTCGTCGCGGTCGATCTGGCGGCGGCGACGGCCGACCCCACGAACTTGAAACCGGCGCTGGTCTACGCGCCCGGTCCGCGCGAAACGCTGGACGACGTGGAGCAAACCAGCTCGCGATTGCTGCTGACCACCTACGAGAACGTGCGCGGACGCGCCTGGGTATACACGCCGACGGGTGACGCCGGTTGGTCGAAGCAACGGCTCGACCTCCCCGACGACTCGTCAATCGGCATCGACAGCACCGACGATCGCAGCAACGCGGCATATCTGACCGCGACGAGCTTTCTGATTCCGTCGACGTTGTGGCAACTCGATGCCGGCACGGGCAGCCTTTCCGTGATCAAGACCTCACCCGCGCGATTCGACGCCTCCAACGACGTCGTCGAACAGCGCGAAGCAACCTCGAAAGACGGAACGCACATTCCCTACTTCATCGTGCACCCCAAGAACATGAAGTTTGACGGCAACAACCCGACGATACTCTACGCCTACGGCGGCTTCGGAGTCTCCCAAACGCCGAGCTATAGCGGAATCTTGGGCAAGCTTTGGCTCGAGCGCGGCGGAGTCTACGTGCTGGCAAATATTCGCGGCGGCGGCGAGTTCGGCCCAGCCTGGCACGACGCCGGCCTCACCACGCACCGCCAGCGCATCTACGACGATTTTACTGCGGTAGCGCAGGATCTGATCGCGACCGGCGTTACCAGTCCACGTCGCTTAGGGATCGAAGGCGGCTCCAACGGTGGGCTACTGATGGGCGTCGAGTTCACGCAGCATCCCGAGCTGTGGCGTGCCGTCGACATTCAAGTTCCGCTGCTCGACATGCTGCGGTACGAGCAGATCGAGGCGGGCTCGTCGTGGACCGGCGAGTACGGCAGCGTTTCGATTCCGGAGCAACGCGCCTTCCTGGCATCGACCTCGCCGTATAACAATTTGAAGCCCGGCGTAAAATATCCCGAACCGCTCGTTTGGACGACGACGAAGGACGATCGCGTGGGGCCGCAGCACGCGCGTAAGTTTGCCGCCAAGCTCGCGGCGCTCCACGTTCCCTATCTCTTTTACGAAGTGCTCGAAGGCGGCCACGCTGCCGGCGCGAACTTGCAAGAACGAGCCTTCACCAGCGCGCTGGAAATGACGTATTTCATCCAGAAACTGATGGACTGATCGCCTACATAATGCGCCTCATCGTTGCCGCCGCAGTCGTTACGCTCGTTGCCGGCTGCGCCGCGGCTGCGACGTTGCCCAGCCGTTCGGCAAACGCGTTCGTTTCGAACGACCTCGCGGTGCGCGGCGGCACTGCGCCGCGCGGCGTGGCTATTGCATTTCTCCTAACCGACGGCACCGTGCTCGCGCAGAACGAGAATCCAGAGAGTGAGTGGTTCCGCTTGGCTCCCGACATTCACGGCAGCTATCAGGACGGAACGTGGACGCAGGTCGGCTCGTTGCCTTCTGGTTACGCTCCCAACGCGTACGCCTCGCAAGTGCTTGCCGACGGGCGGCTCGTCATCATCGGCGGCGAGTACAATCAGCCCGGCAACCATCATCCGCTGCAACTGACGAATCTCGGCGCGATCTTCGATCCGCAAACCAACGCTTGGACGGCGCTGGGGCATCCGGCGGGGTGGCAATGGGTCGGCGATTCGCCCTCGACGATGTTACCGGACGGGCGGATGCTGCTCGGACAAAAGCTCACCAAACGCGACGCAGTGCTCGACCCGAAGTCGCTGCAATGGACCAATGTCAGCGACGCCAGCAAGGCGGATTTCAACGCCGAAGAGGGCTGGACGCTGCTTCCCGACGGCACCGTGCTCACCGCCGACGTTCGCGACTCGCCCAACTCCGAGATATATAAGCCCACGGCGGGGACGTGGACGAGCATCGGAACGACGGTCGCGAATCTGCGCTCGCCGTATTTTGGAAAGTGCGTGCGTTACGGCAACTTGCCGCGCGATTGCTATCATCCACCGGGCGAGATCGGACCGGCGATTCTGCGTCCAGACGGAACGGTTCTCGCGACGGGCGCTTCGCCGAGTGCCGGCACGAACGGCCCCGCGCATACGGCGATCTATCACACGACGGGCCGTCTTGCCGGAAGGTGGGCCGCCGGGCCGGTCCTCCCAGGCGCTTACGGCGCGGGCGATACTTACGCCGTGCTGACGCCGGCGGGCGACGTGCTGCTTTTCCTCGACGGCGGCTTATGGCTCTTCAACGGTTCGCGATTCAAAAACGTCCAGACGACCGTCGGCTCTCCGCTGCTACTACCGACGGGGGAGCTGGTCATGTTCGGCCTCGGGACCACTTTCTATACGCCGCCCGGCAAACCGCAGGCGCGCTGGCGCCCGACGATCGGCACCTATCCGGCGAGCGTCGTTCCAGGACACACCTACAAGATCACCGGCACCCAGTTCAACGGCCTTTCGCAAGCGATGGCGTTCGGCGACGAATATCAAAACGCGACGTCCTACCCACTCGTGCGGATCACCAATAGCAGCAGCGGCAATGTCTACTATGCGCGCACGCACGATCACAGCACGATGGCGGTTGCCACGGGAACGAAAACGGTGTGGACCTATTTCGACGTGCCGAAACCGGTCGCCGCGGGAAAGAGCACGCTGGTGGTTGTAGCAAACGGCATCGCTTCTCAGCCAGTGACGGTTGACGTTGTGACGATCCGCCGGTAGCGCGCTACGGCGCCGACGTCACGAACCACTCGGTGCCGAAGCGGTCGTGCACGTTACCGAACTTTCCGCCCCATTGCGCGTCGCCGAAGGGCGTTACGACCTTCCCGCCCTCGGCAAGCGCATCGAAAACCTCTTGCGCACGGCCGGCATCGGGAACGTTGAGCGCCAGCGACACATTGCCCTCATCGGCATCAATCGCTCGCCGCGTCATTCCATCGGAGGCTTTGAACGATACTCCTAGGGCGGTAAACGTCGCGTACTTTACCGCATCGCCGTCACGCATCGCGATCTCGTAGCTGCCGTCGAGGACATTCTTGTAAAACTCGAGCGCCTCTTCGCAGCGTCCGTAGAAGAAGATGAAGGGCACCAGCTCCATCGGTGCGCCGCGCATTTCGTCGCCGATGTCGACCAAGCCGATCGCATGGCCCTCCGGATCGTTAAACAGGCCGATGACCGGCCCGTTGGGGACTTTGTCGGGACCCATCATCCGGGAGCCGCCGTGCGCTTCGATTTTGGCGAAGGCCGACTCCATGTCGTCGACGACGACGTAGAACGTTACGTGACCGTCGTAGCCTTCGGGCGCCTTGCCGATGCCGCCCATGATGCCGCGCGTAAAGCCCGGAACCGGATCGACGAGGCTGTATTGCATCGCATAGTTGGGAATCGGGGCGGCGACGTTCCAGCCGAAGACGTCGGCGTAGAAGCTGCGCAGCTTCGGCGCGTCCTGCCCCATGATCTCGAAATGCATAACCGGATGTTTCACGATCTCAAATCCTTTCAAACTCAGGCATTGTAGACTCGGCGCAGCTCGTCGATGTCGAGCTTGCTCATTTGGAGCATCGCGCGCATCGCGCGCGCCGCGCGCTCTTCGTCGTCGCCGCCGATGACGTCGCGCAGACCTTCGGGAACGATGTTCCAGGCGAACCCGTAGCGATCGGCGACCCAGCCGCACGGCAGCTTTTGTCCGCCCTCGGAGAGCTTGTCCCACAGGTCGTCGACCTCGGCTTGCGTTTTGCAGCCGGCAAAAAGCGCGACTTTTCCCTGCGAGAAGTTCTCGGCCGGCACGCCGGGATCGCCGGCCGGCGCGTTGATCGCCATAAGGGGTTGGCCGTCCAACTCGAAGTCGACGGTCATGACGGAGCCTGCCGGCCCCGGACCGGCCTCGCCGTAACGACTCACGTCGGTAATCTTCGAATTCTTAAAGATGGAGACGTAGAACTCGGCGGCCTCCTCGGCATCGCCGGTAAACCAAAGGAACGGAGTGATGCTCGGCATCGAGGGTCTCCTTTCGACGAGTGGTGCCGCCGATGGTAGCACATTCACTTGTAAAAAACAAGTGAGATTGTCAAAAGAAATGTAAGTTGCTATAATACGTCCGTGATAGCCGTCAAGCGGAGCTACGGGCAATACTGCGGGTTCGCGCGGGCGCTCGAGCTGGTAGGCGAGCGCTGGGCGCTCCTGATCGTTCGCGATCTTCTCATCGGGCCGAAGCGCTTCGGCGAAATTAGGCGCGGCCTGCCCGGAATTCCGACGAATATCTTGACCGCGCGCCTCAACGAGTTGGAGGATAGCGGGCTCGTGCGCCGCCGGGTGCTTGCGCGGCCGGAGAAGGGCGTTGCCTACGAGTTGACCGAGGATGGCGCGGCACTCGAAGAAGTCGTCTTGGCCATCGGCCGTTGGGGCGCGCAGCATCTCGGTGAGCCGCGGCCCGATGAAACGGTCACAGAGGACTCGATCGCGACGGCGCTGCGCACGACGTTCCGCCCGGAAGCGGCGGGCAAAGCGAAGCTCACCTATCTGTTAAAACTGGGGCCGATCGAAGTGCATGCGCGCGTCCGCGACGGCGGCGTTACCGTGGCGCGTGGGCCGATCGCCAAACCCGACCTCACAATCGAGACCGGTCCGGCGCTTCGGCTGCTGCTGGCCCACGAGATTTCGCCGGGAGAGGCAATCAAGAAGAGAATCGTGCGCATTACCGGCGATCCGAAGCTGCTCGACCGCTTCGTGCGGATGTTCCGGATTTAACGAAGCCCCGTCATGAGCGATATTGCCAAGCGGCTCGAACGCCAAGCCTCCGCATGCGAGACAATGGGTTCGCCGTTCACCGCAACCCTTTTACGCGAAGCCGCAGCCGATGCCCGGCGGGAACCGCAACTCACCGTCGTTCTCGCGCCGCTGTCGAACTGCGCGCGGCCGGGATTGCATCTTGCCGGCGCGTTGCACTGCCTCGCGCTTCTCGGGGAACCGGCGCTCGCGCGGCATTACCCGTCGACAGGGGGCGACGGCAACGCGCGCGGCGCTTGGACGACGGCGCGTACGATGCTCATCTCCACTCCTTCAACATTTGCGCCACTCTTGGCCCGGATTCCGCAGACGAATGAACCCGCGCGCTCGATGCCGCTTCTCGCGGCGTTCTCCTGGCTTTCCAAACGGTTTGAAATGCCGTTGCGCCTTCGCGAGATCGGGGCGAGCGCGGGGCTAAACCTGCGTTTCGATCGCTACCGCTACGACGGCGAGACCTGGCAGTGGGGCGACGCCGGCTCACCGCTCGCGCTGCGCAATCGCATCGTCGCCGGCAGACCCGGCAACGTCGATGCGCGAATCATCGTGGACGATCGCATCGGCTGCGATCTCAATCCGCTCGACGCGACGAAAGAGGAAGACCGCCTGCGTCTAACGTCGTTCGTCTGGCCCGATCAAGCCGAGCGTCTCGAACGCCTACGAAATGCGCTGTCCATCGCTCGCGATTTTCCCGTTCGAATCGACGCCGAAGCTTTTGCGACGTGGCTTCCGCGCGAGGGGCTCCCTCGGCGCGGCGCTCTGACCGTGGTCTTTCACACGATCGTCGAAGAGCATCTGTCGCTCAGCGCAAAGTCGGAGCTGGCCGCAACGATATCCAGGCTCGGCGACGGAGCGTCGCCGGAAGCGCCGTTCGCGTGCGTGCGCATGGAACTCGACGACGGCCGCTATCGAACTTGCCTGCAAGTCTGGCCGAACCCGACCGACCCGATGGCGATCTGCGAAAGCGACGGGCACGCGCAGGGAATCACTTGGGCAATATCAGCTTGACCTCGCGTGTCGCCGTGCCGTGGCGAAGGGTTAGCTCGACCGTCGTTCCGGGGCGGCCGGTGACGATCGCGACGAAGTCCGCGGCGGAGAGATCCTGGGCGCTGGTTCCGTTTACTGCGAGAATCTGATCGCCGGCGGCGATGCCCAGCGCCGCGGCGGCGGAGTTCGGACGAACGGCGACGACGTCGATCGCATCCGGCCCGTTCTTCGTAAATCCGATCCCCGAGCGGTTTCGCGCGATGAGCAGCGGATGCGCGAGCGGCTCGAGATAGAGCGTTTGGTTAGCGTAATCGAACGTCGGGGTGAAGCGCGAGAGCACCGAGAGTCCTACGTCGCCCGCCTCGGTCCACGACGAGAACGAACCGGTCTTCATCTGCGTGAAATCGGCAAGGAGTTGGGGGATCGCTTGACCTCCGATTATGAAGTGCGCGAGCGTCTGCAGCTCACCTGAGTTCGGGCCGCCGGTTCCCGCGCCGTGCACCGCAAAGCCCCGGCCGTATTTGGCGAGCAGCCCCGTGCGCCGCAGATAGTCGCCGTAGAGAATCAGAATCCCGGCGTTGCCGGTGTCGATGCCGAAGTCGCCGGCGTTGCCGTCGGCCGCCGCGCGCGCAAGCGGCATATCCTCTTGAAAGCGAATCGGCACCGCCGTCCCGCGCCCACGATATGTAAAACCGGCAAGCGGCGTTAGCGTAAGTCTTTTGTCGCCGTAGTCGATCCGGGTCGCATAACGTTCGAACCATTCGAGCCCGAGGATGCCCGCGAGCGGCACCTTACGCCCGCGCTCGTAGAACGCATATGGGTAGGGAATCACCAGGAAGGGTTGATCGAGCAGCTCGGCATTACCGATGCGAACGCTCGCAACGCGAGCGTACTGCAGCGCGATCGTCCCCGAGCCGGCGCCGCCGCTCACGCCGCCGCCCTTCGCGCGCAGCCCGAGCGCTTTAGCCGCCACGCCATCGAGGATCGCGTGGCCGCCCGAATCGAGAATGAACGGCATCGGCGCGCGTCCGTCGACCGATGCCCACACGAAGAGTTGATGTCCCTCGAGTTCGATCGGCACCGTCGCAGCGCTCGCGCCACCTAGCATTTTTGCGTTGGCCACCGGCGGCGGCTTTTCGAAATCGGCGGCGGCGACGCGATCCGAAACGGCGTAGCGCGTCACCTCGACGCGGTCGCCGTTTTGCGGCTCGAAGAGGCTCGCGGTGGAGATCGAAAACGGGAGCACGAGCGCACCGGCCTGCCGGTAATCGGCAAAGGTCGTAACATCGGTGCTGATCGGCGTCCGGATCGCGATCGAATCGATCAAGCGGCTGCGCGTATTGACGGCTACGACGGCCGCAATGCCGCCGCGAGGCACGACGCGCACCAACTCGTCTTCCAAGGCGCCGTTGCCGGCGAGACCGACGCACGTCAGCGCGGCGTCGGAATGCGGACCGAGGTAGCCGCGCCGCGTAAGAAAGGCCTCGGTCACGGCCCGCGAACGCGCATACCACGAGTCGTACGGATGCACGCCGCCCGAGATATCGCGCGCCCAAACCGTGTGCCCGTCGTAAACTTCGGCCTCACTCCCTTTGACCGGAAGCGTCGACCGTCGCGCGTAGCGCCCGTCGCGAACGTCGTCGCGAAGCTCGGCGACGCCATGCAATCCGGAGCTGGTGAGCGCCCCCGAGGCGGTAATCTCGCCGACCCGATTCCAGGCTGCGCCGCCGGTGGCCGCCGCGACCTGCGCGAGAAGCACGGCAGCGTTGCAAGCAAGGGAAACCGAAGCGATAAGGCCGATCATGCCGTTAGCGCGCGACGGATCGACGTTTCATCGCTAGCCTCTTCGCAGTACGCCGAACAGATCGCTGACCGAATAGTGAAACCCCGGCAGCGGCATGTTCGATTATAGCCGTCTCGCCGAGCCGCGCGACGTTCAAGCGATCGTGAAGCTCCACGACGCGTTCGCTCGGGTCGACGACGATCACCAGCGACGAGCCGGCCCGTAAGTACGTGTCGATCTTGTCGTCGACGTCGGCGCACCGATCGTCCGGCGAGAGAATCTCCACGGCAACGTCCGGCGCCAGCGGCGGTACTTGCAGTTCTTCGTAGGTCAATGGGCGCAAGCGCTCGTTCGAGACGTACGCGACGTCGGGAACGAGCGGCCGGCGGATCTCACCTGGCGGCGCAACGCGAAAGCGCCACTCGGGACCAACTTCTCCCCGCTCCGCCGCCCATTGGTCGAGCTGAATCGCAAGCGCGCCCTGCAAACGGGAGTGATCGCGCTGCGGACTCACCTTTTGCCGGGCGCGCCCGCGCACCCACTCCGTCTCGGGCTTCGTCTCCGGGAGAACGATCTCGTGCACCATCGCTTCACGCCATACTATCACGAGAAGAGCCGATCGATCTCGCCGGCGTCCAGCTTCAGCGAGGCGGATTCATCGAAGAGCCCCGCGGCCAGCTCGGCCTTGCGCTCTTGCATCTCGACGATGCGCTCTTCCACCGTTCCGGCGGCGATGAGTTTGTACACGAAGACGGGCTTGTGCTGGCCGATGCGGTGCGCGCGGTCGGTGGCCTGGCGCTCGACGGCCGGATTCCACCACGGGTCGTAATGTATGACGGTATCGGCCGCGGTGAGGTTCAATCCCGTGCCGCCGGCTTTGAGGCTGATCAGAAAGAGCGGCACGTCGCCGGCTTGAAAGCGCTGCACCGGCGTGACGCGGTCGCGCGTTTCGCCGCGCAGCTCGACGAACTCGATGGCGCATTTCTGCAGTTCGGGCTTGATCAGATCGAGCATCGAGGTGAACTGCGAAAAGAGCAGAATCCTCCGGCCCTCGTCGATCAGTTCGGGGACCATTTCCAGTAACGCCTCGAGTTTGGCCGATCCGCGAACGCCGTGCGCCGCCGAGATTTTGAGCAGCCGCGGATCGCAGCAGACCTGACGCAGCTTGAGCAGCGCGTCGAGCACGACGATGTGGCTGCGCGCCAAACCGCGCTGGCGCAGCGCATCGCGTACGCGCTGGTGCATCGCGATGCGGATCGTCTCGTAGAGATCGCGTTGCGCGCCGTCCAGTTCGATGCGGGTGACGATCTCGCTCTTCTCCGGAAGATCGAGCGCGACGACCTCCTTCGTTCGGCGTAACAGAAACGGACGCAGCCGCGACGCCAGCACGCGGCGCCGCTCGGTGTCGCCGCGTTTTTCGATCGGCGTTCGAAAGGCGCGACCGAAGGCGGAGCGCTCGCCGAGCAATCCGGGAACCGCAAACGCAAAGACCGACCACAGCTCGTCGAGATGGTTCTCCATCGGAGTTCCCGTGAGCGCGAGCCGCTGCGTCGCGCGCAGCCTCCCGGCGGCCTGCGCACCCTTGGAGCGCGGGTTCTTGATCGCCTGCGCCTCGTCGAGCACGGCCATCTGCCACTGCTGCGCGCAAAGCGTCTCGATGTCGCGCTGCAGCAGCGCATAGGTCGTCAGCACGATGTCGCTCTCTGCGATTTTCGCGACGTGCTCGCCACGGTCGGCGCCGGTAAGTGCGAGCACGCGAAGATGCGGAACGAAGCGCGCGATCTCGGCACGCCAGTTCGGCGAAACGCTCGTCGGCGAGACGATCAGCACCGGAAGTTTAAGGCGTCGCGCCGCTTTTTCGATCGCGACGTGTGCGAGCAGCTCGACCGTCTTGCCCAAGCCCATGTCGTCGGCCAGCACGCCGCCGAAACCGTTACGCGCGAGCAGCTGCAGCCAGGCGACGCCGCGCTCCTGATACTGCCGCAGCACGCCCTTGAAGGTTGAGGGCAGCGCGACCGGCGCAAGCGCGTCTTCGTCGGCCAGCGCGCGGACCAAGTCGCGCAGCTGCGCCGCCGCGGCCCAGCGCACCGGCGTCGAGCGTTCGAACTGCGCGATCGACGCGAGGTGCGCGGGTGTGAGCGCGAGGCGCCCTTCGCTCGTCAGCGGTGCGTCAAAGAGCTCGACGAGCGTGGCCAGCAGGGGCGCGATTCGCGCCGCCGGCAATGCGACGAACGCGCCCTCGCGGACGCGCCCGTAGACGGTCGCATCGTTGCCAAGCTGCGTCAGCTGGTCGTGCGAGCGAATGCCAAGCTCCCGCAGCGCATCGATGACGATCGGAAGCAGCGAGACGCGCCGCCCGCCGACGTTGATGCCGAGATCGAACTCGAACCAATTGTTTACGCTCGGCTCGACCTGTGCGTCCCAATCGTCGGTTTCGAGCAACTCGTACGGAAACGAGGGATCGATCTCGACGCGCCAGCCGCTCGCACGCAACGCCGGTACCGCACCATCGAGGAACTGCACCCAACGCCGCTCCCCCGTTCCGGGAAAGCGTAACGTGGAGTTGCGGTGCTCGATGTATTGAATCTCCGGCCACGTCACCAAATGCAAGCCATAGCTATCGAGTGCCGCGCGCGCCGCAGCTTCGAACTCGTAACGGCGGGGCCAGAGGCTGATGCCGCCGGCCTCCTCCGATTGGAGGTCGCGCGGCGCGTCGGTTGAGAAATGTACCGAGTGCGCGCCGTATGCAAACGTCAGCTCGGCGACGGCCGCCAGCGACGGCGCAGGGGATGCGCGCAGCCGCAGCACCGCCACCGGATCGCGCTCGATCACGGTCGTTTCAACGTCGGGCCGGGGAGCCGGGAGACCGTTTGCGCCGAACGCGCGCCTCCAGGCCGCCTGCACGTCCCGCGCGTTGCGCGTCGTCATCGGCGGCGCGTCGAGAATCAGCACGACCGCTTCGGGCACGATGCCGAAGTCGATCGTTCCGCACTCGCCGCGATCCGGATCGACGTACCACGTTGGATTGGCGGCGAGCAGATGCAGCGACGGGTTTCCCTCGACGCCGGGATGCTGCCGCTCGTCGGCATCAATATGCCACGCGAGTCGCTGTTCGGCGAGATCGCGGCGCGCCAGCGGCGGTGCGTTGGGGGATTGCCAATGCAGCCGTCCGGTTTGAGCGACCTCTTCGAACAGCATTGCCAGCAATCGCGGCGAGACGTTGGCGCCTGGCGCCCCCCAGGCGTATTGGCCCGTCAGGCCCGCCGCCACCGCGAGCCGTCCGATCGTGCGATCGATCGGCGTGACATAGGTGCTGCCGGAATGGTTGAGGTTTGCCAGATCCAGGGATTGCCGAAGGCCGCTTCCGCGGTTTTTGAACGGCACGAGCACGCGCGCCGTAAGCTTCGCGCGCGGCGGCTTGCCGGTTACGTTGAGCAAGTAACGAATCTCTTCGCTCACCGGCGCAGCTTCGTGCGGCCCGCGATAGGAGTCGAGTTGTCGCAGCCATGCGGCAATTGCAGGGTTGCCCGGATCGTCGACGCGGCCGACGAGCGCGATCGCAGCAGCCGCACCGTGTTTGCAGCGGTATTTCATCGGACAGTTGCAGTAGGTCGAAAACCAGGCGCCGTGCTTGCCGCCGGAAAGCTCGATCGTTACGGTGTACGGAACGGGCGCCGAGCCTTGCACTAAAGCGTCGATCGAGTTTCCGAATGCGTCGCCCAGCCGCACGACGCGCCCGCTCTGCGCGTACGCCAACCCGCGACGAAAGGTCACTTCGTCGAACGATGCTCGAACGTCGTCGATCTCAAACACCGTAAGCGCCATTTGCCGTGGTCGGTTGACGTCCCCTTGTCGAAGGGCTTACCTTGGTTCGCGTTGTAGCGCCGGGGTTCACGTGAAAAGCACGCTTTTTCGCTCGACGCTCGAAACGCCGGTCGGTTTCCTCCAACTGACGGTCGACGGCGATGGACGGCTGATCGAGATCCTGCTTCCGAACCGAGAGCCGGCTGCAGCCTCGGCGAAGCCGTCATCCGAAGCGCAGCGTGGAATACGCGAGGCTGGCGATCAGCTGCGCGAGTATTTTCTTGGAAAGCGCCGAGTTTTCGATCTGCCGCTGGAACCGGCGGGCACGCCGTTCGAGCAGGAGGTGTGGGCGGCGCTGTTGGCCGTGCCCTACGGTGTCACGACATCGTATGGCGCGATTGCGAAGGCACTCGGCTTGATTAACGGTGCACGGGCCGTCGGGCGCGCCAACGGGGCCAATCCAATTCCGATCGTGATCCCGTGCCACCGCGTGATCGGCTCGGATGGAAGCTTAACCGGTTACGGTGGAGGCTTGCCGCTCAAGCGCGCCTTGCTCGAACTCGAAGGGGCGATCCCGCCACAGGAACCGCGTCTCTTCGCTTAAGTTTTCCTCTTGAGGAAGCCCAGTAAGCGGTATCGAAGGCCGCTGGATGAGAGCTATGCGTTTTGTTCGTATCCTTGTGAACGCCGTCGCCGCGACGCTCGTCTCGGGCTGCGCTGGATCGTTGCCGACGAACGTCCCGACGACGAGCGTGACCGCCGTGCCCACCGGCAGCAAGACGTTCCGCTACACGGGAAAAGAGCAAAGCTTTACCGTTCCATCGGGGGTCACGCAGATCAAGGTCGCCGCAAGCGGCGCGGGGAGTCCGAGCGGCGATAGCTATCGCGGCGGTAACGGCGGTTTGCTAAAGGCCACGATTGCCGTTACGCCCGGGGAAAAGCTCGCGATCTTCGTGGGCGGCGCAGGCGTGGCGAGCACCGGCGGCTCCAGCGGAAGCGGCGGATTCAACGGTGGCGGCGACGGAGGCCAAGGGACGTACGACAGCGGTAACTATGTCGACGGCGGCAACGGCGGCGGCGGCGCGTCGGATGTTCGCCAGGGTGGCACCGGGCTCGCGAACCGAGTTGTCGTCGCGGGTGGAGGCGGCGGTGCCGGCGGTGGCAGGTACTATGGTATCGGCGGTGCCGGCGGCAGCGGCGGCGGGAAAACAGGCGGCCGAGGCGCGCAGGGCGACGTCATCCCGCAATTCGACCCCGAAGGCGGAGGCGGCCGCGGTGGAAATCAACGCGCGGGCGGATCGGGGGGAATCGGTGGCCAGACGTCGAGCTACGAGCGCGCCAAACGCGGGCACCACGGTGCGCTTGGAAATGGCGGCGCCGGCGGATGCTGCAACTACTACAGCAGCGCCGGGGGCGGTGGCGGCGGCGGCGGCTACTATGGCGGCGGCGGAGGCGGCGCGGGCGGCTTTCAATCGAGCGGCCCAGGCGGCGCCGGCGGCGGCGGCGGTGGATCCTCGTACGCCGAGCCGAGCGCGACGAACGTCGTGAACGCCCGCGGCGGCGCTTCGCGCAGCAACGGCGAGATCGTAGTTTCTTGGTAGCTCGACGTACGCGGATGACGCGCCTCGTTGCGCTGCTCGCGGTCATCCTCGTCGTCGGCACCTCCGCTGGTCTACGCTCGTCGCCTGCTCCCTCGTCCACCCGATCGCAACCGGTGCGTCCTTTCTCCCTATAAAATGCCTTTCTTGGTGCCATGCGCGCCTTTCACGAGCGCCGGCATTCATATCGTCCGGGTGATTCCCAATTCGGCCTTTGGAAAAGGAACCAAACCGGTAGATATCGCCGTTCTCAGCGACGGCACCGTCTTAGTCCAAACGGCCGACGATGGGCTCTATCGCATCGTCAATGGGCGCGTCGCCATGGTATGGGGGCCGAATCCGCGCTGCGGGCCCCGCGCGCATTTCCTATTTTCGTTCGCACAGCCGTTTGACAACGAGCTTCTTTTAAACCTTATTGGGCTCAAGCAGATTGACCACGAATCTCTTTTCAACCCTTATTCCAGTGGCGTCGCCGCCGTGCGCGCCGACGGCTCGCTGGCCTTTCGCTTGCCGCCGTCGTCGTCGTCGATCGAATCGGTCGAGCAGGATGCTTCCGGCACCGTGTGGCTGCTCTATGGCCGCTTGCCGAACCAGGCGCTGTACGCTTATTCGCCGCGCATTCGCACGAGCGTCCTGGTACAGACGCCGTCCGACGTCTATAAGATGTTTCGCGCGCCGGACGGCCACGTCTATGCGAGCAACTTTCACGGCCTTTTCGAACTCGACTCTCATCCCGCGGTTCGTGTTCGCTTCGTCCACGCCCCGATCGAGGGCCAACCGGTTCAAGCCGTCGGACGCGACGGGTCGCTGTGGGCGTCGACCCCCACGCAGGTGATTCACGCGCATCCGCACGGTGCCATCCGCGTCATGCTGCCGCCGCAGGGCCGGGCGGCATAAAATTCGGCGCGGACTCGAGCTTGTGGGTTTTGGAGCGCGACCCCGGGGGGCAGCACACGCTCGGGATCGTGAACTTCAACTTCGTGCCGGCGAGCGGCGGCCGCAGCGCAAGCGCCTGGCCGTTGAAGACGACGAGCAGCACGCCGTCGCCGACGCGCTTCGTGCCGTGTCCGCCGCCGGCGACGCCCACGCCTTAGCTGCCGCCGCAAAGCGGCGCGATCGACTTCATCTATACGACGAGTGGAGGTTTAAAACGGGTAGCGGCCCGACGCAGATTGGGTTTTCGGCAGACGGTCGATATGCCTACGCCGCCAATCTCAACGGAAAGAGCGTCACGGGCTACTCCGTCGACTCCTCAAGCGGTGCGCTGCGCCAACTAGCGTGGTCACCATTTACGATGGCGCGCTGGCCGTTTCAAATCGCACTCAACCGTGAACGAAATCTTGCCTACGTCGTCACCTACGACTCGCTCGAAACGTTCGCCATCGCCGGCGGCACCTTCCGCTCGGTCGGAGCGGCGCCGTTGGAGCAATTCGGAGGTTTCGTATCCGGTCTTTCGATCGATCGCCGGGCGAAGCGGCTCTACATGAGTCACGACTTTGCCGGTACCATCACCGTCAACGCCATCGATCGACAAACGGGCATGCTGCGCTTGCCGGCTGCCGAGAATATCAAAGCCGGCGACCATCCGCGCGCCATGGTAATCGACCCGACTGGAAGGTTCCTCTACGTCACCAGCATCCCGAAACAAGCCACGATCTTGGGCTATGGAATCGACGCGCGGACCGGGCTGCTCGCTGCGCTTGCGACGTCGCCGTTCAAAGGAGCCGACGGCGCGGACGCGATGACGATCACGCCGAACGGCGCGTATCTTTATGCGACAGATTTCGGGTCCGACAGGGTCTCGGGGTTCGCGATCGATGCAGCGACGGGAGCGCTATCGCAGCTCGCGGGTTCGCCGTTCACCGCGGGAGTGGGGCTGCAGGGCATCGTTTCGTGCCGGCGGAGCCGCAGCGGCTGCAATTGAGGGTCCCGCCGGCAGGTAGGAAGGCCCGGCGGCCGAGAAGCAGGCAAGCATTACCGATCCCCACGCTTATAGGAGCGTCCAATGAACTATTTCCTCGATGCCCTTGGGAAGTACGCCGTCTTCTCAGGGCGAGCGCGGCGGAGCGAATACTGGTACTTCGCTCTCTTTACTTGTCTTATCGCGTTTGTGCTGCTCGCCGTCGGATTCTACATCGCCAAGGCAACCGGCGGCCCGCCGACCCTGGCCGAGTATCTGCTCGACTTTTTTTCGCTGCTGATCGTTCTTCCGAGCTTAGCGGTGAGCGTCCGCCGTCTCCACGACATCGGAATGAGCGGCTGGTGGGTGCTGCTCAACATCGTGCCGCTTGGGGGCTTAGTGCTGCTGTACTTCTTCTGCCAGGATAGCCAATCCGGCGACAACGCTTATGGTCCGAATCCGAAGCAAGTCGCGGCGCCTTCCTTCTGACAATCGAAACACACCGGCGCTAAGCCCGTATACTGCGTTATGAACTTCCTCCGCCTTGCCACCCTCGGCGCGGTTGCCGCTGCCATTGTTTCCGTTGCACCCGCACGAGCCGCCGGCACAAACGACCCGGTGGCGCAGCTCGTCGCTGCCTCCGGCGAAGCCCTCGGCATCGCATCGATCGCCTCCGCCAAGACGGTGCGGGTCGAAATGAAGATTTCGGCCGTCGGCCTCACGGGCACCGGCACGGAATGGATCGGCCTGCGCGATGGGCGGTTCGCCGAATCGGCTAACCTTGGGCCGTTCGATTCCCTCGACGGCTTCGACGGCCGCGTCGCCTGGAATGCCGACCAATCGCACCTCGTCTGGAACACCGGCGGCGATAGTGGCCGCGCCTCCGAGATCGATCAAGCCTATCTCGCCAGCTATGCGCTCTGGCAGCCGCAAATGAGCGGTGCGGCGGTCTCCTGGGCGGGCGCAAAAACCGCCGGCGGCGTCACATACGACGTGTTGAACATTACGCCGCGCGGTTCGCTCGTGCCCTTCGAACTGTGGTTCGATCGTACGACGCACCTTCCGGCGCGCGCGTTCTTCGTCAACGGCTTCACGACGGCCACGCTAACCTTCGCCGACTACCGCAAAGCCGGCGGACTGAGCGTGCCGTACGCCACGCACACCGATTCGAGCGACGGCAACAACAGCGACGTTACGATCGCGCGAGTGACGCTCGATCCGCCCGACGCGGAGGCCGCGCTGGCGCGTCCGCAGACGCAGCCCACCGATTTCTCGATACAAAACGGCAAGACGTCGACCGTTATTCCGATCGCGCTCCACGAGAATCACGTCTACATCGACGTGATGCTCAACGGCAAAGGTCCCTACCATTTTATCTTCGATACCGGCGGCGCGAATATCGTCGATCCCGCCGTCGCCAAAGAGATCGGCGCGCTCGGCAGCGGCTCGCTGCAAGGCAGCGGAGTCGGCTCGCAGACCGAAGGCTTCAGTTTCGGAAAGGTCGCGAAGCTGCAGGTTGGTGACGCCGCGCTCACCGATCAGCTCTTCGCGATCGCGCCCACGCGCATGGGCTTCGGCGTTTCGGTTGGCCGCCCCGTCGACGGTTTGATCGGCTGGGAGGTTCTGGCGCGCTACGTCACTACGTTCGATTACGCCGGCAAGACCGTGACGCTGAGCCTACCCGGCTCGGCACCCGCGCCGGCCGGAGCCCACGTCGTGCCCTTCGTCTTCTATGGAACGCAGCCGCAGATCGCGTGCACGATCGACGGAATTCCGGCGGAGTGCACGATCGATACCGGTTCGCGCGACACGATCACCTTCATGGCCCCGTTCACCGCCGCACATCCGCAGATCGTTCCGGCAACGCTCAGCGCGCCGGGCATCAACGGCTTCGGCGTCGGCGGACCGGCGATTGGCAGGCTCGGCCGCATTGCCTCGATCGGCATCGGCGATTTCACCTTGCCTAATCTCGTGGGTGATTACTCGTCGCAGACACAAGGCGCGTTCGCCGCGCCGTTTGTCGGCGCGAATATCGGCGGCAACCTGCTGCGGCGCTTCACCATCACGTTCGATTATAACAACGCGACGATGGCGCTCGTCCCCAACGCGGCGCTCAACGATCCCGACGTCTACGAACGCTCGGGGCTCTTCCTCATCCGCCGCGGCGGCGTCACCGTCGTCGCCGACTCACGCCCCGGCACGCCGGCGGCAAACGCAGGCATCGTGAAAGGCGACGCGGTCGCGTCGGTCGACGGCTCACCCGTTGACGGCATGTCGCTCTCGCAGATTCGTGACATATTCTCGCAGCCCGCGGGAACCGTCGTCACGCTGCAACTCACGAGCAAAAGCGGCGCGCAGCGCACGGTCAAGTTCACGCTTGCGGACTACGTGTAGACCGGGTTCGGCAGGCGTTACTCAGCGAGCCAGATCTCGAAGCAATCCGAACCGCGAGGCTCGTTGGAAAGATTCGGGCGAAGGAGCGCACCCTCTCGATACCCGACGTATTTGAAGCCGCACTTCTGAAATACCCTGACGCTCGCGCGATTCTCAGGGTCGCATGTCCCACAGACGCGGCGAAGCGGAAGATGCCCGCGGGCGAATTCCAGAACCGCCGTCAATGCCTCCGTCATCAGGCCTTGGCCCCATTTCGACGCTGCAAGCACGTAGCCGACATCGCCTTCTTGGCCGCTCAGGCGTAGGTCGACCCTGCCGCATGGCGCGGTCTCGTCCAGTTCTCGAAGAACCCAACCGACGCATTTTCCGTCGGCCGTATCCGCTACGAACGCCGCGAGGCGGTCCGCGATCTCGGATACGTGCTTTACCGGGCGCCAGTCCATGTACTTCGTAACGCGTGGATCGGACGCGTAAGCGTCGAGCAGTGCTTGTGCGTCGTCGACCACCGGCGGTCGTAGTTCGAGCCGAGCAGTCCTTATTACACGGCCATCGACGGACATCTGTTTACTTTAACTACATCTACCGCAGACCGGGCTCTTTTAGTCGATCGCATCCTTCGGCGCGATTGCAGCACAGGCTACGTATCTTTTTGTATTGGCACTGCTCTCATGGACGTCGATGACGTAGTTGCCCTTGAGCAAGTCGCCGAGGGTCACGCCCGGTAGCGTTGTCGTGCTGCTCCCATGGACGATGTTGGTCAGAGTATATTTGGGAACAAGGTTGGGCTTTGCGCAGGTGCCGGAATGGATGTGGATTGGCTGCGAACCGTTTTGGCCACCGGACATTTTGACGACGATCCTGATGCCGCCGGCAATCTGCTCGAGCGTCACCGTGCCGGTTTCACCTGGGCGATTCTGAGCGTATAGTTTTAACTTCAGGGTGGACGGATAAGCGCCGGCAGCGGCGCAGGCGATTACGCCGATCCCTGCAGCGGCAAGTGCCGCACGTAGAGCATGCATGGCGTCTCTCCTACGGGAAAGCGAAGGTTGCTTCCTTCGCCGAGGCGGCCACCGAAAGCTAAACCGTGACCGACTCGGATAAAAAGCCGGATGTAGCACCTCAGCGCAGAAACTGGAGCGACGCCATGTATTTTAACGAACATATCGATCAGTCGGTTATCGACAACCTGGAGCAAATTGCCGAGTCCGATCTATTTGCAATCTATGCCGTTGGCAGTCAAACGTATCTGTTGGTGCAGCGGCACCAAGGGACTCCCTGGATGGCACTGAGAATATCGGGTGACGGGCTGTTCCGAATTTCGACGCTGCTCAATGAAGCGATGCGACATCTCTATAGAAACGTCGCATCGCGTCTTTCTCCAAACGCTGCCGAGGGCGGCGTCACCGCTCGACCCGGCGGAACGGCCGGCAGCGCTTAAATTTTCCCTCGCGGGGGTCGGCCGCCGCCTCTGCCTTCGGGTGACGGACCACGCATCGCTGCCTGCGGGTGAGACGACTGCCCGCGCATCACTCCCTGAAAGTGTGATGACCCTCCATGAGTCGCGGTTTGCGAGTGTCCCTGGATCGTCCCGTGCGATGGCTGGCCGTGCATCGCGGTCTGCGAACGTCCCTGGATCGTTCCATGCTGGTGCGCGACCTGTTGGTGCGAAACCTGATGGTGCGCGACCGCCGAAACCTTGCCGCTCGTGTGTCGAACCTCCCGTTGCGCGACGCGCCTGTCGGCGGCGGTGACGGGTGCAAAGTGCGACGGTTTGTTCGTCGCGCTCAGCGAATCGCGGACCGCGGTGACCGGAGGTCTGCCGTGATTGACCGAGGCGGCCAGGCTTCGATCGCGCGCGGCGACCATCGAATGTTCTCGCTGCTGTGCCGTGGGCGGGATGCGATGCTTCGCCGCGGCTACCTGGGCCGCGGTCGGCTTCGCCGATATTCCCCCGTGGCCGCCGTTGAAGCTTACGCGGCTGCGAGTGACTATGTGCCTATTAATGACGGTCTTGTTGATATACGTGTTGCGGATCGTCGTCCGATTCACGTTCGCGACGGCGGTGTTGTAGCTAAAAGCGCCGCCGATCCAAGTGCCGCCGACAAAGCCCGTGCCGAAATAACCGAACCCGTAGTTAATACCGCCGTAGAAGCCGACGCTCGGCCCCCAATAACCCTGATAGTAGGCGTAGCCGGGATTTGCGTAGCCCCAGTAGCCCGGCGTCCAGTAGAGACCTACCGCCGGCGGGGGCACCCAGACTCCGGGAACCCAATAATACCCCGCCGATCCCCAGCCCCAATAACCGGGCGTCCATTGATAGTCAGGATAGGGCGCGGGCGGCTGCGCGTAGTACGGAATCGGCGGCGGAGGGCCCGCAACGACCAGTGCAGACGCACCGACCGTGAACCCGACGCCAACGCCGACCGAAACCTGCGCGGCAGCGGGAGCAGAGAGTGCCAAAATTAGTAGCGTCGTAATGAGGGTGAGCCGGGGAGAACTTTGCATCCCCAATTTTTACCCGATATTTCGGGTCTCAAAAGCACCGTTCGAACGCTTAGCCGAACTAAAGGCACGCATGCGAGAGCTCGCCTTCAGTTGCCGATTACGAGCCGGCGAGGACCGCGTCCATTGCCGGATCGTCTCCTGCGAGATAAGCGGCGAAGGTGCGCGGCGCATAGACGTCGGGAGCGATCGCCCGACGGGCGTCTTGCGGCCAACCGCTCTCCCAATAGACGCTCGAGAAGTTCACGGCGATCTTGCTGTACGGGAGCGTGAAGAACGTCTCGTCGCCGGGAGCATTCGGCTTGCCGCCGGTCGGCTCGCCGACGAAGATGGCGTTCAGATCGCGCTGGAAGTAATCGGCGGCGTTGAGCCCGGCAGAGAACGTGCGCGGCCCAATGATGACGAACAGCCGGCCCGTCCGGTTGACTGCGGAGCACTGGAGCATCGTCAGCAAGGGGGCGTTGAGGAACGAGTCTCCGCCGTTGTTCCAGCGCATGTCGACGATCAATTTAGCGGCGTCATGGGCTGCGAGAAACAGCCCTAGGCGCCGTGCAAAGTCGGCCAGCGGCTCGCTTTTCTCGTCGATTACGTTGTTATACTGGAAGTACGCAACGCGCGCGCTCGAGTCGTAGGTGAACCAATAATGCTCGTTGGTTCTCGTTAGGTAGAGTGGCGGCGCTTTTGCGAGCACGTCGAACAGATTGATCCAACCCGCCGGACTGGGAAGCATATTCCAAATGTTGGGGTAGTCGGCGGTCGTTTCGACCACATCGTCCCCAGTTCGCCCGTCGCGAAGCTCCAGATGCAGCGTGACGCGATCGGCGCGCGATACTAGACCGAGCGCGTGCAAGAAAGGAATCGCGCGAAGCCGGTACGGCTCGACGGCGGAGAGCCAGTAGTCGTTGTCGCGGCTGACGTACGGCGCAACGCTCTGCATGACGCTCCCGGTGGGATGCCCGTCGAAAGCCAGGACGCGGGCGCCGAGCAGATTCCGGTACTTTGGCGCCGCAGCCGTGACGAACAATCCCTCCTCGAACCACTCGAACTTGACGGGAATGGTCAGCGCGTACTCCGGACGCGGCCCGCCGGCGAGTTCGGTGTGGCCGTCGCCGAGCGCCGCCAACAAACGCATCATGCCCAGCTCGATCTGCGGATCGGTCAGGTGAGACACTGCGTCGCTTAGCATGCGCACCTGCGCGTTAAACTCGGATTGTGTGTAGATCGCATCGGAGACGAAACGGTCGCCGGTATCGGTTCGGAACGGATGATAGGCCTTGGCCTTCGTCCAGCGGGCGAGAAAGGCGAGGTCGTAGCGCCATCCGGCGTTCCGCGACATCGTTTGCGAGTCGACGATGCCGAGGAGGTCGGCAAACCCCGGTTGCGTGCGTAAGAGCGCGACAGCTGCGTCGGCGCGTGCCCCTTCGAGATCCGCATATCCCCAAACCATCGCTTGACGCAGCCAGCGCATCCCCGACACCGGGTCGCCGGACTTCGCATAAGCGCGCGCCAGGAAGTAGGCCAGTGTCGCCGGTTGATCTTGACGCAGCTGCATCGCCTTGGCATAGGCCGGAATCGATTCGCGGTACTCGCCCGCCAGGTAATACGAGGCGGCCAAGCGGCGCCAATATCCGGGGTTGACCGGGTTGGCGCGAACCACTTGCTCGTAAAGGCTTGCCGCCTGCCGGTATTGACCGGCGTCGTACGCTTGCGCTGCAGCTTCGACCGTACTCCCGAAGGTAGACGCAAGCGCCGGCAGCGGGACAATGAGCAATGCGGCGATCACCAACATCAACCGCGCGAAAACCAGCTTCGTCATAGGGGCCCTCCGACACACCCCTTACGGCAGGCGAGGGCCTGATGTTTCAAGCGTCAACTCGACTTCGGCATCGCCGTTCCCGACAACGCCGCCAATCCGCCGATCGTGCCGAGGCCCATCGTTTCAACCGCGGTGCTCGGAACCACGATCATGGCGCCCCTTTCTTTTAGCCCTTCGTAGAGCATGTTCATGGCGCGCAAGTGCAACGCCATCGGATTGCCTTCGTATTGTTTGGCCGCGTCGACGAAAGACTGCGCGATCTCTTGCTCGGCCGCGCCCAGGATAACCCGCGCCTGGCTTTCGCGCTGCGCCTGTGCTTGACGCGACATCGCGTCCTGCAGGCTATCGGGAATCTTGATGTCTCGGATCTCTACCGAACTCACCGTGATTCCCCACGGAGTGCTTCGCGCGTCAATCGCCTTCTGCAGCGCTTCGTCGACGATCTGGCGGCTCGAGAGCAGATCGGCAAGCGAGGTGGTGCCGATAATATCCCGTAAAGCGGTTTGAGCGGCCCACTGGATCGCCTGTTGGTACGAGGCCACTTCCAGCGCGGCTTTCTTCGCGTCCCAGACCACCCAGAAGAGCACCGCATCGACGTCGACGGGAACGGTATCCTTCGTCAAAGTCTCCTCTGCGGTAAACGTGGATGTCTGGACCCGTTGATCGATCCAGGCGGCGACGCTGTCGACCACCGGCACGATCAAGAATAGCCCGGGTCCGGCGAGTTTTTGGAATTTTCCAGCTCGCAAGACGATTGCCGATTCCCACGGGTATGCCATTTGCATGCCTAAGACGATCACGAGGAAGAGTATCACGCCCGCCACGATCGGCGCGACGTTATTTAACGATTGCCCTGTTCGAATGCCGGCCAGCAATACGATGATACCGAGAACCAGCGCGATCGCGTTCACCCGAACTCTCGCGGTTGCACTAAATGCCGACCCGGATCGAGGCGCCGACAAGGGCGGTGTGAGTATAGCCATCCTTCTCTCTCCTATCTTTCTTTTCGAGCGGCTAGGGCAATAGCTTTGGTTAACTCGCCGGCTCCGAAGCCGAGCGCCTTTGCCTCATGAAGGCAACGGCGGGCGACGTCGCGCAGGCGCGCCGCGCGCACGTCGGGAGCGGCCCGGCGCGTCCCGGTAGCGACGAACGTGCCGCGCCCGCGCGCCGTGATTAACACGCCCTCCCGCTCGAGTTCGATATACGCGCGGTTCACCGTGTTCGGGTTGACGCGCAAGTGTACGGCAATCTCCCGAACCGTCGGGAGTTGCACGCTCGGCTTCAAGGCACCCGAGCCGATAGCTTGGACGATCTGATCGCGAAGCTGCGCGTACACCGGCAGGGCGCTCTCCGAATCGATCCATAAGTCAGTTGCCTTCACGCATTGTCCTAGTTGTCCTAGTTAAATAGGACAATGTTTTTATACTACGAACTCGACGCTGCGTCAAGCCGCCGGGAAAGGCGGGGATGCGTGCGCGCAACGAAGCACGGTACGTATGAAGCTGTCAACGTTCACTGCGGCCTCCACCCTCGCACTAGTCGTGCTCGTCGGGCACGTTACCGACGCGACAACGGGCCAGCCCCTAGCCAACGTGACGATCTCGATCGGGTCGCACCACACTACCACCGACGGGCGCGGCGCCTACCGCCTTACTTCCCTCACACCCGGCCGCCATACGGTGTCGGCCAGTTCCAAGGACGTGCCCCCACAAAATCGCAGCGTCGTCGTGAAGCCGCAAACGCAGACGACCCTCGATTTGGTGCTTTGCAGCACGACGCTGGACTACAGCTGCGCCGGCGCCGGCCCCGGCTAGGAGTTGAAAGCGCGTCACCATCGAGCCGCCTCGACCTAAACAGGAAAGCAGGCGACCGGAAAGCAACTTTCCATTCTTCCACGTACGATTTATGAAAGGGCGGTTTCGTGAAGAGAATTTTTATAGCTTCGGCACCGTTGATTGCCGCGATTGCGCTCGCGGCTTGCAATGCAAACAGCAGCACCTCGATGCCCCAAACGAACGGGCAGCCGCAGGTCGCAAAAGCGACAGCCGCCTGCCAGGGCAGCCGCGCCGGTAGGGCGCAGTGCGACGTGCTCGTACGTTCGGGCGTCGATCCAAACTTTGCGGGCCTTACTCCGGCCAATCTCTGGTCGGCCTACAAGTTAGCGACTCTTGTGCCGGTCCATGGCGCGGGACAGGTCGTCGCAGTCGTCGACGCATACGACAATCCTAACGTCACCACGGATCTTGCGGCTTACCGCAGCCAGTTTGCACTAGGCGCACCGAACTTCACCAAGTACAATCAGCTTGGACAGATGAGCAACTACCCGTCCGGCAGCTCGGGCTGGGGCGTTGAGATCGACCTCGATGTCGAAATGGTTTCGGCGAGTTGCCCGAAGTGCACCATCATTCTCGTCGAAGCCAACTCAACGGGTTGGAGCGATCTCCAAACCGCCGAAGCCGAGGCGGTGACGAAAGGTGCGACCATCATCAGCAACAGCTTCAGTGGAACCGGCGCAAATCAAGCGTTTTTCAGTACTCCGAACAAAACGTATCTCGCCAGCTCGGGCGATAGCGGCTATGGCATCGCCGATCCGGCTGACTTCGACACGGTCGTCTCGGTCGGCGGCACGACCCTCAGCCCCGCGGGACCGCCGCGTCACTGGGCGGAAACTGTATGGAGCGGCAGCGGCGCAGGCTGTTCGACCGACACGAAGCCAGCATGGCAGGCCGATCCGGGCTGCACCTACCGAACGGCGAACGACGTTTCTGCCGATGCTAATCCGAGTACGGGCGTCGCGGAGTACGACACATACGGTTACGGTGGCTGGATCGTCGTCGGCGGCACCAGCGTAGGGTCGCCGTTTCTCGCCGGCATCTTCGGACTCAAGGGCAATGCGACGTCGCAGCATGGAGGCAAAACATTCTGGATTCCGGCGCATCAGGTGCACCTCTATCCGGTCCTAAGCGGAAATGACGGTTCGTGCAGCGGACCCCACACCTACCTCTGTACCGCCGGAACGGGCCAATACGGTAACTACTCTGGTCCCGGCGGCTGGGGCTCGCCCAAGGGCATGGGGGCGTTCTAAACTCGAGCGACCTCACGTGTGATACTCGCCGCAGTCCTCGCCATCGCAGGCACCGCAACGATTGCAGCCGGGCCACCCGGCGACGCCTTCTACGTGCCGCCGGTTCGGTTGCCGCCAGGGAGCGACGGCACCGTCATTTGGGCGCGACGATTTACCGGCGGCGCGGCGTTGCCATCGGCCGCCATAAACTATCTCATTCTCTATGAAACGACCTCGGCGAGCGGCCGGCTCGTCGCGGTCTCGGGAACGCTAGCAATACCGCGTGGCGAACCGCCGGCGCAGGGATGGCCGCTCATCAGCTGGGCGCACGGAACCACCGGCAACGGACCGCAATGCGCCCCGTCGCGCTCCGCCGAGCCAAACATCGAGCAACGAATGCTCGACGGCTTTGTGCGCCGCGGCTATGCTGTCGTGCAGACCGACTACGAAGGAAACGGAACGCCGGGGATTCATCCCTATATGGTTGCGCTCTCGGCGGCGCGCGACGTCACCGCGATCGTCGCGGCCGCTCGCACGATCGACCCGCAGGTTGGGCGAGCGTGGGTGGTCATGGGACACTCAGAGGGCGGCGCGGCGGCGCTTGCCACCGCGGCTCTCGGGCAACGCCTGGCACCCGGCTTGAAGCTCCTGGGCGTCGTCGCGTATGCGCCGCTTGCATTCACCGAGGAGATGCTGCAAAACGAGACCCGCAACGGCACGCCCAATGACGGGCTTCCGATCGTGGTACTCATGCTGCAGGGATTGTCAACGGTAGACTCGCGGATCGTACCTTCGGAAATCCTCGTGCCCGAAGTGGTGCACCTCATGCCGGAGCTTGCGCGGTGGTGTTTGCCCGACGTCCAGAGCAGCTCGCAGTGGGCGAACCTCGTTCCGCAGACGATTTTTCGGCCGCAAGCCGAATCCGCGATCGCGACCTTCTACAACGACCTTCTAATCAACGATCCTGCATACTTCCCGATAGCGGTTCCCACTCTCTTGGTGCAAGGGGTCGCCGATGCGGTCATCAATCCGGAAAGCACGATCGAGATCGCCGATCGCTATCGCCGCCACGGCACTCCGGTCTCCTTTAAGGCGTACGTCGGGGCGACGCATGGTTCGGTCTTGGCCGCGGCGGCAAGTGACGTCGAGGCGTGGCTCGCGCAACGCTTTATCGTTGGCGTTTGAGCGGCGAATTCCTCAATAACCCAGTCCGCGAAGGGCTTCGCGGACAGAATCGAATACCCGATCGAGACTCTTGCCGAGGTCGCTGGCCCCGGTCAGTACTACCAACACGATAAGGCACAGCAGCAGCGCGTACTCGACCATGCTTGCGCCTTCGTCCTCGCGCATCATCGAACCGAAGATGCCCATCATGCCATCTCCTCAGGCGCCTCCGGACAGCCAAGACAGGCCGCTCCGGAAAGCCGCCGATTATGCTAATCATATCGGCGTCCTTGGGGCTTTTCATTAGCTTCGTCTACTAGAGAAGGCGAGCGCGCAGTGCGGCTCGCCTTCTTTTCGTTTCAGGTACCGGCGAGTTTAATACGCCGTAATGCCGTTTGGAGTACCCCATCCGGCGGGGCCGCTGTACGTTTTGTAGCCGCCATCCTTCTTCGATAGGCCAGCCTGGCAGATATAGTTATCGCAGTTGCCGTCGCTGCCGGAAGTGATTACGTTCAACTCGGTCTTGTGCTTTTTGGTGCTCAGCTGCCAGAACGATTTGCCGCCGGTTAAGCTGCTTTCATTGCCGGCGAGCGCAACGATGCCGGCCGTCAGCGGCGCTGCGACGCTCGTCCCGCAGACGCCGGTCCAGCCGCCGTAGTCGGTATCATACTCGGCGACGCCGGGAGAACAACCGGCCTCGGCGGAGATGTCCGCGATCGTGCGACCGCTGCAATCCGGATCGTGCTGCCACGACGGCTTCGTGGTGGTTGTAGCGCAGGCCGCTCCGGCACCGTCCCAGACGGTTTCACTGTATTTCGACCCGCTGCTCTCTGCCAGCTGCGTGCCGCCGACGGCAAGCACGTTTGCAAGCGCCGCCGGCCACTCGATCTCAGGATACCCGGAGTCGCCCGATGACGCCACATAGGCGACGCCCGGCGAGTTGAAGTAGTTCGGGAAGTTTGAGTCGCCGCAGTTCTCGCCGTAGTTGGAACTGCTGCATCCCCAGCTGTTGCTGAGAATCTTCGCGCCGAGGGTCACGGCCGTGGATTCTGCACCCTCTAAGCCGCAGACGACGCCGCTGCAGTTGCCGCCCTCAATTAGGTAAATCGTGCATTTTGGACAGCTTGCGGAGACCATTTGGATGTCGAGGTCGGTCTCGAGACACCAACCGAAATCCTGGCAGCTCTCAGGGTAGTCGGATTGTTCTCCGTACTGGTTGAACTTTTTGAATTTCGCCTTTCCCAGTCCGAACGTGGTTCGGTAGGTCGCGAGATCCGTTGCGGCGCTGGCCAAGTCGCCAAGCTCGATGAGGGCGACGATCGTCCCCTTCGCATTCTTCAACGATCCCGCAAGGTTATAACGAGTCTGCAAGTCGATGGGCCGCCAGCCGCAGCTGCCGCCGGACGGCGAGCAGTCGGGTTTTACGCCCGTCTGGAGTAGTACGTGGCATTCGGCGCCTCCGGCCAGCGGTTTGCAGGCGCGCCGGGCTTGATGCTTGGCTTGCCACTCGGGTACAAAATGCGCCGAGGCGGAAGGCCCGCTCAGCGACGGAGCGCCGGGCGTCGACATATTCGGCGAGTTGGCCGCGTTACAGCCAACGATCGCCAGTGCCGCCGCCAGCGCGAAGAGCTTCAAAGATGCGTTCACGAATGTTCCTTTTCAAAAGTCGGCCTGGGGTCTTGAGTAGTTACTTGGTGCGAGGCGCGGCTCCTACACCACGCTACCGCGGGGTTAGCCGGAATACCGTGAACGCTCACGCCGCGCAAGCTGTTGCCGGTCGCGGGCGACGGTACGGCATACCGCACGATGACGCGGAAGTTCGCGAGGTATTCGAAGCCGATCAGACCTTCAGGCGCAACGTTCATGCGAGGGTGCGACAGCGTTGCCGGGTACCGCTGCAAAAGCGTCGAGCTGCGCTCCACCCGCAGCGCCTTCCGGCGCCGTATTCACGACTCGAAGCGAAGAGGCTTGAAGGGACGGCGTCGCCTTTCAGGTATTTCCGCGAGGAGGTCAATGTAATTGAATCGCCTCGGTGGGAAGATACTGATCCCGCTCTTGGTCGCACTCGCTTACGTCATCGGAGCGGAGGCCGGCTTCACGCTGGCGTTCACGACGAAGCAAGTGACGGCAGTGTGGCCGCCGACGGGCATCGCATTTACCGCTCTTCTTCTCTGGGGATATCGGGCCTGGCCCGGCATTTGGGTCGGCGCATTCGCAGTGAACTTCATCAGTTCGGAGCCCGTGTGGACGGCGGCGGCGATCGCGACAGGAAACACGCTGGCGCCGGTCTTCGGGAAGTTCCTCCTGCAGCGCGTGGGCGGATTCGATAATCGGCTCGAACGCGTCCGCGACGTACTCCTTCTAGCCGTCCTCGGCTCGGCGGTTGCGATGACCGTGTCGGCTACCAACGGGGTCATCCAACTCGCGTTAGCCCTAATCGTTCCATGGAACGCCATCCCGTCGGTTTGGTGGGTCTGGTGGAGCGGCGATGCAATGGGCGTGCTTTTTATCACTCCCCTTCTGCTCACGTGGATCACGAGCATCCAACGGAGGGAACGCGCGGAGGGCGGTACTCTGGAACTCGCAATCCTCGTCGTCGCTCTGTTAGCTTCGGCCTGGGAATCGTTCCTGACCAACTTCCCGTTGCGCTTTTCGGCCTATCCCTTCATCGTCTGGACGGCGCTGCGATTCCGGCAACGCGAGACGACCGCCGTGGTTGCGGTCGTCTGCGCGCTAGCGATCTGGGCGACGACTCACGGGATGGGACCTTGGAACTCCGGGAGCCTCGACTCGCGACTCGTTCAGCTCGATAGTTGGATGGCGGTTCTGGCAATAACGGGGTTGGTGCTTGGCGCAATCACGGCCGAAAAGCGCGCCGCACGCGAACAGCTTCAGGTTCTGTTGGCGCAAACCAAACATTCGGCCGAAACGCTCCAGACGGCTTTTCTTCCCGAGCAACTGCCGCAGCGAACCGGGTTGCGCATCGACGTGCTGTACATTGCCGCGGAGCGCGAGGCCCTCATCGGCGGCGATTGGTACGACGCCTACGACCTGCCCGACGGGCGGGTTGCCTTTTCGATCGGGGACGTGACCGGCCATGGTCTCGATGCGGCGGTCAGCGCCGCACGCCTCCGCCGAAGTATTTTGCTGGCGGCCCTCGAGACCGAGGATCCCGCGGAGATTCTGCTCAAGGCCGACCGCGTCGAGGGATCGCGTCAGAAGGATCCGGCCACGGCTCTGATCGCCATTCTCAGCCGCGATCTCCGCTCGCTGAGCTACGCGAGCGCCGGGCATCCGCCACCGGTCGTTGCGAGTCCGAACGCTCCGGCGCGTATGCTGGAATGCGGCGGCATACCCTTCGGAGTCGGCATTCCGATCACGTCGGTAACGCACACGGCGGCGTTGGAGCCCGGTGCCGCAATTCTGTTCTACACCGACGGGCTCACCGAGTTCAAGCGCGACATCTTACGCACCGAACGGACTGTGTTAGCGGCGATGACGCGCTTAGTGAACGAGTCGATCAATAAGCAACCAACGGCCTTCATTCAACAGGTCGTCATGGGCTCGGAACGGCCGACCGACGATACGGTGCTCCTCGTCGTGCAGCTCGGTGTCGCGCCTCAAAAATCCTGGATTTTCGATTCGAGAAGCCCGCAGGCAGCACACTTGCTGCGGCTCGAGATTGCGAGCTTCATGCGCTCCTTCGCTCCAAGCGAACAGGAAATGTTTGCTGCGGAGCTCGTTATCGGCGAGGTGCTTGCAAATACCGTCGAACACGCGCCAGGTTCGGTGAGAGTCGACCTCGATTGGACCGGCACCAATCCGATCGTAACCGTAGTCGACGCCGGCCCCGGACTGTCGCGGTTCGTGGCGCAACTCCCCGCCGACGCGTTAAACGAAAATGGGCGCGGCCTCTTTCTGATTGCCTCGCTGGCTCGCGACGTGAACATCGAAACGAAACCGGGTAAGGGAACGAAGCTGCGGATCGTCTTGTCCACCGAACGGACGAGCGCGAACTAACCGGGTACGACTGCCGGCGAGTCGAATCCGTCGACGATCAGAAGATCGGTCGTGCTCAACCGCTGCCGCAGTTCCTTAGCGGGGGCGTACTCGGCAGAATGCCACCACGCATTGGCGCGCTCGTACGAATCGAACTCGAGCACCACGATGCGCGTCGGGTTCCAGGATCCTTCGAGCACTCTCATCTTGCCACCCCGCACTAAGAAGCGCCCGCCGAACTTCGCGACGGTCTCCTGCGCCATCTTTTTATAGTCTTCGTATCTTTCGGGATCGCTCGTATTGACGTTGACGATTACATAGGCCGGCATCTTGGCGGCATTAGGCGAGTTATCGCGGTCTTCCCGCGCTACTCCGCTTGAGCGGTTGGGCGGGAGATTGGGTGCGCGTCTGAAAACGTAGCCGGAGGCGTGCCGAATCAGCAGACGATGACGGGCGAGTTTACCTTTGCCTTCACGGATATCGAAGGCAGCACGGCGCGATGGGAGCGCGATCGCGTTGCGATGCAAGACGCCGTGCGGCGGCACGATGCGATCGTGCAGGCGGCTATTGCGGAACATGGCGGCCACGTCTTCAAGACGGCCGGCGACGCTTTCTACAGTGCGTTCGCGGCGCCTCGAGATGCCGTCGCGGCGATGCTGGCGGCGCAACAGGCACTCAGCGCCGAGGATTTTTCAGCCGTCGACGGGCTGCGCGTGCGCGCCTCAATCCATACCGGCAGCGCAGAGATGCGCGGGGGCGATTACTTCGGTCCAGCGCTCAATAAGGTCGCGCGACTTCTGGCAATCGGCCACGGTGCCCAGGTTCTCTTGACCGCCGAAACGGCGGCGCTCGTCGACGGCACTTTGCCGGCCAGCGTGACGCTGCGCGATCTGGGGGCCTATCATCTCAAAGATATCGGCGGGCCGCAGCGGTTATACCAGTTGGCGGCGCCGGGATTGCCATCCACTTTTCCGCCGCTGCGTTCGCTGGGGACGCTGCCCAGCGATCTTTCCATAATCGATTCGGAGGAGTTTCGCTCCGTCCCCAGCTTTAGCGGACGCGACGAGGAGCTCGCGACGCTGCAGGCGGTGCTAAAGAACGACGGGGCAATCGCGGTCGTGCACGGTTTGGCCGGCATGGGCAAGTCTTCGATTGCCCGTGAATACGGCTGGCGCGACCGCGAACACTACTCAGTCGTTTGGTGGCTGAACTCCCAGACGGAAGACGGCATTATCGAGGGCTTGCTGCGCTTGGGCAGGATGTTCGTTCAGGGCCTCGATCAGCTGGCCGACCGGCGGATCGCCGCCGAACGCGTGCTCAACTCGCTGCTTGGCGGCTTCGAGAAGCCGGTGTTGTTGGTCTTTGACAATCTCGAAGACGAAGGGCTCATGCGGGCCTGGCTGCCGCGCACCGGGGCCCGAGGGTTGGCGACTTCGCGCGATACCGCGTGGAGCGCCGACATTACCGTCATTCCGTTAGAGATTTGGACGCTCGAGACGGCAACGGAGTATCTTTCGCGGGCGAGCGGGCGCATTGACCTGAGCGAGGGCGATGCTCGCGCGATCGCGCAGGCCGTCGGCGCGTTACCGCTCGCATTGGCGCACGCGGCCGCCTCGTTGCGCGGCGCGCGGATGGTCAGTCCGCAGAGGTATTTGCAGCGAATCAGCGAGCGGCTCCACAACGCTCCACGCGGCGCAGAGTATCCGCGCTCGGTCTTTGCGACGTTCAGCACCGCGATCGCGCAAGCCGAGCAGCAGGCCGCCGGTGCCGCCGCCGTGCTATGTTTTGCCGCATGCTTTGCCCCCGACGCGATTCCGGACGAACTCTTTCGCCAAGGGATCGAGTACTATGCCGAGGGTCTGCAACTGACGCTGTCCGACGGCGTCGCACTCGATTTGCGCTCCGCAGTGGCCGACGAACTGCTCGTTGATGAGGCCTTGGGCGCGCTCGACCGGCTCTCGCTGCTCTCCTTTGCGCAGGGTTCGCAAACCTACAGCATGCACCGGCTCGTGCGACTCGCGGCACGGGATCTCGAGGGCGAGGGCGCTCGTGCGTGGCGTGAATGCGCGGTCGGGGTTGCGGACATCGCTTTTCCCGACGAAAATGCGGTTGCGGAGTGGCCGCAGTGCGAACGGTTCTTGCCGCATGGACGCGCGTGTTTGGATGAGTTGCCAACCGATAGCGCGTTTTTGCCGGCCGGGCGCCTCGCAAACCACTGCGCGAGCTACCTCTGGCAGCGCGGCGAATATGCCGCAGCGGAGCTCGTGGCCAACCGCGGCCTCGCAATTCAAGAACGAGCACTCGGATCCGATCATCCCGACGTTGCACGAAGCCTGTACAATCTCGGGATCGTGTACTGGCAGCAGGGACGCTATGCAGAAGCGGAGTCGGTTCATTTACACGAGCTAACGATTGAGGAGGCGGCACTCGGCCCGGGTCATCCCGACCTTGCCAGGACCTTGAACGCCCTCGCGAACGTGTATCGCGACCAAGGGCGTTATGCGGAGGCGGAGTCGCTCTATGCTCGCGCGCTGGCAATTTGGGAAACGGCGCTCGGCCCGCATCACCCGCTCGTTGCAATCGGCCTGAACAATCTCGCGAACGTGTATCACGATCAAGCGCGTTACCCTGAGGAGGAGCCGCTCCAGCTGCGCGCGGTAGCGATTCGCGAAGAGGCACTCGGCCCCGACGACCCTCTCATTGCGTTCAGCCTGACGAACCTCGCGATCCTGTACCAAGAGCAAGGGCGTTACGCGGAGGCTGAGCCACTCAACCTGCGATCGCTGGCGATTCGGGAGAGGACTCTCGGGCCGGATCACTCGCACGTTGCCATGAGCTTGAACGTCCTGGCGCTGATGTGCGCGGCGCAAGGACGCTATGCCGAGGCAGAGGCGCATCACCTGCGCGCGCTCGCGATTCGGGAAAAAGCGTTCGGACCGGATCGACCCGACGTCGCGCAAAGCCTCAACAACCTCGGGGCCCTCTACTGTTCGCAGGAGCGCTATGCCGAGGCGGAGCCGCTGCTCGCGCGCGCGCTCTCAATCCGAGAAAAGACGCTCGCACCCAATCATGTGGATATCGCCGAGACCTTGAACGGCATCGCGAAGGTCTACCGCGGCCAAGGCCGTTACGAGGAGGCCGAACCGCTGCTCTTGCGGGTTCTGGCGATCCGAGAGAAGACTCTGGGCCCCGACCATCCATCGACGAAAGAAGCGCGCGACGCACTCGCCGCTCTTCGCGCCACGAGAGGACGAATCGAATGAAAACAATGCGTCATGACGCGCCTACCGAACTGACGATTCACCCGCGTGAGTTGCGCGAACTCTTTTCCGAGCGTGAGTTCGACCCATTTGCCGACGACCCCGACGCGCTTGCCAGCATCGCGCAAGTCGCCCGCTTTCCCAACGTCACGTCGAGCCTCGGGAAGATGCGCCTGCGGGTTCTGTTGCCCGCGGCGGAGGTGTCGCCGGAGACGCAAGCGCGCGTCGAACGCGCAATTGCCCGATACTGTTCGCACAAGATCGCCGAGGCTTACCTCCAAATGGCGGAGTGGCGTCACGGAGCGCTGAGCACGTTCTTATGGGGTCTGGCGTTCTTTGCCCTGAGCCTGCTGTTGACGGCGGGAGTGCAGCACGCGGACTTCCTGCCCGACGCAATCCGAACGCTGGCTGTCGAAACGCTCGTCATCGCCGGCTGGGTCATCATGTGGCAACCGATGGATACGCTCATCCTCGGCTGGCTGCCGATTCGCCAGCAGGAGCGGACGTTTCGCGCGATCGGCTCGATGCGCGCAATCGTCGAAGCGAAAGCGTGATCGTTCATCTGGTCGACGGAACTTACGAACTCTTCCGCCATTTCTATGGACTGCGGCGCTTCACCGATGGAAAGGAGCGGCGATTCGGCGCGGTCATTGGCGTGCTCAATACCGTGCTGCAAATGGTCGACGAGGGTGCCACGCACGTTGGCGTCGCCACCGATCACGTTATCGAGTCCTTTCGCAATGCGCTTTGGAGCGGCTACAAAACCGGTGAGGGAATCGACCCCGCGCTTTTCACGCAGTTCGAACCGCTCGAGGACGCGCTGCAAGCTATGGGAGTTCCGGTTTGGGCGATGATCGAACTGGAGGCCGATGATGCGCTCGCCTCGGCGGCCACGATCGCGTCGCAGGATTCTCGGGTACGACAAGTTTGCATTTGGACTCCGGATAAGGATCTCTCGCAATGCGTCCGCGAGGATCGGATCGTCCAAATCGATCGGAGGAGCAAGGTGGTCCGGGACGCCGACGGCGTCCGGACTAAGTTTGGGGTAAATCCCGAGCTGATACCCGACTATCTTGCACTCGTTGGCGATGCCGCCGATGGCTATCCCGGCCTCGCGGGCATCGGGCCGAAAGGCGCGGCCGCTCTCCTGACGCGTTACGGCGCGATCGAGCTATTCCCGCCGGACGTGCTCGGTGAACGTCAGCGTCTCGCGCTGTTATTCAAGGTACTAGCCACGCTTCGAACCGATGCGAACCTCTTTGCGGACGTCGACGAGTTGGAGTGGCGCGGCCCTACTGCCGAATTCCCCGCCATGTGCGAGCGGCTCGACGCGCCCAATCTCCTCGCGCGCGCCAACCGTCTCGCAAACCGCGAATAATAAGCCGCTGACAGGAGGCCGCTCGGCACGAAGGATGCACCAACGTCGACGTTGCATTTCGCCGAAACGATCCGCTCGAAGATGGATCCGTTCGGGTACGCTGCCGCCGTCAATCGGCCGAACGCTCGGCTCTCTTTCAAGGCCGCGGCCTGACTTCCCTAACAGCTACACAAGGGAGGTTTCTCAATTGCGATTCTTCAATTCAATAATCGGCGCAGCCGTCGCCATCGGCCTCTTGGCCGCGTGCTCCGGCACCAACGCCGGATCGACGAGTTCCTCGCTGCCGAATCCGGGGCAACAGTCCGGCGCGCGCGGTTTGGTACACGCCCCCCTCAGCTTGGTCGGGGCCTGGATGCTGCCGGCCGGCATAAAGCGACTGCATCTCGACACCCCGGTGCTGCCCGCCAAGAAATCGAAGAAGGGCCTAATCTACGCAAGCAACTTTTACAAATCGGAGATGTGGGGCTTCCCCAATCCGAACAATAGCAACGGCCCGGCGACCTGCACGCTCGGTACTTCGTCGAAGTACCTCGATGACGTCAACGGCTTCGGTATCGACCCGAAGGGCGACGTGCTGGTTCCAGGCTACACCGGGCAAGATAACGGCTACCTCTCGATCAACGTTTTCGCTCCGAACTGCGGTTCGCTGCTGTGGCAAGCCGAAATCAGCAGCGGCCAGCCGGCCGACGCATATAGCAGCAACGGGGCAACCGGTACGGTCCTCGTAGGCTTGCTCGCCGACTACAGCAACAACGATTACGGCGCGGCCGTGCTCTGCACGGAATCGGCGGGATGCGGCACGCCGATCACCAACACGTCCATTACTGGCTACGTCGCCGGCGTTGCGATGGCCAAGAACGGCGACTGCTGGCTTTCGGGCGCGACGAGCACGACGTCGGGCTTCGTACTGGTCTATTTCAAGGGATGCACCGGCGCGGGCGAGGCTGCCACCGGTACGTCAAACGCGAGTTACGGCGGGCTCTTCATCGACACGAAGGGCCAGCTCGGATCGGTCGATGCCGTTAGCAGCAAGCTCTACGTTTATTCGGGCTGTAATCCGGCATGCTCGCTCGTCAGCACCTCGTCGCTTCACGGCGAGTCATTCTTCGGCGGTCTCGACAAGAAGGGCAAGAACCTCGCACTCGGCGACTTCGAAAACCAAGAGGTCGACATCTACACCTACAGCCCGACCAAGGGGGCAACGTACTCGTACACCTTCAACAACGGTCTTGCCTCAGGAACTGAAAACGACGTCGAGACGGGGCACTTCGCTCCGCGAAACAAAAAGGTCTAAAACTCAACGAAAGGGGATGGCCGGCGGCTATCCCCTTTTACGTTCTCATTCGAGCACGATGCGCATTGCGTCGAAGTCGACGGTGTACGCGTAGTGCTTCAGGAAATCGTGTGAGATCGCACCCCAGGCGGTGAACGGAAAGATGCTCAGCGGCGACCCTTCGGGCGTGAACGAACCTTGCACGTCGCTCTGCTGTGCTTGACCGACCGCGACGCGGCGCGCGACGAACGGCACCACCTGCACGGCCCCGCCGCCGCCGATGCCGGTGGCGGCGTGCGCTTCGTCGAGCGTAATTCCGGCGGCGTCGATAAGCGCGCGCGTTGCCATGAGGCCGCCGCCGGCCAAGCCGGAGTCGAAGAGAAAGAGACCGTCGGGTGCGGCATCGACGCGCGCGTCTGCAAAAACGAAATGATCGCCGACGAGCCAACAGGGAACGATCGTCGCGCCGGCGGCCTTCGCTTCGCTTTCAAAGCGCGCCGAAACTTCGGCCGAGCGCGGCCGTAAGACGAGGCGCGCTTTCGGATAATCGATCGTCACCAAAAAGCGTTCGAAGACCGTCGTGCCGACGATGCCGTCGATGTGTGCGCCAGCAAAGAGTTCCGATCCGCGTGCCGGCAGTACGCTGACCGGCACGTCGAAGGCGGTCGCACCGCCGAGAACGAGTTCGTGAAGCATCGCTTTGCGCATCGGCGCGCGCATCCCGCCGGCGAAGATACCGCTGCCGGCCTCTTGCGTCGGGATGCCGAGGCGCGCGACGACGCTGGGATCCAAGTCGAGCGTGCCGCCCGTGTCGACGATCAGGTTAACGGGCGTTCCGTTGACCTCGGCTCGCACCACCGGAAGCGGCTCGGCATAAACAAATGGTACCGTCGTTTCCCCGTTTGCGACCTGGCTGGAGCGCGCCGCTTCGGCACGACGCCGTTCCAGTTCGCTCAGCAGCGCGCCGGGGCGCCGGTTCGAAGGCTGCGCCACGGATGCGGCGCGCAGCAGCGGCTCCGCTGCCGCCAAGTCGTTCTCGTACAATCGAATGGCGCCAAGGTTGAGGCTGGCATCGGGATCGCCAGGATGCGCTGCGAGCACGCGCTCGTACGCCGTCGCCGCCGAATCGAATCGGCCGGCGGCGAAGAGCTGCGCGGCGGTGCCGGGAGCAGAATCGGCGGACGCAAGCGCCGGAACGGCCACGGCTAGATATACCGCCGCGAGACCTGCAATGAAAACGTTCACAGTCTTGTTAGTTCCAAACCGACGGCGCGCTACCCCTCCGAGGATTCACGCGCCGGCCGCCGTACGCTTGCCGCGTGCCTGAAAAGATAACGATTGAAACCGCCGACGGCAACTGCCCCGCGCACGTATATCGGCCCGCAGGCGATGGCCCATGGCCGGGCGTGCTGGTGTTCATGGACGGCCTCGGCATTCGCCCGGCGATGCTCGCCATCGGAGAGCGGCTTGCAACGTATGGCTATTTCGTATTGCTGCCGGACCTTTTCTATCGCTCGGGTCCGTACGAGCCGATGGATCCGCAGGCGGTCTTTTCCGATCCGGAAAAGCGCAAAGTGCTAATGGAGAAGTTCTTTGCACTTGCAACTCCGGCCAACATAATGTCGGATACCAGCGCGTTCTTGCAGTTCCTCGCCGCGCAACCGGAGGTTAGAGCGGGACCCGTTGCGACGACCGGCTACTGTTTGGGCGGGCTGATGTCGCTCACTGCCGCCGGCACGTATCCCGATCGAATTGCCGGCGCCGCCTCCTACCACGGCGGACGTCTCGCTACCGACGCACCCGACAGTCCGCATCTGCTCGCACCGAAGATGAAGGCACGCGTCTATGTCGCCGGTGCGACCGAAGATCAATCGTTCCCCGACGACATGAAAGAGCGGCTGGAGCGCGCACTGACCGAAGCGGGCGTCGATCACGAGATCGAAACGTATCCGGCCAAACACGGATGGGTGCTTTCCGATACGCCGACCTATGATGCAGCGTGCGCGGAACGGCACTGGCAAGCGCTCGTTGCGCTACTCGAAGCGAGCTTCCCGTAAACGGAGTTGCCTTGCATGTACTTCGGCACTGCCGGCACGCAGTGCCGTTAACTTAACCGGCGTTTCTTGGGTCTCGCCCGATGCACGATCGCAAGGCTTGTTGTACGTCAGCGGCAATTCGGCGTACGTTTATATTTTTTCATTTCCACAAGGCAAGGTGGTCGGAACGTAAACCCGCGCTGCGCCAGCCACGTAGTCATGATCTGCGGGTAGCCTGGAACGAACCGCTCGGGAAGCGTCGGATCTCCGTTGTATCCACTTTTCGATACGACGAGCTGGTGCCCGGCGTTTGGATACGTCTCGATCGTGACATCACGATTTCCGGCGCGCGTTAGGTACTCGCGTAAATGCGCCGCCGAGTCCGCCGCGTCAACATTGCGATCGAGCGCGCCGTAGAGCGCCAGTATGGGAGTCGACGAGAGGCCGAGTAACGCGCGCGTTGGATCGAAGCTGACAAATCGCCGCAGCCCAACGATCATCGAGGGCGGTGGCGGAATGGAGACGCCAAGGTCCGGCATCAGCGAGTATTGGAACCATGGTTGTTTCGCATCGAGATCGTACAGGCGTTTTGTATAACTCCACGAGACCGTGCCAGCTAGCGCCCCCTCGAACGCATGCCAAAGGGCTAGCGCCTGCGGCGATGCGGACTCTACATCGTGCCGGCGCATCCGTTGTTCGACTTCATAGTCAATATTCTGAGCCAACGATTCCGTGGGCGCACTCTTTAGGATCATGAAGGCGATCGGCCGGTGGAGCGCTACCAGCGGCGCGGTCCAGCCTCCGTTGCTGAAAGCCCAGATGCCGATGCGGTGCGAGTCCACGCGCGGGTCGCCGCGCATGGCGTCATAGATAGCCGCGACGTCATCGGCTCTCTGGCTTGGTCCGTTGAGAAACCAGTTGCCGGTCGATTCCCCCGTGCCGCGCTGATCGTAGCTGATAACATTGATGCCGTTGCATACGAAAAAGGGGATGATGAAGCCCATTTCTCGGGCTTCCGGATCGTTGCCATGGATCAGGATCGCGGTGGCACGAGGCTTTTCGCCTGCGTAGTAAAGCGAAAATCCGAGCCGCCCATGGGCCGATCCGATGATGCGGCGCGCTTCCGAGATGCCGCTGCGCAATTGCAAGCCGTGCGTTGCACGCAGATCACCGGTGCGCTGCGAGGCCGGGTCGAAGAAATCGTTTGATGCCGGATCGGGCAGCTCGTGTTCGACACCAACATACATCGTGCGACCGGAGAAGGCATACAATCCGGGAACAAGCGTTGAAGCTTGCGCTCCCGCGATAAGCGAGAGCCAGAGCGCGAGCACGACGATGGTTTTGCTCATGCAATATCTACGGTCGACGTGGCGCGCTGTTTCCTGGAGGTCGACGGAGCATGTGATCCATACGTTCGGGGATGGCGCGACCGACGGGAGGTTCCCGCCGAGCTGCGCCGGTCCTCGGCTCCCGGGCCGGATCTACGGCTCCGGGGGCCTCAAATGTCTAGGAATTTCGTGGTTTCCGGTCCGGGCGGGCGATAGCCTTAAGACACAACCTGCTTCTTTAGAAAGGATTGTGTCGAAATGAACAAGCTCGCTTCCGGCCTTCGCGCCGCTGCCGTCCTCGCCATCGCCTCTCTCACCGCTTCCCCGCTCGCTAGCTGCAGCGGCTCCTCGGCGCTGCCGGCCGGCCCGGCCTCGGCGCCCGTGACGGCAGCACGACCCCAAACCCAGACGGTTGACCCCGATACAAAGAAAACGCTGCTATTCGTCAGCGACAACGAAAACGACAAGGTCTACGTCTACAACGCCGCCACGAAGACGCAGAATCCACCTCCGCTGCGAACGATTACCAGCGGCATCAAAGGACCCAACGGCATCGCAACCGACAAGTCCGGCAATCTCTACGTTACGAACTTTCTTTCCAATAGCGTCACGATCTACGCACCAAACGGCTCTACGCCTAAGACCACGATCTCCAACGGTCTGAGCGGCCCGTTTGACGTGAAGGTAGACGGGTTCGGCAACATTTACGTTGCGAACGATCCGTTGTCGGGCGCCGCGTTCATCAACGAATACGCGCCGGGAAGCTCGAACCCGACAAACACGTGGAGCGTCCCGAGCGCGGGGATGGTCGTAACCGGCATCGCCCTGCTCAATCCATCGTCACAGGGCGAAACGTCAATCTACGCGACGGAGTTTACACAAGATCAAAGCAGCGGCGCGATCGGCGGACTGCTGACCTGTTTTCCGAACGGCTCGAGCTGCTCGCAAGTTGGCGGCGTAACCCTTGGAGAGACTGGAGGCGTTGCGGTCGAGGAATCGCCGGGCGAGAAGAAACCCTTCCAGTATCTTGCCGTGGACCAATATGTTCCGGGCGTCGATATCTTCACGCCAGGCAAATCTTCCAACCAAATCGTCACCGGCGGGACGCCTGAGTTCATCGCACTGAACGCAAAGGCCGATCGGCTGTTCGTCGCGGATCGCTTCTACGGCCGCGTCGTCGAATACGGCTACCCCAGTGGCCAACAGTTGAACAGCTTCGCGCCCGACGGCGACGCGCAAATCTACGGCGTCGCGACGAGCCCGGCGGGAACGTACCGCTAAGTGAGTGGTTCGTCGTGGAGGAGTCGCTCGCTGGGACCGTAGGCCCCGATCGTAAACTCTGCGTCGAAGATCACGTCTCCCAGCGCCGATCGCAGCCTCTCCGCCAGGCGATCGCTCTCCTGACGGTCGGCCATCGCGATCGGCGCATTCTCGCGCCGGCGAAGGTTGTTGCTCGCGCCGAGAAGGCGCGCGGCAAAGCGCTTGCGGCCTTGCGCGCCGGCGCTTGCGGCCAGCACTTCCAGCGCCTCGGATGTCGACGCCGTAGCCTTGGACGATTGTGCGATCGCCATCGCCTCGCGCGCCAACTGCTCCGCGTGTTCGTAGCGACAATCTTCGAGGGCGACTCGTGCAAGGATCGTCTTCGCATAGCCGATCGTCGAGTGATGGCCGATCGCTTGAGCGATTCGCAGGCTCTCGTTGGCGAAGCTGCGGGCGCGCTCGACGCTCTTTTCGCGCAGCGCAAGCACGCTGAGCTGCGCGAAGGCCATGGCGACGCCGAGGTCGCTCTTTGCCTCCTGCAGCCGGGCAAGGCTCTCTTCCAGATACGGTACCGCGACGGCGGGATCGCCGGCCTCCGCCGCAGTCGCACCGATTTCATACAGCGACATCGCGATCGCGAAGTTGACGCCGAGCGCGCGGCGAATCTTCAGGCTCTCCTCAAGCAGGTCGAAAGCCCTCTTGTAATCGCCTCGAGTGCGCGCGCGAGTGCCGGCGCCACCGAGTATCGACGCCACTCTGGCATCGAGACCCAGCGCGCGGTGCAGCCGCAACGCGTGCTCCGCAAGCCGATCTGCAACGTCGAGCGACTCGCACTGATCGGCCAGACCGGTCGCGCGAAAGTAGCCGGTCGCGAGAAGCTCCGCGTCGATTTCCTTATCCGTGCACTCGGCGTTTTCCAAGACGCGCCGGATCCAAGTGAGTCCGGAGCCCGGGTTTCTTAACCACCAATATCCGTACGTTTCCAGGCAGATCCTCAAGCCGAGCTGGGTGCGACCGGTTTGGCATGCCCACTCAAGAGCCGAATCGATATTAACGACTTCGGCCCCAAGGTGGTCGAGATTCTCAGCCGTTTGCGTTGCAGGATCGGAGAACTTTACGGCGGCCGCGGTTTCGAGGCAGTAGGCAGCAAGACGCTCGTGCGCCGCGTCGCTCTCGCCGCGCTCCCGAAGCAAGTCCCTCCCATACTCGCGCACCAGCATGTAGAACTCGAAGTGCGGGTCTACGAAATCCGACCGCAGGCCCAGCAAATTATGGTCGACCATCTTTGCTACGGATTGCATCGTTTGCAGCGGGGCTGCCGCCGTTTCGGACTCGCCCGCGATTGCCTGGGCCGCCCGAACCGAGAATGGGCCGTGAAAAACGGATAACCATCGAAAGGCGCGCTGCTCCTCGGGCGCGAGCAGGTCGTAACTCCATGCGATGGCGTTGCGCATCGAAGCATGGCGAGAACCGGGATTTTCGTTCGATGCCAAAAGCGGCAGCATATTCTCGAAGCTCTCCGAAAGCGCTGCGGCGGAGAGCGTCTTAAAGAGCGGAGCCGCCAACTCGATAGCGAGCGGAAAACCGCCGAGCGCACGCCCGATTTTTTCAAGCGCGCTCGCGTTTGCGTCCGTGACCGTGAAGCCCGGCACGATCGTCGAGACACGATCCACCAGGAGTGCCACGCATGCGGTAAGGCCGATCGGCGTTAGCGCGTACCGGCGCTCGCGCGCAATCCCTAACGGAACGCGGCTCGTGGCAACCACCGTGCAGGCCGGCGCGAGGGACAGCAAATCGGCGACGAAGGCTGCGGCGCCGAGGACGTGCTCGAAGTTATCGAGCAGCAAGAGGACGTTACGCGAACCCCAGTGCTCTGCGATACTTTGCGCCACCGAGTCGCTGCGAGCGCGCTTGACGCCGGCAGCCAGCGCCACCTTCGAGACGACCAGTTCGGCAGCCGGGATCGCCGCCAGCTCGACGACAAGCGTTTCGTCGAAGTGTCGCCCCGCCTGGCGCGTCAGATGCAGCGCAAGGGCCGTCTTCCCGATGCCAGCCGATCCCGTGATGGTGAGCAATCGCGTCTCTTGCGCAAGGACAAGCTCGAGCGTAGCGGCGACATCGGATTCTCGCCCGACGAGCGGTTCCGGCATCGCAGTCGACGGCAGCGTGCGGCTGGGCGGCAACGATGAATGAACGCTCGCCGCCGAGCGAAGCCGCTCGCGGTCCTCCTGCGAAAGACCCAGGGCCTCTTCGAGCAGCACGATCGTCATCGTCCGAGGCGACCGCGCGGCACCACACTCCATATCGCTGACCGTGCGCGTGCTGACGCCCGACCGCTCGGCGAGCGCCTCCTGCGAGAGACGCGCCCGCAATCGGAACGTTTTCAGAACATCGGCAAAAGTAGCGTCGTTTCTCAAGATGCCCGCTGTTTTTTCGGGCTGTGAAAAAAGGAAACCCCTACGAATCGTACGCTATTTAGCCTGAGGGTCCACCGCTATGCTATCGTAGTATTCCGATTCGATACCAGTCGAAGAACGTCCGACGCTTCCAAGGGGATAGCTGTTGGCCTGGACGCTCCCGTAGCCTTGCGACTGTACCGGCAGAGTAATGCCGGCCCAAAGCGTGTTTTGCGACCTATTCAGCGATATGCCGGTGTAATAGCCATTTTCGGCACCCGAACCGTAGATGAACGTCGAGGTGGGAGATCCGCTCCAGGGCTTTTTGAACACGGCGAGCGTGTTATTGTTGCCGACGGTGTTTAGGATGAGGTTCTCCCGACGATCGAACACGATGCCCTCGGGCAGCTGACCGGACTGAATGGTCTGAAGAATCGTATCGGTGCCCGTACTCGTGTTTACGGAGACTAGGAGCGGTTGGCGGCTGCTGTTGTAGCCGTCAGCCAGCAGACTGTGCGCGTCGGCCGCTAAATACGCCACCTCGTTCAAGTTCGACGTAAAGAGCGTGCGGGTGGGGCCTCCGCGAGCCCTATCGCATACGGGCCTTGTGATAGCTTCAGCGTGGCAAACAGCGTGATCTGCTTGCTCTTCACATGCCAAACGGTAACCGTCGCCGATTTCGTACCAACGGCCAGGTCGCCGGAGCCCTTTTCCATCGATTGCCTCGGGCCTTGAGAAGGTCGCGCTCACCGCCGGCATCGGCGCGGGGCTTGGCGGCCGCAACCCACGGCAGGATAGCCCCGGTTTAGGCGGCATGAGCGCTGCTGCCGAGACTCATCTTGCGCCCGTCGAAACGCGTGAAGAACTGCTGTATCTGCTCACGCGCGCGTCGGAGCTGGAGCACGACCTGGCCTGCTCCTACTTGTACGCCGGCTATTCCATTAAGATGCGCCCCGACGAAGGCGGCATCACGCACGACGAGCTGCTGGCAGTTCGCGGGTGGAAACAGAAGATTGCGAGCGTCGCGGTCGAGGAGATGCTCCACCTCGCGCAGGTTTCGAATATTCTCACTGCGGTCGGGGGCGCCCCGCACTTCTTACGCTCGAACTTCCCGCTCCCCGCAACGGCGTTTCCGTTCGGAATCGAAATCACGCTCGAGCCGCTCTCGCGCGAGTTGATCGAGCGCTTCATGTGTTACGAGATGCCGGCCAACGAGGCGATTCCGGTGCATCTCCGGCCGCTGTGCGACGACATTCGCCGGCGCACCACCGCCCAGATCGACCACGACGATATCGTTCGCCAGCAAAATGCGATCGAGCCCTTCGACGTCGACTTCCGCACGATCGGCGAGTTCTACAAGAAGATCGAAACCGCGTTCGATACCATCGCGCCGGAGCGGCTCTTCATCGGCGATCCCGACGACCAAGCCCGCCCAGCCTATCTCGACCTTCCGCGAAAGCTGATCCGCGTTCACGATGCAGCATCCGCGCACCGCGCCGTCGAGCGGATCATCGAACAGGGCGAAGCGCCGCCGCGCCACCATCCCGACGCGCATTTTTACGTCTTCCAGAAGATTTACGAGGAATACGAACACCTCGCGGAGCGCGCGAAAGCGGAAGGCCGTACCTTCGAACCCTTCCGGAAGATGCTCACGGATCCGGCGACGCGCATCATCGGGCCGAGCGGCGGTTTGAACCGGATCACCGATGCCTCGTCGCGCGAGCTGGCCGAAATCTTCAACAGCGTTTACGAGCTGATGCTGATGATGCTGGCGCGCTTTTTCTCGCATGGCGGAGAGACCGAAGAACAACTAAGCCTCCTCGCCCGCGGAACGCTGCGAATGATGGCGTCGGGGCTGCGTCCGCTAGGCGAGGCGCTCGCGCGGATGCCGGCCGGCCCGAACTATCCCGGCCTGACGGCCGGGCCGCCCTTCGGCATCACCCAGAACGTGCGCTTGCTCCCGCACCGCAAAGCCGCGTGGATATTCTTCCTCGAGCGCCTCTACGATCTCTCGATGCGTTTGACGAACCTCGCTAGAGAGGCGACGCTACCGCAAGAAGTGCAAGAGGCCGCCGCCGCGCTCGAATCGGTTGCCGAACACCTAACGCCTTTTATTCCGGCGGAGTTTGCGCAAGCGGTTCGCGAAGAGTGCGACGGCCGCGGCAACCGCACGACGATCCGCCCGGAACTCGACGGTCCGTACATCGTGCGCAACCTGCGTAAGCTCACCAACTCGAAAGGCAAGAGCCTTAAGGTGCGCCCGATCCTCGCGCTCTGCCGCTGCGGCGGCTCGCAGCTCAAACCCTATTGCGACGGCACGCACGCACGGATCAATTTCTGCAGCATCAAGCAGCCGGATCGCACGCCCGATCGTCTCGACACATACGAAGCCAAAGAGATCACCGTGCTCGACAATCGCGGAACGTGCTCGCACTTCGGCAACTGCACCGATCACCTGCCCGAGGTCTTTCACGTTAATGGCGAGCCATTCGTTACGCCCGAAGGTGCGGCGGCCGAGCGGGTTGAGACGATCGTCCGCCAATGTCCCTCGGGCGCACTCGGTTTCATCAAAGACGGCGTTCGGTACGAAGGCGAGCAGCGTGAGGCCGAAATCATCGTTTCGCACAACCAGAGCTATTGGGTACGCGGCGGCATCGAGCTGGAGGGGGAGCCGCGCAATCAAGGCGCCTCTCTCGAGCATTACGCCCTGTGTCGCTGCGGCCACTCGAAGAACAAACCATTCTGCGATGGCTCACATTACTACGCGAACTTCAACGATCCCGATAACTAGGCGCGGCTACTTAACGGTATAGCCCTTCGATTCAAGACACGCCGCAAAAGCTCGCCGAAAGTTATTCATTTTTTGCGACTGTTGAGCTTGTACGTTGGCTTGCGCATAGTGCTGCTCGGCATTGTTAGCCGCCGTTTGCCTAAGGCGCCCTCGAACCGCACCCAGCGCTGCGCCGACCCCGGCGCCCGTTCCGGCGTTTCCGCCAATTGCACCGACGGCTGCCCCGACGGCAGCGCCGCCGGCCGCCCCACGCACCGCGCCGCCTTGTTGGCGCGTCGTTGGAGGAGCGGTCGCAGGCTGCAAGTTGGCAGGATCTACGCCCGTTTTCGATTTGGCCGATTTGTAGCAGACGGATTCATCGTTGGCTTGCTGCGACGAAGTCTGCCTATTCTTTGGATAAACGTAGACGCCAAACATGGAACTCAACGAATCTGCAAAAACCGGCGTGGCGACAAAGAGGAGAGCGATGGCGGCGACCAAGGCACGGATCATCATTGTAAGTCCCTTTATCGCAAGCAGCATGCGGTCCTGTAAGCAGCGCCTCGGTACTGCGGCTAGACGTAATCCTCGAGCGTAAGGTCGATGTCGCGTGTTGCACCGTCTTTGCTTTTGACCACGAGATGTTCGACGGTTCCAGGGCCGGCCGAGAAGAGTTCGCGAACCTGACGCAGCGAGAGACCCGAAGAGCCGTTAACCGATACGATCACGTCGCCCTTGGCCAGACCTGCATTCGCCGCCGGCGTCCCCGGGCGAACGTCGACGATCGTTATCGCACCCTTGTTGAGGAGGAAGACACCGCTTCGATCCCACTGATCGCGCGTGTCGAAGTCCGCGTTTGGCGTGAGCGTCATCGTGAGCTGACGGTAATCGAGCGTCATGGTGAAGCGTTTCCAGACTGCGCCGCCGACGTTGGCACCGATGAACGGCATCGCAAGTCCCCCTTCGCTTTGCGTAGTGTAATCTCCGACGAGATCGCGAAGCGTCAGGCCACCGAAGGAGAGTGTTCGCACGCGCCCGAGCCGGCCAATATTGGGACCGCCGACGCCGAACGCATTGGTTCCCAGCGCAGTAAGCCTTGCCGGTACGACGCTTGGATGCGCCTCGACGAACGGTTTAAAGAGCGAGATCGAGCCGCGTGCACCGGTATCGAGCGTGCACGTCGCCGGCACGCCGTCGATGCTGCACGCAAACTGCGGCTGCGTACCGTACTGCATAATCGGTATGACGGTCGCATCGGGTGGCGACGTATGCGAGCCCGGCATATAAAACACGACCTTCTTGTTCCCGTAGTCGAAGGTCGTCACGAAGCGCGAGAGTACTTCGTAGCCGATCACGCCATCCATCGCCATCCCGTGGGCCATGCCTACGCTCTTGGCGATCGGAAGCACGACGAAGACCTGATTGGTGACGCGTGCGTTCCCGATTTGAAGCGTTTTGATCACCGCGAAACTTGAAGCTGAGCTCGCGCTGCCCACGCCGGTAACCTGTGTCGAGCCGCCGCCGGCCACGCCGAGTGCCTTGGAGACGGCCGGATCGATGACGTTCGCTCCGCCGGTGTCGAATTCGAAGTGAAACGGCCCCTTCCCATCGAGCATTACGTCGAGATACACGTGATTCTCGGAAATCTGGATCGGGACGGAAGCCTGCGTCGCGCCGTCCGCTATCGAGAAATCGTGCGGCGACGATTGCGGGGCAGCCAAATGGGCGGCACCCCCGGCTGGATTCGCCTCGACGGCGGTAGCGGTAAACGAGCTACTGTTGCCCGTGTTCGTTGAGGTGTCCACGCGATAGGGAATCATCAGGCCGTCTACCGGCCTAAAATCCGTCATCGTCGTGGTCGTCACCATCGGGCCGGCCGTCTGTAGCACCTCGACCGGCAGATGCGTTGCACGATCGAACCAGACGCCGATCGGTAAGCTGGATTTCGGCGGCGTCACGGTGAGAACGTCGTAGCTCTTGCCCTTCTCACTCTTTGAGCCGCCCCACGCGACGGCCGCGCCGCCATAGCCCGGCGTCCAGAGATCGTAGTTACCGAAGTATGCTTGATCGACGGCAGTCGAGCGCCCGAGGACGCTTCCGTCGACCATCAGTAATCCCGTTTGGTCGAGATTCCAGTTCTCGTTGCCGTCCCATCCGCTGCCCCCGCCGAGAGGCGGCGTTGAAAAAAGCGATGCCTCGCGCATGCCGCCCATTTCGTTCCAGTTATCGCCACTGCCGGAGAGACCGGCAGCTTCGACGCTGCCCTCTGCATGGATGACTTCGATCGAACGCAGGGCGGCGACGTGGAGCGCGACTCCCGATTGGCCTATGAGCCTTTCAACTCGCGGATCGCCAGCGGCGTGTGAGACCTGCGGCGCGACTGAGAGCAGCACCGCCAAGCCGGCGGCGATGAACGCGGACTTGAAATCTGGGCTCATAGATAATATATTATCTGGGTGAAACTTCTTGTGTCAACCCCCGATCTCGTCGTCGAGCGACTGCGAGAGGACATCGTGACCGGGCGGCTCGCGCCTGGCGAGCCCTTGCGCCAGGACGAGATCGCACGATCGTTCGGGGTGAGCCACGTTCCGATTCGTGAAGCCTTTCTTCGACTCGAAGCCGAGCGGCTCGTCGAGATTCGGCCACGCCGCGGCGCGATCGTCGCGGCGCTGTCGGCGGCCGAGCTCGAAGAGCTTAACGAGATGCGCGCGGCCTTGGAATGTTGTGCCCTGCGCATCGCGACACCGAAGCTTACCGACGGCGATTTGCAGAAGGCAGCCCAAGTGCTGGATCGTATCGATCACCAGCCAAAGCGATGGGGCGAGCAGAATACGGCGTTTCACACCATTCTCTACAAGCCCGCAGAGCGACCGCGACTGCTCGCCGAAATTCTTTCGTTGCAGCGGAGCGTCGAGCGATACGTTTATCAGGAAGTCAAGGTAACGAATAACCTTGCGGACTCACAGCGCGAACACCGTAAATTGCTCGAGCTTATCTCACGAGGAAAAATAGAGGAAGCATGTTCGCTCCTGAACGACCATATTCTCAAGCCGGGGCACATTCTGGTTTCCAAGTTGCGCGAATCGGGCCACGCCTAGGGCAGCCCCAGTCGATCTCTCGGGGTACCCCTTGACCTGAATATAACTTATATGTTATATAATAACTAGGTTATGAAGGTCAGCCTAGATGCTCAACGTCTCGATGCCACGTTTTTCGCGCTTTCCGATGCGACCAGGCGGGCGATTTTGGCGCGGCTGGCGCGGGGTGAAGCAACCGTCAACGAGCTGACGGATCTGTTTGAAATCAGTCAGCCGGCGATCTCGCGCCACCTGAAGGTCTTGGAAAAGGCCGGGTTGATTCGCCGCAGTCGCGATGCGCAGCGCCGCCCGGCGACGGTGGAGACCAAGCCGATCGCCGACGCGGTGACCTGGATCGAGCGCTATCAAGCGCTGTGGGAGCGTACTTATCAGAGACTCGACGCCTTGCTGGCCGACGAACTCAAAGCCCGCAAACGTTTGTAAGGAGCTTACACTACGATGTCTACGAAACTGGAAGTCACGACGCCGTCGGAGCGAGAGATTAGCGTCACGCGCCGGTTCGACGTGCCGCCCGGCCTCGTTTTCGAATATCACACCAAACCCGACCTCGTTGGGAAGTGGCTGCTGGGGCCGCCCGGATGGAGCATGCCGGTGTGCGAAATCGATCTGCGCGCGGGCGGACGCTACCGCTACGTGTGGCGCAACGACGACACGGGTGCGGAGTTCGGCGTGCAGGGTGAGTTTCGCGAGGTTCACGCACCGGATCGCATCGTAAATGTCGAGACGATGGACGGGGTTCCGGGCAAGGCGTCGTGCACGACGACCTTTACCAAGTCGGGTGATGGAACGTTGTTTAAGCTGACGATGCGGTTCGAATCGCAGGAGCTGCGCGACGGCGCGCTGGAGTCGGGCATGACCGACGGAATGTCAATGAGCTACGACCGGCTCGACGGCGGTTTGAAGGAGGTGCGGCCGTGAGGCGCGCGGCCGCGTGGACTGCGATCGGGGCGTCGGCGTGTACGTTGGTGCTGCTGGCGGCGCTGCACGTGTTGAGCCCGGAGTTCGATCCGTCGTGGCGCGTCGTCAGCGAGTACGCTAACGGACATTATGGCTGGGTGCTGTCGTCAATGTTTGCAACGTGGGCCGTGAGTTCGTGGGCGCTGGCGTACGCGTTGTGGCCAAGCTTGCGCAGCGCTCCGGAACGCGCAGGGTTATGGTTTCTCGTTGCGTCGGGCGCAGGTGAGGCGTTGGCGGCGGTGTTCGACATCAATCAGCCGTTGCACGGACTTGCCGGACTGCTGGGCGCGGGTGGATTACCGGCTGCCGCGATGCTAATTTCGGCCGGCAAGAGGCTGCAATGGCTCGCGAACCTGACATGGATTATGGTCGTCGCATTGATCGGCAGTCTGGTCTTGTTATTCGTTACCTTCACGCATGCCGGCGGACACGTTCCGGCCGACGGCGGGATGCTGCCGATCGGAACAAAGTTGCCGCCCGGCGCGATTGCGCTGGTAGGTTACGTCAACCGGCTGATGGTGCTCGTCAACTGCCTGTGGGTGATGCTGGCGGCCGGCGAATGGGTCCTTAGACGGGCAGGGGCGTCCCGAGACCGATATGAATCGGGCCCGAGCGCAACCTTTCTTACTTCCACCGGGTATACGGGTCTGCACCGGGGTCGAACCTGTGAGACACTCTTCCCCGTCCTCAAGCGCGATCTTTCGAGTGGTCGATAAGTTGCGCCCACCCAAAGATCGGTTTCAATATCCCTATTTTTTTAGAACTCACCCTGGATGCTGCGCTACGTCGCGGCATCGACGACCTTCACTATACAGAGGCCACCCCCATACAGCGCAGGGCTATTCCGGTTGCTCTGGCCGGTCACGACGTCTTTGCCAGCGCTCCAACCGGCAGCGGCAAAACTGCGGCTTTCGGCATTCCGTTGCTCCAAAAACTGCTGGAGAAGCGCACCGACCGCAGTATCGCGCTGATCTTGACGCCGACCCGCGAGCTGACGCAGCAAATTGCGCAGCACCTTCGCGAGCTGGCAAAACACACCAAACTGCGCATCACGCCGATTTACGGAGGCGTGGCCATGAAACCGCAGATCAATGCCATGCGCCGCGGTACCGACGTCATCGTCGCGACGCCTGGGCGGCTCATGGATTTGATGCAGCAGGGCGAAGTTCGTCTCGACAACGTTGGGATTTTCGTGCTCGACGAAGCGGACCGTATGCTCGATATGGGGTTCTTACCGGCCGTGAAGCGCATCGTTGCCAAGCTCCCAGCCCGTCGCCAAACTCTCTGCTTCTCGGCAACGCTCGGCAGTGCGGTGGTTGCGCTTGCGCGCGAGTTTCTCCACGATCCCGTGCGCATCAATTTGGCACCTTCGACGCCGGTAGCGACCGTAACCCAGTGGGTGTACGAAGTGGAACCGCATAGGAAAACGGATCTCCTCGTGGACCTGCTCAAAGACGGACGCGTCTTCAACGCGATCGTGTTTACCCGGACCAAGTCGCGGGCCGAGCGCATCGCCGGTGCTTTGACGAGGCATTCCGTCGACGTGGAGCGCATTCACGGCGATCGTTCGCAGGCGCAGCGCTCGCGCGCCCTCGAGGCCTTTAAAAAAGGACGCTACCGGGTCTTAGTCGCCACCGACGTTGCCTCGCGAGGCCTCGATATCGCCGATCTCGGTCACGTCATAAACTACGACGTCCCGACGGAGCCCACCGATTACATACATCGCATCGGGCGCACGGGGCGCGCTCAAAAAACCGGCGACGCAATTACGTTCGTTTCGCGTGACGAGGCGAGCTCGTTCGCGCGCATCGAAGGCGCAATGGGCACGCCGCTAAAGCGCAGCGAGCACGATTTCATGGAGCCGGCATCCGCCCGAGCATTTACGGTCGAGCCGCAGGTGGGCCGCCGGTCGTTTCAGCGCCGCCGCCGTCGCTGAACTTCTGCGGCCACACGCCAGGCGCGGTGCGGACGCTGCCCACATTGAAGCCGCTTACGTCCACAAACGCGGACTAGCAGCTAGAACTCTTCGTCGAAGCCGCTCAAGCGGCGCAGTAATCGCTCGGAGAGCTGGCCACGCAGGTGAGCGGCTTCGATCAAAACGTTGTCTCCCGTCCACCGCAGCGGCGGAACCGCGAGCCACCGCGCGAGTGCATTGAGATGCCCGGCATACCCTTTGCGGAGGTCGCAGAAGGATTCCCAAGCCACCGCTCGATCTCGAATCGTAAAGCCTGCAGTGCTGAGCCGATCGCACGCGTGTTCGAACTCCGCGGGCTGCAAACCCACGATATCGTCTAGCGGCAAACCGTAATAATGTGTCAGATCGTGGGCCGCGTGCCGGCCGATGTTAAAGAGTATTCGTGCCTGCCCGGAGGCATCGAATCGCTCGGGGCTTGCGGAGCGGTCCACGGTCGTGATCACGAGTGTTGCGGCATCGAGCAGCGTCCCCAGGGTCGTCACCCAAGATTCGTAATCGTGGCTCGACCGATAATGCGCAAGAATGGGATAGGCGAGGTGGCTCTCCATGAGTTCCGCGGTCCAGGCTTGTCCTTGGCGAAAGACGACGTTGAGGTCCTCGCAAAGATTGAGGTACCCCGCGATTGCCAGTAAACCAACGCCGCTCGGCGGCGATCCCGCGCGCGCGCCAAGCGTGGCCACGAAACTTTCGCGGCGGCGAAAAGCACCAAAGATCGAAAACAAGAACGACGCCGTGAGCGCGACGACGGCGAGCCCCGATGCGCCCGCGGCAAGCGAGATCACGCGCGCCCACTCGCTGGCAGGCGTAATGTCGCCGTACCCGATCGTTAGCAGCGACGCGCCGGCAAAATATAACGCATTCGTGTAGCTAATCGAGTGGGGCTGAAGTGCGTTGGGGAGTCCATAAAGCAGCGTGCCGAATCCCCAGATAAGTACCGCGACCCAAAGGGCGAGTTGCGTCATCAAGGTAAACGGCGCGAACATCCCCAGGAAACTTTCGCGCCGGTCTTCGTTAGAATAGGACTTGGCAGCCAATCGCCAGAGGCGCCAGAGCGATCGCGCGAGGATCGCCGACAGGCGAAGCCGCCGGTCCGCCGCTTGCGGCAGCACGACCGATAGAAAGACGTCGCGCAGCGCGATCCAGATCAGAAAAAACCCGGCGAGGACGAGAATAATGTTTACGCCCGCCGGCATCGCGCTACTCAATCGCCGAAGTACACAAAGCAACGACAGTTAGGGCTGGTATCGAGGCGACGTCTAGCGCATGATTCACCCCAGTCGTGTTCTCCCAGCATGCCGTTCTCCCCGTCGGCTGGGAGCGCGAGTGCATTGTGAAAGTCTTTGTTACGCTCGGCCTCGCACGCGCGTAGTCGCTTACGTGATCTTCGTCAGCGCGCTGGTCGATTACGAGGGTCCGAATAGTGGCGTAAGGGTCAGCTTGGCTTCGACCCACTGGGGCGGGATCTCGGGTTCGAAAGGTTCTTGCAGTGCTTGAGATAAGGTTCCATCATGTCCGAGCTCCTTGAGACCCTCGTCCTGCGCTGCCCGTACCATCTCGCCCAGGGTTACCTCGCCGATAGCGTTGGAGCGCGCGCGGCGTCGGGAGAGCAACGCACGCTCACCTTAACCGCGACGGTTCCGGGGATGGAACTATCAAAGGCCGTAATGGTGAGCTTCGGCTCGGCCGTCGATCCCATGCACTTCGATCAGCCTTGGCGCATTCATTGGACACCACAAAGCGGGCTGTATCCAGAGTTCGAGGGCGAGTTGACCGTGCGCGCGGACGAGACCTATGAAACGTCGCGGCTCGAGCTGCGAGGATCGTATCGGCCCCCAGGGGGCATCGCCGGGGCAGCATTCGACTGGGTTGCAGGAGGACGCATCGCAAGCGCTACGGCGCGAGCGCTGTTGCGCCGCCTTGGAGACGAAATGGAGGCACGCTACCAGCGCGACGAGCAAGCAAAACGCGATTCGACCACATTGTGAGCGACGATGAAGCCCCTCTCGTAGGGACGCTGCGCTTCGTCTTCGTCCTCGGCGCCACGTTTTTCGCTTTGTGGCTTGGAATGTACGCGCTGCTGCGGAGCCGCTGGTAATGAATATTCATCGGTACGAACGATGGTGGATGACCTTCGGCATAACCATGCTGGTCGTGTTCCTCGCGCTCGTCGGCTTCGCGGCATTCGCCGATAATATCAACCCGCCATCGGGAATGCAGTAAATTGATCCCACAAAGGTTTCGCAAACTCCGCCGTTCGACAAGCCCGGGCTTCACCGACTGCCCGACGGCTCGTACGAAGCCTACTACGTAGCGCAAGTCTTTCGGTTTAATCCGGCGACTTTGACGGTTCCCATCGGAAGCAAAGTAACGTTCTATGTGACGTCTGCCGACGTCGTTCACGGATTCTTCGTTCCGGGTACCGATCTCAACATGATGGCCATTCCGGGTTGGGTCAATCAAGAGACTCACGTCTTTCGTAAAGCCGGCGATTACCTGGTGATCTGCCACGAATATTGCGGAATCGACCATCAGGATATGTTTGCTAAAATCGAAGTACGCCCGTGAAGCCGGCGGCCCAAGTCCGTAACGAGAACCGGGTCGTCATCGCCCACATCTACGCGGCAACCGCCGCGATCGCGCTCGGCGCCGTTTTTGGCGTCTTCCAAGGTCTGGCGCGCACGAGCGCCTTCGGTGCGCCGGCCTGGTTCGACTACTATCGCATCCTAACCATGCACGGCGTGTTGATGGCGCTCGTCTTCACGACGTTCTTTATCACGGGCCTGTCGCTCTTCGTTACCTATCGTTCCATTCCGCGCGAGCGCCGTTTGACAGTCGCCTGGTTCGGGTGGAGCCTGATGCTATTGGGAACGGCAATGGCGGCGCTCACAATATTGCGCGGGAACGCCACCGTGCTCTACACGTTCTACGCGCCTCTCAAGGCCAGCCCGTGGTTCTACATCGGAGCGACGCTGCTCGTGCTGGGTACGTGGATCGTCGCTTTCGAGATATTCGAAAACGTGGTCTTCTTTCGAAAAACCCATTTCGGCCAGCCGATTCCGCTCGTCGTGTTCTGCGCGGCGGCAACCTTCGTGATGTGGATCGTCGCGACGCTCGGCGTCGTCGCGGAGATGGGCCTGTTGATTCCATGGGCGTTCGGCTGGACGCCGGGGATCAACGTGATGTTGACGCGCATGTTTTTCTGGTACTTCGGCCATCCGCTGGTGTACTTCTGGATCATGGGCGCGTACATCATCTGGTACAACGTCATTCCGACGCGTTACGGGGGAAACGTCTTTAGCGACGGTTTGACGCGCCTAACCTTTGTGATGCTGATCCTGCTTTCGACGCCGGTCGGAATCCACCACGAGTTTATGGAGCCGGGAATTTCCTCAACGTGGAAGATGCTGCACACCGTCTTGACATATGGCGTGGCGGTTCCATCGTTCATCACCGCGTTTGCGATCTTCGCATCGTTCGAGCTTGCCGCGATCAAACAAGGCCGTCGCGGATTCATCGCCACGGTGAAGAGCCTCCCCTGGAACGATCCTCCCTTCAGCGGTGCGGCACTGGGAATGCTGTTGTTCATCATCGGCGGATTCGGCGGCTTAGTCAACGCCTCGTACAGCATGGACACCGTCGTCCACAATACAATCTGGATCGTCGGTCACTTCCACGTGACCGTCGGGGGCCCGGTCGCGCTTACGTTCCTCGGCGCGGCGTACTGGATGATCCCCCGCTTGACGGGACGCGCGCTATGGAAACCGGAGTGGGCGCTTTTTCAGACTCGGCTTTGGTTTTTCGGCATGCTGATCATGTCGCTGTCGATGCATTACGCCGGTCTGCTCGGTGCGCCGCGCCGCACGGCCGAAGTCGGCTACCTGGGCGCGAGCGTCGCCAACACGTGGGAGCCGTATATGCTCCTCGCAGCCGCCGGCGGCTTCTTTCTCTTCGTCAGCATCCTAACGTTCGTCGCCGTCGCGGTCGGCACGCTGCTGCAAAATGCCAAGACTGAATCGATGGAAGCGAGTTTTGCGACGCCTGCCGAACCCGCTGCGGTAACGCCGGCTCTGCTGCAGCACGTTTTTCGGTGGGGTGCGTTGGCGTTCGTCTTAGCTGTGCTTGCATATGCGGGTCCCCTCGGCGAGTTGCTGCGGCATCCGGGCTACTTGGCGCCCGGAATGCGAACCTGGTGAGGTGCCACCCAAACATAAGGTGTCGCGAGGACCACACCGATAATGACATTTTTCACGAGAACGGGCCCTTTCCGACGAAGGCGTTTTCCCTTCCTTAGCTGTTATCCCTTAGCTGATTGAGGAACGCGTCCATGGTGCGAGCCGCCAGTTTTCGACCCACGAGCCAATCGAAAAGGCGGCCGGGGACGCTTCCCGGCGGCTCGTATGAGCCTTCGAGTACTAGCAACGTTTCCTCGCCAGCGGCGCGAACGGTAAGCGTGCCGCCGAAGGCTGGAAAACCACGCCAGGCTGGGCGCCACGCGATTGCCACGCCTTCGATGTGCGGATCAGTGGTCAGCCAGTCGAAAAGCACGGAGAATCGAACTTCCACGCCCGTAGTCGAGGAGCCCAGAGCCTGCACCTGGAGTCTCGGATGCTGGGAAAAGAATTTTTGGAGTCGATCAGCCACCGCACTCTCAGGTGCTTGGATCTGCGTCGTTCGTACTATTCGCGTCATGGGTGGATATTTGCTCCGGCGCGAGAAACCACCCTTATGTTCAACCACATCTTAGTTGCACTGGATGGATCGGATTGCTCTCACAAGGCGCTCGGCATGGCGGTACAACTCGCGAAGGAGCAAGGCGCGCGTTGTACGGTGTGCACCGTGGTCGATATTGTAAGCGCGGCGACCTCGATGACGTTCGCGACCGGGGACGTCGTCAATGAGTGGATCGCCACGCTCAACGAAGACGCTCGACAGATCGAAAGCGAGGCGATGGCGAGGTATGCGAATTCGGGTGTTACTTTAGAAACGCGAGTGTTAGAGGGCTACCCCTCTTCGGCTTTAATAGATGTCGCGAAGAACACGGGCGCGGACCTTATCGTGATGGGAAGCCACGGACGTACCGGGCTCAAGAGACTGTGGCTTGGTAGCGTTGCGGAATCGGTCGTACGAGAAGCCACGATCCCCGTCCTGATCGTGCGATAAGACGACAACCGCGACTAAGGCTACGGCGGCCGTCCAATCGCTTTACTTGATCGCGTTGACGTCTTGCACGGTCACGGGACCCGCATTGTTTCCCCACGAGGAACGTATGAAGGTTGCAACTGCTGCGATGTCGCTCGCTGCGAGTTGCCCCCGCCAGGACGGCATTGCGTTTCGACCCTGCAAGATCGTGGTCAACATCATAGTCGGATTGGCGATGTTGACGTGCGGGTTTCCCGCAAGTGCAGGACCGATTCCGCCTTCTCCCTGGGCCTGGTGACAAGCGGCGCAGTTCTTTGCAAAGACGGAAGCCCCAACTTGCACCGAGACCGGGGAGCCGATGCCGGCGACTTGTTGCTCCGTCACGGGCGATGCATCGTTGCCCCAGGCCGAGCGAATGTAGGTTGCAACCGCCGCGATGTTCGCATCGGTGAGTTGCCCTTTCCAAGTCGGCATCTGGCCGTTGAAGGTCTTCGCGTTGACCGTGATCGGCCCCGTGCGCCCGTTCACGATCACACCGATCATCATACTGGGGTCGGCGGCGGTGACGACGGGATTACCGGCTAGCGGCGGATACGCGTCGGTACCTTGACCGGCGGATTGATGGCAGGTAGAGCACCTCACGGCAAAGAGTTGCGCACCGCTCAAGGCCTCGGGCGCTCGTGCGGCCGCAACCTGATCCTCAGAGACCGCAGGCGCGCCATTCTGCCAAGACGTCCGCACATACGTGAGGACTGCCGCAATCTGCTCGTCCGAAAGCTGGCCGCGCCACGACGGCATATTGCCGCCGTATTGCGTGCCGTTGACCGTGATCGGGCCCGTACGGCCGTTGAGAACGGTTTGGATTAAATTGGCGCTATCCACCGCATTGACGTCGGGATTCCCCGCCAGCGGCGGGTAGGGGCCCCCGCCCCGGCCGGTGGCCTGATGGCAAACCGCGCAGTTGACAAGGAAGATCGCTTTGCCGTCAGACGCTTGCGAGCCCATCACGCTGCTGCGGGAATCCGCCAAGATCAATCCCGCGACCATGATCGCGGCGACGAGTGCCGACCTCACTTTGAGGCTTCAACCTGCGCTTCGGTAACAGCGTCGGCTTTATTACCCCACGCCGAACGTATATACGTGATTACGTCGGCAATGTCGGTATTGCTCAGCTTGCCCTTCCACGCGGGCATCGCGCCGCTGTAAGTCTTACCGTTAACGGTGATTGCGCCGGTAAGGCCATTCTTTACGGCCGCGATCACCTTATCCGGCGAGCCCGTGACCATGGAATTACCAGCGAGCGGAGGAAATTCGCCAGCCAGGCCGGCTCCACTGGCGCCGTGACAGGCGGAGCAGTTTGCGCCGTAAATCTTTTGACCCGCGACCGCCGCATCGTTCGTGGCCGCGCCGGCCGGGGCGCGAGTTTCGATTGAAACTGCCCAAAGTGAGGTCGCGATAGCGGCGATTACCGCAAGAGTTATCCACCGTTTTGGCATCTTTCCGATCCTCCTCGAAGCTTTTTGGAGCTCGTTAGTCGATGATACCACGCAGGGCGCAACCAAGCTAGCTCGAAAATGAAAGGCGCCGGAGGCATCATTTTATGCGAACCCATCGCAAAATCGGCCCTCTTTCGTTCGGTTCCGTTGTCGCTTTCATTACGATAACGCTCGCCGTGAGTAAGCCGGCGCAGGCTATGCCGAATTTCGCGCAAGCGTACGGCATTAAGTGCTCTGAATGCCACATTCAAATCCCGGCGCTCAACGCCTACGGACGTTACGTGCAGCGGACGGGATACTCGGGATTGAACCCACACGTACTAGAACGGGAGTCTCCGGTGTGGGTCGACTACCCCGTAGGATACTCGCAGCAGCCGCCAGGCCCGGCCTCGTGGGACATCGGGAGCCTCGGGGTGCACGCCGACGGCGCGTTCGGGACCCCTGGAAGCGAATGGACGTATCACGTACAGCAGTGGATTTGGCAGCAGAGCCAAGCCGGAGGCCTCGACACCGCGTGGGTCGCCTACAACAACTTTTTCGACGGTTCGGGCCATATCTTCGCGGGGAAGCTCGAGGTGCCGGCCCCGTCGGAGTTCAGTCAGTGGTTCGACGTTACCGGCCTCAGCATCAACTCCTCGGCGGAGATAACCGTCGGCGAACACACCTACGAGTTGGATGCCAATCGCTGGGGCTACAAGTTCGCCTACCTTCGCGGTTCGCTCGACGCGGAGGTTTCGTATGTGACCTCGAGCGCCGACTGGGCCGGATTCAACGACTACGACTGGACGCAGGACAAGACATTGCAGTATAAGTTTGCCTTCGCGAACCGGGGCAATCCGCTCGAGTTCGGTTACTACGGTGCACGCGGTTCCTGGCCGTTGACCGAAGGCGGGTTCGACCAGTATTACACCAATGGCTTTTATGCACAGCGGGACCCGATCAACGGCGTGCCCGGCTTCCTAACGACATATCAGATGAACCACGACGGGAATCCCGGTATGGGCGCACCCCCGGCGGGAAGCAATGGCGTTTCATATGAACTCTACGATAACATCGGTTCGCGCGGCCTCGTCGCCGTGGGCGAACAGTTCACGAACGACGGATTAGGCAATCACACGCAGATCGGCAACGTCGACGCCTCCTACCACGTCACGCGCTTCATCATTCTCTACGCCGAAGAAGCGCTGAGCGTCGGCCAGAAGCCGACGTGGAACGGTCTCATCTGGTTTGCGCTGCCCACGGGCCCGCTGTGGCCGTCGAATTTATCGCCGCAGTGACTGCGCGGCAAGTCAATGAAGCCGCTCCTGCCAATCGCTTGGAACGCGTCCGGCGGGGCCGGGCACGGGCTGGCTCGCCGGATGCCAACGCGGCGGCGCCAAGTGCTCCGGACTGTCGACCATTGCCTCCGTAGCAAAGTTGTAGAACCATGTTTCACCTGGTTCGAAGCTCGCCATGACGGCATGGTTTGCATGATGAAAGTGTTTTCGAGCGTGCTGGCTCGGCGAGCTGTCGCAACAGCCGATATGCCCGCACGTCACGCAGCGACGAAGGTGCAGCCACCAGCCGCCGCTCACGAGGCACTCGACGCATCCCGTCCCACTGGGTTTCGCGCTAGCAACGATTTCTTCGCTATACTCTGCCATTCGATCTTTAACCAACGCTAGCGGTGCGGCGAGGAACGTGGCGCTTCTCGTCAATGTCGAGAAGGTCGGGCCACGTGGTCACGTCGGTTCGGTCGGGTGCGATCTGTGCGCGGAGGCCCTGAAAAGCCTTCGCCGACTCGCCTTGCGGCTCGTAACGAATCGAATCGAGAAGTTGCTCCTGATCGATGCCGAGAAAGCCGAAGATCGCTTGATCCATCGGACGATTGTAGTGATACCCGCCGATGTCACCGAGGGCTTTCGCCTTTCCTTTATCGATCGTCCGAGCGAGCTGAACGACGCCCTGCCACTTGTCGCGCACGCTTCGAGGATACTCTTTGGCTAGATCCATCAAAAAACTCCCTTGACTTTTTGCTCTTAGCTAGGACACCCAGCGGCTTGCGACGGTTGCGACTCCGTACCAAGCGCTCCGGGTCGAACCTTTCGTTAGAAGTTTTCATTTTACGGAGCCGCGCGTTTCGCTACGCGATTGGTAGAGCCGCCAGAACTCCGCGGCGATGCGCGTTGGATCGATCGAGCCGTCAACGCCCGGGGTCGTACCTTTTATCGCGCCATACGTCGTTACCTCACCGACGTAGATACCGTCACCTTTTAACCGCGGTGCGAGTAAACCGACGAGCTTATTCTTTGCCGCGCTCGCAAGCGCAATGCCCATGAAGTGCTGATTCGCGGCCATTTCATCGATGCCGGCAGAGATCTCGCCAAACCCGCCGTTCGATACAAGGACGGCTCCATTATCGCTCTTGAGGTCGGCAAGCGACTCGTTCAGGGCGACAAGGAGGCCAAAAACCGCCACGTCGAACACGCGGCGCAGCGCGGTCGGCTCCGCCGTGAGGATATCCCCCACGTCGAGGCCTCCGTACGCGTTCCAATGGAGTACTTTGATCGGTCCCATTTGAGAACGAATACTCGTCATGACCGCCCGAATCGACGCGGGATCGGCTGCATCCGCTTGAAATCCAAATGCCGTAATGCCGCGCTCGTTCAGCGCCGAAACTCCAGCTGCCAGACGCTCTTCGTTTCGCGCGACGAGCGCTACCGAGAAGCCTTCGGCGCCGAATCGATCGGCGACCGCCGTGGCGGTCCCGGGCCCAAATCCCACAATGACAATGACTCTTGACATATAGGTTCTCCTCAGCGTCCCGGCTTGGTAAACGTAAGGTTAAACGACGACGGCGGGTTTCCCGGCGCGACTCGCTGTCGAAGGCGGCCTTCTTTCTACGGGATTAGACCGGGGCTGGCGCCAATACGCATAGATGTTTGCGAAGACGAGGTGTCGCTGGACGACTCCATCCGTTATGCAGATAGCGCCCAGCAAAACGGGGTCGAGTGCGTCGGCGTGTTCCGAGCCGCAGAAGCGGCGCCTGACGGCGCGGCCACCTTCTTAGCGGATAAGCTTGTATAAGCGACTCGAGCAGCAGATCGCGGTTGCGGAAGTAAAGCAGTCCCCCCAGAGTGGGCCGCGGCTCTTCGCGATCTGCGTGGCGGCGAGCCTTGCGGTACTGATCGATGGCACCGCGACGAATATCGTCAACAGCGGCATTCCGTATCTCCAAGGCAATTTAGCCGCAACACCCGACGAATCGTCGTGGATCCTCACCGCCTTCAACGGCCCCTACTACTCCACAATCCTCTTCTCTCCGTGGCTGTACGCGCGCGTCGGCGGAAAGCCGTTGCTGCTCACGGGACTCGGCGGCTACTGCCTCACATCACTTGCGCTACTTCAGGCGCACGCTTTCCCGCTCGAGATCGGCTTGCGCTTCGTGCAGGGCATGATGCTCGGCTGCGTCTTCGTCCCGGCTGCGATCCTACTCTTCACGTCGTTGCCGCTCGCCCTGCTGCCGTTCGCTCCACCATATTTTGTGACGCTCGTCCTGGGCTCGGGGCTAATGGGCAACCTGATCGGCGGATACATCAGCGAAAACTACGGCGGCACCGACGTCTACTTTTTTGGGGCGATCGCCGCCTTGATGGGGACCGCCCTCGTCTACTTTGCAGCGCCGTCGATCGATACCCCGCAGCGCCGGCTCCGGCCCGACGTCGTCGGGTACGCACTATCCATTACGATGTTCGGAGCGTTGCAGTATCTTGCGAACGAGGGCGAGCGTCGCAACTGGTTTGACGACCCGTCGGTAACGATCGCGTTTGCGGTCCTCGCCGTCGCAGCTCCGGCATTCGTTCTTTGGGAGCTGGGAGCGACCACCCCGCACGTCAACTTCCGCTTGCTTAAAGAAAAACGAAACCTTGCCGTCGGCGGAGCCTTCAATATCGTCCTCGGGGTCGTAGGTTATTCGATCCTCGTCTTCGTTCAGTACCTGGAGACGCAGATTCAGGCAACGGAAACGCTCGCCGGCGCAGTAGTCCTTCTCCGGCTCGCCACGTATATCGTCGGGATCATCGTGGCTTTTGCCCTCGTGAAGGGGCGCGTTCTCGGCGTGCGCACCGTGATTTGCGTTGCGGCGATCGGGAGCGCCGTCACGTTCTTTGCCTATGCACTGTCGATGACGACGACCGCCGAGACAGGGAGCTTCATCGTAGTCTCGCTTGTCTTCGGACTCTTCTTCTCAATGCTGAGCCAGCCCGTACCGGCGCTTGTGCTGGGAACGCTCGGTCTTGCGGATCTGCCCATGGGGGTCTCCATCTATAAGGTCAGCGCGCCTGTGGGGCTCAACATTGGAACCGCATTGTTCCAAACGCTAATCGATCATCGCGACACCTTCCATATGTCGGCGCTCGCCGCAGCGGTCACGCCTGCGCGCCCGGCAATCGGAGAATTCCTTCAGCAGGGCGGTGACGTGCGTACGCTTGCATCGCTTGTCGGTAGTCAGGCTCAGTCGCTCGCATTTCAAGACGCGATGATCGTGTTCGGCGCGATCGTCCTGCTCGTCATACCGATCGTCTTCCTCGCCGATCTTGGAACGAAACCGACGAATCGATAACGCCATGTTTTTCAAGAAGATTCTCGTCGCCGTCGACGATTCGGCTCCATCGCAATATGCAGTCGAGATGAGCCTCGCAATCGCCAGCCTCGACAGCGTGCCAGTGACCTTTGCAATTGCCCTGGACCCCTCGTTCCTCAAGTCCGATTGTGCCTTCGCCTCGCTCCGCGAGTGCGCAGAGCAAATCGCAAACGAGCTTGTCACAGCCGCAAAGCAACGGGCGCAACAGCGCGGTGTCGAAGCCGCATCAGAGGTATTCTTTGACAGTCCCGCTGACGGCATTATTGGGCTTGCCCGAGCGCAAGACGCGGGTTTGATCGTCATAGGAACGCACGGCCGAAGCGGCATCATGGGGGTGCTTTTCCGTAGCCTCGCCGAAGAAGTGCTTCGCCACACGACAACGCCGCTTTGCGTAATACGGCGGCCTCCTTTGGGGAAGGTCTATCGGCGCGTCCTCGTCCCCGTTGTCGACGACGATCTTTCGGCCACGACGATCAGCTATGCGATCGACTTCGGACGTGCGTTCGACGCCGAGCTGGTCTTTTGCACCGTCCACGACCAGGCCGGCCGTGACGATGAGGCATTTCTGGAATCGGCGAACCAGCGAGCGCGCGAAGCGCGCGTCGCGTCTGAAAGCGTCCTCATTCCGCGCGCCGGCAACCTTTCGGCGCGTATTCTCCAAAAAGTCCACGCCGAACAATGCGATGTCATCGTCATGGCTAGTCATGCACGCGATGGTCTGGAGCGTCTCGTAAAAGGGAGCGTTGCCGAAACAATCATTCGCTCGAGCACCACACCCGTGGTCGTGCTCCGTAATGCTGATGGAGCTGCGATTCACCCGAAATAGGCTGCCAGCGTTTGCACTCAATCTCGGCGGATGCATACTTGGTGCAACCTACGGTTACGTGATCCACGCAACGCCGGTGCTCTTAGCGAACGGAAGTATTGCCTTGGCTTCCGCGGCATTGCTCGTACTCATCCTAAAGGATAGCAGGAGGGGCGACGATTTAGAATCATCAAATGCACGGGAAGAAACATGTTAAGCCTGTGGGACAGGCTTGCCATTCTGGACACGGCAGGGGCGAACTCGCGTCGGTCGAAGCGGGATTGATGATAGCACTCGTATTACCGCGCATAGCGCTCGTTCTTGGAGCCGTCGGTATGGCGGCGACCGCTTCGCCCGCGCCAACGCTCGATGCGGCGGCCGTCTTGCAGCGCAGCGAAAGCCAGTCTCAGGGCCTCACCTCCTATCAGGTCCCCGTCACGATCAGCGGCAGCGTCAGAGTGGCGATCCTCTCGGTGCCATTCAAGATGACGGGAACGCAATATTATCAGGCTCCGGACGAACAAGCGCTGCACCTCGACAATCCGCCGAGCTACGCACGCGGACTGGGCAACACGCTCTCGACGATGGGGACGCCGCAAACCTGGTTGCGGGATTACACGATTGCGGCGCCGGTCTCGCAACCGCATGGCCATCACACCGCCTACGTCTTGACCGGCACGCCAAAGCGCGAGAGCCGCGTCAAAACCATGACGATGTGGATCTCCGCCGCCACCTATGGTATCGAGTCGATTATTTTCTCGTATACCAACGGGGCGTCACTGACGGTAACGTTCCAGCGCCACCACGGCGCCACGCAGTATCACCTGCCGCGCAGCGCGACCGTAGTCGCAAAGTTTCCGAGCTACAGCGGTAACGCGCGGATCGTATATGGCGATTACCGCGTGAATCAGCCGATACCCGCGACGGTTTTTGCGGCGCATTAGGCGTAGACGCAATTACGCTGCTAGCGGCGTTCCGATTTCGCACGTTCGCGATCCTCTGGATCGCGACCATCGCGTCAAACATTGGCAGCTGGATGTACAGCGCGGCCGCGGCCTGGCTAATGACGGAATTGACGAAAGATGCGTTCGTCGTTTCGCTCGTTCAAGTGGCCGGCAGCGCACCGCTGTTTCTACTCGCCCTGCTGGCCGGCGCGCTTTCCGACGTTGTGGACAAGCGCAAGCTGCTGATCTGGGGAGAGAGCGCGACCGCCGTGCTTTCCGCCGCATTCGCTGCGGTCGTTTGGATGAATTGGGTCACGCCGGCTTCGCTCCTTTGGTTCATGTTGCTGATCAGCATTTCGGGAGCACTGACCTCGCCGGCATGGCAAGCGGTCGTACCCAGTCTCGTACCCAAAGAGGTACTTCCCAATGCTATATCGGCAAATAGCGTCGGGTTCAACTTAAGTCGAGCCGTCGGACCGGCGCTAGCGGGCGCGATCATTGGACCGCTCGGAATAGCGGCGCCGTTTGTCATCAACGCCGTCAGCAACTTCGGCGTCATCGGCGTTCTCTTTGGATGGCGCGAACCTCAGGCGGCGGCGGGCGCTCTGCCTCCGGAGCGCCTCAGCAGTGCCGTCGGAATCGGCTTGCGATATGCCGTCAACAATGTCGCCCTACGCCGAACATTCGTAAGAACGGTCGCATTCTTCTTGTTTGCGAGTTCCTACTGGGCGCTGCTGCCGCTTGTCGCTCGACAACGCGTGAGTGGCGGCGCAGCGATTTACGGCCTCTTGCTCGGCGCGATTGGGCTCGGGGCCGTGGGTGCGGCATTCGTGATGCCCTACTGGAAGAAACGGTTTGGTGCCGACGGCCTGGTCGCGATTGCGAGCATCGGCACTACGATCGCGCTGGTGCTTTTCGGAATCGCACGCGAACCGATCGTTGCTTTGATAGCAAGCATCGTGGCGGGAGCGTCGTGGATTGCGGGCGTGGCCACGCTGAACGTTTCGGCCCAGCTTTCACTACCCGACTGGGTACGCGGTCGTGGCCTCGCGATGTATATGACGGTGATGTTCGGCTCGATGACGATAGGCAGCGCGCTGTGGGGGCAGGTCGCGACGCTCACGAATCTCCAGGCGGCACTCTTCATCGCGTCGGCGACGATGCTTGCGGCAATCCCTCTCACGTGGCGTTGGAAACTTCAAACCGGCGAAGAGCTTGACCTTACTCCCTCCACGCAGTGGCCGCCGCCGGTTGTAACGCATTCGGTCGAAGGAGAGGACGGGCCCGTGCTCGTGACGATTGAATATCGCATCGCCGCTGACGCCCGGCAGTCGTTTCTTTCGGCCCTCTACAGGCTGCAACACGAGCGATTGCGGGACGGCGCCAGCTCGTGGGGTGTCTACGAAGATACGGCACAGTCGGGCCGCTTTTTGGAGGCGTTTCTCGTATCGTCGTGGACCGAGCATCTGCGTCAGCACCAGCGCGTGACGAACGCCGACTACGTGCTACAAGAGCACATCATTCGACTGCTTCAAGCGGAGCCACTAATAACTCATTTCATTGCTCCCAGGCCTAAAGCGATTTGACCTGAGGCCGCCGTCCAAAAAGCTGGTCTGTAAGCAATAGCCCGCATCCGACCGGCGGCTCGCCCGCGTAATAAAAAAAAGGCAACGAAGCGCTCCAAAGCTCGACGTCGCCGAACGGGCTCGAGTAGTTATTTGAGGTCACAAAGTTTTATGTAGACCGTTATAAGCAATGTCCGATGCTTGGTACGTGTGCATCGCTCTACGACCCTGCCGTTCGACTGTCCGTTGCGCGGGCACGATTCACGAATCGCGGGCACGGCGAACGTCTTCCCAATTACCTTTATTACTACTTCGCCAAGGAGACTTATCGCATGCGTTTATTTACCACGGCGATCTGCACGGCGATCGCCATCGGCCTCCTCGCCGGTTGCGCGGGCAACACGGCGTCTAACGGCACTTCGCCGTTAGGTCTTAGCCCACAGTTGCGAACCGCTCCAATAAGCGTTTTCGACGACGTCGCGCCACCGCGCGCCGTCTCGGTCATCCATTCACTGATGCTGCCGGGTAAAAATACGAACCTGCCCAAAAAGGGCACCTACGTCAGTGAATTCGACACATCGTCCGTTCTCGGCTACGACGCCAACAATAAGGGAAACCAGGGACCAATCTGCGCGGTTCAGGGAGTTGCGTTCGTTAACGACATAGGGGTTGACGGGCAAGATAACCTGATGGTGCCTAACCCCGGCAGCGCATCAAGCAATACTCTCGACATCCACCAAGGTCCAACAATGTGCGGCAAGCTCATCGGTTCGATCCCCGATCCGTACGGGCAGCCCTCGGACGCCACGAGCCCGAATGCGGTAACCGGCCAGATCGCCGTGGGCAACCTGGTAGGCAACGCTTCAACTGCCGGCAGCCTTTCGATCTGCACGCTCAAGGGCGGCTGCACCGTGAATCTCACGAACAGTGCCTACTTCCACGTGGGCGGCGTTGCAATGTCGAACGCCGGCGACTGTTGGATCGACGTAAAGACCAGCGCCTCGGGCGGTGCAGAGCTGGTCTACTACAAGGGTTGTGCCGGCAACGGCGCCGTCGCCTCGGGTTTCAAGCAAACGTACTACGGCGGCATGGACATCGACAAGAGCGGCAATCTGGTGATTATCGATGACAAGGCCGAGGACGTTTACATTTATAGCGGCTGCGCTCCAGCCTGCACGGTGGTCGGCGGCCCATTCGCCCTTAAAGGCGAAAGCTTCTGGGGAAAGCTCGATTTCGCGAATAATCAGTTTACGGCGGTGGACCGGACCGACGGTTTGGTTGACGTCTACTCATACAGCACGAAGAACATTAGCTTCATCTACAGCTATAACAGCGGTCTCTCGGCAAGCTTACTTCCGAACGGTGTCGGAGTGAATCCGCGTTCAAAGCAATAGTACGATAAGCGAAGCTATCGCATAACGTACGACGCTGCGGAACAGGGGTGGGAACCGCCCCTGTTCCGTCACGTATTCGCTCCAAACCCGGATGAGCCGGAACCCCCTGGCTCGGACCTGTCGCAATCGCTCGGGCGTACGAGCGCGAAGGCCTGCGGGCTGGGCGCGCGCAAATGTACGGCTCGCGGTGGAATTGTTGCGGTTTTCCGATCTCGAATGTCACTATGGGGCGCGCGAAGTATTCTCGAGTCTTGGTGGAGTTTTCAGCCAGAGCGAACGCATCGGCCTCGTAGGTCCCAACGGCGCGGGGAAGTCGTCGCTCCTGCGTCTCCTCGCCGGCGTCGACCAGCCATTTGGCGGCAGCGTCGTACGGGCGAAAGGCCTGAAGCTGGGCTATCTCGCTCAGGGCGTTGCCGACGAGACCGAGTCGACGCTGCAGGACCTCGTCGACGCTGCGCTGGCTAGAGCGACGCACGAGGAGTGGGGCGCGCGCAACAAAGCGCTGCGCACCATGCTCTCCGCGTTCGGCTTCGGGCCGACGGAATACGATCGTCCGCTACGATCGTTTTCGGGCGGCCAGCGGGCAAAAGTAGCGTTAACGCACGTGCTGATCGACGAACCCGACTACCTGATTCTCGACGAACCGACGAACCATCTCGACGTCGCGGCGATCCGCTGGCTCGAATCGTTTGTGTCCAACGATCCGCGCGGTTATATCGTCGTTTCGCACGACCGCTACTTTCTCGACCGGATAGCTACGCGCATCTGGGAGATCGAGCGAGGGCGCTTCCACGCCTACCCACCCCAACGGCCGGCATACACCGCGTACCTCGCAGCGAAAGACGCGCGGCTCGAGGCCGAGCGGCGCGAATACGAAACTTTCGTTGTCGAACGCGACAAGCGGCGCAGGACGATCGCCGGCCTTCGAGCGACGCACACCTCCTCGGACTACAGCCAAGTGCGCAGTCGAGAGAAGCAGCTGGCGCGCATCGAAGCGGCAACGCAGGCCCAGGCTTCGGCGGCTGCCGAACGCCAGATCTCCGTCCGCCTGCGCGCGTCGCGGCGCGCCGGCAGCGGGTTCGCCTTCGAGGTCCGGGGCTTGAGCAAAGCGTACGATCAACAGCTCTTCAGCGAACTAGCGATCGACGTCGGGCGGGGCGAGCGTCTCGGCATCGTCGGTCCAAACGGCTCCGGAAAGTCGACGCTTCTAAAGATACTCACCGGCGTAACGCAACCGGACTCCGGATCGGTTGTCTTCAATCCCGCGGCGCACGTCGCGTACTTTGCCCAGAATTCACACGATCAACTCGACGTCGGGGAGAGCGCGCTCGCAGCCGTGCTGGACGGCGCCGTGCTGACCCCGCAGGAGGCGCGCGGACTGCTCGGCCGCATGCGCATCAGCGGCGATGCCGCCGACAAGGCCGTGCGCGACTTTTCCGGCGGCGAGCGGCGCCGGATCATGCTGGCACGACTGATGGCGCGTGCGGCCGACATCTTGCTGCTCGACGAGCCGACCAACGATCTCGATATCGACAGCCGCGAAGCACTCGAAAGCGTCTTATGCGACTACGAGGGAACGATCGTCGTCGTCTCGCACGATCGCTATCTTCTGTCGCGCCTGTGCGACCGGGTATTGTGGCTTGAACGGGGCACGTGGGGACTCGTCGATGGCGGTTACGATGTATACGAGGCGGCCCAGCGCGAGCGCGACAAAGCGGCGATTGACCGCTCGGTCGAGGAGTCGACGGTGCGTGCCAAGGCATCGCGTCAAACGCCGTTGCGCGTACGCTCGCAGCTAAAGGGGCAGATCGAGCGAATCGAGCGAGAAATCGAAGGCCTCGATGCGCGCGTCAACGAGATCGAGCTTCTCTTCGAATCGCCCGAGATCTATACCGACGCGGCCGGATCCAAGGCGTTGAGCGAAGAACTCGCAGGACTAAAAGTGCGCAGTCGGGAGCGTGTCGTCCAGTGGGAAGCGCTACTATCGCAACTCGAAGAAATGACGGCCTCGTAGTTATTCGTTTCGGCCACTACCCCATTGAGCGGGCCGGTTATAGCGTGATGCCGCAGGCTGTTACTCGCGGCGCCGCGCGACAAGTTGCCGCGCATCGAGACGGGAACAGGCGGCCACCGTCGAACGTTCCGCGCAGAGGAGAAAGCCAATGAAGACTCTATGCGCGGCCGCGGCGATCGCGGTACTCGCCGGATGCGGGTCAGAGGTCGCGCCGACAGGCGGCGCGCCGCAATCGCACGCAGCGCTCGGCAAGTCGTGGATGTTGCCGGAAGCGAAGAATGAGGCCCTGCTTTACGTTTCAAACCTAGGGAACGGCACCGTTACCATTTACGCCTACCCGCAGGGCAAATTGATTGGAACCTTAACAGGCTTCTCCCAACCCGACGGCGAGTGCGTTGACGAAATTGGCGATGTGTTCATCACGAACTTTAAAACCTCTAAAATCATAGAGTATCCGCATGGGAGGTCTAAACCAAATGCGACAATCACCGACAGCGACGGGCATCCCCAGAACTGCTCGGTGAACCCAATAAACGGCGACCTCGCTGTTGATAACGCCTACACTGCCAGCAATGGTGCCGGCAGCATCTCCCTTTACGGGTACGAACATCGCCGAGGATGGCACTTGTTGCAAACCTACAGCGATTCTCGCTTACCTTATGTGGATTCGTCTGGTTATGATTATTCGGGCAACCTATTCGTCGATGGGTTAACCGGCTCTCCCGGCCGCGTTATCATCGCCGAACTTCCCGCTGGCCGCAGAACATTTACCAATATCGCACTAAATCAACGCATCGAATCGCCTGGTCAGGTGCAATGGGACGGCACTCGACTCGCGGTTGGCGACGCGACAGCCGATTCGCTTTACGAGTTTGCGATACGCGGTCGCAGCGGAAGGCTCGTCGGCTCCACACCGCTCGACCATTCGAGAGGCATTGGACAATTCTGGATTCAAGACAGAGCCGTCGTCGCGGCCGATTATGCCGCCGGGGATGTTGGGTTCTGGCGCTACCCGGCCGGTGGTCGGCCAAAGAAGATTATTACTGACGGCGTCGATTCACCCGCAGGGGCAGCAATCAGTAACGCTAGATAGATTCATTTCTGATGGCGCTCTACACGCTCGTTGCGGCGGCGTCGAAGGTTGTCTGCCAAAGGTACATTTGGTTCCCGTCGGGATCTTCCAAGCTCGCAAACTTCCCGGCGTCGTCTTCGGTGATCGAACCTTTGATTGAGACGCCCTTCTGGCTGAGCCGCGCTACGACCGTTTCGATCGGCTCGTCGATCTCTAGTCCGAGCACCATCGCGCCCTTGGTTCCTGGGGCGGGATATTTTGGTGACGCCGGGTGGAGTCCGATGGTCAGGCCCTTGCCCGCCTCGATGGTCGCCCATGCGTCGCCGAAGCGGTTCGTCAGCTTGAGGCCGAGGACGCTGGTATAGAAATCGACCGCTGCGCCCATGTCAGAAACGAAGATCGTTGCGTTGCCGCCTGAAATCATGGTTCTTCTCCTTCCGTCAGGGAACCATGATGCACCATTTTGTGTAGAATGAAAACAGCCAACCGGGAGGACCACTTTTGAAGGCACCTACCAGCATGCGAGTTCCCGACGTCGTCTTGAACCGCGATGGCCGAGAACCGCTTCACCGGCAAATCGCACGGCAGGTTGGGGCGGCGCGTCTCCCGCAACACCGTCGTTGCGGCCTACGGCGAGCTTATTGACAACGGTCGGGAATGCCGCTCGCCCGTTGGCGCAGTTTCATCGAGGCCGCGCATTTTTAATGCGGCGGTTTGCTACGCAGTCGCGACAGGCGCTCTGCCGCAGCCTTCGCATCGGGGTTACCAAGCCCCGCGGCAAGTTGATACCAGTGCAAGGCGGTCGCATAATCCCGTGGAACTCCATTGCCGTTCTCGAACATAGCGCCGAGACTGTACGCAGCGTCGATCGATCCTGCGCTCGGCTGCGTTTGAGCCACGCCCTCAAGGGAAGACGGAGTATTTACCGCAAAATTCTGCATGAGGCTGTGAAAGGCCGGAAGGAATAGGTCGGCTTGCGATTGCCATGCGAGTCTGTACCAGCGTAGGGCCTCTGAGTAGTTTTTGGCGACACCTAAACCTTGGTCGTACATTACTCCTAGGCGATACTCAGCATCGGCATCGCCCTGCGCAGCGGCAAACCGGTACCAATGCAGTGCCATCGCGTAATTCCGTGAGGTCCAACGACCTCGCTCATATAGGTAGCCGATGCGGAACTCCGCTCGAGGAGAGCCGTGGCCGGCGGCAACCTGGTAGTATCGGATTGCCTCCTGCCGAGCATCGGATGCGGAACTCTTGGGGACGCGCCCAAGCTCGTACATCTGGCCTAGGTTGGTCCAGGCCTCGATATAGCCATACTTCGTCGAGCCACCTAAGGTTGAGTGATAGTACTCGCTGTATGCCTCGTAATAGTTCGGAGGCGTGCCGTGGCCAAGCTCGGCGGTCACCGCTATATTGTAATGGGCAATTGAGTTGTATGGCCCGTTTTGTAAGGCCTGTTCATACCAATGAATTGCGGACGCGTAATCGCGCCCCACGCCATCACCTTCGTCGTACATGACACCGATGTTGTCATCCGCGTAAGCGTTGTCCTGAGCCGCGGCCAATTGGTACTGGTTAAGCGCCGTTGCGTAATCCTGCGGCAGAGCCTGGCCGTGCTCATTCATAAAGCCGAGGCTGTTTTCGGCGTCGGCATTTCCTTGAGCGGCGGCGAGTTCGTACCAGTGCAGAGCGGTCGAGTAGCTCTGAGGCACGCCGTCGCCAAAATAGTACATGCTTCCCACCTCGTACTCACCACGATCATCGCCTTGTACGGCGGCACGCTCATACCAGCTGAGTGCAGTGGCGTAGTCTCGCCGCACACCAAGACCGTAGTAGTACATGGTGCCGACGCTGCCCTCAGCCTCGGGATTGCCCTGAGCGCCGGCGAGACGGTACCAATGCATAGCAGTCCCATAATCAATCGGCGTGTCGTCAAGGCTATCGTCAGCGTACTCGTACCTTTCGCCGGCGTTATATTCGGCTACGGCGTCGCCGCCATTCGCGGCAGCTAGCACCTCGGAGAGCGGAACGCTAGCGGTTGGGCCTTGATCCGTCACGGTGTAGGTTACTGCTGCACGTCCCTGCGCGGAAAGGCTGTCAATACGCTGAACATGGGAGCTTCGCAGCAAGTCGACATTAACGGAATCCTGACTGCATGCAACGGTGATTTGTGTTGGCTTGACGTCCACTGAAAACGCGGTGAGGTTGTGCGAGAGTGATAAGCTGGGCGCGCGCACATTGAAAAACCTCAGTGGATCATCAAACGCAATCCGCCCCGTACGCACCATGACCAACTCCCGCGCACCCGCGCGCCATAGCGTGCCCGTGGATCCCGGCTCGAACGTGGCTGTGCTGGCTCTACCGCCTTCGGTGTACGCGATCTCGACCGCATCGGTGCTGGGGACATCCACGCTGACCTCGTTCGGTAGCGAGTCGCCGACTTCGAGTCCTTGGCGCACTACGCGTCCGCTCAGACTGTGCAGAGTAATTCCCATCTCCCGCGATGTGACCGGATTGCCATCACGCCTGATCTGCGCCACCGTAAGCGCCGACGACGCATCGACGCGGCAGGGCGTCGCCAAAAATGGCAGCGCCGCGGCTAGCAAAAAGCCACCATGCCTACCAATCATAAGTACCTCCAAGCGCAGCCCTATTCACTTTCGTCCGTACCTGCGCCCTTATCGTCGGCGCTCCCTTTAGGTGAGTCGTTTGCCTGTGGTTGCTCTGCTGCTGGAACGTTACGCGAAAGTCGGTCGACAATCTCCGTAACGACCTCTTCAACGATATTGGGCCGGTCGTCGATACTGATGGCTTGGATATCGCGAACCGTCAGGAAATCCCGCGAGCTCTGCAGCGCGGCTGCACTTCCGCGCAAGATCGGGAGCACGCAACGCGACTCAGCCCCTGCGCCAATCCATTTCAAGTGCGCCCGCTTAACCTCGAATCTGCAATATGGCTTCCTAAAGTATGTCTCGGAATAGATCGGGACGATGAATCGACTGCCATCAATTGCGAGCGATATCTTATCCTGCCAGGCCGTGCCGACACGAATCGTGTCAGTGTCGAAGAAAAGGCGCAGCTTCTTGCCATCAGCGAGCCTCGCAGCCTTGAGCGGAACGCAAACATGCTCAAGCACCCAGGCTAGCTCCTCGTGCGCATAGCTGATGAAGACATCGTAGTCATACTCCTCGGGTGGCGGAGCACCGTCGATCTTGTAGCGCTGCTCGAACTCTATTTGCTTTCCGCGCACGCCGCACAGGGCTGCGGCGAGCAGCATGCCGGTAGAGACCAGCGTGACCTGCGGTTGAACGCCGCTGTGACGAGCTAAGCGCTGGAACACTTCGAAGAAGGCGATTAGGCCCACACCCGAGGCCAAGACCGCAGCCGTCCACGGCAGGAATGGCCGGGCATAGCCGAGAGGTAAGCGCTTCAGTAAGAAAAACCAGGCGGCAAACGCCAATGCAACGATCGCGGCAAAAGCGGGAATTGCAAGCAGCAGCATGCCGTCGAGCGACGACACCGTCAAACTGGATTGCGCACCTCCGATCGAGTCCTGTGCTTGTCGCTCCCATAAGCGGTCGCCGATCGCCCAGGCGAGCAGTTCCGGGCCGCTCTCCTTACACCATATCGGAGGGCTTGACGGAGTCCCGCATTCATCTACTAGGTGTGAGGCCGGTTGGTCGTACCGTAATGTACCGAGAACGACATAGTTCCCGCCAAAATGGGCGCTGTTTGGAAATGGCTTTGAGATAGAGATTGCATAGACCTTTGGCGGTGAAGTCGGCAGCGGCGTAGGACCGACGAATACCATCTCCGGCGACGTGTTGCAGAGCGAGACGCTGGATTGCGCGATGTCCGGGATTGTGACGAGATCTGGAATCGACCAGATGTCTCTTGCAGTCGACCATTCCTCGCCCCCGCGAAAGCCCGCCGGCTGGTAGCAGCGCTGGTACATAGGCCGGCCCGGGAAGCGCATTTGCGTGTGCCCGATGTGCCCGGAAGGAATAGCTGAAGCTACCGCGCTGTCGAGCGGAGCCGGCGTACCCGTTATCGTCCCGGTATCGCTCAATGGAAGATCCCCAACGGTAGTGTAGACGCTGGTTCCGCTTTGTTCCACTTTAGTAATCGCAGCGGAAAGTGATCTGCTGCGTGCCGCGTCTCCCGCTTGGCATGGCGGCGTGGGCGGGGCGGGATGAAACGCGAAGTCTAGTACAAGGGCGGCCGGGCGCTGCTTGCGGTCGACGAGCCCATCGACGAAACCGGCTATCATACAGCGGCTGCGCCCAATGGCTGCCGGAGTTCCCGAGTCGTCGATCCTTACGTCGACAAGCTGCATGCTCGGGTAGAGCGAGAGATCCTGAGACGCCTCCAAATGCTCTAAGTAGCGATGGTCCAGATCGTTCCACGGGGTCCACAGGGTAATCGCCGTCATGAACGCGAGCCACACGATAACGAGAGCCGTACCTTGGCGCAGCCACGAAGGAATGCCGTCTAAGAGAAAGGTTCGGACCACTGCGATGCAGCGTTGCCGCATTTCAGGCAAGGCCTTCGATCAATGCGGTGACTGGCAAAGCGGCCGCGATAAGCGCACTACCGCCGAGCCGATACGGGTGCAGTACGGTTGCGGAGTCCTGCGCGGTCCGGTGGCCAGCAGCGCACGCCAACGCTCCGGCGCCACATCGCCGGGAGAGGAGATAAAGACACGCAGTCGTTGAGCCATGTCTGCGCCTGAGGTTAGGCGCTGTGGCTCGACTGTCCCACCCGTACTCGAGGCCTGCTTCAGCGATCGGGTGGCCACGTGTCCGGCGAAGGCTTAGCTCGCTCGATTGCCGCGGCATGCAGAACGCCGGCTGCATCGTACGTCCCACGCACGTTGAAAGGCCTGCCCACAATCAAAACGGCGCTTCGCTCATGTCGCACCGCATCGGAGTCGTCGACCCGAACGAATCTTCCGGTGCGCGTGCGCAGGGCGAGAAACGAACCGCTAATCTCGATGAGCTTGCCGGTAACCTCGTTCCGAGCGCTGAAGGTCGTGCGGTAGATCAGGCTGGCCACCATCGGTCCGGCCTTGACCGGAGACGAACCTCCCAGGCCGAAGATGTCGAGTTGCTCGTAGCTAGCAACGTACACTTTGCCGTTTGCTACGACGGGAACGATATTTGCGTTTGCCTGCGTCGCCGTCCAATAGCCCGCCGTCGCCTGGTAGAGTGTGTCGAGCGTCGAGCTTGCGCCTCGAGGCTCAGACTTAAACGCCATAAGGGTGACGCTTCCAGGGACGTACTGAGGCCGGGCCACCGCCCAAATGATCGCGCCCGACTCACTGCCCGCCGACGAGATGGTCGTGAAGAAACCGGGATCTTGACCACTCGGTAACCCTTGCGACGTTCCCGCAGCCACCAATGTTGGCTTCGGCGAGGTCTTGACTTTCCAGATCGTCACGTTGTTGCCGCCGCTGGCAACGATGCGAGGCAGGGAATCCTTCGCGGCATCGAAGTACGATTGGCCGCACCAGCATCCACCGATCTGCTTCTCGGCCAGATCGTTGTTACGATGCTTATCGAATCCTCCGAGGTGAGTCTGATCGAGCAAAAACATCGTTCCAGTCTTGCCGGCTGCGACGGCATACGGGGTTGTCGAGGGAAGCAGCAGTACCCCGCCCGACCCGAAGTCGACGTCGCCTTCATCGAGTTGTTTGACGTCGCGCGGCGTGAAAATGCTCAGGAGCTTCGTTAAATCGGAACTGACCTTGACGACGCTCTCTTGAACGTTCGTGACGCCGTTATAGCTCGATGGGTCCGAATTGCCGGTCACGAAGTATACGCTGCCCGACGGGTCGGCTGCGAGACCGTATCCCGACATCCAGATTGCCGACAGGAAGAAGTCATCGGGCGATTTAGCACGGCTGTCGGTCAGCCTGTTCGCCGCAAGCGGCGTCAGCGATCCCGCCTTCCAGCCGAGCAGCCAGCCGCGCGATAACGATCCGCTGTAATCGCAAAAGCTGCCGAATCCCGCGTAGACGTTGCCGTTTGCTTCCAGCAGGGCCGGCCGTTGTCGCTCGACGGCTGCGCTAAATGTATACGTGGTGCCATTGCTCAAGGAGTGCGAAGCAGAGACTACTGCGGGCGTTACGACATCGCTGAGATCCGTCAAACTGAGTTCGTGAAGGACATAGATGGGCGTGTAGCTCTCAAGCGTATACGCAGTCGTGTACGCAATGACGTACATCACGTTCGCGTTTAGATCAATAACCGGCGTGCCGTCGATTCCGACGTTTGGGCCGTTGGCGGTACAACCCAGCGGCGACTGAACCGGATTACCCAAGTTCCGTGAAAAGAGAATCTTCCCGGTCACTGAGTCGACTGCATAGATGGTATTGCTTTCCGTCGCGACGTATGCAACGTCGTGCCCGCTGGATGACCTGACGCCTTTTCTCGATGCATAACTGACGACGAGGGGTTGGGTGCTTACTTGGTCGTCGAGCGTCACCGTGTGAAGTAAGCCGAACGATCCGTTTTTGACGTTCTGGTAGGACAACGAGGATTCGCTATCGTCCCAACCCGTTCGCAGGTTGTCGTAGTGATAGGTGACGACTGAAACTCCCCGCGACTTCGAAGCCCGGCTGATCGCCGCCGCCACCGCGTCGCTGACATCCTTGATGATCTGCGTTGGGGTCTCGCCGCCGCCATCGATCCAGAATTGGACGGGGCTTTCCGCGCCCTTGAGCGCGGTTTGGTCAACGAGCGTAGCTCGGCCGTTGCTAACGCGGTAATGGGAGATCGCCGCCGGCCCCGAACCGCTAGCACCGATTGATGCTGCGAGGTATTTGCCGTCCCATTGAATAGGTCCGAGGCGGGCGGGGCGCAGCCCGTTCCATGCGATGGTTTTAAATCGTGCAGCACCCCTCGGAAGCTCGAGCAGACGCGTAGCATCCGAGACGAAAAGATTCCCCTCGTTGTCGTACGCACACGACCAAGACGCAACGTTGCGGTCGCCGACGGCGTACGAGCTGGGCGTGCCCTCGGCGTTGGCGTAGATTGCGACTCCCCGTCGAGCGCCGGCGTCTCCCGAAACGGCGAGGTTACCGGTTAGGGCGTCGACGGCGCAAGATTGGATGAAACCTCCCGGCGCGTTACGCAATACGGCAATCGGACGCGTACCACCATGGGCGTATTCCAATATCTCGTTGCCTTCGGGGATAAAAACGTCGCCGCTTTCATCCGCGCATAAACCATAGGCTCCTTCCGAAAGCCGGCGCTCAAACTTACCGTCGGGATATGAGTAAACGTCTACGCTGCCGTCCTTATGTGACACGTAGAGGAGGTCGTGCGTCGCGGCTCCGCCGGCAATCTGCGAGGGTTCACTGCCCCGTTGCTCCGGCGAGGCGCTCTTCGCGTCGGATTGGGTGGGAGCCAGCGCATTTGTCTGCGGCTGCGCTCCTCCGCAGCCCGCAGCGATTGCAAGAGCTGCAGAAACCCCTAAGACGCATCGGATCGAGTAAGCCTTCAAAGCGACGCTCCTTCTTGTGCTTTAGAGTATTCACCGCAGCATTGCGTATGGCTTCCCAGGCGGCGGGAGAGTGTCCCAACAGCGATACTCGCGCGTAGGCCAGGTTTGGCACCTGACGCCGCGAACACTGTTCGCTTAATGGCGAAGCCGCCTCAGATCGGGACGCACGCCCACAGACACGCTGCTCACGTTCATCATATCGTGCGGCACGCCACGCAACCGGACGCCGGAGGGAGCGCGATCGTGGGCGCCTTAGTCTTCCTTCTCGTGGTCGGCGGCCTCGTCGCCTTGATGGTGCTCTTGTCCAACGCTTCATCCAAACAGCGACAGCAGGTACGGGCAGTCGCACAGGCACATTTTGCGGACATTGCCAAGAACCCGATGGTTCCAGTGACGGTGCCGGAACTCGGTCTTGCAAATGGTGAAGTAGCGTACTACGCATCTGAGGCCCAAGTTTTTGGAACGCATACCCGCACCCGTCGCGTAGGACATAGCGGCGGGCCGTCTTTCAGAATCGCGAGGGGCCTTTATTGGCACGCCAGCAGCTACACATCGACGCCCGTTCGCGAAACCTACACAAGCGTGGACGACAAGGGCCGCCTCATCGTTACAAACCAGCGCGTTATCTTCGTCGGAGCGATGAGCAGCTACGCATGGCCGCTCTCTAAGATCCTGAGCATTCAACGGTTTACCGATGGAGTACAGATCAACCCGGAAAATAAGAAAACGATCGTGTTTACTACCGGAAGCCAAGATGCCGGGATAGTAATCGATCGTGCGCGGACGGGAACATTGGCGAAAGCACTTGGCGCGGCAAACGCGTAGCCGGTTCACGGCGTTAGCGAGAAGACCGTCCCGCATCCGAGACTATGGCAGCCGTGGCCTCCTGCACTGGTCGTGCCGTAGAGCGTGCCATTGACGTCGATGAGGGCCGCCATTGGCAATCCGCCGTCCCCCGAGCCACCGAAGCTGTGAAGTACCTTTTCGTTACCGGACGTGGAAACCGAGAAGACCGTTCCTTTGTCGTATACCCCTCCGTGTGAGGTTGTGCCGTAGAGTTTGCCGTCGACGTTGACGAGGGCCGCGAGTGGCGCTGCGCCATCTCGCCGGTCGCCCACGAAACTATAAAGCACGGTTTCCGTGCCGGATGGCGTGAGCGAAAAGATCGTCCCGTCGTTGGTTGCGCCTCCACGATAGGTGGTGCCGTAAAGCGTGCCGTTGACGTTGACGAGGGCAGCCGGGCCGTTGCCGTCCCCAGGGTGGCCCTTGAAAGTGTAGAGTACGGTTTCCTTGCCTGACGGCGTGACAGAAAAGACGGTTCCGCATCCGGGCTGCAATCGTTTGCTGCAGAACGGGCCGCCACTAAGGGTCGTGCCATAGAGCTTGCCACCGACGTTAATCAGGCCTGCAGTTGGGTATTCGCCGTCTCCAGAGCCGCCTTTGAAGCTGTAGAGCACGCTTTCCTTACCGGACGACGTGATCGCGAAGACTGTTCCGCATCCTGAATAGCCAGAAGAACTGCACGAACCCAAACCCCCGTAATGGGTAGTGCCGTAGAGCGTGCCCTTGACGTCGAGGAGGCTTGCCAGAGGGCTTACGCCGTCTCCCGAGCCACCGAGCTGTAGAGCACGGTTTCCGCGCCGGACGTCGCGATCGCGAAGACCGTTCCGCCGAGGCCGCTCGAGCCCCCAAGCGCAGTCGCACCGTAGAGCGTACCGTTGACATTAACCAGGCCCGCAACTGGGAATGCGCCGTCTTCAGGAGGACCCTTGAAACCGTAGAGCACGCTGTACGCGGGACGGTGGCCTGCGGACGCAGCTAAGGTCGTCGCGATAAGAAACCCAACGGCGAGCCGTTTCATGGCGATAACGAGAAGACGGTTCCGTCGTTCTTCGCGCCGCCAGCAGTGGTCGTGCCGTAGAGCGTACCGTTTACGTTGATGAGGCTCGCATACGTATTTGCCGTCCCCCGAGCGGCCGAAGCTGTGGAGCACGGTTTCCTTTCCTGACGACGCAATCGCGAAGACGGTTCCGCATCCAATAGCGTAACGGCGTTTGCGTGAACTCGAACCACCGTTCGAGGTCGTACCGTAGAGCGTGCCGTTGACGTCGAGGAGGTCCCCATGCGGGTATGCGCCGTCTCCCGAGCCGTCGCCTTTGAAACTGTACAGCACGGTTTCTTTGCCGGATGTCGTGATCGTAAAAACCGTTCCGCAGCCGGGCGGGAAGTCTTGCCCGTGGTGCGGGGGTCTGCTACTTGTCAGGCAAAGTAGAATTCGCAGGCGCGGCCGTTCGAAAGCTAATTGAAGTTCCGGTCAAAGGGGCGCCGGTTCGAGGGGCACTTCGTCCCCTTTGGCGGTGTGATGAGAGCGACGAAGTACGTGCTGATCGCGCGTTCCACGCACGTGCTCGGGTCC